>NZ_JXYA01000048.1 GCF_000967655.1 Pseudoalteromonas rubra
GTAAGGATAACTAGGAATTATGAATGAAACTTAGACGACAAAACTACTTTGATCGTTCCTCAGACTTTAACACCAACAGGCTCGATGAGATAATCTCTCTACAATGGGGAATAATCAATAGTCATATCCACTTAATTGCAAGTGCTTGTTATCCTTTTCCTTCTGTGCTTCGAGCATTATCTGAACCATCTTTCGTGCTTCCAGCCGAAGGAATGCCTCTTTCTAGGTACCTTCCCGGTTCAAAGGCTATGGATATAGTTGAGGTTGAAGGGGAAAAGCTTGCCCTTAGGTTATTTGGATATCCAGTAGGATATAAAGCTTCATTGCAACCACATTCAGGTACACAAGCAAATCAGATAGTATATAACTCTGTTCTAGAGCCTGATGATACTGTTTTATGTTTAAAGCCAAAAAAAGGTGGACATATTTCTCATTCCGTTTTGATATCTAGAAGGCATAAGACAGTTAACTATGAACTAACTCAAGAAGGATATATAGATTATGATAACTTGGAGGAAGTAGCAGTTAGAGAAAAGCCTAAATTAATTATTGTAGGTGGAAGTTCTTTATCTAGAGAAATTGATTTTGAAAGATGCTTCAAAATCGCAAGAAAAGTTAATGCATTTTTGCATGCAGATATATCACATACAGCCACATTTATAGCAGCAAATGTCCACAAACCTGTTTTCCCATACTGTGATTTTGTAACATTTAACACAGTAAAAAACCTACGAGGTCCAAACTCAGGTATATTGATTTATAAAGACAAGTACACAAAAGAGGTACATAGTTCTATTTTTCCGACCACGCAAGGAGGTGCAAATGAAACTAACATGCTGGGTAAGTTTGCTGCTCTGTTAGAGTGGTGCGACAGAGATATATCTTCATATGCAAAATCGATAATTTATTCGGCGAGGTTAATGGGAGATGTGTTAATGGAAGAAGGAATTAATCTCACATCTAATGGGACTGATTGCCATATTTTGTTAGTTGATCTAAAAGATAGCAGCTCAAGTGGAGCAGAGTTAGAGAGAAAAATGGAGGAGTTGGGGGTACTCATAAATAAAAATTTAACTCCAAATGATAAACGCTCACCTCTTACCACTTCAGGGCTACGCATCGGAACAACTAATCTCGCTATTCTTAACTACGAGGATAAAGATTTAATAAAACTAGCTAAATGGATAGCAAATATAATAAACAACCAGTCTACAGAAATAGACACAATTAGGGAGTTGATACACAAGTACAATGTAAAAATAGGAAAACAGGACTAATAGGACTTAATACCTCCAGTTTGGTGAAAGTATATATGGCAATAATATATAGTTACCATCTATATACGTTTCAAAGAACACCTCTATGCCCACCTTATCGTTGTCAACAAAGGGGATATCATTATCATCCCCACTCCGTTCTCCTATATTCTTTAGCTTTGAAACAAACCAGCTCACGACACTTATAAATCTAAAGTCCTTAGTCCTAGATGATGCAACCCTTATTCTCTCAAATTTAACTACCGCCTCTGAATATGATATGTTTTTACAATATAAATCAATTATTAATTCATTAAAGTCCAGCATGGCAGCATCCATTGCCAATGACTTAGGGACAACAGAACGAGCTAAAAGCAGATATTTTTTAGATTTGTAAATATCTTTCTCCAATATATATATTGCACTCAGGTTAACATATGGCTGATAGACCTCTACCGAATTTAATTTTTTTAGTTTTTCAATTGATTCATTTAGCATAATTTTTGCTTTGTAAAGATTGTTCGAATGCAACTCTACTATACTTGCATTGTTTAACGCCGTAGCATAACCAAACTCAGAGCCAATGCTTTCAAACCCAGTGACTGATGCTGACAATATCTTTCTTGATATATCTGGAGGGAAGAGATGTCCAGAGTTGCGTAACGTTAAAAAATCATACTCAGAAGAAAAGGGGGATAATTTTTTATAAGTACTCAATGCTAGTGAAGCTGCTTTTTCATCTTCACATAAATTTATCCTTATATTAAAGAGAATCGAATCTCTTTCTTTGGAAGGTTTTGTGTCAAGTATAATTGACTCAGCCTCTTCATATCTGAACAATTGAACTAAAAACTTGGCTTCAAATAAGTTTGCTATATCTTTATGTTTTCTGTAATTTCTTAGCTTTTCAGTTGCAATAAGGCCAAAACTAAAAAGTGAGCATTTTTGAAATGCATTAAGCATAATTTTAACTGAATGTGATGGTAAGATATCTAGAACATCCCAGCATACGCTATCTCTAAAAATATTAGCTAAATATGAAAAATTCTCTTGAGTGTCTAGTATATAAATAAACGTTACGATATGGTTTTGAATGTTAGCTTTCGCTCTAACTTCCTGTTCATAAGTAATTCCAATTAATCGATCATACAGTGCCAACTCATTATCGGTTTCCCCTCTAACATCTAGTATGTCACTGATCGCTTGCACCAACTGTAACCTTAACTCAAGCTTTTCCTCTTCGGGGGTTAGCTCTGATACAACGTGAGCAATTAATTCGTGTTCAACTCGCAGTTTATCATGACGTTCACTATTTAAGACAAGCAAACCAAACGTCACAAGGTCCTGCGTTGCATTTCGAACAGTCTCTTCGCTAATTTTTAAGTCTAAAGATCCAACTAGATCTACAATATTCCCTATGGATAATCCCCCTAAAAGAAATACCACAAGCCTTAATACGATGGTGTCGGATGTTGATAGCGATTGAACTACGCCCTGATAAGAGCCTGATGAAATATTTAGTGCCTGATTTTCTCGACGTTCAACTAAAAACTTGAGCTGGAACCAAATTGACTTCAAGTTTCCTTCACTACGTCGATGTATACTCTTTACCAATTCTTCTATATCATTTTCCATAGGAAAAATACGCTGTACAAGTCTTTTGGTATCCTGCAATGAAGCTGGACCAAACTCTATACTTTTCACAATTGCTTTATTATGAAGCGGAAGCCAGTTTTCATGTTCACAGTTTATAGTTCGCTCAACTAAGACAAGTGTAAAAAAACGACCTGCATTACTTAATTTTGACTCAAATATGGCTCTATAACTTAATGGTAAAAACTGAGTATTGTCTATTACTATAATAACCTTTTTCGTTTTCGATTCATTTATTAAAAAATCGATTGCATCAATTTCATGGCTATTTCCTATACCTCCGAATATAGAAACGGGCAAGAACGCTTTAATAAAAGGGCCTAATACAGGTATCTGGTTAGTTAGCTCTCTTGCCACTCCATATAAATATGAAGCTCTACTGTAATTGACACTCTTGTTTAAACGAGTCCACTTTTTAGCAATTCCTTTTGATACGTAAAACGGAGAAAATTTTGTGGCGTTGTGGGGACTACAAAGCGTATTTCCAGCTTTATCAAAAAGTTTAGAGGCATCTAGGTCTGCAGGAGGCACATTAAAATATAAAGCTGCGCTCGCAAGCTGTTTTTCCGAAACTCTTGATACTAACTCCTTTGAAAAGAAAGATTTACCACAACCTGATACACCCTTTATTTGTAGTAACTTTAATTTATCGCTGTTATCATTCTCAATGAAATCCAAGCAAAGCCCAATCTCTTTCTCTCTTAATAAAAACGGCCAACAGCCTTCTGACTGAAAAAATTTACTTATATGAGGCTCGACCATTCTACGATAATTCCTAGTTATCCTTAC
>NZ_JXYA01000049.1 GCF_000967655.1 Pseudoalteromonas rubra
GGTTATTTAGACTCTTACCATACGAGTTTGGTACTTACTAAAAGTAAGTGGCGTCCCCTAGGGGATTCGAACCCCTGTTACCGCCGTGAAAGGGCGGTGTCCTAGGCCTCTAGACGAAGGGGACACAATCATTCAGAAACAGCATTCGAAGCCAGTTCCAAATATTATATCACTAGGACATTTATGCACTGAATTTGGTGGAGCTAGGCGGGATCGAACCGCCGACCTCTTGCATGCCATGCAAGCGCTCTCCCAGCTGAGCTATAGCCCCTCACCAGTAGCAATGAAACTGTAACGCTGCATCGCTGAGTGCGGGGCGCATTCTATGCATCACAGAAAACAAAGTCAACACCTTTTCTGCAAGTTTTTTCTAACTGCTGCAAAAACGCCCCAAGAGCACAGAATATAAGCGAATTGAGCGGTTCAATCAATAGAAGTGCCTGTTTTTGCTTAATTTAACACCAGCTATTCTCGATTATGCATATCCTTGTACTTGATCTCTCAGTATTTTGAACGAGCAGGCACAGACTGCCATTCAATTGGACACAGATAAAAGCCCTGGGATATCCATTGGGCAACTCATTTCTTTTGCAAGCGGATTTCCACCTCGAAACAAATGCTTTTAACTCCCCCCGCCCAACCTTCCTGCCTAAAAACAGCACTCAACATCTCCACCACCCCGCCGCTCACTTTACCTGGCGGACAATATATTGCTTAGACATATAATGAAGAGAAATACCTAAAAAACGAACACCTGAACACAAAAGAAGCACACAGATAAAAAATCAGGATTTTGTGTTGACTCCTTTGAAAGGAAACATATAATAGCGCCCCACAACGACACGGCAATGTGTCTTGTGTTTCGAATGTGGGTTGTTAGCTCAGTTGGGAGAGCATCGCCCTTACAAGGCGAGGGTCACTGGTTCAAGTCCAGTACAACCCACCACTAATTTGGTGAAAGTTAATATAGACATTCACATTTGAAACAGCGTATTGGGTTGTTAGCTCAGTTGGGAGAGCATCGCCCTTACAAGGCGAGGGTCACTGGTTCAAGTCCAGTACAACCCACCATAATTTGGTAAAC
Source organism: Pseudoalteromonas rubra (assembly GCF_000967655.1). Classification (GTDB taxonomy): domain Bacteria; phylum Pseudomonadota; class Gammaproteobacteria; order Enterobacterales; family Alteromonadaceae; genus Pseudoalteromonas; species Pseudoalteromonas rubra_A. The sequence goes on from NZ_JXYA01000049.1 coordinate 1,085, forward strand.
TTGGTCGATGCAGCATCGCGCTCATTCTTACCAAGGCAAGGGTTCTGAATTAAAGTCAGTACAACCCACCATAATCTTTTTGTCTAAAAAGAAGAAAAAATTATGGCTCAATACGCAAAAGTCAGAATAGTTATGGGTTGTTAGCTCAGTTGGGAGAGCATCGCCCTTACAAGGCGAGGGTCACTGGTTCAAGTCCAGTACAACCCACCATTAATTTGGTGAACTTGGTCGATGCAGCATCGCGCTCATTCTTACCAAGACGAGGGGTCTGATTTAGGTCAGTACAACCCACCATAACTAAAGACAAAATTTAAGATGGGTTGTTAGCTCAGTTGGGAGAGCATCGCCCTTACAAGGCGAGGGTCACTGGTTCAAGTCCAGTACAACCCACCATCTTAAATGTTTAATAAAAAAATACTCTGGGTTGTTAGCTCAGTTGGGAGAGCATCGCCCTTACAAGGCGAGGGTCACTGGTTCAAGTCCAGTACAACCCACCATTTCTTCGGAAATACAGAGTATGTACCTGCATCTATGCATGGGTTGTTAGCTCAGTTGGGAGAGCATCGCCCTTACAAGGCGAGGGTCACTGGTTCAAGTCCAGTACAACCCACCATTTCTTCGGAAATACAGAGTATGTACCTGCATCTATGCATGGGTTGTTAGCTCAGTTGGGAGAGCATCGCCCTTACAAGGCGAGGGTCACTGGTTCAAGTCCAGTACAACCCACCATCATTTCAAAAATAGTCAGTCAAACTCTCTTTATTCTGTTATCCATGACTTGGTCAATGCGGCATCGCGTTCATACCTAATCAAGGCGAGGGTCACTGGTTCAAGTCCAGTACAACCCACCATCATTTCAAATGATATAATTATTGGTCGATGCGGCATCGCGCTCATTCTTACCAAGGCGAGGGTCACAGGTGTAAGTCCAGTACAACCCACCATCACTTCAAAAATAGTCAGTCAAACTCTCTTTATTCTATTATCCATGATTTGGTCAATGCTATATCGTGCTCATCCAAAACAATGCCTGGCCCCCTACTTTCTCTGTATTCTTACCAAGCTTTTTAATCCTTATGTTTCAAAAGAAAAGATAAACGACTAGACTAAAAGCATTCCGAGTTTATTCCTTTAGCTTTCACTTTATGTCTGTTCAACCCTTTGTAAATGCAAAAATTTTGATCGTGGAAGAACAGCAACTGGCGCTGAGCTACATTAAACAGTCGCTGGACCAGCTGGCATATAAAAACGTCCAGTTTGCCGAAAATGCCCAATTGGCAAAGGAAAGCTGTATCCATCATAAGTTTGATTTGATTATCTGCTCATTTGACCTGAGCAAACGCCAGAATGGGTATCAGCTTTACGAAGAGCTACTTAAAAAGCGCCTGATCCGTCAAAGTACCGGGTTTATTTTCACCTCAGCCGAAACCAGCCCCGAACTGGTACACAGTATTGTTGAGTTACAGCCTGATGACTTCCTGGTAAAGCCTTTCAGTATTAAAGAACTCAAATCACGCATCGAGCGTGTACTAAAACGTAAACGTAGCCTTAAAACGCTCTACAACCTGATTGACGATGAAAACTACTCGAAGGCGCTAAAACTGATTAATTCGGAGCTTGAAAGCGGTGAGCACGCTTACAGCCCGATATTGCTCAAGCTAAAAGGTGAGACCCTATTGCAGCTCAAGCAATATGACGAGGCCAAACAGTTCTACCGCTCTGTACTCGAATTGCAAAAGTTTACCTGGGCCAAGCTCGGTCTGGTGGAAACCTTGATCGCCAATAACGAAGACATCATGGCGCAGAAGATGCTTAAGTCTTTGATAGAAAAAAGTGAAACTCGCCTGGCCGCGTTGGATTTGTTGTCTCGTCTGGAGCTAAAGCTCAATCAATTTGAGGAAGCTCAGGTCTCTTTAGTGCAGGCCTCCCAGATTGCACCTCGTAATATTGAAAGACAGAAATCACTCAGCACAGTAGCTCGGATCAATCACGATTATGAATGCAGTTACAACGCACAAAAAGAAATCGCCAATTTTGCGCGGTTTTCGATGCACGACAGCCCTGAGGTCTATTTAAACGCCGCCCGCGCCGGAATTGATTTTGCACTGAGCACAGATCAACACGATCAGATCACCCGCCTCACCCGGCAAACCCAACAATATCTGAGCGATCTCAAAAAGCAGTTTCCCAATGCGAATAACCAGACTCAAATTGATGTGCTGAACGCGCGGCTGCATTATCTTAAAGATGAGCACAGCAAAGCGCGACAACTGATGGAGCAACTGGAAGATGAGCCTCAGATCCGCTCGGTTGATGCCGCATTAGATAAAGCAAAAGCATTTCATGAGCTAGGGTTTCAGCACAAAGTAGAGGCCTTATTTGGTCAGATCATCACGCACTGCGAACGTCACCAGCAACAAAACGATCCCGCCTTTATGCACCTGCTACAACAACAGCAGGATGAACGTCGCAATATCACTATGGGACCAAAAGAGTTAAACAATCATGCCGTAAAGCAATTTCAGAAGGGGCAGTTGGATGTCGCACTAGAAGCCTTTACACAGGCATTTCGGGTCATGCCCAAAAACGCCAGTATTGCGCTCAATTTGCTTCAGTGTCTTGCCGACGCAACAGGGAAGAAAGCCACCACGTTCAACTCAAATCTGGCTGCCAAATGCTACAAAACACTCAGCGCCGCGCACCTAGAGCCTGAACAGCAGGAGCGATTTGAGAAACTGCAGGCACAGCTTGCAGAAATGAACCTGGATTTTAAGCCTTAATCAGGCAGAAGTGCTACTCAATGCGTGCCTTCTTCGTGCTTTTTCAGCGCCAGTGCGTTCACACAATAGCGCAAGCCGCTGGGCTTAGGGCCATCCGGAAACACATGGCCCAGGTGGGCATCACACACATTACACACTATCTCTACCCTGTCCATACCGTGCGATCTGTCCAGTTTATAGGCCACAGAGTCAGCGCTGTAAGGTTGAGTAAATGCAGGCCAACCAGAGCCACTGTCATACTTTTCTTCTGCATCAAACAACAGTTGGTCACAGCAGGCACAGTGGTATTTACCCGGTGAAAATACACTACAGCTTTGCGAGCTGAACGGACGCTCAGTGCCCCGGTTACGTGTGATATGAAATACGGAAGGTTCAAGCAGCGCCTGCCACTGCATCAGGTTTTTTTCAACCCGCCTGGGTGGCTGTGGGTTGCCGTTGTCTGCGAACTGCAGAATATCTCGCCAAGTTAACATGTCTCTTTCTCCGGTTGATATTGGGTGACTCCATATCGGCAAACACAAGCATTTTGTCTTATTGTTATAGAGTGACACAAGCCAGTCCGGATCAGACTAGCGTGATATTTTTACGCCAATATGAAAACCACAATCGCCCTTATGTTTAGTTGTCTGCCCTCCAGCGTCAAGTCAATTATTTTCTGGTTCCGGCCAATCCCCAAAAAAACACGTTAAGTATCGACTTTTGAGCAAATACAAAATAACCCAGCAGACCAGTACAGCCTGAATGGCTAAATAGAAAGAGAATTGATAGTGTGCCTGAACAATTTGCATCCCCAACCAGGCCAGATCCAGACTGGCGGCTATCAGCAATGGCCAGCGCATATGACGCCAGTAGCGGGCTAACTTAGGTGAGCTGGTTGGCCTGCGCAAGGAAAACAATACCGTTGGGATCAGGGCCAGACTGGCTATCATCACTGCCACAAAAAAATGCTGCTTTGAATGGAAAAATAAGGACATGAGATCCAGGTCTGGACGCCAGGTCAAGGCTGAAACCAGCCACAGGAACAAGGGTCTGAGCAACACCAGTAAGGTCAGATTAAATCCAACAGGCGTGCGATATACCCCGTATTTATCCCAGTACTCGGGCCCGTACCCCGCCTGTAACTTGCTCATACCACTTCTCTCATTTGATGGCGGGCTAATCAGCCCGCCTATTGTTTATACCAATTTGCTTGATTAAGTGTTCTATTTGCTCCTTCAAATTGAACAGGTATTAAGTGAAATTGGTATTACCCCTGATGTGAGTCAAGCAATGCAATCAGTGCTGCTTCATCCAGGATATCGATCCCCAGATCCTGCGCCTTGGTTAGCTTAGAGCCTGCTTTTTCGCCTGCCACCAGTGCGTGCGTGTTCTTAGAGACACTCCCGGACACTTTAGCTCCCAGTGCCTGTAATCGCGCTTTAGCGTCGTTGCGGTTAAGCTGGCTCAGCGTACCCGTCAATACGTAAGTCAGGCCAGCAAGTGGCTGCTCACTTTCTGCTTTTGCAGCAATTTCAGGCCAGTGCAACCCTTGCTCAAGTAGATCGCTCACCACTTTTTGATTGTGTGGTTCACTGAAAAACGCGTGAATATGCTGAGCAACCACAACACCCACATCACTTACTTCCTGTAAACTCTCAATGGAGGCATTCATCACCTTTTCAAGCGTCAGATAGTGATTTGCCAGGTTTTGTGCCGTGGCTTCGCCCACTTCGCGGATCCCAAGGGCATATAAAAACTTGGCCAAGGTCGTTTGTTTGGCCTCTTCAAGCGCGCCCACCAGGTTCTTGGCTGATTTAGGGCCCATGCGCTCCAGTGACTCAAAATGGCCCTGACGCAGGGTAAATAATTCCGCCGGCGTGGTGATCAGTTCCCGCTCAACCAGTTGCTCAACAATCTTGTCGCCCAGGCCGTCGATGTCCAACGCCTTACGCGACGCAAAGTGTTTAATCGCTTCTTTGCGTTGTGCGCGGCACACCAGGCCACCGGTGCAACGCGCAACGGCTTCACCTTCCACACGCTCAACGTGGGAATCACATACCGGACAGGTATCCGGGAAAGTGATATCGCGCGCATCATCAGGCCTTTTTTCCAGCACCACCTGAGTGATCTGTGGGATCACATCACCAGCGCGTCGGATGATCACGGTATCACCGACTTTGACACCCAGACGGTCGATTTCGTCACGATTGTGTAAAGTCGCATTCGAGACGGTCACGCCGCCAACAAACACCGGCTCCAGCCGTGCAACTGGCGTGATGGCGCCGGTCCGGCCCACCTGAAACTCCACATCCAGCAACTGCGTTAATTCTTCCTGAGCCGGGAATTTAAATGCAATGGCCCAGCGCGGAGCACGCGCAACAAAGCCCAGCTGCTCCTGAAACGGTTTATTATCAACCTTGATAACCACGCCATCAATTTCATACAGCAACGCGTCGCGCTCGGCCATAATGGCTTCGTAGTATTGATAAGCCGCGCTGGCACCCGTTACCCGCTTAGTTTGCGGGCACATAGGCAAGCCCCAGTCTTTTAACTGCTGCAACTGCGCATAATGGGTATCAGCCAGCTCAGCGCCCTGCACTACGCCCATTGAATAGGCGTAAAACATCAGTGGACGTTTGGCAGTAATTTTAGGGTCCAGCTGACGCAGGCTGCCCGCCGCCGCATTGCGCGGGTTCGCAAAGGTTTTTTCATCGCGCTTTGCTGCGGTTTCGTTCAGTCGTGCAAATCCGGCCTTGTCCATAAAAACTTCACCACGTACTTCCAGCTCAGCCGGAATATTGTCACCACGCAAACGCAGCGGAATATTACGTATGGTTTTCACGTTTTCGGTGATATTTTCACCTACCTGACCATCACCGCGAGTTGCGGCCTGAACCAGCACCCCATCACGGTAGAGAATCGACACGGCCAGCCCATCCAGCTTTGGCTCGCAACAAAAATCCAGCTCGTCGTTGTGCAGCAGGCGCTCTTTAATGCGACGATTAAAGGCATTGAACTCAGCCTCATCGAACGCATTGTCCAGAGACAACATAGGCACCTGATGCGTTACCTGCTCAAATTTGCTTAGCGCAGCACCACCCACTTTTTGTGAGGGCGAATCCGGGGTTAGATAGTCAGGATGCTGGGTTTCCAGCTCAATCAGAGCGCGCATTACCCGGTCATATTCGGCATCGGGTACCGTGGGCTGATCCAAGACATAGTACTGGTAGTTATAACTTTCCAACTGCTGTCTTAATTCATTGATTTGTTTGCTGATAGTTTCTGACATTACAACCTCTTAATAACACAAAAAGCCACGGACCTAAGTCCGTGGCTCTGTCGCGTCTATGCCCGCAGGCAGTATTAACGCTTAAACGGTATATTCACGCACCTTTTCAACATAGGCACGGGTGGTATTCACAGTGAGTGGCTCACGACTGCTGTCCAGCACACTGGCACCAAATTCATCGGCAAGCTTTTTCGCGGCGCTGTGCAGCATATTGAACGCCGCCATGCTGTCGCCTTCGCACGGCAACGTCATAAACAGGCTGACGCCACCGGTGCTGAACTGCTCCATATTATCGATATCGAACGTGCCCGGGTTATACATATTCACTAACCGGAACAAGACCGGGCCATTGCCGGATGACTCGACATGACGATTGAAAAAGCCTTCATCCGAGTACTTAAAGCCAAGACTCAATACACATGGCAACAGCTTAGAGCCCGCCATTGTCAGGCCTTCTGGCATCTCGATATGGAGAATAATAAAGTCCTGCGGCGCTGCTTCCTGTGAAGCAGCCTCCTGCGGTGCTTCTTCCTGTTGCTCAGCAGAGTCTGCAGGTATTTCTGCCGCTTCGCTTTGACTTTGGGCCAGTGCAGACTCTTTGTCTTCATCGACGGCTGAAAAGCTCATTTCATCCAGCTGTGGCTCTTCCTCGCGCTGCGGCTGAGACGCAGCTGCGGGTTTCTTGTTGGCTGCGGGGTTATCGGTGTCCTGGTTCTCTTTTTTTCTCACCGACCATAAGCCATGTATCAATAATCCACCAATGATCAGTGCACTGATCACGATTAATGCCCATCTTAATTCTGTGGCCATTGCTCACCTTTACTTATTATGCATGCGCCATTTGCACTGCTTGTTCTATGTCTACGGCAACCATACGTGAAACCCCGGGTTCCGCCATGGTTACCCCCGTCAGCCGGCCCGCCATTTCCATTGCGACCTTGTTGTGGCTGATGTAAATAAACTGCACCGTTTGCGACATTTCTTCGACCAGTCGGCAGAAGCGTCCAACGTTCGCATCGTCCAGCGGTGCATCTACTTCATCCAGCATACAAAACGGGGCTGGATTTAGTCTAAATATTGAAAATACCAATGATAATGCGGTCAGGGCTTTTTCTCCACCACTTAACAGATGAATTGTCGAGTTTTTCTTACCCGGTGGTCTTGCCATGATGCTTACCCCACTCTCCAACAGGTCATCACTGGTCAGTTCCAGATAGGCGCTACCGCCGCCAAATACTTTGGGAAACAGCTCTGCCAGCCCCTGATTAACCTGATCAAAGGTGGTTTTAAAGCGGCTGCGTGTTTCGCGGTCAATCTTACGAATGGCGCCTTCGAGCGTTTCTAGTGCTGCACTGAGGTCATCCAGCTGTTCATCAAGGTAACGCTTGCGCTGCTGCGCCTCATCAAATTCTTCAATCGCCGCCAGGTTAACGGCACCGAGCAAACTCAGCAGCTGTCCAATCCGGGTCAGCTTGCCCTGATGACTGCTGGCCTGTGCATCTTCCGGTAACTGCGCTAATACGTCTTTAAGTGTCTGACGAAGCTCTGTTAAAGGTTCAAGCACGGCCTGCGCCTTGACCATCAGACTTTGCTCCTGAAGTGCTAACTGCTGGCGTTGCTCTTTAAGCTGGGTGCTTTTTGCCTGGGCATCTTTGAGTGCCAGCTGTTTGTCGGCGAGTTGCTGTTTTGCGTCACTCAGCTTTGCTGCCGTTTCCTTTGCAGCCTGCTCCAGTTCAGTATGACGGATCAGCAGCTCGGTTTGCTGTTGTTCCAGCTCAACTCCGGGCTCATCGCAGCTGCTTAGTTGCTGCTGCACCTGATCCAGCGCTTCAGTGCCCAGCTTCAAACTTTGCGCCAGATGGCTGAGTTTGGTCTGACCCAGTTGTGCGTCACTTTGCGCCTGCTGGAGCTTCATTTTGGCCTGATGGTGCTGTTGCTGAATATCACGCTGCTGCTGTTGCTGCTGTTGATGTGCCCGCTTGAGTGCTTCGAGTGCTTCGCCCGCCTGGTTCATTTGCTGTTGCAACTGCTCTTGTGCTTCTTCTGCCTGCCACAGGGCCTGCTCGCTTTCTTCAAGCTGCGCCACCAGCAATTCACCCTGCTCGTCCAGCTCGCGCTGGCTGCGCTCAAGCTGACTGCTTTGTTGCTGCCAGCTGGCTTGCTGAGCGAGTAACATGTCGACCCGGGTCTGGCTGCTGGCCACCTGTTTAGCCGCCTCATGGACTGCTTGCTTATTCGCTTCAAGCTGTTGTGAGCACGTTGTCACAGCGCTCTCCAAAGGCGTCAGTGACGCTTCCAGCTCACTCAGCTGTGCTTCGATTTGTGGCAATGCAGTCTTGTGACCGCGCAGTTCGCTGTAATGGGCAAGCAGGCTACCCGACTGTGCATCTTCCTCCTGCGCCTGCCAGTTGCCACCATACAGGGTGCCTTCGTCATCGATAGCGGCAAAAAACGCCCCACGGGCGCTAAAATGGCGAGCCTGCCCCAGCCATTCAATCTGGTTAAGAAAGTCCGGGTAAATCTCGGACTGCACAAGCGTTGCCACACTGCCCGGCGTTTTTTCGCCCTCAGGCGCAGGCCAGATACGGCTGGCGTAGTCTTGTTCAGTGATCCGCAATGACCCCAGCCCAAACATTGCACGCTCTACAATCGCTTCAAGCCCTGGCTCAGCTCTCAGTACACTAAGCAGTGGCTCGCCTGGCGCATCCTGGCTGTCGCCTTGCTGGGCACGGGTAAGTTTTTCCAGCGCCTGAACCTGAGCCTGCGCCTGCCCGAGCCTGACTTGTTGCGCCTGACATTTATTCTGTAGTGCTGTTCTGGCTTCGCTCAGGCGTTGCAGTTCTGCGCTCAGACGCTGATTTTCTTGTTGCGAAATGGCCATTGCATGAACCAGCTCCTGATGCGCCTTTTGTTGCTCGGCGAGCATCTCAGCCGGGTTTTGCGCACTGTGCTGGGCTTGTTGCTGCACCAGTTGCGCCTGCCGCTGGCTCTGATGCTGTTGTTGTTGTGTCAGGCGTTGCAAGGCCAGCTGACACTGCTGAGTATGCTGGCGTACTTTTTCCAGCGCCCGTTGTGCCGTCTGGCTGCTTGCTTCATATGTTTGTAACTGCTGCATTTTCTCATCAATGAGCAGCTCAGCTTCAGCGAGCTTTTCGGCACTGATTTGAGTTGCTTCCTGATGCGCTTCACACAGCTCTACGAGCTCTGCACAATGCTGCTGTTGTTGTTCATAAAGCGCCTGAGCCTGCGCAATTTCTTCATTCAACTGGGTATGTTTATCTGCCAGTTCACGACGTTTCTCACTCAGGTGGATCTTTTGTTGTTCAATGCGGGTTAGCTGGGTTTGTGTACTGTGCAGCTGCTGTTGTAATGCTGCCTGCGCATCACTGAAGTGGGTCACCTGCTGCTCAAAGCTTGCCAGTACATCGTCATGACCGCCGTGGGCCTGCTCTAAAAAGGTCAGCTGCTCGTTCAGCTTAGCGATCTGAGTGGTTTTTTCCTGTTGTTTGGCATGTAGTTCCTGCCACTTTAACACCGCCAGCTGGCCTTTCAGGGTACGCTCCTGGGCCTTGAGATCTCGGTACTGGCGTGCGGCTTCGGCCTGTTTGGCCAGTCTGTCGAGCTGATTTTGCAGCTCCTGACGCATATCCAGCAATCGTTCCAGGTTCTCCCGGGTGCTTTTGATCCGCGTCTGGGTTTCCCGGCGACGCTCTTTATACTTGGACACCCCCGCGGCTTCTTCCAAAAAAATACGCAGTTCCTGCGGTTTACTCTCGATCAGTCGCGAGATCATCCCCTGCTCTATGATGGCATAACTGCGCGGGCCAAGGCCGGTGCCAAGAAAGATATCGGTGATGTCACGTTTGCGACATTTACTGCCATTGAGAAAATACAGCGACTGGCCATCGCGAGTCACCAAACGTTTTATCGCAACCTGGGTACGGTCGGCCATAGACCCGGGCAAACGCCCTTGAGTATTATCGAACAGCAGCTCAACGGAAGCCTGAGAGACGGGTTTGCGGTGGGTTGAACCGTTAAAGATCACGTCGGTCATGGCATCGCCACGGAGGTTTTTGGCAGAGCTTTCACCCAATACCCAGCGCACCGCATCAATCACGTTAGATTTACCACACCCGTTGGGACCAACAACACAGGTCATCGGCTCCGGGAAAGGGATTTTGGTAGGCTCGACAAAAGATTTAAAGCCGGCCAGTTTAATGCTACTCAGGCGCATAGAAACAAAAGCTTAAGTGCAATCACACAGGTTCAAAGCCACCACCTTAACCGTGGCGCTTGATGTTATCGAGGATGATCCCCGTGGCCATCGCCACATTCAACGACTCCGCGCCGCCAAATGCCGGAATGGTGACAGGCTGGTTGATATGCTGTGCCACCGCATCACTGATCCCGTGCGACTCGCTGCCCATCACCAAAATACCTTGCGCTGTAAACGACGTAGTATGCACGCTTTGACCTTCCAGGAAAGCCCCGTAAATTGGCCCATCGTAGGTTTTTAGCAACGCGCATAAATCGGTTCTGATCACATCAACCCGGGCAAAAGAGCCCATAGTTGCACTGATCACTTTGGGGTTTAGGTGGTCGGCACAGTGCTCGCTTAGCACAATCTGGCGCAAACCATACCAGTCCGCAACACGAATAATGGTGCCCAGGTTGCCGGGGTCGGATACGCCGTCCAGCGCCAGGACCAGCCCTTGGGTATTCAACTCAGCTTGCGGCTCTGTCTCAGCAATGGCAATGGCCGCATTGTTACTGACCAGAGTACTGACTTTACTCAGCTCGGCCTCATCACACGTCACTACTTCATGATTATTCAACAGCAACTGGTGGTCGGCAATAAACTCGGCAGTGGCAAAGATCTGTTTCACCGGCTTGCCAGCGCTCAGCAGCTCCTGCACATTTTTGGCCCCCTGTACCAGGTATTGGCCATATTGTTTACGATATTTTTTTTGCGCCAGCGCACGGAGCAGCTTTTGTTGATTTTTCGACAGCATACCTACCTCATTGGTTTACCTGCAAAGTATAACCGCAATAGCAGGGAAAAGGCAGCGCCATCCACCCGCTTGCTTGCCAAAGTCCCTTTGTGGGCCGTAAAATAGTCACTCATTCGTATCTATAAGCTGTATTTATGTCCATTGAACTTCAGGTTATCCTGCTCAACGTCATTATTTTGTGTTTGGCCTATTTTGTCATTTACCCGCGTTACGCTGGCAGTGACCTGAAAAAGGTGTCCATTCAGGATCTGATCGCCACTTTGGTGTCACTCGCAATAGTCGGTTCGGTCTATTATGGTTCCGGATTGGCTTTTTCTTTGGTCTTGTTTGAGGTTAACTGGGCCTGGTTTACGGTCATAACCTTTACCCTGATTGAGCTGCCCTTGTGCTACTGGTACGCCAAGCGCCATGGCGTAAAATTTCCAGAGTAACAGAGCTTGCGATAAAAAAGGCACCCTCAGGTGCCTTGGCGTTAATTTACATTAACTTTAGGAAATAAATCGGTTGGGCAGTACGCTGCCAATGGATATCAGCGCTCTGCGTGGTGCAGTACAGACACCACAATGTCGTTAAAATGCTCCGCGGGGCGCAGCTGATTTACCGGACGACCACCTACTTTAATCAGCTCGACCAAATCAAAATACCCGCAGATCTGGTTAGTCTCTGGCTCAGTCACCAGCAGATAATCCAGACCATGCGATTCCATAGTCACCAGCACATCCCCGGCGCTTGCATCTCGTAATTTGTTCAGATTAACCTGCTTGAGGGTTTGCAACGGCAACATCACATCGCTCACCACCAGCTCATTACGCTGACATCCGCGTAACTGTGCTTCTTTTAATATATGTCGGCTGCCCAGCCGAGCCTGAGAGATAATCCCCTGTAACTGCCCTTTTTGTGCCACAAACATAGACGCTACATGGGTTTTATTTAGCACCAGCGTGGCATCGTCAATGCTGGTGTCCGGGTCCAGATAAATGGCTGTCTGACCATCCAGGTTATGCATATACTTTTGTGCCAAAACCGTCAGGCGATCAAGCCCGTCGTTATCACCAGTTACGGACAAGGGATTGGCTTGCACGGCCAGCTCGGTGGTTACATCCAGCGTATTCAGTCGGTTAAACGTATTCATATTGCACCTCTACTTCAGAGTCGCGTCAGTGGTTAGCCTGTATCAAGGCTCGCCATGACTTTAAGCACACAACGCGCGCCGCCTTAAAATGACAGGCGCACAAAAATAACTATTAAAGTTTTAAAGTGAACTTAAGACAAAACAGGCGGGGCACGGATCCCCTGCTGGTAATAGGTAAGAGTGGGGTAATGGGTGCAAGCTTCGGCGCGCAAACACAATGGCAGCACTGTGGCTTCATCGTGCACACTGTATAAAACAATGACCGGATCGCTGTCGAGTTTACCGTTATCATCGTCATCGTTGTCAGTCAGAAATTGGCTCAATTGCGTGGTATGTACTGACACATTGCCGCCGCTGGCGTTCACTGTCAGTGACACCATAAGGCACAATACTAAAACCCAGTAACGCGATTGCATGAACAAACTCCCAAAGCCGATATTTTCAATGTATAGGCAAGCTGGTATGGTTTCAACCAACAAAGTGCAATAATCTGAAAATTAATTTTCCCTTGCTTTAGCTCATGACTGACGTGTTGTGTCGGCGCTTCCAGAAACCCTCGAAAACACAAGAAGATGGCATGGTATGTACAATTTGTTACTGATTAGACTGCCCTTTTTGCGTTGTGCAGTTTTATAATGAGGACAGAACTTTCAGTACAGAGGTATTTCAATGCAACTGACCAAAGGTATGGAGTATTTTGTCGCTGGCTTTTCACTGTTAAGCCAGAAAGGACTAAAACGCTTTGTGTTTATTCCACTGCTTATCAATGTGTTGCTATTTGGCGGCTCGTTATTTTTCCTGTATGACTGGCTGACACAGGGCTTTGCCTACCTGAATGGCTTACTGCCGGACTGGCTAAGCTGGCTGGAATGGCTGATGTGGCCCATTGCCATCTTAGTCATTTTATTCAGTTACAGCATGGTGTTTACGGTGATCACCAACTTTATTGCAGCGCCGTTTAATGGCTTGCTATCTGAAAAAGTCGAACTGCATCTGACCGGACAGCCAATTAACGACGATGGCTTTGCCGATTTGGTGAAAGATGTGCCCCGTATGCTGGGCCGCGAATGGAGCAAGCTGGTTTACTATCTGCCACGCGCCATTGGCTTTTTCATCCTGCTGTGGATGCTGCCTTTCATTGGCCAGATACTCTGGGTGTTGTTTTCGTGCTGGATGTATAACGTGCAATATAACGACTATCCCTTTGATAACCACAAAATCTCTTTTAAAGAGATGAAAGACACCTTAAAAGCACACCAGGGGCTGTCCTATGGCTTTGGGTTTGCGGTTATGGTGCTGACCAGCATTCCGATTGTTAACCTGATTGTGATGCCAGCGGCAGTGTGTGGTGCAACCAAATTGTGGGTAGAGAATTATCGCACACAATTTCGCAGCTAACCGCTGATGCCAGCCTGCCGGGCTCAGGTGCTGCCCGCCAGGCTAACTGGCTTTTTCTCCTAACGGCAGACTGACCGTGACCTCGGTGCCGCGCTGCTCATCGGTATTAAAATCTATCTGTCCCTGCTGCGCTTCTGTGAGCAATTTGGCGGTGTAAGTACCAACACCAGCGCGGTCAGGCTTACCAAAAGTCACAAATTTCTCGAAAAAACGGGTTCTGACACCGTCCGGCACCGGATCGGGGTTTTGAATGATCACCGTCAGCTGTTGCTCCGCAGGCTGTGCACTGATGGTCACCAGGGGCTTGGTCTTAACCGCTTCCAGCGCATTGCTGATAAGGTTGTGGAATAAGGTGTAACACAAGGCCGGTTCACCAAAAAACAGTAAATCTTTAGAGACCACAGTGCGCAGCTGGATTTTTGAGGCTTCAACCAACGGGGCCAAATCTTCCAGCACGGCTTCAATGATTTTGTGTATCGGGTGGCTGATGGGATTTAGCTGATACTCATTCGCTTCGATTTTAGCCATGGCCGACATGCTGTCCATGGCATGTTGAAGCCGCAAACAGCTGTGCTGAATAAAATTGAGATAACGCCGTGCCCGCTCCGGCTCTTTAATATGCCGTGCCAGCAGCGCCGTTGAACTGCGAATATCCGACACGGGTTTTGCCAGGTTAGTCTGCGTTAGGCTGTCAAATTCGTCGCGCAATCTGGCATTGTCGATCATGGCATCAATCTGCGCACGCATCAGGCGGTTCGATTCAATGTTGCGACAATGCGCACGTACCCTCGATTTAACCACCGACGGGTTAGCGGGCTTTGTTATATAGTCGACCGCCCCAAGTTCCAGCCCTCGCACTACGTGCTCCGTTTGCTCCAGCGCGGTTAAAAAAATCACCGTAATATGCTGGGTGTGGGGGTCATCTTTTAGACGCCGGCAGACTTCCAGCCCGTCCATGCCTGGCATCATGATATCCAGCAGGACCAGATCGGGTTGCGGCTCTGCGGCGCAGATCTGCAATGCCTTGGCACCGCTTAGCGCCGCTTTCACCTTATATTCCTTGCGCAGCACATCACCGATGATCTTGATGTTGTCTGCCACATCATCGACCACCAGCACCTGAATAGGCTGCTCCACCACCGCTTCTTCTTCAGCCACTTCGCCGTGATATGGCCTGACCGGTTTGTTGAGCGCACGGCGCAGTCGCTCCAGCATAATTTTGCTGGAAAACGGCTTAACCACATATTCAGACACACCACATTTAATGGCCTGCAGGACCTGAGATTGTTGTATCGACGTAGCGGTCATCACAAACGGGATAGCCGCCGTGCGCGGATTCTTTCGCACTTCTTTTAACAAGTCGATCCCCGCCAGCTTGGGCAGCATCCAGTCGGCAATTATGAGGTGGATATCCTGATATTGCAGCTTGTCGAGGGCGTCGGCACCATTGGGGCTTTGCAACACATTAACTCGTCCAAGTCCGGTGACGATATTGGCCACCATGGAGCGTATGGTCTCGTGCGGTTCAACAACCAGGATAGTCATAGTGGTTACTGCACTGCCATTGTCCATTCTTCTCTCCTAAAGCCAGCCGTCCCAAAATCGGGCCTGGCACAGTTAAGGGGTTACAGCGCCGGAAAATTTATTTGCTGTTATTGTGCACAGGTTTCTAATATCTGTCTAACCTTTGTACAACGAATCAATAAACCCGCCAACAGGCCAACGTTATGCCAGTCATTTCTGTCTTATGCACAACCCGACCACGGCGCCGGGGCTTAGCACTCACTGTTAGTTTAGCGGTGATATGGCTGTTATGTGCTGTATTGACACAAAAAGTGCTGGCCACCACGCTCAAAATTGAAAATATCGCCACCTATAACGGCCTGAATACCCCGCAGATCTATGCCGTCAGCAAAGATCAGCAGGGCTTTATGTGGTTTGGCAGTGCCGATGGCATAAAACGCTACGATGGCTATCAGTTTAGTAATTTCAGACACGTTCCGGGCGATCCCAGCTCGCTGTCTGCCGACAGTGTCAGTGTGTTGCTGTTCGACACTCGTGGCCGGTTGTGGGCCGGTACCTGGGGCGGTGGCCTGAATCTGTTTTTGGGCGCTCAGCAAGGGTTTCAGCATTTTCGTCATGACCCGGCAAATGCGCAGTCGCTGGGGGCGGACAAAGTGCAGGCGCTATTCGAAAGCCAGGATGGCAGCCTGTGGGTTGGCACCAATGGTGGCGGGCTCAATCGTCTCAAAGCCGATGGTCGCGGATTCGAGCGTTTTACCCACGAGCCGAATAACCCCACCAGCCTGGGCAACAACCGGGTATGGAGTATTGCCGAAGATCAAGCCGGTAATATCTGGTGCGCCACCTCGGATGGGCTCTACCGGCTTGACCGCCAAAGTGGCCAGTTCAGTGCATTTAAGGTTGCGCCACAGTCACTCGACCACCCGGAAGTCCGGCAGGTCTCCGTTGCCGCCGATGGCCGACTCTGGGTGGCCACCCGTACCAGCTTTGGCCGCTTTGATCCGGATACTCAGCGCTTTCATACCTATCAGCTCAATGAACAGAGCCTGCCCAGTGTATCCAGCCTGCTGCACCATCAGGGCGATATTCTGCTGTCGACCTTTGCCGGTATCTACCGCTTCTCTCCTCTACAGGAGAAATTTATTCCCACGGCACAGGACGGTAAGCTGGCATTACTGCAAAACCGCGATGTTCGCCAGGTTTTAATTGATCAGACCGGGCTGATGTGGGCGGCGACGCGCTACTCCGGAGTCATTAAAGTATTCCCCCACCCGCCTGCTTTTAAAGCCTGGCACCACTTTTTAGAAGATCAGCAGCTCTCCGGGTTATTTAATCAGGTGCTGAGTATGGCAAAGGCCATTGAAGGGGGGGTGTGGCTTGGCACCGGTCGGGGCCTGGTGCATTTTGATGGACACGGGCAATTTATTCCATTTGCCTCGCCCGAGGAGCTAACCGGTGACTACCGGCTCAGAGTGCATCACCTAAATCGGGATGCCGATGGCCAGCTCTATGCAGGAACTAATTTTGGGCTGTTTAAGGTTGATGAGCTAAACCGCACTTTAACGCCCTTTATGCCTGAAGGCGTGCGGGACGGCTCCCCCGTTGATTATGTCAATTTTGATGCACAGGGATGGGTGTGGCTGATCGTTGCCGGTGAGCGCAGGGTCACACGCTGGCACCCGCCTAGCGGTGAAGTTCAGCACTTCGTGCCCAATACCGATCCGACTTTTATACTGATCGACAGTGATTCGCAAGTCTGGATAGGCAGCGACGGGGACGGTCTGTTTCGTCTTAGCCCGGATTTAACCCAAACACAGCACTATCTGCCCGACAATACCGCCACCAGCCTGGATGGCCGTCATATTAATCAAGGTATTCAGAGCGGCCGCTACCTGTGGTTTGCCAGCAATAATGGCGTGACCCGCTATGCACTGGATGAAAAACGGTTTGTGCGGTTCAGTAACACCACCTCACAAGCCAATTTTGCCGTTAAATCCATCGTTGCCGACGAGCTGGGATTATTGTGGCTGGCCACCTCGGGTGGAGTGTTTCAGCTCGACCCGCTCAGTGGTATTTTTCATCAGTTTACCACCCACGACGGACTGGGGAATAACCACTTTCTGGCACGCTCTTTTGTGACCTATGACGAACAAATTTTATTTGGCAGCATAGATGGCATCACCGGGTTTAATCCGCTGACGGTCTACGTCAATATCTCTGCGCCGCCTTTGGTTTTCACCTATGCTGAGCGCGATGGGGTACGCATCGATAAGCTTGATAACGGCATTGAGTTTACCCACAGAGACAGAAACCTGGCGGTCTATTTTGCCGCCCTGGATTATCATGCCACGGAAGATAACCGCTATCGTTACAAGTTGCTGGGGCACGATGCCGACTGGAGTGCAATCACAGATACACCTCGCGCCAGTTACCGCTCATTGCCACCGGGCGAGTATGTACTGCAAGTGCTGGGCAGCAATAACCATGGTGTGTGGAATGATACACCAATTGGCTTACCTATCATTTCACTGCCCGCCTGGTATGAAACCCTGTGGTTTAAAATTTTATTACCCGCGGTCCTTATTATTGCGATTGTTACCATAGTACATATCAGAGAGCGCAGGCTGCGTCTGGCCAGCTTAAAGCTGGAACAAAAAGTGGCGCAGCGTACTCAGGAGCTGGTGGTACTGGGCGAAGTGGGTAAAGAAGTAGCTGCCACCTATGACATGAAGGTCATTTGTGAAACCATTTATCAGCACCTTAAGCAAACTCTGCCCTGCGAGTTTTGTGCGGTGGGCATTTATCATCGTGAGCAACAGTACATAGACTACATCTACGCCGTGCAAGATGACGAGCCGTTTTCAGCGCTGATCAGCAAACTGAGCACCAGCCGGGGTGCCGATGTGTACTGTGTCAAAGAAGCCACCCCCGTGTATGCCGCCAGCCCACAGGACTGGCAGAAACTGGCATTAGCGGCCGCCGATAACCTGCACGGCACGGCCACGCAAAGTGTGTTTTGTGCCCCGCTGGTGGTCGACGGCGAAGTGCTCGGTGTGTTTACCCTACAATTTAACCATGAGCACGCGCTGACCCGGGCTCAGCGTGCAATCTTACGGGTTGTCGCCAATCACCTGGCGGTGGCTTTGGCCAATACCTTGTCTTATGGTGAACTCAAAGAGGCGGAGCAACGGCTGGAGCTGGCCATGTCGGGGGCCAATGCCGGTACCTGGGAGTGGGATATCAGCAGTGGCCAGCTGATCACCAACGATGTGTGGTCAGAAATGCTGGGCTATCAGTGCGACGAGCTGGAACAAAGATACGGCCCAAGCATTAGCCGCTGGCATCAGCTCATTCATCCGGAAGACCTGAGTGCAACCGAAGATGCCTTACTGGCCCATGCGCGCGGTGACAGCGATACCTTTCGCCATGAAATGCGTATGAAGTGTGCCGATGGCAGCTGGAAATGGATCCTCAGTATTGGCCGCAGCGTGGTCGCTAAACATGGTCCGGGAGGCAAGGAAGTGTTTGGTATTCATATGGATATCAGCGATGCCAAAGCCCTTCAAGTGGCGCTGCAAAAAGCCAAAGATAAAGCCGAAAGTGCCACCCAGGCCAAGTCCGACTTTTTATCCAATATGTCCCATGAAATTCGCACCCCCATGAATGCCATCATAGGCATGAGCTACCTGGCCCTGCAAACCGCCCTGAACCGTCAGCAGCGCAATTATGTCGAGAAAATCAATCGCAGTGCCGAGTCGCTCCTTGGGATCATTAACGACATTCTCGACTTTTCTAAAATTGAGGCGGGCCGGCTCGATATTGAAGCCATTGAGTTTGACCTGGAAGAAACCCTGACCCAGAGCATTGACCTGCTCGCCATTAAAGCTCGGGAAAAAGACATAGAGCTGTGTGTGATGCTTGACCCGGGGATCCCACCGCGCCTGACAGGCGATCCGCTGCGGATCTCACAGGTGCTGCTAAACCTGGGCAGTAATGCGATTAAGTTTACCGACCAGGGCGGCGATGTGATCATTGATGTGTCGCCGCAGGCGGGCGACAAAGAGACGCTGACACTGGCGTTTGCGGTCATAGACACCGGCATCGGCATGACCGATGAACAACAGCAGAAACTCTTTAAATCTTTTAGCCAGGCAGATACCTCAACAACCCGCAAGTACGGCGGTACCGGGCTGGGGCTGGCGATTTGCAAAAAACTGGTGGAGCTGATGGGTGGCCAGATCAGCTGCCAGAGTATTGCCGGTGAAGGCAGTACCTTTGCCTTTGATATCGTTGTGAAATTGTGTGACAACAGCGATACCCGTTTACCTGAACTATCCATGCAACATGCGGTGATCCTCGATGACAACCAGTATGCCGCAAGCACGCTCAAACGCTACCTGCATGTTTTTGGAGTCAGCGCCGAGGTCATCGGCCGGGACGCCTTCGACCCGGATGCGCCAGCCATCAAAAGTGCCCAGTGTATTCTGGCAGACAGTCGCTGCCTGGCTATCTTACCCGACTCACTGCGTGCAACGCTGCCCGTCGTCCTGCTAAACCATAGCGGCGACAGCGCAGAAGCCGATGTCAGCTATACCCTTAGTAAACCGGTTTTCCCCAAGCCACTTGCTGCCTGCCTGCTCAGCCTGTTTGGCGACCCAAATATCGGAGAACACCGCGAGACGAATACCGAGGAGCCATCTCACGCGGTCGCCGGTGCGCATTTACTGCTGGTTGAAGACAATGACCTGAACCAGGAGCTGGCCATGGCCTTACTGGAGAAAAACGGCATTCGGGTCGATGTAGCCGAACAGGGTCAGCAGGCACTGGAGATGCTGCAACAGCGCCACTATGATGGCGTACTGATGGACTGCCAGATGCCGGTGATGGACGGTTACAGCGCTACCGAAGCTATCCGCCAGCAACCCAAATGGCAGGACCTGCCGGTCATCGCCATGACCGCCAGTGTGATGCTGGATAATCGTCAAAAAGCGCTGGAATGCGGCATGAATGACATTATCGAAAAACCCCTGAACCCGCGCAAAATGTTTGCTACGCTCGCCCGCTGGATTGTCCCGGCACAGCCAGCGAATAGTTCCACCACCAGCGAACAGCCATTGCCAGCATCAACGGATGCATCGGAGAACTTAGCTGCGATAGCCGGGCTGGATACCCAGGCGGGGCTCGCCATCAGCGAAGGCGACACAGCCCTGTACAAAAAACTGTTGGGGCGATTTTGTGAGAAACAGGCACAATTTGAACAGGCCTTTGCCGAGGCCCAGACACATACCGACACAGATCCACAGGGTCCAATGCGGTGCGCCCATACACTCAAAGGCAGCGCCGGTAATATCGGGGCTGTTTTGGTGGCCCAACTGGCTGGTGAATTAGAAACAGCCTGTGCCAACAATGCACCGATACAGGCCATAATGGACGAGTTGCTAACCAGCCTGAATGCGCTGATTGATGCAATTTCGCAGGCACTGAATGAGCAGCAAATCATTGAACATAGCGACGAAACAAGTCACTCAGCAAGCGCACATAAGGACATTGATATAACGGCCTTACTTGCACAGCTCAAAGTCCTGATCAGTGATTCAGATATGGATGCCAGTGACCAGGCTGATACATTACTGGAGGCGCTAAGCGGCACACCCCAGCAGCCACTCGCTGAGCAGCTGTTTACCCAGATTGAAGATTTTGATTTTGATGGCGCAGGTGAGACTTTGACGACACTTGAGCAACAGCTGGCATCCTCACTGGAGGCCTGAGCCGCTGACGTCCGTTACTTGTACTAAAGTCAGGTTTTCACTTTCCTCAGGTGGCTCAAAATACTGGCTCACCTGATAAAACACCACTTCATTATCAAAGTGTGCCCGCGCAGGCTGTTCAACACGACGCTTTGCCAGCTGGGAAAGGCATTGCTCATCACTGACATCCAAATAATAGAGCTGATGCGTAGCTCGTACCGCTTCGCTCAGCTCCACAAACCAGGCACGCTGTCGACAAGTGTTGGCCGGAAAATCCATCACCACATTCAGCCCCTGCCGCAACAGACTTTGCACATGCGCTTTAATAAAAGGTTTGATTAACCGGGACTTCTCGATGTAATCATCAAAAGTTTGGATTTGGCCCGGGTAATGCGCCGCCAGCCAGTCATCCTCAGACAACATCACCGCCTGATGCTCCTGAGCCAGCTTGCGCGACAGGGTGGATTTACCCGCGCCCATCTTGCCGCATAAATAATAGAGTGTGCCGTGTTGCGCCACTGTGCCGTCCCTGTAGTAATGTCATCGAAAGGTCAGTTTTAACACATTACACACCTGGGTCAATTACTGTGGCATCAAACCGCAACACGCTCGTTTTGACTACTGACGCTGATAAACCCGACCAGCCCATTCCAGGCTGACAGGCTTCCCTTCTTCATTCAGTTTAAATTCGACAAGCTGAGGTTGAGCTAACGGCACATCGTAGAGCGCAAACCGAGATTGAGTAGCTGGCTTGAGCGTAAAGCGATAGTCAAAACTGTGCCCGCTCAGGTGGTCCTTGTTTACTGTCAATGTCAGATCCAGATAGGCATTGTCGCCGCGATAGTGCCCGGCATAGTTTGCTAGCTCTTTTTTTGAAGGCGCATAACGCCACTGCTGCCAGTGTTCAGCTTGCTCGGCATCATTCAGACGTTGTTGACGTCGATTAAGCAGTTTGGCGACTTTGTCCTGATAGGTGCTCAGATTTTCCCGCTCAGCGGCTTTATATTCAGGTGCATCCAGCAAATACAACAAATACTGCTTAATCGTCTGAATGGTATAACGACCAGTCATGTTGTCTGAGTTCGAAAAAGTCGCCAACCCTATTTTTAGCTCTGGCACAATGGCCATCAAAGAACGTGAGCCGGTATAGCCACCACCATGGATCAGCACAGAGTAACCTTTAAAGGTGCAGATATTCCATCCAAGTGAATAACCTTGACAGGGGATCCGGTAAACATTGCGCGCTTGTGGGTCAAGCGCTACCGCCTGCTGATGTGACAGCGCCAGATCCGCAGCCGAAATATTGCCCTGACCCGCGGACAAATTCAGTTGCAACCATTTTGCTATGTCTGAGGTAGAAGTGACTATGCCACCGGCAGAGTGCATCATTGCATCAGTTTTAGGCGGTACCGGTTTCCACCCTGCTTCACTTCCCTGCCAGATATGGTTCCAGGCAACCTCGTCAGCCGCAAAGTCTGATGTACGGGCTGAACTGTGTGGCATAATAAATGGCTTAAAAAGCACCTTTGCCAGCCAGTCCTGCCAGCTGCGACCAGTTACCTGTTGTAAGATTGCCCCGTAAATATTGTAACCAAGATTGTCATACTCAAATCCTTCATCGCGTTTTTTACCATACCGTTTAATAAGCCACGGATAGTCATCGACCGCTACTTGCGTCATATAGGCTTCCATTTCCGTTACAAAATCCGCACTGACAGGTACCTGGTGAGAGAGCAAATCAATTAAACGCCACTGTTTGGCATCAACTCCTTCGGGAAAACTGCTGGCAGGCCAAAACTGACTAAGAGGTGCGTACAGATCAAGCACCTTTTGATGATGCAGGTGAGCGGCAACCAGCCCCATATAGGCTTTTGTCTGAGAAGCAATGTAAAGCGGTGTCTGTGGCGTGACAGGTAAATTGGTACCAGCCCTGCGCTTCCCCCATACTTTATTGAGCAACACCTTATCCTGATTAACCACCACCATACCAAGTCCCGGGCCAAGCTCCGGTGTACGCTCGATATAATCGGCGATATAATCTGCAGCCTGTTGCGGTGTGGCTGCCAATGCACAGAGAGGATTCAGCGTCAGTGCACAAGCCAAAGTGAGTAGTGCGTGTAATTTCATAATGATTTCCGGATGGTTATTATTGTGTGCATATCCTAGCTTGCTGATTTAGTACTGTATTGAACAGATTTAACCTGCTTTGCCTGAAACAACTTTTGAAGTTTCCCGGGTGACAGACCTAATCTACTCTTCATAGCTCTGCTCATATGACTCTGATCGGAAAAGCCTGCATGAAATGCACTATCACTCAGGGGCAGACCTTGAGTCATCGAGCGCAGTGCTTTGCTCAGCTGCAGCTGTTGTTGATAAGCGCTGGCAGAAATATGAAAGTATTGTTTAAATGCACGGGAAAAGTACACCGGATGGATCCCTTGCTGTGTTGCCAGTTCGCTAAGTGACACTGGCTGTTCGGCCTCTTCCAGCAACTTTTTAGCTCGCACCAGCCAATCGGGTCGCTGCCGCTCTCTGACGGTATGTTGAGGGATACCACATTCACTCAGTGTGTCCCAAAAAAGGTCGTGCAACGTATCTAACTGACCATGATACAACGCCTGTAAATAAGATGCCTGCCCTGCCCGGGGACCTGCAGTCAGCCGAGACTGCCATTGATATCGAGGTGAAGTTATTTTATCAAACCGGGTAAGCAGCTCAGGTGACAAGGAAAACGAGAAGATCAGCGTTCCTTGAGCACCGTACTGATCACTGTGCAAAATATGCAGCGGCTTAAAACATAATCCCGGCGTTGCTATATCGAAAGCCGACTGCTCAGTTTGCTCACGCAAGCCACCACTGAGCAGCACGGATAACTGTGCATGATCGTGTCGATGTGCTGGCATCATGCTGCCTGGCGTATAATAGCTCAGCGTTGCCTTTAGCTGAGGAGACACAGTGTGCTGCAGTAGTCTTGTCATCAGTTACTCCTTTGCTGCTGATTTTATTTAAATAACAGCAAAGTGTAAAAACAAGAGCGTAAGAAAATATTGCGGGAAAAAGCATCACGTATAGTGATGGCGGCTACCATACCTGGCAGCCACCGAAACAATGCTTAGCTGTAGAGGTTTTGCGGGACTTTCAGCACCTGAATGTGCACTGTTACTTCTTCGCGGTCGTGGTAGAGGTGTTTGGCCTGTAGCTCGTAGCCTACGCCGTACTTTTTCAACTCATCGCGGATCAGCGTTAAACACTCATAAACCGTATCAAAGCGCTTCTTCATGGGCAGTTTGAGGTTAAAGATCAACTCACGGACAAAGCCGTTGACTATCCAGTCGACCATCAGCTCGCTGACGCGGGTTGGTTTTTCGACCATGTCACACACCAGCCAGTCGATGTTGCGCTTTTCGGGGCGATATTTAAAGCCGTCTTCACGGAAGTGCTTTACCTGCCCGGTTTCCATCAAATCATCGTTCATCGGGCCATTGTCGATTGCCGCCACAAACAACCCGCGGCGTACCAGCTGATAGGTCCAGCCACCCGGACAGGCGCCCAGATCCACGCCGCGCATGCCAGAGCGAACCCGTTCAGGCTCGTTTTCTTTACCAACAAACACATTGAAGGCTTCATCCAGCTTCAGCGTTGAGCGACTCGGGGCATCGGCCGGCATTTTCAGCCTCGGGATCCCCATAAAGAACGGCGAGTTGTTATGACTGAATGAGTAACCGACGTAGGCGGTATCGTTAGCCAGAAACAGCACATGCAGCACCGGTTTATGGGCTTTGTGGTCGCGGGTCAGCTTATTTTGCTTCTCCAGCGCTTTGGCCAGTGGCGTCGAGAATTTTTTACAGAACTTCGACAGCTCTTTGCCTTCATTGGTATCCGGGGTTTCTACCCGCAGATCGCCACACAAAGGGAAACCCCCAACCACCTGTTTTATCTCAGATACGCGGTCTTCAACGGGCATTTTGCTTAACAGCACACCCGCAAACCACTGGCGGGCAAACACCAGGCTGGAAAAATCAACCTGCTTGAGTAGCAGCTCACTCTGAGCCGGGTCAAAACACTCAAAGGTCACATAGCCCGTATTGGGCTTAGCTTTCACGTAACCGGCGACATTATGTAACGCGGCGTGATGCGTAATTTCGGCCGCCGCATCGCTTTCAAAGCCGCTTCGGCAATAAATAACCACACTAGACATAGTGATAAAAAGTCTCTAATCAATTAAAAGGGCTGGCGGGCAACCTGAAACAGCAGCCAGGCCCAGCCAAGAATAAAACACAGTCCGCCCAGTGGCGTAATCGGTCCCAGCCACTTGGCACCGGTCAGCGCCAGCAAGTACAAGCTACCGCTGAACAGGACAATCCCGGTCGCAAATAAATAGCCCGAGAGCTGCACTTTCACGCCCCATTTCAGGAGCAAGGCCACGGCCAGCAGTGCCAGACCGTGGGTCATCTGATATTCAGCGCCGGTTTTAAATATGCCAATGGCATAGTCGTTCAAACGGCTTTTCAGGCCATGGGCGGCAAAGGCCCCCAGCATGACCGACAGCATACAAAATGCCCCGCCCAGCAGTAAGAATAGCTTAGCCATTGAGTATCTCCGCAATTTTAGCGGCAATGGCCTCTGCTGCCAGCTGGCGGTTTTGCGCTTCTGTCAGGCCGCTGGCTTTGCGCGGCTTCAACGAATGGTCGCCATCTTTAAGCCATACCAGCTCAGGCCAACCCTGATCTTCGGCTTGCGCTGCCAAAGCGGTTACCTCGGCGTGATTACCAAACGTATCGCGCTCTCCTTGCAGCACCACAAACGGGCAAGGGATATCGGCAAAGTGCTCGGTACGCAGTTTCTCAGGTTTGCCCGGTGGGTGGAACGGATAACCCAGCGCAAACACGCCCTGTACCTGAATATCGTCTTCACAGACCAGCATAGATGCCATACGCCCGCCCATAGACTTACCACCGATAAACACAGGTAAGTCGTCGAGCTGCGCGCTCAGCACATCGCGATAATGGGCCAGCAGTTTAGGGGCACGCTCCGGCGGGCGACGTTTATCCAGTGCCTTTGCCATCTGCATATAGCCAAAATCAAACAGCCCGACGGTGACTCCCAACGCGCTCACGCGGTTTGCCATGTCCTGCATAAAGTCGCTGTCGCGGCCCGCTCCTGCGCCATGGGCCAGGATAAGTTGCGCCAGAGGTGCACCAGCCTGATGCCACTCGATATCAATCTTTACTTCGCTGTGCGTCATTGTTGTTCCTGTTCTACCATTTCCAGCATCCAGTTTTTGAAGGACACTATTTTACCTAATTCAGCCTGAGATTCACGACACACCAGATAGTAAGCATTTTTACTTTCCAGGTGATGGCTAAATGGAATGATCAAACGGCCCGCGTCCAGGTCGGGTTTAGCCAATACGCTGTTGCCCAGTGCGATCCCCTGACCATGCACCGCTGCCTGAGTCACCATAGACGAGTGACTGAAAATTGGTCCGGTGTTAGCCGGCACGTTGCGCACCCCAGCGGTTTTAAGCCAGGCTTTCCAGGCACGTCGGGTAGTATCGTGCAGCAGGGTGTGATTCGCCAGGTCGCTGGGCTGATCCAGCGGTTTTGGACCATTGAGCAGCAAAGGGCTACACATGGGCACCAGGTATTCGGTATGCAGCTTGTGGGTTTGTACGCCGCTCCAGTTACCCCGGCCATAATAAATGGCTACGTCCACGTCATCGGTTAATGAGTTTTCATCCAGATCCTGTGCTTTTATTCGCACATCAATGTCGGGGTGCAATTCATTAAACAGACTCAGCCTGGGCACCAGCCACTGAATGGCAAAACTGGGCGTCAGGCTCACTGTAAGCGACCCTTTTGCACCACGTGCTAATAGCCTTTCGGTGGCATCGATGAGCTGAGAAAACAGCTCCTTGATATCCAGGAAATAACCCTGCCCTTCTTCCGTTAACAGCAAGGAGCGGTTTTTACGTAAAAAGAGTTTAACCCCGAGGTGCTCTTCCAGAATTTTGATCTGGTGGCTGATGGCCGCCTGAGTGACAAACAGCTCTTCTGCGGCCTTGGTAAAACTCAGATGCCGGGCTGCGGCCTCAAAAGCTTTCAGTGCATTTAATGGGGGTAATCGTCGTGACATGGCGGGAATTCCAAACCAGGCTGATAAAAATGGCGGAGTCTCCTCCGCCAGTAAGTGTCATGTTACAGATCGGCAGCGCTGGTATCTAACGGTGCAAAGCTCTTGACCAAATCGTCCACAGCTTTCATCTGTTGCAAATAGCCTTCAAGCTTTGCCAGCGGCAGTGCACAAGGACCATCGCACTTGGCTTCGTTTGGATTGGGGTGCGCTTCAATAAACAAGCCTGCCAGACCCAGGGCCATGCCGCTGCGAGCCAGCTCAGCCGCCTGCGCACGACGACCATCGGCCGAATCGCTGCGGCCACCCGGGCGCTGCAGGGCATGCGTGGCATCAAAGATCACCGGTGCCATGTGCTTCATGTCATCCATACCCAGCATGTCGACCACCAGGTTGTTATAACCAAAGCTGGTACCACGTTCACACAAGATCACTTGCTCGTTGCCCGCTTCGCTCATCTTTTTGATGATGTGGCGCATCTCGTGTGGTGCCAGAAACTGAGGTTTCTTCACGTTAATCACATTGCCGGTTTTTGCCATGGCCACCACCAGGTCAGTCTGACGCGCCAAAAAGGCCGGAAGCTGGATCACATCAACCACTTCTGCAACCGGTGCCGCCTGATGTGGCTCATGCACGTCGGTAATAAGCGGCACGTTAAAGGTGCTTTTGATTTCTTCAAAGATTTTAAGCCCTTCTTCCATACCCGGACCACGGTATGAGTTAATAGAAGAACGGTTGGCTTTGTCGAACGAGGCTTTAAACACATAAGGAATGCCCAGCTTGCTGGTCACTTCAACATAGTGCTCGGCAATACGCATGGCCAGGTCGCGAGACTCCAGCACATTCATGCCACCAAACAGCACAAAAGGTTTGTCGTTAGCAACTTCGATGTCTGCTACTTTGATAATCTGTGTATTCATTGTTTTTCCTAAAATAGTCGCTAACTGGCAGCGCTAACTGCCAATCACACGTAAAAGTTGTCCGCATAGCCAGGCCGCGTAGGTGCCCAGCGCATAGCCCAATACGGCTAAAAGTACGCCCACCGGTGCCAGCGCCGGGTGGAACGCTGACGCAACCACAGGCGCAGACGCCGCGCCACCAATATTGGCCTTGCTGCCAACCGCCACGTAAAACACGGGCGCTTTAATGAGTTTAGCCACCAAAAATAATAACCCCACATGCACTGCCATCCAGATCAGACCAATGACCACATACTTGGGGGCCTCGACGATTTTAGTGATATCCATGTGCAAGCCTATGGTTGCCACCAGGATGTATAAAAAGCTACTACCCACTTTGGACGCACCTACCGCCTCAAAGTTGCGGGCTTTGGTGAAAGACAGCGCCAGGCCGATGGTGGTGACCAGGACGATGATCCAGAACAGTTTGGAATGCAGAGAAAACTTCTTCAGCTCAGGGAAATTACTGGCAAAGTAAGGCACCAGCAGATCGGCGGCAAAATGCGCCAGGCCGGTTGCACCAAAGGCAAAGGCGATCAGCAGCATTAAGTCTTTTAATTCAGGCCGTCTTGCGTGCTCGGCTTCAAAGGCCTGTACTTTGTCAATCAGGCGCTCAATCGAGGCCGTGTCAGCACCGGTTCGTGCATCGATGTCTTTATGTCTGGCGGCCAAAAATAACAGGCCAGCCATCCACAGGTTGGCAACCACTATGTCCACGGTCACCATAATAGTGAAGATCTCGCCCCCGGCGCCGTAAATTTCCTTCATCGCCACCATGTTGGCACCACCGCCAATCCAGCTACCGGCCAGTGCCGCCATTCCACGCCAGACGGCTTCTGGCCCGGCTACACCGAGTAATTCCGGCATAAAAGTGGCCGTGATCAGCAATGCTATCGGCCCGCCAAGCACCACGCCAACCGTACCGGTCAGAAACATAATGATGGCGCGCTTGCCGAGCCCCATAATGGACTTAAGATCGATACTTAAGGTCAACAACACCAGACAGGCTGGCAGTAAAAAGTACTTAGCAACCGTATACACATCATTACCGCTACCATCTACAATACCGAAGGTATTCAATAGGGAAGGCAGGAAGTAGCACATTAACAGGGCCGGCACATAGCGATAAAACTTGGCCCAGAACCCGGTTTTCAGATTGGAGGTATAGAATACAAAACCCAGAATGATGGCTAACAGGCCAAGCACAACGGCATTATTGGTAATGAGTACACTACTCTCTTGCATGGGATCTCTCTGTTTCCTTGATTATACAAAAACCGCTTGGGAAGCCATGCCGGGTATGCAAGTGAACAAAACGGCGAAGCTCCCTAACATGCAGTGCCTGCTGGCCTCACTTAATGCAGGATATTATTGTGATCGGCCAGCTCTGCGATTTGATTTTGAATGAGCTCTATGGTCGGGTCGTCCGGACATTCATCCACAAAGAACTGTAGATCGTCTTTGGCCATTTTCGGGCAGTTAAGTTGATTTAGCAAATAGCCCCTGTCGCGACGCTCATAAGGATCATCACCCAGTAATTCCATCAGCATTTCAACGCAGCTCAGTGCATGACCAAATTTTTCGGCAGCAATAAACGACCATTTTTGCTGGGCAAGGTAAAGCTTGAAGGCTTCTTCACCAAATACCAGCTCCATGGGCTCCTGCTCTTTATCATCGCCATTTTCCGGGATCACATACCAGGACTGGTGGCCAGAGCTGGGATCTATGATATAACCTTCCTCGTCACTCAGTGCGATGTGAACCAGCACATCTCCCTGGTTGATGGCCAGACTTGCGGTCAGCTTAGCGCGCTCCAGTAAGTGCACTAAGATCAAGGCCAGCGCCATGCTGGTGCCGCTGCGCATTTTTAACACATAGCAGACGTTGTTTAGCAAATGCTCCGGCACTTTTTGGTCCGTGCCGCTAAACAACCATTGGGTATAAAACGTATCGAGCAGTGCATCCACACACTTGTGCTTATCATCATTTTGATGACAAATGTCGTCAACAGCCTGCTCCAGCTCGGCCAGCAAACATAGCGTGTGTGAGGTATCGGCCTGCGCATCCCAGTGTGGCTCAGCCCAGATACAACGTAACAAGGCAGGCGTCGAGAAATGATCCGTACTTGTGTCGTGTTCATCGAACCAGATATCAGTCATAAATAACGAACTATTTTCTACTGTCTATAGTCATAATGGACTAGTGTAACATTTTTCAACACATTCCCAAGGGGATTTTTATGCGCGGGCAGCAAGGCCCGGTTGCGGGAGGTTAGCGGGCAGCAAGGCTGCCCGGCCTGAGCATTATAATATCAGGGCATTTTTGGCGCTGGCGAGGTAGCCAACAGCCAGTAAGGTCAGTGTGGCTAGCACCAGAGCGCCTGCCTGTTTGGCTTTGGTGGTTGATTTTGCAATTACAAAACCCAGTGCAATGTAGGCAATAACCAGGATAATTTTTTCCATCAACCAGGGCTGCTGCGCCGGATTGAGACTGGCCATCACCGCCAGTGACACCGCCGAGATAAGCAGCACAGTATCGATACTGTGGCTGGCGATGAATACCCCTTTGTTGGCTGCCAGTTTACCACTAGCCAGGCGCGAGATTGCCCGGGTGTAAAACAAAATAATACTCAAAACTGCAAACATCACATGCGTGTGTTTAAGTGCCATGTAGTCCAAAATTGCCCCTTAATAAATAAACGATTAAATTAATCTTCCAGGCGAGCCAGGATCTGCTCCAGCTCATCAATTGCGTCATTAAACACATCAACCAGTTTGGGGTCAAAATGCTTGCCCTTTTGGCTGTTAATTTCTGCTACCACTTCTTCCAGATTATAAGCCGGACGGTAACAGCGTTCATGACGCATTGAGTCGTACACATCCGCAATCGCTGCAATACGACCAAAAATATGGATTTCTTCGCCTTTTTTACCGCTCGGGTAGCCGCTGCCATCCCAGCGCTCGTGGTGGTCACGGGCGATCATAGCGCCAGCATTGACGATTTCACGGCGTGAATCGCGCAGGATCTGATAGCCTTTTTGAGTATGAGACTTCATCACCTCCCACTCTTCGTCCGCAAGCTTATTGGGTTTGTTCAAAATGGCATCGGGAATGCCCACATTGCCCACATCGTGCAGTGGAGACGCCAGTCGCACCAACTCGGCTTCGCGATAACTCAGCCCATAGCGCTTGGCCAGCACATAACAGATGTTAGCCACACGTTTTACGTGATTACCCGATTCAGTCGAGCGTTGCTCCAGCGCTTCACTCAGGCGATATACCAGCTCCTGCTGGGTGTCTTCAATTTCCGCCTGCAGCTGAACATTTTCATAAGCCAGTTGTACGTTTTGCGAGAATATTTTGATCAGGTGTTTTTGTGTGTCGGTCAAAAACTCAGGGATCCCTGATACAAACAACATAGACGCGTGATTATATTCGCTGGAGCAGTAAGCAAACAGGTAGTTGTCCTTGTAGACAATCCCGCGGTCCTGCAAGGCCTGCCGGCAGGCTTCCATTTGTTCCGGCGCCAGTACCTCTTCTATTGGTTTGCCTTCGCTTCTGGCAAATTCGCCCCGACCGGTAAACACCACCAGTTTATCGCTGCTGTCACTGGGGTCGTTACTGGCCACCAAAGAGGTGGCATAAATGGCTTCATCCACAGTCCCCAGTAACGAGGTAAGCTGCTGGATAACGCCTTCTATAAATTGATCAATGGAGTGTGAGGCAAAGATATTACGTGAGGCTGTGATGATTTTTTCCAGCCCCTGGCGAGATTGATCAATGGACAAGATATCCCGGTAAGAGCGCAGACTCGACATCACCACAGTAAACAGCTTTTGCGCCGTCAGTTCTGTTTTGGACTTGTAGTCATTGATATCATAATTGACGATAACCTGACGCTCCGGTGCCTGGCCAGGCTGGCCGGTACGCAAAATAATGCGAATGTTGTTATTCTTTGCTGTTTCACGAATAAACTGCGCGACTCGCAGGCCCGCATCATCCGTTTCCATCACCACATCAAGCAGTACAATGGCTGCATCGGGGTGGTCCATAACCACCTTTTTTGCTTCCTCACCGGAATAGGCGCTGAGAAATTCCAGGCGCTTTTTCTGAAATTCAAAGTCGCTGAGCGCGAGTTTAGTTACCGCATGCACTTCTGGTTCATCATCAACAATGATGACCTTCCAGGTGCCACTTTTTTCCTGTACTTCTACTTCACCCGGATCGTCTGAAAACAAAAAATCATCCATTGGAGAGTCCTTAACACTCTTATATACATATATCTCGCCAGCAATGCTCCGCTGGCGGACTTAAAGCCGACACTGTATGCGCATGTTTATCCAGAACAGAAGTCCAGGCTAGGCATACTGCTGCGATTTAACCAGGTGGGATTATTGCGGCTTTTGCGCCATCGTCACCCTATCACAGCCTGCCATATCTTTTATTGTAAGTATATTGCGATAGTTCATTTGTGCAAAAATCTGCTGAACGCCAGCAGCTTGCTGATAACCGTGCTCAAACATCAGATAGCCATCTGGCGCCAGATAGGCCTGAGCCTGCTCAATGATATGACGGATATCGGCATAACCTTGCTCCGGGGCCACCAAAGCCGATAATGGCTCAAAACGCACATCGCCCTGGCTCAGGTGTTCATCTTGCTCACAGATATAAGGCGGATTGCTGACAATCAGATCAAAACGCTGATCTGCTAATGCTGAAAACCAGTCACTGTGGTAGATCTCAACATGTTCAAAGCCAAGGCGCTGACGGTTTTTCTCTGCCAGTGCTACCGCATCATGTGAGAAGTCGACACCAATTAGTTGCCAGCCGGGCTGCTCCGATGCCAGTGCCAGCACAATGGCGCCCGTCCCGGTGCCCAGGTCGAGCACTTTGGCCTGCGCAGACAAAGGCAATGCAAGCGCCTGCTCAACCAGGGTTTCGGTATCCGGACGAGGGATCAGTGTACTGTTATTGACGTATAAAGGCAGGCTCCAGAATTCCCGCTCTCCGGTAAGGTGGGCAACTGGCTCACCCGCTTGTCGACGTTCGACCAGGGTTGCAAAACGCTGCTGTTGCTCGGCGTTTAGTTCAGCTTCGGGCCAGGCAAATAAATAGCTACGGTTTTTCTGAAGGATATGCAAAAGCAGCACTTCGGCATCGAGTTTCGCTGACTCTGAACTGCTCTGAAGTTGCCCGCTCGCCCAGGCAATCGCCTGGGCAAGGGTTGAATGTTGCGTCATTAGTCGTCGCCCATGGCTGCCAACAAGTCAGCCTGATACTCCAATACTAACGGGTCGATAACCGCACCCAGATCACCGGCTACAACTTCATTCAGACGATAAAGCGTCAGGTTAATACGGTGATCCGTAATACGGCCCTGTGGATAGTTGTAAGTCCGGATCCGCTCAGAGCGGTCACCGCTACCTACCAGGTTACGACGTTCGCTTGCCTCAGCAGCCTGACGTTTTTCATCTTCTGCCTGTTGCAAGCGCGCGCCCAGTACCGACAGCGCTTTAGCGCGGTTTTTGTGCTGCGAACGCTCGTCCTGACATTCAACCACAACGCCCGTTGGGATGTGGGTAATACGAATGGCAGAGTCGGTTTTGTTAACGTGCTGACCACCGGCGCCCGAGGCACGGAAGGTGTCGACTTTCAGGTCGGCTGGGTTAATTTCGATGGCTTCCGCTTCCGGGATCTCTGCCATGACTGCTACGGTACACGCTGAAGTGTGAACACGGCCCTGAGATTCGGTCTCTGGTACACGCTGTACACGGTGTGCGCCCGACTCAAACTTGAGCTTTCCGTAAACCCCATCTCCTTTGATGTTAGCAATGATCTCTTTGTAACCACCGTGTTCACCTTCGTTGGCACTGACCACTTCCACTTGCCACTTCTGGGTTTCGGCATAACGGCTGTACATACGGAACAAGTCACCGGCAAAGATAGCCGCTTCGTCACCGCCCGTACCGGCACGGACTTCCAAAAATACGTTGTTGTCGTCTTTGGGGTCTTTCGGTAGCATCAGGATCTGGAGCTGATCTTCAAGCTCACTGATTTGTTCTTTTGCTTCTTTATATTCTTCCTGCGCCATTTCGCGCATATCAGGATCTGGTTCCTTAAGCATTTCTTCAGCCGCAGCCACGTTTTCTTGCGCCTGCTGATAAGCCGTAAATGCCTTCACGACGTCTTCCAGCTCTGAGTATTCTTTTGATAACGCGCGAAAACGATTTTGATCGCCGATAACTTCCGGATCCCCCAGCATGGCTTCCACTTCTTCGTGGCGCTCTACCAGCGTTTCCAACTTACGATAGACGGACTCTTTCATTTAATTTTTATTCCTGCTCAATACCTAATGCTTGTTTTAATACTGCAATGCGCTCTATATCACCCTCTTTTGCCGCCGCCTGAATGGCCCGGGTCGGTGCATGAGTGAGTCGATTGGTAAGCTTATTTGCCAGCTCTAACAAGACCTTTTCTGAATTCTTACCCGATTGTAGCTGATTTAACGCCTTTTCCACGAGCTCTAATTTAATCGTCTGGGCCGAATCACGATAGTCACGGATCACATCCACCGAGGTCAAAGAACGTTGCCACTGTGCAAACTCGTGGGTTTTGTCATCAATGATATGCTGGGCTTCGCGTGCTGCCTGCTCCCGCGACGCCATGTTTTCATTCACGATCGCCTGCAGGTCGTCCACCGTATAAAGGTAGGCCGCATCTAAATCATTGACCTGGCTTTCGATATCACGTGGCACCGCAATATCCACGAACAGCATCGGCTTATGCTTGCGTTTTTTCAGGGCCTGCTCAACCACCCCTTTACCTATGATGGGCAAAGTGCTGGCGGTAGAACTGATCACTATGTCTGCCTGGTGTAATTGCTCGGGCAGCTGGGCCAAAGAAATGACACTGGCGTTTATTTCATCTGCCAGCGTTTGCGCCCGCTCAATAGTGCGGTTGGCTACTGTGATAGCCTTGGGGTTGTGCTGAGACAGGTGCTTGGCTACCAGCTCTATGGTTTCACCCGCGCCGATTAATAACACATTGGTTTTTTCCAGTTGACCATAAATATGCTTGGCCAGATTGACGGCCGCATACGCCACAGAGACGGCGCTGGCACCAATTTCAGTCTCGGTGCGCACTTGCTTGGCCACAGAAAACGTTTTTTGAAACAAGCGTTCAAACACTGGCTGAATGCCGTTATGCGCTTTGGCACTGTTATAAGCTTGCTTTATTTGACCCAGAATCTGTGGCTCGCCCAGCACCAGTGAATCCAGTCCACAGGCCACGCGCATCAGGTGATTGACGGCATCCTGATTGTGATGCACATAGACGTTTTCGGCCAGCTCTTGCTCTTCTATCCGGTGAAATTCAGCCAGCCAGCCCAGAAGCGCTTGGGAATTCGAGTCCCCAAGGCTACAATAGATTTCGGTCCGATTGCAGGTAGAAACAATCACGGACTCATTAAACTGCGGTAACTCAGACAGCTGCTGTAGCGCATCCGATAGCTGTTGCGGAGAAAAAGCGACTTTTTCCCTCAATTCGACGGACGCGGTTTTGTGATTGATCCCAAGTGCGATGATGGTCATAACTGCCAGTATTGCTCAAGCCCTGCTTTAAAGCCGCTAATTTTACCAAAAATCAATCGAATATGGAAAGTAAGGAACTCAGTTTGAAACAGTTTCATTTGATTTTGCTCATGTTTTTATTGTTTCTGGGCGGATGTGCGCAGCGTATTACGCTCCCTGACGAGCATGCACAGCAAAATCGTCCCGAAAAATATAACAACTGGCGGGCCACAGGTAAGCTGGCTTTTATCTCTCCCGAAGAGCGTCAGTCTGCCAACTTTAACTGGCAGTATCGTGAACAAAAACAAACCCTGACGCTCAATACCTTTATCGGGACTCAGGTCCTCAAGTTGCAAGAATTCGATCAGCACAGTGTGCTGACGCTCAAAGATAACACCTATACCAGTGAAGATAGCAGCGATTTGGTGTACCGCCTGAGCGGCTGGCAACTGCCTGTTTCGCAGGCCCCTCAATGGTTAACCGGTAATATAGACGCGCCTGGCAATCAATATAATGATAAACAACAATTAACTCAGGCCACCTGGCAAGACGAGCAAGGCCTGCGCTGGCAGGTTGCTTACCAAACCTATCAACGCGTTAACGGACTGACACTACCAACCCGGCTAACGCTTACGCACAAAGACATCACTATTAAGATCCGTATCAGCAACTGGCACTTTGAGACCTTATGAAGACACTGACATTAACAGCCCCGGCCAAACTGAACCTGTTTTTGCACATCAATGGCCGTCGTGCGGATGGCTACCATGAACTGGAAACCCTGTTCACTATGCTGGAGTATGGCGATGAACTGACTTTCTCGCTTATCAAGCAAGATATTGTGGAGATCGGGGGCGATGTCGCAGGCATTCCGTTGCAAGAGAATTTGATTTACCGTGCTGCCGAAGCGCTCAGGCCCCATAAAAAATCACCATTCGGTGCCCATGTTCAGCTGGTTAAAAAGCTTCCTATGGGTGGCGGCGTGGGGGGCGGTTCATCAGACGCTGCAACCACCTTGCTTGCCTTAAACACATTGTGGCAATGTGACTTGTCACTTGACCAGCTTGCAGATATCGGATTATCACTCGGTGCGGATGTCCCCGTCTTTGTACGTGGGAAAACAGCGCTGGCGCAAGGGGTTGGAGAGAAGCTGAGCCCCTATACTCTGGCAAAAAAACACTATCTGGTGGTCTTCCCCAATGTCCATGTTGGCACTGTGGAAGTATTCACACACCCAGAGCTGCCGCGAAATACCCCCAAGCTGCCTGAGGGCTGGACCATTGATCAGACACACAACGACTGTCAGGCATTAGTCAAAAAGCTCTACCCCGAGGTTGAAAAAACCCTGAGCTGGTTGCTAAAATATGCGCCGTCCAGAATGACGGGAACCGGAGGATGTTGCTTTGCAGAATTTGATTCAGCACAGGCGGCACAGCGTGTACTCGAACAACTCCCGTCTCACTGGACCGGCTTTGTTACCCAAAGCGCAAGCGAGTCAATTGCCCATCGGCAACTGGCTGCATGGCGTAAAGATGAAGTAAAATAGTTTAAGTTAGCCTGTTTTGACACTGTCACAGACGCCGTCATTGCAAAATATATATTACAGTGCCTGAGGAACCCTACCGTGCCCGACATGAAGCTCTTCGCTGGTAACGCAACACCTGAGCTAGCTCAAAAAGTTGCAAAACGTTTGTTTATCGAATTAGGTGATGCCGTTGTAGGCCGTTTTAGCGACGGCGAGATCAGCGTTCAAATCAATGAAAATGTTCGTGGTTCTGATGTATTCATCGTCCAATCCACTTGTGCACCAACCAATGACAACCTGATGGAACTCATTGTGATGGTGGATGCTTTACGTCGTGCTTCTGCAGGTCGTATTACCGCCGTTATTCCATACTTCGGCTATGCCCGTCAGGATCGTCGTGTACGTTCTGCGCGTGTGCCAATCACTGCAAAAGTTGTTGCGGACTTCTTATCAAGCGTTGGTGTTGACCGCGTTTTGACGGTAGACCTGCACGCTGAACAGATCCAGGGCTTCTTCGATGTGCCTGTAGACAATGTGTTTGGTAGCCCGGTGCTGCTTGAAGACATGAAAGAGCGCGATTTTGACGATGTTGTGGTCGTGTCGCCAGATATTGGTGGTGTCGTACGTGCGCGTGCAATCGCCAAACTGCTGGATGACAAAGACCTGGCTATCATCGACAAACGTCGCCCACAGGCTAACGTTTCTCAGGTCATGCACATCATTGGTGACGTGGAAGGCCGTGACTGTATCATCGTCGACGATATGATTGATACCGGTGGTACGCTGTGTAAAGCCGCTGCTGCACTGAAAGAGCACGGTGCTAAGCGCGTATTTGCTTATGCCACACACCCGGTTCTGTCTGGTAATGCCGCAGAGAACCTGCGCAACTCAGTGATCGACGAAGTGATTGTCACTGACTCAATTACGCTGTCGGACGAGCTAAAGTCTGTTGATAAGATCAAAGTACTGACACTGGCTGATATGCTGGCTGAAACCATTCGCCGCATCAGCAACGAAGAGTCTATCTCTGCGATGTTTGAACACTAATCCGTGTTCACTGGCAAAGAAAAAGCACCTTAGGGTGCTTTTTTTATATCCAAAGGTTTGCAAGGCTGCTGGTTAGTGGTATATTAGCGCGCCTTTTTACTGGGCTTGCTTTGGATACAACCATGGCGAGTACAGTGATTTACCGAAGTGCTTGGTCGCGAGCCCTTCGAAGTATTAACTAAAATAATTGGAGACACTCATGTCACAATACGTATTAAACGCTGAAGTACGCGAAACTCTGGGTACTGGTGCGAGCCGCCGCCTACGTCGCGAAGAAAAAGTTCCTGCTATCCTTTACGGTGCAGGCAAAGACGCTGTTTCGCTTACTCTTGAGCACAACAAAGTTATCCAGATGCAAGAAGACGAGGGTTTCTACACGCACATCCTGACTCTGAACATCGGTGGTGAGTCTGTTGAAGCTATCCTGAAAGACATCCAACGTCACCCGTACAAGCCTAAGGTAACTCACCTTGACTTCCAACGCGTTGACGCTTCTCAAAAGCTTCACACTAAAGTGCCTGTTCACTTCCTGAACGAAGAAGCAGCAACTAAAGGCGGCAACACTGTTGCTCACCACGTAACTGAAATCGAAATCACGTGTCTGCCAGCTCAGCTTCCTGAGTTCGTAGAAGTTGACGTAGCAGCTATCGAAGTTGGCGCAACTGTACACCTTTCAGACATCACTCTTCCAGCTGGTGTAGTTTCTGTTGAGCTAGCTAAAGGTGCAGACCACGACCAAGCGGTTGTAACTGTAAACGCACCTAAAGGCGGCGCTGCTGAAGAAACAGCTGAAGAAGCTGCTGAATAATTTCTAAGGTGTTAGCACCTTGAATACTATTCAAATGCTAGTGGGCCTGGCTAATCCAGGCCCCGAATACGCAAACACCCGTCACAATGCCGGTGCCTGGTTTATCGAAGAACTGGCCAAGCGCTACAACGTCCCCCTCAAACCTGACTCAAAACACCATGGCCTTAGTGGCAAGCTTATCCTGAACAATCAGGAATTTAAGCTACTGATCCCAACCACCTTTATGAACCTAAGCGGTAAAGCCGTAGGTAGCCTGGCAAACTTCTATAAGATCCCGCCAGAGCAGATCCTGGTTGCGCATGATGAGATGGATATGGAACCTGGTGTCGCCAAAATCAAAAAAGGCGGCGGTCACGGTGGGCACAATGGTCTCAAAGACATAATCGCCAAGCTGGGCAATAACAAAGAGTTTATGCGCCTGCGTAT
Source organism: Pseudoalteromonas rubra (assembly GCF_000967655.1). GTDB lineage: Bacteria > Pseudomonadota > Gammaproteobacteria > Enterobacterales > Alteromonadaceae > Pseudoalteromonas > Pseudoalteromonas rubra_A. The sequence continues at coordinate 40,410 of NZ_JXYA01000049.1, forward strand.
AGGTATTGGCCACCCTGGACACAGAGACAAAGTAACAGGTTGGGTGCTGGGCAAAGCCCCTCAGGCAGATCAGGAAAAAATCGATGCTGTGGTAGATGAAGCCGTGCGTTGTATGGAAATTCTGGCCAAAGACGGTGTGTTAAAAGCACAAAATAGACTACATTCTTTTAAGCCGTAACACCGACGCTCCCGTCCCGTTACAGCTGTGATTGATGGCAAACTAAAGGTTTTAAACTATGGGTTTTAAATGTGGCATTGTTGGCCTACCTAACGTAGGTAAGTCAACCCTATTCAATGCATTAACCAAAGCGGGCATCGAAGCCGCGAACTTCCCTTTTTGTACTATCGAGCCAAACACCGGCGTAGTTGCCGTTCCGGATCAGCGTCTGGACCAATTGGCTGCGATTGTGAATCCACAAAAAACCATCGCAACCACGATGGAGTTTGTTGATATCGCAGGCCTGGTAAAGGGCGCATCTAAAGGTGAAGGCCTGGGTAACCAGTTCTTAGCAAACATTCGCGAAACAGATGCCATTGGTCATGTTGTTCGCTGCTTTGAAGACGAAAACATCGTCCACGTATCTGGCCAGGTAAACCCGGCAGACGATATTGATGTTATCAACACTGAGCTGGTTTTAGCAGATATGGAAGCGGCCGATCGCGCAGCACAACGTAACGCTAAAAAAGCCAAAGGTGGCGATAAAGACGCTAAATTCCAAAACGAAGTACTGGAAAAGGTCAAAGCACATCTGGATGAAGGGTTAACACTGCGTTCACTGGAGCTGACAAAAGAAGAACTGGCTGCGATTAAGCCGCTTAACTTCTTAACGATTAAGCCGACCATGTACATCGCAAACGTGACTGAAGATGGTTTCGAAAATAACCCATTCTTAGACCAGGTACGTGAGATTGCCGCAGCGGAAGAAGCCGTTGTGATCCCGGTCTGTGCTGCAATTGAATCTGAACTGTCTGAACTAGAAGAAGAAGACAAGCTTGAATTCATGGCTGACCTTGGTCTGGAAGAGCCAGGGCTTAACCTGGTGATCCGTGGCGGTTACGAGCTACTGAAACTACAAACCTACTTTACGGCAGGTGTTAAAGAAGTGCGCGCATGGACTATTCCTGTTGGTGCGACTGCGCCACAGGCAGCGGGTAAGATCCACACCGACTTTGAGCGTGGCTTTATTCGTGCACAAACCATTGGTTTTAATGATTACATTGAATACCAAGGTGAAAGCGGTGCGAAAGACGCAGGTAAAATGCGCCAGGAAGGTAAAGATTACATCGTTAAAGACGGCGATGTGATGAACTTCTTGTTCAATGTCTAAGTAACTGCATTCAATATTGACCAAGTTTATTGGTCTGACAAAAAGCGCCTGATGGCGCTTTTTTTGTCTTTCTCTTACACTGTATGAGGAATTATTGGCTGAATTGCGCTAAAAACAGCCCGCTTCGCTTAATTTATCTGCAAACAAACTGTGTTAGGTATTTTTTTGCAAAAAAGGTGTTGACGACATACGGGCATATACGCATAATACGCCCCGCATCAGCGATGATGAGAAATTAAAGAGATGGCTATGTAGCTCAGCTGGTTAGAGCACATCACTCATAATGATGGGGTCCCCTGTTCAAATCAGGGCATAGCCACCATGCTTTAATTACTACCAAAACTCATTGTATAGTTGAATTGCAAATAAATGCGGAAGTGGCGGAATTGGGCAGATGTTTAGAAATAGACGCTGGATTTAGGTTCCACATAGAAGCAAAAGATGTGCGGAAGTGGCGGAATTGGTAGACGCGCTGGATTTAGGTTCCAGTATCTTCGGATGTGAGAGTTCAAGTCTCTCCTTCCGCACCATGTTCTCGATAAGAACTAAAATAATCGACTTTTCGTTGGAGTATCGCCCCATAATGGATAAGCGGTAAGGACAGAAGAGAGAGGTTTTAACCCCTCACTCATCCACCCCCAGATTCAAATCCTGGGACCAACATTTAGGTTTGAGTTTTCGTTGGAGTATCGCCAAGCGGTAAGGCAGCGGGTTTTGATCCCGCCATTCCCAGGTTCAAATCCTGGTACTCCAGCCATTGGCTATGTAGCTCAGCTGGTTAGAGCACATCACTCATAATGATGGGGTCCCCTGTTCAAATCAGGGCATAGCCACCACGTTGCGGAAGTGGCGGAATTGGT
>NZ_JXYA01000050.1 GCF_000967655.1 Pseudoalteromonas rubra
CTATTTCTAACCACTGTGGTAGCTCTCAGCTTAAATAAGCCTGACAATTATAACTTTATATCGGAGATAAAACATGAACAACGTATTAAAACTTCAAGCAGTAGCAGCAGGCAAAGACAGTGCAGAAATCCAAGAGTGGAGCACTATTTCAAACCACTGTGGCAGCTCTCAGCTTAAATAAGCCTGAAATTATAACTTTATATCGGAGATAAAACATGAACAACGTATTAAAACTTCAAGCAGTAGCAGCAGGAAAAGACAGTGCAGAAATCCAAGAGTGGAGCACTATTTCTAACCACTGTGGTAGCTCTCAGCTTAAATAAGCCTGACAATTATAACTTTATATCGGAGATAAAACATGAACAACGTATTAAAACTACAAAGCATCGCATCAGGTAATGACAACGCAGAGATCCAGGAATGGAGCACCATTTCCAATCACTGTGGCAGCAGACTGGAAAAAGCACTTTAAGTGCTCTATGGCTGGGCTGAGATAAAAACAGTGACTGAGTCTGAAAGGAGATAAATTCTTTCAGATACCTCTGGGTCGGGTTAATAATGGATTGCCTGACCAAGAGTGCACACCACCTGTTTGCTCAGCTCCTTGCTATTCAAAAAACTTTAAATAACAACAGGTGTCGGTATGTATAATAACTCTTATATGTTGGGTGACAATGAGTACTTTACTCAACCCGCTATCATGAAGCCAGACGAAACCATTGCGCAGGCAGTCTCGTCAATAGTCCCAGAATCTTGGTCAACCAAGCACCATAGTATTTGGCTCTCGGCAACCCCCAGCTATCACCAACTACCCGAGCAGGGCTTTAAAATTCACGTTTCAGCCTCTAGCGAAGATGCACTGGCAATCATTCGCGCAACCCTGCAACAATGTATAGAGTTCGACACATCATTTAAAGTTATTTGCCGCCAGGACATCGCCAACCAAATGGCATCTAAAGCCACCGGCAGAGGGAGCTCTGGCAAACTCATCACCATTTACCCACGCAGTGTGCCCATATTTAAACAGCTGATCCAAGCCATTTATGAGGCAACAAAAGCATTTAATGGCCCTTATATCCTGTCAGATAAGCGTTATAAAGACAGTAAGGTCGTATATTACCGTTATGGTGGTTTTAAATTATTGCCACAACAACAAGCGGATGGCAGCCAGGTTGCCTGTATCAAAAAGCCTGATGGCACGCTTATCAAAGATGAACGCGAAGCCTTTTATACATTGCCTGAGTGGGTACAGGAACCCTTTGAACTTACAGCCAGCACGGATGAAAGCATCGCGCCCCTTAATGGTAGGTATGAAGTACTTGAGGCACTGTCTTTTTCTAATAGTGGCGGTGTGTACAAAGCAAAAGATCTGCAAACTTCACAGACGGTTGTCGTGAAAGAAGCACGGCCTTACGTGCACTTCTCCAGCGTGGCAGATCAGGGCGCGATGTACGCCGACCAAGTACTGCTGAACGAATTTAACGTGATCAAAACCCTCAGCAGTAGCCGCTACTTTCCAACCGCCATAGACTGGTTTACCGAGTGGGAACATTCATTCTTAGTTGAGGAATACATTGACGGCACGCCGCTACGCAATTATCGCGGTAAAAAAGAAGTCACTTTGGTGCCATTTGTCGCAGACGTTGCCAGTGCTGAGCGATTCCAACAGCATTTTATCTGGATCGCACGCGAAACCATTGCAGCAGTGACAGAAGCGCATCGACGCGGCGTGGTCTTGGGCGATGTATCACCAAACAATATTCTGGTTGACGAACAGGCCAAAACAATTCGATTCATAGATTTCGAAGGTGCCTATCATCCGGAGCAAAATGCTCAGATGCAACGGGCTTTACTGACGACCCCCGGGTTTAGTAACGAAGACTTTATGGATACCGGTGCAACCTATAAAGGCGACTGGTTTGCTCTGGCCATGGCACTGTACAGCATGATTTTTCCAGCGCTGCATATTTTCTCCCTGGCCCCTGAGAAGCGGTGGCAACTACTGCACAAACTCCAAAGTGATTGCGCACTGAATCCCTATTTGATCGAAGTCATTCAGAAGCTGGCCGATGGCGAACCTAAGCAAGCACACAGCGCATTAGATAAGCTGGCCGCGACCGCCAATCCACAGAGTGCGAATAACAGCGCGCAGTTTATAACGGCCTTACCTGATTACGCTCAACACCCCGTTGCACATGCTGAGGACTTTTCGCTTCGGGTGAATAAAATCGCCACGTTTATTGCACACGGGATCAAGACCAACATCGACCCACATTTTATGCCCATCGATTACACGGCATTTGATGTTCACCCTCTGGCGCTGACTTATGGCTACTATGGACCCGCCGTGTTTATGGCCAAAACAGGGCATGATGTACCGCCACATTTGCTGGAGAAAATCGCAGATTTTGAGACTCAAACCTCTACTGCTGGCCTGTTCGTTGGATACGCAGGTATGGCACTGGCCGAACTCGAACTCGACCGAGAAGTACAGGCAAAGCGCTGGGCTAACTATGCCCTGGAGTCAATGAATAAATTTGATGCGGTAAGCTTTGCACATGGTCTGGCCGGTATCGGCTATATGTGTCTGAAGCTGTATACCCGCTATCACGACGCGGCTTACCTTGAGCATGCCGAGTCCATTGCACAGCAACTTCAGCTGCGCGCTTGCGACACCGAGCATGGTTGCTACTTTCCCGTTGCAGAAGAGGAAGAAACCCCGGTTGGCTTTGCACACGGCAGCGCCGGAATCGCCCTGTTCTTGCTCTATCTGGCCAAGCTGGCCCATAACACAGCGACACTGGAGTTTGCCAAAGCGGCGCTGGCACACGATATTCAGGCCGGCCTCACCGATGAGGGCGAATATCAATGGGGTAAAACGGTAGACAGCAAAACCGTTCTGCCTTACTGGGAGCATGGTGCAGCAGGCATTGGTGCCGTGGTGATCCGCTTCTATCGAGAAACAGGCGATGCCAGCTACCTTGAACTCGCACAGTCGATTGCACTGTCGGCATACTCTCGCTACTCAGTTGACCAGGGCCAGTTTATTGGTGTCTCCGGCATCGTTGAGTTTTTCATCGACCTCTATCAAATCACTGAAAATAATCACTATCGTCAGGTTGCCTGCGAGATCAGTGAACGATTAACGCTGTTCTCCATCGACCGTCAGCAAGGTGAAATCTACCCAAGTCGTCACTCTGTGCGCTTATCTGTGGATTATGCGTTTGGCTCTTCGGGCATTGGCATGATGCTGCACAGGCTTGCTACCGGTGGTCATCGCTTCATGCATGATTTGTAAAAAATGAGGGAGGCAGTCAGGCCATATCAGACTGCCCACACAGTCCCCGGTGAACCGGGGTTATATAGGAAGTGTTTTTATGCCTATCAGTAAATCGAACTTAAAAACCGCCGGGCAATTACTGGCCCCGCAAAAGTCTCGGCTGGCCTTGTTGCTGGTACTGACTGCAATTCAGGCAGTATTTTTTACTGTTGTCGATCCGCTCGCCTTAAAATGGCTGATTGATGCCATCAATGAAGGTAATCAGTCGTTCTTTATGTGGTTAGCCATTATTGTGACCTCCGTTGCCACCGGTGGTCGCCTGCTTATTTACTGGACCACACTGACAAGACAGAAAATCAAAAATACCTTACAGGAACAATTATCGGTCGACCTGGCCAATAGCTATTATCAGCATGACTGCCAGGAGATAACCCATCATGGTCGTGGTTACTATATTTCCCGCCTCTATGATGAGCCGAAAAAACTCTCAGAAATGATAGATACCCTGGTTGCATTTACGACCTGTATCTTTATCTGTATTTCGGGTATTTCGGTAGCCATCTGGATCAGCTGGGAGATCACGCTGGCCCTGGCCATCATCTTACCTTGCTTGTACTTACTGGCGAATCGTTTCAGCGGCAAGATCAGTGATAGCACCAAGCAATTGCAGGAATCTGAAGCGCAGTTTAAGTCGATTTTAGCAACCGTTGTAGACAGCTATAAGCATGTTCGCTTGTTTTCGCTAAACAAAACCGCGCAGAGCACCATTAAATCAGGTTTGCAGGCCTCACTGGATGCCCAGTATAAGAATACCCGTTACAGTGCCCTGTATCAGTCAATTAGTGCCGTTTTTCTCTCTTACACAGAGTTAGCCGTTATCATAGTCGCGGGATTTCAGGTCATTCTGGGTGTGATCACCATAGGTTCCTTATTTGCCCTGACGCGCGCCTTCAGCCTGATCATCAATGCCGTTGAGCAACTCTCAGCCCTGGTGCCCCGCCTGGCAACCTTAGACGCATTACTGGACCGCTACTCCGAATTTAAATCGCTGGCCACAGATGCCGATGCGCACACTGAGCTCACCGACAGCGACACGATCAGCTTTAACAATGTTGACTTCGATTTTCAGGCCAAACCCATCTTAAAGAGCACCACTCTGACGGTTGATAAATGCGACCGCGTATTGATCAGTGGCCCCAATGGCGCAGGAAAAAGTACCCTGGCACATTTGCTGACAGGTTTTTACACGCCAAATCAGGGCGAGATCTCAAAACCGGCGATGTCACACATCAGTGCCTCTTTATATCCTTTTGGCCTGCTGCCTGGCACCTTAGGGGACAATATTGACCGCATTATCGCACAAGGTGGCGATCGCCAAAAAGCAGACGAACTGATTGCAAAACTCGGCATACTGGAATGTTTAGATAAGCCCTTTGAACGTCTGTCTGAAGGACAGAAGAAAAAGTGTCAGATAGCGATATGCCTGCTTAAAACAGCCAGTGTTTACTTGCTTGATGAGCCACTGGCCAACATCGACGATGCCAGCAAAAGCGATATTCTGCAGATCATTAATGACTACACACAAAATGCGGCTTTATTGATGATAATGCACGAAGGAAACCGCTTCAGTCACATGTTTAACCGCTTTTTAAATATAGAGGGACAAGGGAACGTTAAGCTCGTCTGACGCCCTACCTCACAGACCAAACACCGACACGGGCCGCCCATGGATGGGTAGCCCTTTTCTGCGCCCGCCATCATGATCCTGTTGTATTTTACAGCTAACTAAGCCCCCATCCGACAAGTATATTTAATCTACAAAGTTCACTTTAGGTTCCAAAGGGGAAAGCCCATGAGCATGGATAAGAAAATTACTACTTCACGTAACACTAAACTAAAGAAGTCATTAATCTGGGCAGGTCTGTGTGGCAGTTTACTGTCAATTAGCTACGCCTATCAGGATAGCCGCTCACAGGGACAGACACAGACCATAGATCAAAGCACCCTGGTTCACTCAGAAGTGATCCGAGGGACCTTTACGGAACAAATCAGACTCAGAGCCAGCATAGCCCCTAAACGCGCTATTTTGCTGGATACGCTCTCGGGCGGTCGCGTTGAGGAAAAACATGTTGAGCCCGGCGATTTCGTCACCAAAGGCCAGCCACTGGTGCGCCTGTCTAACATGTCGCTGCAACTCGATGTGATCAGCAGAGAAGCCCAGGTCACTGAGCAACTTAACTTTTTACGCAATACTCAGATGACAATGGAAAACAACAAGCTGAACCTGCGTCGTGATCTGTTGGAAATTGAACATCAAATCCAGCACCTGAAACGTAAACTGAACCAAGCGCTGGCACTACAAACACACCGTGCGATCACCAAAGATCAGATTGCTACATTAGAGCAAGACCTGAGCTACTACGAACAGCGCCGAGAGCTCACCTTGCAGCGTCAAAAAGCGGAAAATGAGATCCGTAATATCCAGATTGAGCAGCTTGAAGACAGCGCTCAGATGCTGCAGAAAAACCTGGCTTTTGCGCGTAAAAACCTCGAAGACCTGCTCGTTCGTGCCCCGGCAGATGGCTATGTGAGTGAACTGGCAGCGGAGATTGGCGAGTCTAAAGCGCGAGGCGATCGCCTGGGTCAAATTGACATCCCCGATATGTACAAACTGGTTGCGGAAGTTGACGAGTACTACCTCAACCAGGTCACCGTTGATATGCAGGCCATTGCTTTGTTCGATGGTCAGCCCGTTGCACTGACTGTGACCAAGATAGACAGCCGGGTGAAAGACGCCAAGTTTCAGGTCGAACTCGACTTGCCCACTGAGCTGACCCAACTCAAACGCGGCCAGAGCGTTGATCTGGAGTTGCATTTAGGGGATGCGCAGGCCAGCACTTTGATGTTACGCCGTGGCGCCTTCTTCTCTGCAAGCGGCGGAAACTGGGTCTTTGTGCTTGATAAAGAGAGCAATAAGGCCATCAGAAAGTCGATCCGCCTGGGCAAAAAGAACAACGACTATTTCGAAGTATTAAGCGGCCTGAACGCAGGAGATGTTGTCATCACGTCCAGCTACAGCGCGTTCAATAACGCCGACACCTTAATGCTGAACTAATACCTCAACAAACCGAGAACAATCATGATAAAACTAGAACAAATTAACCGGGTTTTTCGCACCTCAGAGGTCGAAACCACGGCGCTACACAACATCGACCTGCATGTGGAGCAAGGAGATTTTCTTGCCATCATGGGACCTTCGGGTTGCGGAAAATCAACCTTACTTTCTATTTTGGGCATGCTAGACAGCCCCACCAGCGGCACCTATCGATTTGCAGATCAAGCCATTGAGCGCTACAGCGAACAGCAACTGGCAGAGCTTAGAAAACGCCAGCTGGGCTTTATATTTCAGAGCTTTAACTTAATTGATGACCTGACCGTAGCGCAAAATGTTGAACTGCCTTTGATCTATCAAAAGGTGGCTAAAAAACAACGTCAGGAACAAGTACAGGCCATGCTAACTCGGGTTAATCTGGCCCACCGTGCCGGTCACCTGCCGCAGCAATTGTCGGGTGGTCAACAGCAACGTGTCGCCATCGCACGCGCTTTAGTGTGTAACCCAAGCCTGATCCTCGCCGATGAACCAACCGGTAACTTAGATTCACAAAATGGCGAAGAAGTGATGCAGCTTTTGCAGCAGCTCAATCGAGACGGCACCACCATAGTGATGGTGACACACTCAGAGCAGGATGCCTTATACGGCAACAAAACGGTCCGGCTACTGGATGGTGAAATAATCTCGCATGAGCGCCCGGCGGCTCAGCACAGCATGCCGGAGGCAGCGTATGCTTGAACTCTATCTGATGGGCGCACTGAGGGCCTTTTTACGGCAGAAATTTCACCTGCTGCTTAACGTCACCGGGCTGGCCATCGGTCTGGGCGCGGCGTTATTAATCGCACTCTATAGCCAGTTTGAACTCAGCTATGATGACCACCAGCCCAATGCCAGTCATGTTTTCAGGCTAGAACAAAGCTGGCCCTCCATGGGCCTGGACGCGCCTGTGTCTAGCCCACTGATGGCTGAAGAATTTACCAAACTCAATGATATTGAAGCCGCATTCTACCTGCTAAATCTGAGCCAGCGTCATGGCAGTGATATTCAGATCCGCGGCCAACAGCAAAAGTTAGACAAGGTATTCGCCGCCACGGATAACCTCACTCAGTTTATTGCTTTGGATATACTGCATGGCGAGCTCGCGCCTGCGCTGACACAACCGGCCAAGCTTGCCCTGTCGCGCACCCAAGCGATCCGTCTGTTTGGCCAAAGCGACGTGATTGGCCAGACATTGGTACAAGGTGATATTACCTGGAGTGTGGTTGCCGTCTTTGCAGACCTGCCGGACAACACCCACTTTGATTTTAATGGCCTTGCCGCCATGACCCCGTCACAGGCCGGGCAGCCTGCATTGCAAAGCAATGATGCCTATGTCTATCTGCGCACCCGGTTTGATGACTCTGCACAGCAGCCGCGCACACAGCTCGAACAAGTGCTCACGGAGCAATACAACGAGATGGTATACAAGGGTAAAAACATGGTGCAGGTGACACTGTTGCCCCTGCTGGATATCCACCTGTATGGTCATTCCCGATTTGAATTCAAAGCCAATGGCTCTGCCGATAATGTCCATATCAGCATTGGCCTGAGTATCTTGCTGATCCTGGTTGCCAGTTTTAACTTTATTAATATGAGCACCGCAAAGGCGGCGCAGCGCGCTAAAGAAGTGGGCGTCAAAAAGGCGCTGGGTGCCTCGCGTTTTCAGCTGATGCTGCAATTCTTGCTGGAATCGGTGCTGATCACCCTGATCGCCGGTTTACTGGCTCTGGTATTTGTCGAACTGGCACTGCCCTGGTTTAATCAGCTGGTTGATAAGGCTTTGTCACTGACCTTCAGCCTCCCCTTTATTGCGCTGTTTAGTGCGACCATAGTAACGGTGGGTGTTATTGCGGGGTTATACCCGGCCCTGTTTATCGCTTCATTTGACGCAAAACGCGTGCTTAGTGGCGATCTGCAACGTGGCGCCACGGCCATTTGGGTGCGTAAGTCCTTACTGGTTGCACAAGCCGCCCTATCTATTACCCTGATCATCGCAACCTTTGTGCTTTATCAGCAACTGGTCTTTCTCACCACGCTCGACACCGGCTATGCCAAAGAAAACCGCCTGGAGATCCGCGCCCTGAATGCCACTGAAGTATTTAACAGCCGCTCTGCGTTGACGGATGCCCTGCAGCGCCTGGACGGTGTCACCAGTGTTGGCGTCAGTGACACCGCGCTGACCAGCAGCACTAATACCTCGGCGCGATTAATCTGGCCCGGTGCCGATCCCGCTAATATGCCCATCCCTTTTATTGGCACCGGCTATCAGACGGTCGAGAACCAGGGCCTCACCTTGCTACATGGTCGGGACTTCAGTCGCCAGTTTAGCAGTGACTGGTATCAGCAAGGCGATGAGTCGCAGCCCAGTGCCAGTATCATTATCAGTCGTGAGATTGCGATGCAGGCCAATCAGGTGGATATGGACAGCCTTATAGGCCAGACCTGGCGCGTGGTGGTAGGCAATCAAGAAGGTCAGAGTATCCGTGCAAAAGTCGTTGGGATTGTGGAAGACATTAAAATTGGTTCCTCTCGCGATGCATCGTCTGCGCTGTTCTTTATTTGTGGTTACAGCCGCATGTCGCAGGCCAATCTCGTGCTGGCGCATACCCGAACCGACCAGGCACAATTGCGTCAGGAAGTTCAGAGCGTGTTGCAACAGCACCTTGGTGTAGTCGGTGCCGATATCGAGTCAATCTCTAAGCGCTATCAGCTGCTTTATCAGGGAGATCAGCAGGCATCTAAGGTGATCTTCACCTTCACCGCGCTGGCCATTGTCCTGACTGTCATAGGTATTTTTGGTTTATCTTCTTTCAGTGCCCAGCGCCGCAGTAAAGAGGTGGCCATCCGCAAAGTATTAGGCGCCACGCGCCCTCAGCTGATCAACTTATTGGCCATGGAGTATATTAAGTTAGTGCTGGGCAGCGCGCTCATCGCCTTTCCGCTGGCCTATTGGCTGGTCAGCGACTGGCTCACGAACTTTAACGAGCGCGTTGCACACCCCTATGCCATTTACCTGATCGCAGCCGCCCTAGTAGGCACTATCACCTGGCTGACCGTTGCCACACAGGTCTTTAAAACGGCCAGTACCAAACCCTCTGCAGCGCTGCGTTACGAATAAAGCGCTCAGCCAACCTAATCATGATTGTAAAGGGGTTCACAGCAATGTGGCCCCTTTTTTCCTTTCCTGTCAGCACCTAATAACACCAATCGCTTAATTTAGTCACTTAATTCGGGCGCACATCGCTTACGCGTACAACTGCCACAGAGCCACTCTCATTTCTGGCAGCGAGGACACATTACGTGTGTTTCTGCCCAAGGTTGATGTACTGAGTAAGGAATATTTAACCCGTTAGGCCGGACCTATTCCTGGAGCTGATTAAGCATAGGTGTACTGAGCTAAACCTCCTGCGCAAGTATAGGCGGCGCTAACGGTGTCCGGATTTATTGAATCACACCACTATGCTGTGTCAGGACATCAAGCGCTGCCGTTGCCAGCCAGATTTATACCCGTTTCATATAAGACGACAGCTGCTCAAGCAAATGCCTATCAAGCCACCGGCCTGTAATGTGATAATTTGCTCTTCGCTCGCCAAGTACTGGCAACGTCCCCCGCATCACGCACGCTTTCATACTGCGACAAGTACGACAATCCTTACCGGTGTGATAGGGCTCAGTATCAAAAAGGGACTAAGTGCTGTGAGTGTGATACGACTCGGATCATTCGCTTTAGATGCTGGGTAAACTTGTCGCTAAGGAGGCACTGGTTTTGAGCGCCAAGTGTTCAGGACGAGGAAATGAAAGGCCAAAAGTGAACGGTTGGCTTCGCTTCTGTGGAGTCGATTTTAGCTGCCTCGTCGTACACAAACGACAACACTGATCCACGGAGTATTTGCCGGCGGATCAGCCAGTGCACGACACCCGTACGATAGTGCGCTAACAGGACACTTCGCACGACAATTGGTGCTTAGAGATCAAATAAATCCCGTTTCGTATCTGTGGGGAGCAGGCTGCCCGGTTGGGATTCCGACGGCCCTACACCCCAAATAATTTCTTTACTTAATTTTTTATTTCCAAACCCGAACATGGTTATCTCCCTAGTCTGTATCGCTCTCAGCAGGTGGCATACAGCCGTAAAACTTACGCACAAAAACTAGATTAAGTTATTGATAATACATTTAACAATGGCTTGTTGACGATTAGCACTTTGGGTTTTTTCTATACAGTTCGTGAGATGGAAATTCACCGTGCGCTCTGTAATACCCAGGATCTGGCTGATCTCCCAGGATGTCTTGCCTTCTGAAGCCCACAACAGACAGTCTCGCTCTCGCTTGGTGATCGAGAGTCTGACGGTTCGGCAACGCAAAGCCGCGTTGAGCAAGTAAGGTGACAAAAGCGTCCAATACCAATCAATAGATTCAATGCTACTTTGCTTTGCAACATCTTCAGGAATATTAAACACCAGTCCACCCACTATCCCAGATACGCCGCGCAAAGGCAGTGCGTAAAGGTTTTCAAGCTCATCCGCATGAGCCAGTAAGTTCGACATAGCAGCAATGCGCATACCCGACTTAAAATGGCTATACATCTTAGGCGTGTCCAGATGGCTCTCTAGTGTGGTGTGGTAATGACCGTATAAGTTCATGTCGTATACTGTGGTAGACATAGGCATAAAATCAACAAAAGCCAGGCACTCATAGCCTGACTGTGAGGCTATTTCCTGTAGTGCACCAGACAGTTGATCACCTTGTTCTATCGCCTCAAACTGCTCAATAGACGACTTCAGTACATGGTTACTGGCAAACAGGTCATGTGCATAATGTTCGAGTTGTGCTTTCATTGGCGGCTCCTTACGGATCAAGTAATTGCAAGTGGTGTTGTCATATCAATCTAGTCTCTATACTGCGCCACTAAAAGGCCTTGGTCAAAACCGCAAAAACAAGAACATTAGCTTTATTTTCATACAATTACGAGATTTTATTATGAATGAAACGAACTCTGTATGTATTAATAAGAGTCTATATTGAAGCCTCTTTCACCGCATATTTTTCAGCCATTTTATGCTGCTCACACACTTTGTCTGGATCACTTAAGACAGTGGCCTGGAAACACCATAACGCGCCTGCGTCGCTGACAGAGTTCAATGGAATACAGCTACAAACGAGACCGGCCCTTATCGATTTGGTTTATCAGAACGCGAGTTTTGGATCCACATTATCCGGCTACCCCCTGTTTGCCACTTTCATGCGATACGACTGAAACAGATAGCCTGTAACTGAGCAAGGGCATCGGTGTATAACCGCAATGCAGGTTGAAGTGCCACCACCATCACATGTGCACAAGCGAAGCTCTCCTGCACTGTCACTCACACATAATCGATTGGAGAAAGGAGCCCTGATCGCAGCGCGTTTTAATTCTTAGTCGTGGTAGCACAATGAAGCCTGTACCTGGCGCACATTCTATTGCGCCCGATGCGGGGTATCTGGCGATACCATGTGGCACAAGGTTAACGGTGTAGGTGCTTGTATTAAGAGGAAAGAGGACAGTGACTCATGGCAACAACAGAGGATGCAGAACAGCAAAGAAATTAAATGCCGCGATGCGCGCCAATTCAGTCAACAGCGTGTGTTTCGGACGCCAATTGAATGCTGTCAGCCAAACAGGCATGACGTTCTGTGTACAAGGCAAGTTGTGACTTCTGACTGAGTGATTTTAGATCCGCATAGTCACCGGCCTGTACATGCGTTGAAACCAGCAAGCTCGTTTGTGTTACTTCGTCAACACGCATAGGCCATGCTTTTGCCTGCTCACATAACCAAACCGTCTGCTGCGGATGAATATCAGGCACAGAGATCTGTTCAACCAATTGATGCTTGGCCAGTATACGCGCAGAGCGGATAATAAACAGCATCTCACCCGCCATCACTTGATACCCAGGTGACAATTTATCGCTGACATAATCAATGTAACCGTCGGATTTAGATATCAGCGCGTGACTTTTATCGCCGTGCTCTGGTTGGATGGTCACCAGGACCGAGCCCTTATCGACCCATGTACCATTTGCCACTTGAGGGGCGGCCAAAATGGTCACAGAATCTCTGGAGTAATAAAACTCACTACTGGGCTCTTGCAGTGTTAACTGCCCTGCAAGCACCCCGGCAGCCAGCAGAGGAAATGTCATATTCAGCAATGTTCTTTTCCTTGTGTATGGGCATCACAACAACTATGCACTGCAAGTATGGTTGCTTTTTATCGATAAAAGACTCGTTTGCGCAATGTGATGCAGAGGTTTTGCGTCTCAATTCCTTTGTTTTGAATCAACAGTCCCAGTATAAGTCTCTGTGTTAGTGCCACCCGCAATGACGCGTGTTTCTTTGGCACCTAAGCGCTCTTGTTTAGACAGTGTTTTTAGCTTTTTTGTTTTTAGTGTAAGCATTTTGCAGCTCCTGCTGTTTGGGTTAGTTGTGCGATTGAAACTGTGTTGTTTCGTTACTAACTACCTTAGCCAAGCCATCGCAAATTCGGTAATTATTAAATCTTATCTTACCTCCAGCACCATTTTTTAACTTATTGTTATATATGCGAATAATGGAGTGTAAGAATTGCTGCGATTGCCGAATAATTCCATTTTGGACAAAAAATCAAGAGATCTGTGTTGATTATCCGTTTCACAGCACGCTGAGCCTGGCAAGGCAGACAAAGGATCAGACTACGACAAAACTGCCACCGCCCTTATTAAACGAAGAGGGTTGCCAGAGCAACGCGACTTACAGGGTGATGCCGAAGTTCACACCCTGAGGGGAAAGAAAAGCTCAAGATAAATCAGGTTTACCGCCGTGCACAGCGGGTTCATACTCATCTGGAATGGGCTCATGTACAGGTAGTGAGAGAGACAGGTGCGCTTATTACTGGATACAGGCATTACAGCGCTTGTTTTGAAACAGAATACGGCGACCATCACATAGCAAACATGTGATGGCCTAGTCTAAAACCAGACACTCAACTCTTTTGCGCTGACCTGGTTAGAATACACAGCTCCTGAGGGAGCAGCCGGGCAGGATGTCATGCTTTGCTGTAGGGTGAGTGGCCTCACGACTTTGCCGTCCATAATGAGCGACAGCCTGAAGAGACATGTCACAATGACTCTGCCTCTTTCAACGTGACTTTAATCAACTGATTTTCCACAACTTCAATCAGATCCAAGATTAACCCACCCCGCTTTTGAGAGTATTTCATATTACTAATCACATATTTGGAGGTATCTATATGGTAAAACTCAGAGATCACTGACGGAGTACTAAAATCAAGCTTGTAGATGGTTTCACCGTCTGAATGGTAGATATCCCCCTCGCCAATAGCGAGCGTGTGTTTATACTTCACCTGTGGTAAATCAATGGTTTGGGTTATCTCTCCAGACTGGATATTGTAAAGTACAACTTTGTCACTGGAAGACAAAGACACCAGGTGCTCGTCATCAAGACGCCCTATCCACAACGAATCCGATGTTGGCAGTGGCGTGACTTTTTTATCTGTCAGAGAATAGCTAAACACTCGGCTTTTCACTTTATGATCATCGACCACCACATAACCCAGCTCATGAGGTCCGATAAACTCAGCTGCCACTACGACCCCCTCGGCATCAATACTGTCAGCTAACGTCATATCCGACAGCTTATATACTTCAATTTTATCCTTATACTGGAGTAATAAATGATCACTGGCTGAGTTATAGCGCAACGCAGTGTAACCATCTTGTGGCAGCGCCAGCGGCACAATTTGACCATCAGATTGCTGCTTTCTCACGATACGCTGATCCCCCTGACGCGTCAGGAATAAAAATTCGTCACCCACCTCTGTGGCGGAGGTGTCTTCCAGTGGACTCGAAATAAGCTCTGTCAGAGCGAAAGTCTGCTGATCTAATAAGAATACATCTGCCTGAAAAGGGTAACTCACCATCAATAAGGTATTGCTATCCAGTATTTGAGAGCTCGCATATTGTTGTGCAGTCTGAAGTTGCTCAACACTATGTAGTCGTTGCTGCGCCAGAGAAAAGCGGTATAGCTGATTTGCGGTATTATCAAACCAGCTGACCAAATCCTGTTCAGCATTATAGTTTACGGCCCAGATCCGGTTTGCCGACTCAAATAACTTAACCTGATTGCCACCGTCCAGATCCGTCATATACAGCTCGTTGGATTCATACTGTCTGCGCTCAAACAGGATCACCTGCTTCTGAGCAATATATGTTAAAAAACGGTCGCCATAAGAATTCAGGTTGGGTGAGGTAATTTGAAACTCATCACCGCTGCTCAGATCGCGACTCGTTAATACAGACAACTCATCGCGGTTGCGATAACCACTTTTGGAATAGACAAAGCGCCCTGCCGACACGCCACCACCCGTTGTATAGTGCAGCGTGCAATCAAAAACATGGCGGTTGCTGGTAATAAAATCTGCACTCAGTTGCCACACCTGACACTGTTCTTCACTCACAGCCCGATAATAAATAAAGCTGGAATCAACCGACCACCCGACCGGGAAGTAATTCACACCCGGGTTGCCAATGCGCTTTTCATGCCCACTTTCCAGAGACTTCACCACCAGCGCATAGTTTTTGTTATCAGACTGAATAAAAGAAAAGGCAACCTGTTGTTTATTGGGAGACAGGTTGAGCGTGGCATAACGACCAGGTAACCAGGAAAGCACACTTTCTTCTATCTTACTGCGGGTCAGTAAATGAGACTCTTGGTTTGTTGTAAACAGGCCTGCCGGCAGGATATACCAAGCCAGTGGAGCCAAGATGAGGAGTAAAGGTAGTAACACATAACGCCACCGCAGCGCACGTTTGCCATGATTATCAGCTATTGCAGTATGCTGCTGGGTAGAAAGTACAGGCTGCTCAGGCAAAGTGGAGGGGGTGTTTGAGTCAGTATTGGCCGCTGCGTAAGACGTCGACGGTTTTTCAACATGCTCATAATAAACAATTTCTGGCTCAAGAAAGAAACTATACCCTTTACGGTAATGCGTCTTTACAATCGTTCCTTTTTGCTTTTCAGACTTAAGGATCTTTCGCAATTCTGACATTGCACGATTGATCGCGTTGTCATCGACATAGTGTTGCGCCCAGACATCTTCTACCAGGTTTTGTCGAGTGATGATCTGCTCATTGTTGATGATAAGGTAGCAAAGCAGTCGAAACAACAGGGGTTCAAGCTCCCGCTCAACCTCTCCATCAGTGATGCTTTGATGCTTTGGATCTAGTATCCAGGCACCAAACCGAACCTCCTTGACCTGCCTTGAAAATCTTACTTCATTCATGGTGACTCATGATCCCATATCCTTTCACCTTATCCCTGACTGAGTTCGGATAGGGACAATAGCGAATGGCAAGTTATTAAATCAGTATGAGTCACATCTTTTCAATAATAGTGACTCTTTCATTTCATCTTCAACGATAATATATAGTAAATCACAAAAACAAAACAATTTAGTAATATTAACGGTGAAGAATCTTCCCACCCGTTCTTATGGTCAAAACTCAAGCCACTGATATATAGAAACATACTGTGAACTTCACTAATTTAATAATATTCCCTTTAAAGGTCCATCGCTGCCATGATGTAAACAATACCCTCTGTGACGGACAAAAGCGATCTTACATGGTCCATGTTTATCATGCCCTGTAATGCCCCAGCAGGTCACATGATACAGCGCGATGGAAACACAAAAAGGGCTGAATTTACATCCAGCCCGCAACAACAAGTAATTCTGGGTATCTGCAATTTATTAGCAGATAGTGCGTGTCGGGTCGTTCGGATCACCCAGGCCGATGCCGATACCAATACCACCCGTGACTGACGCTAATTCTTTAACTGAATTTAACTCTTTCATGTACTTTTCCTTTGATATTAATTGTTTCAATACATCATGTAGCACACATCACGTGGTGCTACAGCTTTTTAATGCAAGGTTATATCAGCTCAAACGGCGGTAACGGATCATCACCATCCTCGGGAATTGCCATCGTCACGTGTATTGGCCCACCGGTTTCGCCCTCAGCCAGTGTGATATCTATAATGCCCGCACGCAGACCGCCTGTAACCAATTGTTCTTGTTCTTTTTTTAATGAAAAAGGATGCATAGTTCTTGTTCCTCTTACATGATGTCTTTTACAGGGTAAATCGGAGGTAACGGATCGTTGCCATCTTCAGGGATAGCCATAGTAACGCGAATTGGTCCGCCTGTTTCGCACATCCATTGATTGGTGATCACCTCACCGTTTAGACCGCCAGTGACTTGTTCTTGCTGTGTGTTACTAAGTGAAAAAGGGTGCATAGTG
>NZ_JXYA01000051.1 GCF_000967655.1 Pseudoalteromonas rubra
AACATCTATGTGTGCAATGTCTACAGGGGTTGTTAGTAAACTCATGATCTGTACTCCTGAATAGCGGCGCTTGCGGCCATGGCTTTTAGCTGGTCCATCGTCATTAGGTGCACGGTTTTTGGGCCCTGCGGTGTGGCCTGCTTACCCAGCCAGGCAATGGATTTTTGACTGCGATGCTGTTTTTTAGGCAGATCTGTGTCTTTGAGTGTCATCATTTGGCTCCGTTAATTCAGTAAGTCGAGGGTTTGTTGTGGTTCGTCGAGCTGTTCAGCTTCGAGCTTGTGATAGGCCAGATCCTGCATCAGCAGCACAATCTGTTCAGCAACATGCTGCGCGTTGCCATTGCCTGCCTCCAGTTGCATCGTCATACCAATCACCTGGTTAGCAAACTGGTTCAGGTGGCTCAGCGTGGGCATGCTGGGCTTTTTACCCTTGGGCATATCAACCACCAGCTTGTCCAGGCTGTGTGCCATGTACTGCAATGGGTATTCACGCCCGGTTGCGGCCATATAGGGGATCAACAAACTGGCAGGCATATCGCCATTACCCAAATACTTGTACAGCATATCGGGGCTTACACCGGTTCTGTCTGCAATACGTGGTACGCTCATATTACGTGTAGCTTGCGCGTGCTCCTTACACAGCTGCAAGGCTTCCGGCAGGCTGCGCGCTACAACCCGGCTCCATTGGCGGCGTTTAGGCTTGGTCATAATCGCCTCCATTTTGCAATGCTGTAGCAGGGATTTTGCCGTTCCAAAAATTCAGTTTTTTTGGAACTTCACTTTGCCCCACCTGGCTGGCTAGTATTTGATCATCGCCAGTACAGAGGATCAAACCATGCAAACCAGCTTTCATAACCATCAGTTTAATAACTTGCTTGAGTGGCTGTGTGTAGACGACAAACCGGTTCAACATATTAAACCTGTGAGCGCACAGGCATTGCGAACTCTTCTCCTGGCGCTGGGCCAGTACAGGCATATTGAACGTCGGGTGTTTGTAAACAGGCTCTACCAACAACAAAACGCGGCTTTGTTGGCGCTGATAGCATTGTGCTATGTAAAACGTGATCAGCTTCATTGTGTGGCTCCTGTAAGGTCGGTAACTCAGTTACTGATTAGTTGGTTACTCAGCCCTTACGAGGCCAGTAGCTGTTGAACGGCCTGCACCTGATCCTGACGGCGGTGCTTACGGGGAGAAACATAGTGCGGACAATCAGAAAATACTTCTCCGACGGGTTTGTCCAGGACTTTGGCGATTGCCTCTGCAATGCGCAAAGACTGGGTTTGACGACTGATCACGCCAGAGACGGCTGTGAGCGAAACGCCAATGGCTTCAGCCATAACACTGAGCGAAACGCCCTTTTTAGAGAGCGCTTGCTTAATTTGATCTGCGCTCATAGGTTTAATTTCATGTGCTTTCATAGTACATTACCGTTTTGGTTG
>NZ_JXYA01000052.1 GCF_000967655.1 Pseudoalteromonas rubra
ATAGAACACTTAATTAAGCAAATTGGGATAAACCATACAGACAAAAAAGCCAGCGTAAAAACGCTGGCTTTTTTCCCGGCGGCGCTGTTAAGGTCTTTGCGCCGCAATTGGGCCATGTTGCAAGTCAACATGCGGGTTTTGCCCACGTTGTCTGAGCAAATGATCCATCAGGGTAATGGCCATCATGGCTTCGGCAATCGGGATAGCCCGGATCCCCACACACGGGTCGTGACGGCCTTTGGTGATCATCTCTACCGATTCATTCTGGGTGTTAATGCTCTGACCTGGGATAGTAATGCTCGACGTCGGTTTAAGCGCTATCGAGGCAATGATATCCTGACCAGTCGAAATGCCGGCCAGCACGCCACCGGCATGATTGCTGGTAAAGCCTTCGGGTGTCAGTTCATCCCGGTGTTCTGAGCCTTTTTGCTCTACCACCTCAAAACCGTCGCCAATCTCAACGCCTTTTACGGCATTAATGCTCATCAGAGAGTGCGCCAGTTCGGCATCCAGTCTGTCAAATACCGGCTCGCCCAGACCAACAGGTACGCCTTTGGCCACCACTTTTACCTTTGCACCGACCGAGTCACCTTGTTTTTTCAGGTCGCGCATATATTCATCCAGCGCATCCAGTTTAGTGACATCGGGAAAGAAAAAGGGGTTCTGCTCGACCTGTTGCCAGTCGAACTGCTCGGCTTTAATCGGCCCAAGCTGCGACAGACAGGCATGGATCTCAATGCCATGCACTTGCTTGAGATATTTTTTCGCTATGCCACCGGCTGCAACACGAATGGCGGTTTCCCGGGCTGACGAGCGTCCGCCGCCGCGATAGTCGCGGTGTCCGTATTTATGCCAGTAGCTGTAATCACCGTGGCCGGGACGGAATACGTCCTGGATTTTACTGTAATCTTTAGAGCGCTGATCGGTATTCTCGATTAATAAGCCAATACTGGTGCCAGTGGTTTTGCCCTCGAACACGCCAGAGAGTATTTTAATTTCATCCCCCTCGCGACGCTGCGTCGTGTACCGGCTTTGTCCGGGTTTACGCCTGTCCAGGTCGACCTGGAGATCCGCTTCGTCCAGTTCCAGTCCCGCCGGGACACCATCCACCACACCACCCAGTGCAACGCCGTGACTTTCGCCAAAGGTCGATACCCTGAATAACTGGCCTATGCTATTGCCTGCCATTGATTTTCCTCATTCCAAAAAACACCTTTGCGCTTCCCTGACCACAGGAAAACGCTTAGTCGTTAAAGTAATCCAGTAATTGTTTTTTACTGATCACAAAGACACCCAGCCCGCCGCGTGCAAATTCCAGCCAGGTAAATGGCGCACCGGGATAAAGCGCTTCCATATGTACCATAGAATTACCCACCTCGACAAATAGCAGCCCCTCTTCGGTGAGGTGTGCTGCGGCTTCTTGTAGCAAAGTGCGTGTTACATCCAGCCCATCCTCTCCCGACGCCAGACCCAGCTCAGGTTCATGATGGAACTCCTCTGGTAAGTCCGCCATATCTTCCGCATCCACATAGGGAGGATTGGCCACGATCAGATCATATTGCTGTCCGGGCACCCCGCTGAACACATCCGACTGGATAGCAAAAACCTGCTCCTGGACCTGATGGTCATGGATGTTCATCTCGGCCACTGCCAGCGCATCAAACGAAATATCAACCGCATCCACCTGAGCCTGCTCAAACGCTTTGGCCAGCGCAATGGCAATGCAGCCAGAGCCTGTACACATATCCAGGATCCGGGTCACTTTCTCCGGCGACTTTAGCCAGGGCTTGAACTGGGTTTCGATCAGCTCAGCAAAGGGCGAGCGTGGTACCAGTACGCGCTCATCGACATAAAAAGGCAGTCCCGCGAACCAAGCCTGGTTGGTCAGATAGGCAACCGGAATGCGCTCATCGATACGCAATCGCAGGTATTCTACCAGCCTGACTTTTTCGCTGTGTGTCAGGCGTGCGCTAATTAGCTCTTTAGGTGCATCAACAGGCAGATTCAGCAATGGCAAAACCAGACTGACCGCCTCGTCCCACGGGTTGTCTGTGCCGTGTCCAAAGAACACACCATTGCCTGCAAACTGGCTGGCGGTCCAGCGTAACCAGTCCTGAATGGTGATTAAATCCTGATAGGCTTCTTCAGCCATCGCCTGAGAAATAACAGAGTCGCTCATGAGTTGCTCTCACTACTATAAGTATGGCGGCATTGTAACGGTTTTTACGCTAGGTTTTTACGCTTTTTTTCTTTAAAATGACGCTATGAACACAGATAAATCAAACTCACAATTGCCAGCCGACGATTTCGCCCTGTTCCGCGAAGCCGTCTCGGGCACCAGTCAGTTCAAGCAAGATACCGTGCAGCAGCCAAGGCGCCAGACGCGCTTTAAGGGTGAAGTCATCGCCGAGCAAAAGAAGCAGCATCAGGCTGAATTTTACTTCTCGGACGAATATGTACCAGATATAGATACACATGGCACCGTCAACTATGTCCGCCCGGGTGCCGACAAATACCTGGCCAAACAGTTGCGCCGTGGTGACTATGCGCCTGAGCTGATCCTGGATATGCACGGCATGAACAAAGAAACTGCGAAAGACGAGCTGGCGGCCTTGATCCACGCCTGTAAAAAACAGCACGTGGCCTGTGCCTGCGTGGTCCATGGCATTGGCGAGCGCGTGTTAAAGCACAAAGTACCGCAATATCTGGTGCAGCATCCTGATATCCTGGCTATCCACCAGGCACCGCTGGAATATGGCGGCAAAGGCGCCGTGCTGATCCTGGTAGACTTACCCCAAAGCATGGAATTTCGTCGCTAAGTTTAATGTTGGGCCATCGCCAATGTGCGTATTGCCCTTCATCCCAGCCCTTATCAAATCCCTCTCAAAACACCCGCTGACTGAGTTTTTGTTTTTACTTTGTGCGCCTTCTCACGCTAGATGTAAATTAGCGCCGAGATCCCGTTTTAACACCCTGCTCACTAAGCTAGCGACACGGTAACAAATACGTTATATTGCCAGTTAATCTGACTCTTTTTTATTGTAACCTGACTCTCAAACCATGAATGAACTTTTAAGCTCAGACTTGAGCATCTTACTCCTGGAGCCGTCCCAGACCCAAAGACGGATCATCAGCAACGAACTTCAGGAAGAAGGGATCCAGAATATCGAGTGTGTGGACACACTTGCGGCCGCCATAGAGAGCCTGAATAGCAGCAAACCCGACTTAGTGATCAGTGCACTCTATCTGCCAGATGGTGACGCACTCACGTTATTGCAGCATATCCATACGGTTTTAGCAGACCATCAGCTGCCCTTTATGCTGATCTCCAGTGAAACCCGCAGGCCGCAACTGGAAGCCTTTAAACAATCTGGCGTCGTGGCTATTCTGCCTAAGCCCTTTAACAAAACCCACCTTGGCAAAGCCCTCAATGCGACCCTGGATATTTTATCCCCGGAAGAGTTAGAGCTGGACTTGTATGATATTCAGGAACTCAGGATCCTGGTCGTGGATGATTCCCGCCTGGCACGTAATCATATCCGCCGGGTACTCAACAACCTGGGCGCATCCCGAGTCAGCGAAGCCGAACATGGCGCACAAGCGCTGACTATTTTGCAAGACACCATGTTTGACTTGATCATCACCGACTACAACATGCCAGAAGTGAACGGTCAGGAGCTGGCTGAGGCCATTCGTAACTCCAACGAGCATAACCATGTCCCCATCCTGATGGTGTCTTCTGAGGCCAATGAAACACATCTGGCCAATATCGCGCAGTCTGGTGTCAATGCCTTGTGTGACAAACCATTCGAGCCCCAGGTTGTAAAACAGTTGATCTACCAGCTACTTGAACAAAACTAACCAAAAGTTGGTGAAAACCGCTATTCAGGCTGGTCAAAACCCTCACCATGGGTTGTGACCAGCCTAAAACAAAAAAGCAAAACTCCATATATTTCAATGCATTAAAAATTTTCTTTAAGCTGGCACAACCTTTGTAATAGTTAGAACGACTAACACATTAACGTCATCGTGACTAACCCAAAAGGAACCAGACAATGAAAACTGCAACCCAACTTAGCATGCTTATCCTGACTCTTGGCCTAAGCACCAGCGCTGTCGCCGCAGGCAATACCAGCGTCGCAGCCAGTGTCAATGCCAGCACCATTACCAGCAATGCGACCGCAGCCGTAACGCAAGAAGTGCTCAGCGAGATTAAGTCTCATGTCAGTCAGACCATCAAAGCGAACCTGATTGAGCTGAAAAGAAGCACCAAAGCGGCGCTTATCCAATCTTTAACACCGGAACAAAAAACAGCCCAGCAAGCGCAAGATAAAGGACAATAACATGCTGAATGAAATAACACTGTTGAGCTTACTGGCCACACCCGTTATCAGTCTGATGCTGGCATATGGCTCAATTGAATTGATTAAACTTCTCAATCAGAAAAGGTCAATGGGACGTACATCATGACAGGGCAAAACCGGGGTATAAAAAAACCCGCACAAGGCGGGTTTTTTTCAGAAAAACTCAGTCGAACTTACAGGTCGCCTTCGTTTTCTGACAGGAACTTAGCAACGCCTTCAGGGCTTGCGTCCATACCTTTTTTGCCTTCAGTCCAACCAGCTGGACATACTTCACCGTGCTCTTCGTGGAACGCCAGCGCGTCAACCATGCGCAGCATTTCGTCGATGTTACGGCCAAGAGGTAGGTCGTTTACTACCTGGTGACGTACGTTACCTTCAGAATCGATTAGGAAAGAACCACGGAAAGCAACACCTGCTTCTGGGTGCTCAACGTCATACGCCTGACAGATTTCGTGCTTCACGTCAGCAACCAGGTCATATTTAACCGGACCGATACCGCCTTCGTTTACAGGCGTGTTACGCCATGCGTTGTGAGAGAACTGAGAATCGATAGATACACCGATCACTTCAACACCACGCTTTTGGAATTCTTCGTAACGCTTGTCAAATGCGATTAGCTCAGAAGGACAAACGAAAGTGAAGTCTAGTGGGTAGAAGAAAATAACCGCTTTCTTACCTTTGATACGCTCATGTAGATTGTAACCATCTACGATTTCACCGTTACCTAAAACTGCAGCTGCTGTAAAGTCAGGTGCCTTGCGGCCTACTAATACACCCATTGTTATCTCCAAATAGTTAGTTTGAGTTCCAAAGTCTCACAATCACACAGAGCAACATGCCATGTCAGGCAACGCTTTTCTGTATCACTGCGAATTGTCACTTATTATTGAGGCGTTTTATAAAAAAACAACCCCTATACCAGATGGTATTATTTGGCGCTCAGTGTATGCTGTTCCTTCAAAAGGATACAATCGAATTATCCGATAGCAGCCATCTAATAAATTGATGGCGCAGCGAATAACCAATATCACCAGAGTTTGCAGACACAAAAAAAGCACCCTGAGGTGCTTTTTATCATAGAGCCGTCAAACTTAGTCCATGATGTCGTCTGGCATGTCGCCACGCAACTGCTGCCAAATCTCACCAGAACGATGACCGTAACGACGCATCAGTGCAATGGCACCGTCATGATCACCTTTTTCTGCCAGCGCTGTCAGATCGGCGTAAAACTCGCGAGCCAGCTCACGGGTGCGCGGATCTGAGAAATAATGACAACCAATCTTTGAGTAAAGGCCTTTAAAGCCATTGAGGATCAGTACGTAGATTTTGTTGTTCCCGGCACTGGCCAGCTGATGGTGCACACGGTAGTCGTACTCGGCAAAGGCTTCTGCTGTGTCGGCCACTTCTGCATGCTTAGACAGAATATCAATCACAGATTGTGGATTAAACTTAATCGCAGCACGGGTATAAATGGCACTGATATTGGTGCGTGCAGACAACAGCTGATCGGTCAGTTCAGGCACTTTATCTTCATCCAGGCGAGCCAGCGTCTCAAGAATATTCAGACCAGAGGTTTCCCAGAAATTATTTACCCGCGTTGGTTTGCCATGCTGGATAGTCAACCACCCATCACGTGCCAGACGCTGCAGTACTTCACGCAGCGTGGTGCGAGTCACACCAATAAGCTCGGACAGCTCGCGCTCGGCTGGTAAAATCGAGCCTGGAGGGAATTCGCCATTCCAAATTGACTCAACTATATACTCCTCAGCAAAACCTGCTGGGCTCTTGGCTTTAAAGATTCTCATTTAGCACCACTTTTGACAACATAAGGTACGTCGACAAGCCTGTGCTTCAGTGTGTAGCACACCAACAGGCTTCTGCAACTCAATAATCCACTGATTGTACCAGATGATTTGCAACTAACAAGGCATATCTGTTCCACCTTATAACAGCATTCAACAAAGGCCGAGAAAAGCCCCATTAAAGGGACTATTCCCCGACTAAGCCGTCCTTTTTTACGGCTTGATGAGTGGTTTTATGGCAACGCCCTGAACCACGGCGGCGAGGCCTGTGTGATACTGGCCTTCGACCACCTGGCGCTCCAGCTGTTGCAGGTGTTTCCATTCCAGCGGGCTTAACTCTTCAGCGAGTTGAGTCGCACTCAGCATGGTGCTCACATCGCTGCCGCCGCCAGTGCCAAAATGTATTTGTTCTGGTGCGTAGGCCTCCGTTAAAAAAACACCACCGGGCTTGAGCGCCCGCACCACGCCTTGATGCAATTTTTCACGTAACGGACGGGCAAATGGCGCAAAAATAGCGATAATGTTATCCCAACATTGATTGCCGAGCTCAAACTTACTCAGATCGGCATGAATAAATTGCACCTTTACACCCACTGCCTGAGCCAGCTTTTGCGCCTTCTCTATCCCTTTAACAGAGCCGTCTACCGCTGTTACCTCAAAGCCCAGCTTTGCCAGGTACACGGCATTGCGCCCTTCTCCTTCTGCCAGACTCAACACACGTTTACCTTTTAATTGTTTAACCTGAGCCTTTAAAAAATCATTTGGTTCAGTGCCATACGCGTAATCAGGCCCAGCAAAGCGTACATCCCACATAGGATCAAAATTCATCACGGTCTCCTCTCGTCAAGTGATATAAAGCATGCTACAACTTAAAGTCGACTTTAGGTCAAGCCCTGACAGGCACACTTTTTCTTCACCTTCACATAAAAGAGAACCACATGGATATTGCCGATGTCGCCAAAGCCTCCGGGCTCAAGCCTTCCACCCTCAGATATTATGAACAAAAAGGGTTGATCCGCAGTGCAGGACGCCACGGTCTGCGCCGCTATTATGACCCCTCAGTACTGGAGAAACTGGCATTGATCAACCTGGGCCGTCACGTTGGCCTGTCTCTGGATGAAATTGGCCGGATGCTGCTGCCTCAGGGCGTTGATATTGATCGTGCACTGCTGATAGCAAAAACCGCTGAGCTGGATAAGCAGATTGCCTCTATGCAGGCTATCCGCGATGGTCTGCATCATGCAGCTCACTGCCCAGCCCCCAATCACCTCGCCTGCCCGACTTTTCAGCGCCTGGTGAAGCTGGCCGGAAAACGCCTCAAACCACTTACGCATAAAATCTAGTCTGACAACATTTATAATCATTATTATCAATTAGTTAGTTTATATGGCTGTGCCTTGTAAGCGTGCT
This sequence comes from Pseudoalteromonas rubra, assembly GCF_000967655.1. Taxonomy (GTDB): domain Bacteria; phylum Pseudomonadota; class Gammaproteobacteria; order Enterobacterales; family Alteromonadaceae; genus Pseudoalteromonas; species Pseudoalteromonas rubra_A. Next base: position 7,577 of record NZ_JXYA01000052.1, read on the forward strand.
ACCATGTCAATTCCGGTCAGATTGACCAAGTACTCCGGCTCAGTATGTTAGCGTCTGGCTTCTTTTACATTTTACCGAGACCTGACGTGAACCAATCCCGACATACTTTACTGGACGTCATCAGAGGCGCTGCCGTACTGGGCATTTTGCTGATGAACATCCGCCTGTTCTCAGAACCCTATGCGGCTTATTTTTCACCACTGATGCTATCGGCTCAGTCATCGCTGGGGCACCTCTGGTGGCAGCTCCAGCACCTGCTTGCCGATCAGAAGTTTATGGCGATTTTTTCTATGCTGTTTGGCGCCAGTACCGCGCTGATCTGCGATAAACGGATACAGGCTGGCCAACCTCCCTATGGTTACTACCTAAGACGACAACTCATTCTGCTCGCGTTTGGCCTCGTTCATGCGTACCTGATCTGGCATGGGGATATTCTGGTGTATTACGCCGTGTGCGGTGTTATCCCTTTATTATTTGTCCGCGCCCCGGCTGGGCTGATGCTACTTTGTGGCCTGGCGATACTGGCTGTCGGCTCCATCAACAGCCTGACGACATTTGCCGCCCTGAAACAACTGCCCGAGCACATACTCTTTGACGTGATAACCCAGCACTTTGCCCACAGCGCCCTTATCAGCCAGGCAGAGCTGGACGCTTTCTCTGGCAGCTGGTTTGAACAATTGGCGATGCGCGCCCAGCTGGCCAGGGAGTTTCACCTTTCAACCTTTCCCGCCTGGGGCGTATTCCGGGTATCCGGCCTGATGCTGATTGGCCTGGCGTTGTACCGGTTCGGCTTTATCAGTGGCCATCTTTCACGGCGCTTTTATGGCTATTTTGCGCTCTGCACTATCTCCGCTGGGATCACTATGTCGCTGGCCGGGTTATGGTTTAATCATCAGCAACAGTGGCTGTTTCCGGACTACTTTTTTAAGCATACACTGTGGAATTACTGGGGATCTGTACTTACCGCCTGTGGTTACATGGCTTTGCTGGCATACATCAGTCTGCGAGGCTGGCTGAGTCGCTTGCGGGGCTACCTGAGCCTGGTTGGACGCATGGCGCTGAGCAACTATTTGCTGCAAAGCCTGTTATGCTCTGTGTGGTTTTACGGGCTGGGGTTTTACGCCAATACCGGGGCGGCAGGGGCCATTTTAACTATCGCCACGGTCTGGATGATACAACTGGGCCTCTCAAAATGGTGGCTGATGCACTATCCATCGGGCCCGGCTGAGTTACTCTGGCGTACGCTGTCAGGCCGTTGAAACTGAATACGCCATTTAGCGGGCGTGAGCTGGTGGTGTTTTTTAAATGCCGTGTAGAAAGCGGCCCGGGTACCAAACCCGCAGTCATAGGCAACCTCTTCGACCGAGCGGCTGGTATTCTTCAGCAGCTCAGTCGCATGTTTGACCCGCCAGTGGTTTATATAGTCATGATAATTGGTCTGCAGATGTTCATTGAGTAACTGCGACAGATTATGCGGGTTCAGCCCAACTTGCTCCGCCAATGCCGACAAGGTCAGTTCACTATCCAGATAAGGCTGCTTGTCGCGGATCAGGGTATCCAGTTTGCGCCCATAGTAGTCTGACAGCGCGGGCGTCAGACCAGACTTTTGATATTTCTGACGCGCAGCCTGGCGCTGCTGCTCAGTAAAAATAACCTGGGGTGCGTGAGCCGCACGCCAGGCAATCAGGAGTAAAAACAGCTGCAATACCGTGTTGAGCAATGCCCTGCTATTCATTGCTGGCAACACATCGAATTGACGAACAATATAGTAGCCAGTCTCCAGCAACAGTATGATCAGGTTGAGATAGCATAAGTAATTCAGCCAGCTCAGCTTTACAGGCGCCGACCCATCCGCAGTCTGACTGAGCACATGCGAGGTATGCCGTAATTGCGATATAGCAGCCAGCACATATATCAGCTCCATGAGAGCAATTGAATGCAAGACCGTATTGTGACTGAACACAGGCGTGGCAATCACCTGCCCCTTAAACAGCAGCAAATGCAACATCACCAGGGCGGCCGGAGAAAAAAGCAACACTCGCAGCCACGGGCTGGCTTTTGAACAAGGGGTCTGTGACGTCACATACAGATAAAAGAGCGGACCCAGCATCAGCGCCAGTGGCCCGATCAACAGGTGCAGGGTGTCACCCGGCTTGCTGGCAATGTCCACCAGCTGCACCGCGCCGATTAATAACAAGTAGACCAGCAAGTAGCGGCTGTTAGTGCGCTGCTGGTGCGACAAAGACAGCAGTAAAAACACAAACAGCAGACACGTTGTGGCACTGCTTACCAGGATAAGATCTTGAAATGACACTGGAGGACTCAGTTTTTCAGTCAAGTCCGCTTGGGTCTTGCGCCAATAAATTGCGCAACGACAAAAACAATGGTGCTGGCAGGGCATTGGGTGAAAACCAGCGCCACTGCACACATTTATTGGGTTCCAACAGCTGTGGCTCTCCTTGTTCGCACTCCCCCTGCATAAACAAGGTGATGTAGTGCTTGCCTTCGGACTCAAAAACATCATTGGTATAGCCCATTGGAGTGACCCGCGTTAGTTCCAGGCCAGTTTCTTCCAACACTTCGCGACGTGCGCACTGCTCAATGCTCTCGCCCACCTCAAGATGCCCTCCAGGCGTTGCCCAGGTATGCGCCCCGTGAGCACCAATACGCTCGCCCAGTAACAGTTTACCCTGACGTTTTATGACTACGGCCACGCCAACACGCACAACTGATTGCATTGCTTATTTTTCCTTTACTGTTAAATTGCCCAGAAGATAACACATTTAACCTCTGAAATAAGTCTGTCCCGGAAACTAATATTGCATTCAGCAGTCAAACCGCACGACTAGTCTGAAACCAGTTGCCCGGATGCAATGACAGCGCCATAATAACGGGCAAAAAAAGGAACACTTATGTTGAATAAACTCGCTGAATTTTCTCGTACCCGACTTGCCTGGGGCGTGTTGTTTTTGTCTGCTTTCACGCTGGAAGCCATCGCCTTGTATTTTCAGTATGCCATGGGCCTTGAGCCCTGCATTATGTGTATTTATCAGCGTACCGCAGTGCTTGGCATTGTGGTCGCTGGCTTGATTGGCCTGGCCTCACCGACCAGTTTGCCTGTCAGGTTCATCGCCATGAGTTGCTGGGGTATTTCAGCAATTTGGGGCTGGTTGCTGGCAAAAGAGCATATTGCGATGCAAACCACCACAGATCCGTTCGCCTTTACCTGTGACTTTGTGCCTAACTTCCCAAGCTTTATGCCTTTACATGAATGGCTGCCGGCTTTCTTCGCGGCGACCGGAGATTGTGGTAATATTGACTGGTATTTTGCGGGTCTGTCGATGCCAGGCTGGATGGAAGTGATTTTCGCACTTTACAGCGTCTGCTTTATCGCCTTTGCCGCCGTATTTATTGTTAAAAGATGAGACGTAAATGGTTTTCAGACTGAGTAAACTCACCGAACTGGATGACTTTGCACTGCGTGATAAACAGCGTATTAAAGCGCAGGCGTTGGCGCAGCTACCTGCATCACAAAAAATTATGCTTAATATCGCCAAGCTAATGCTGTTAACTCCGCTATTCATGGCGCTGGCATTTATCGAAGGCTGGATATTGCTGCCCGTGTTACTCGTATGCGGGTTGGCTTACCCCTTGCTCACCGTGCCGCTTGAGATCCAGTTTGCCCGGCCTTATATGCAGCAGGCCATTGTTGAGTTTCGCAAAACCAATCAATAAAAAAGTGGTGCCTTGCACCACTTATCTACTCGTCAGCTTTAAGCTCGGCAATCCGGGCCTTTACTGAGATCTTCACACCAAACCGTCCAGGGCTTCGTGGTATAACCGCCGCCTACCTGAGGGGTATTGGCCCGCGCCAACTGTTGATGTTGTTCATTAAGACGCTTTAGTTTGCTGGTTTTTAATTGTAGTTTCATTACTTCGCTTCCTTCTTGGTTATTGTTTCAACACCATAAAATCACAAAGGCTCTGCCATCCTCAAGTTCAAAAAACAAACAAATGTTACAAGATGATGCTATCGACATACCCTTTCACATTGTTGTTATTAACTGAATGCACCTTTGGCGATTGAAATCAGGTAAGCTGTCCGACGAGTCGTATTATAACTGCTATAATCAAGCTCAATGACCCGCAAGTTTGGGTCATCCGCGTTGCTTGTTCCTCCAGGGAGTTGGAATAATCATTATCATTGAGGTACTCAATGAAAAGTAGACTCCCTCGTATCGCAAGCTTCTGTGCAAGCTGTATGTTGTTTAGCGCAGGTTCTGTTGCCCACAAGACACCCGGCAATGACACCGATGTGTTCGCCTTATCTATCGATGAGTTGCTGGAAGTAACGGTTGAGGCCCGCAAAGTCAAAGAAAACGCACTTGCCATACCCGTTTCTATTTCGGTCATGTCAGATCAGTTTCTGCGCGAACGTAATGTCAATACCTTGCTGGAGGCCGCCTATTTTATTCCCAATATTGATGTCACCACAGTCGGTGAAAATTCTGGCTGTACACACTGTGCAAACATCACCATTCGTGGCATCGGCCAGGTTGACCCGCTGCCCACGGTCGACCCCAGCGTAGGGCTCTACCTCGACGGAGTTTACTACGCCCGCTCCCCCGGTGGTATTTTTGACTTATACGATGTGCGCCAGGTTGAAGTATTACGAGGCCCGCAAGGGGCTATTTTTGGTAAAAATACCATAGGGGGTGCTGTCACAATCTACACGCATGACCCCGTCGAAGACACGTTTGCCGATGGTGAAATCACACTGGGTGCGTTCGAGCGCAGGGATGTCCGAATGCGCGCAAACCTTGCACTCAGCGACTCCCTCAGCAGCCGCTTTACCTTCACTCACCTCAACCGCGATGGCTTTGTCATACGTGACAACGGCGAGTTTGAAGGTGGCCAGGATGAATGGGCAGCAAGTGCCAAGTTTCGCTATCAGGCCAGTGTGCAACTCACCGCTCAGCTGTCTTTGGACCAGCGCCGCATCAATTCGGGATCGGCACCGTCTGTTCTCGCAGCAAAGAACGATCAGGCTGATCTGCTGGTGCTATATAACGACCTGGTCGCACAAAGTGGTGTTGCCGAGCCCTACCCGCCGCTGCAGATCTTTGGCAATGCGCATCGCAGTGCCTCGCTGGGCACTAACTTTAACACGCTGGATCAATCTGGCGTTTTGCTCTCGCTCGAATGGCAAACGCCCCAGCAATGGCAGTTAAAATCACTCACCGCCTATCGGGAGTTTTATGCCACTTATGGCCGCGACTTTGATAATAACCCGGCCATCATTGGCGATACTCAGGACTTTCAGCGCCAGTTTCAGTTCAGCCAGGAACTGCACATCAGCGGCAGTGCGCTGGACGAGCAGCTTAACTGGCTGGTGGGCTTATTCCATTTTGATGAGCACATCAATCACCTCACCGACTTGGTTTTTATCGGCGGGCTATACCAGGCACTGGAAAGTGTTCCGGGTCCGCTCGATGGCTCTCCTCTGGATAATCCAACCAGCATCGGCGGGCCAGGCAACCCGCTGAACATTGGACTGGATATCGACAGTGGCTTTGACAACCAGGTGGATATTAAGAGTACCGCTGTGTTTACCCACATGAAATATGCACTAACACAACACTGGGCTGTGCACCTGGGCGGACGACTGACCTTCGAGGATAAAATGCAGCAGGTACAAAGTGATGCCGATAATGCCGGGGTCATTTTGATCGACAGAACACGCCACACGCAGGGGCAAAAAAATGGCGGCCCTATCGAGCGCAGCTGGCGGGTGTTTTCTCCTCAGGGAGGCATTGAATACCACTTCAGTGATAAACAATTCGTCTACTTAAGTGCATCCCGGGGCTTTAAATCCGGTGGGTTTAACGGCATACCTAATTCACCGACATCCGCTCAGCCCTTTGACCCTGAATACCTCACTGCATATGAGCTGGGCTACAAGACCAAATTACTGGAAGATACTTTGCAACTCAGCTTAGCCGCCTTTGATATGCAGCATAAGGACATGCAATTACGAGGCGGTCAGTCTACCGAAGCTGGCCTTGAGATTTTTATCGACAATGTCGGAGAAACCCGTATTCGAGGTATTGAAGCCAGCTTTGAGGCACTGCCAGCACCAGACTGGCGCTTGTCTGGCAACCTGTCATACACAGATGCCCGGTTTGATTCTGTGGGTACTGCCACTCAGGTCACCACGGACAGTAAACTGATGCGCTCGCCGCGCTGGACCGCCGCCCTGGGGCTCAGGTATCACTGGCACACCGCCATGCAACACCCCGTCAAGATTGGGCTTGACTGGGGGTTTCGCAGCAAAACGTATAACGATGTGTTTAATACTGAGCTGGGTGCACAAGGGAGTTTTGCCTTAGTGAATGCACGTATCAGTCATGCCATCACAGATCAGCTGGAGCTTGCCTTGTTTGTTCGCAACCTCACTGATAAGCGCGTGCTTATCGGTGGCAATGACTTTACCGAAGTATTTGGTGTGGCCGAGCATTACCTGGCACCACCCAGAGAGTGGGGGTTATCCCTGTCGTACCAGTTTTAAAGAAGTACTAATATGACCTTAGTAAGCACTTTTTTACTTTTTAGCACAGTCGCCTTGTCTGCCTGTGTGCCATTTATCGCAAGCGCTCAGCTGTTGCTACTCAGTGATGATCCACTGGACATTAAGATGGTATTTTCAGATCAGACACTGGATATATCGACCGACTCCAATAATCTGGTATTTGAGTATATAGCGCAAACCACACCGGCATTGACCCGCCCACAGCTACTGCTGGCACCCGGAAACCGTATTGACCAGTTGCTGAGAAGCAACCAGCCCTACTGCGCTCTGAATCGGATCAAAACACAAAAACGCGCTAAACAGTACTTATTCAGCTTACCAGTACACCTGTACCCCAGCCACAGGTTATACTTTTTACCGCTCAATATTGAATTATCCTCCTTTGTGAATGCACAAGGCCAGCTGACGGACCTCAATGCATTGCTACGGGCCCACCCTAAAACCACTTTACTTACCGAAGCGCAACGCTCTTATGGAGATTACCTGGATGCTCAGCTCGCCACTGTCAATAAAGACCAGCTTATCAGGCGTCCCGGTGGTGACAGCTACAAGTCGACAATCGCTATGTTCGAGCGCGGCCGGGCCAGTTTTATTCTCACTTATCCGACGACAATACAGCGTTATGCAAGCAAACTGACGCTGCAGCAAGTTCAGAGCCTTGAAATCGCGCACAATCCACCTTTTGTTCTTGGTCACATTGCCTGCTCTGATACCCCAGAGTCGCGGCAATTTTTGCAAACCGTCAACGACGCTTTGCGCCAGCTATATCAAACCGAGGGATTTTATGACTTGCACCTGCGCTACCTGCCTGAGTCTGAACGGGCTTATTTCAAAAAGCAGCTGGAACAACAGACCACCAGGGCACTCGAAACAACACAATGAAATGAAGTAAAAAGAGCAGCCTGAGCTGCTCCTGGAGATGACCAGACGACTCTGGAACAACGCTAAAAAGTGACCCTGCCTTTGAGTTTGGCAAGAATGTTGACGCCTATCCCTTTTACCCGCAATAAGGCATCCATATCCTGAAACTCGCCAGTTTCCTGGCGATAGCGAACAATGGCCTGTGCTTTTTTCATGCCGATGCCAGGTAAACGGGTTAGCTCTTCGGCACTGGCACGGTTGACATTAATGACCGCATCCGCGACTTGCGCAGCGGCTACGGGCGTTTGTTCTGGCTGAGCAATAACCGGAAGTGCGGCGGACAACGCCAATGTCGCTAACAGTGTTTTGATATTCATAGTAAGATCCCTCATATAATAAAGTGTCCATGTATCAGTGCATGCGTTGCGATGTATATGCACAGTTAAAATAAAGTAAACATCGGTAAATATGTCAAAATGATGTCAGCGTTTTTTAGTTGCTTATTTTTCATCTTGCCCTGTTATGCTAATTTCTGTGTCTTATGCTAAGGCCAAACCAGCGGTCTCATTGCAGTGTAGAGAAACCAAGCTAGCTGTTTGTTTTTATTTGAAATTAAGACCTGGTCGAGTGTGACCTGGCGGGTGCGAGCTGAGCTGCATGGATTAAATTTGGCGGTATAAACGCATAACAACACTTTATCGGTTGTAATTATTGACAAGACAAGTTACTGTATATAAAAACAGTGTTCGTGGAGAGTGATCATGGCAGTTATCGTAAAGTATGTGGTAGAAAGAAATGGAGTAGAGCGTATGACGTTTACCAGCAAAAAAGAGGCGGATGCTTATGATAAAATGCTGGATGTTGCAGAAGCGCTTGAAGGCATGTTAGAGAAAGTAGACGTCCCACTCAGTGAGCAACAGGTTGAGTCGCTTGCACTGGAAATTGCCAAACAAAAAGATGACTTTATGGCCATCCTGAAAGGCGGCAAAGTGTCAACAAAGAAAGACACAGAAGAAAAGCCTGCCAGTAAGAAAGGGAATGACGATAAGGTCACAGCCATCAAACAGGCCTAATCTTGCAGACCAGAAAAAAAAAGCCAGCTCCCGACGGAAGCTGGCTTTTTTCATATTAATGGCACTTATTTCAAAACCGTCGCAACGGCATCTGCAAAGTAAGCAATATTGTCTTTGCTTACTCCCGCTACGTTTACGCGGCTGGAGCCTACAATATAAATTGAGTACTCTTCACGCAGCCTGTCAATTTGCGCTTTGTCTATGCCCAGGAAAGAGAACATCCCGTTCTGACGCTCAATGAAAGAGAAGTCCTGTGATGTGCCTTTCGCATTCAGGCTGTCTTTTAGCAAGCTACGCAGACCATTGATACGGTCACGCATCTCTGCCAGCTCCTGATGCCACTCTTGAGTAAGTTCTTCACTACCCAAAATCGTGTTCACAATGTCCGCACCGTGTGCAGGAGGCATTGAGTAGATGCTGCGTACAACGCTAAGTAATACTGAATTAGCAACATCCGCCACGACTGCATCTTTAGCAATGAATGAACATGCACCAATGCGCTCACGGTACAGGCCGAAGTTTTTCGAGCACGAAGAACAGATCAGCATTTCGTCCACGGTTGCAGCCAGCAGACGCAGGCCTTGTGCATCTTCTTCAAGGCCACTACCAAAGCCCTGATAGGCAATGTCAACAAGCGGTGTAAAGCCCGAATCTTTCGCTAACTCTGCCACGATTTGCCATTGCTCTGCGTTTAAATCCATACCGCTTGGGTTATGACAACAAGCGTGCAGTAATACGATATCGCCTTTTGGTACCTGCTTAAGTGCTTCGATCATTTCATCGAATAACAGGCCTTTGTTCTCATAGTCATAGTAGGGGTATTCTTTAACTGTCAGACCAGCCGCTTCGAACAAGCTGATATGGTTTGCCCAGGTCGGGGTCGTTACCCAAACAGTCGCATCGGTATTGCAACGCTTAATAAATTCAGCCGCAACGCGCAAAGCCCCTGTGCCGCCTGGTGCCTGGGCTGTTCTGATGCGATTGGCCAGCAACGCCGGATGCTCATTACCCAGTAGCAGTTTTTCCATCTTATCGCAGTAATCCAGATTACCCGCCAGACCAATGTAAGATTTGGTTGTTTCATTTTCCAGGCGAAACGCTTCTGCCTTTTTTACCGCCTTCAGAACCGGGGTATGACCCTGCTCGTCTTTATACACCCCAACCCCCAGGTCAATCTTATTCGGGTTAGTATCTTTTTTATAGGCAGCCATCAGGCCAAGAATTGGATCCGTCGGAAGTGGTTTTAGTTCTGAAAACATGGTTCTCTCTTTCCTAATTAACGTTAACGAGGTTTTCTGACTCGTTTGTCGAGGGGTTAACTTTCAGCTCATATTAACATAAGTTGTCGCGAAGACGAGTCCGCTTAACCGGGAAGATTTTCAATTGCGCGGATGCAAGCGGCAACTAAAACTGCCAGCTTGTATTCATCAAAGCACTCTTGCTCAAAAGCTTCTGCATCTATGATCCCCTGGCACTTGCCTTGTGGATCTAAAAGCGGCAGGCAAACCTCTGACTGCACCTTAGGATCGCAGGTATAATATTCGCCACCTTTGGCAACATAATCCGGAATGTTATTGATAACCCGGGCCTGCTCAGACAAAAAAGTCTGGATATTGTTTGACGTCGCAGCAAATGCGTCGGTAATTGGGAACAAGGGTCGACTTGGTGCGCCGTAATAGGCCAGCTTCAACAACTGCTGCATGCCATCGGCCTCACGCGCCTGATAAATACCAAACCAGTCTACGCCGGTGGCGGATTTAACGTATTGCGCAATGGTCTGTAAACGCGACAGCTGCTGCTCAGTATCATTAGTTTTGGAAACATACTCAGCCAGTAAAAAAGGGGCTTCCTGTAAGTGACCAAACAGGCTGCAACTCCCCCCTTCTCCAAGCTCCGGAATTTGGTATGACCATATGGCATCCAGGTGATGTGTTTCAAGATACGCATCCAGCTCACTAAGCTGGCCAGCCACCGCGGTTTCGCTGATAGATAAATTACAATGAGAAAGATAGGTAGAAATCATTTGGCCATCCAAACATCTAAATATCCATCAAATTTATCACGGACGCACGGGGGATACCAGAGTGTCATTAGAATATTTTATTTTTTACAAGAAAAATTGCCTGCGGCCCCGGCTCATCTGAGCGAGTACACCAGTTCAACCTCATTGCCAACCTGGTTATAGGTCACACTTCGTGCAATTTCAGAGAGCAGCTCAACCCCTCTGCCATGCTCTTGTTGCGACTGATGCTGTGCTGTTGAGCTTTGGTCAAATCCATTACCTGAATCACAAATATTGAACACGAGACAATATTCTTCCGGGCAAAAACGGACATTAATAATGATCAGCGCATCCTTGAGGCTTTCCAGTGCACGAGCCCGCTGATGGTAATACTCAATAAAACCATCATCCTGATTTTTTAAATCCGACTTTAACCCCAAAACGCCGTGATCCAGCGAGTTGTTATATGCCTCTGACAGTAACAAAAAGACATTGGATCTGTGGGCGTGCAGGCCCTCTACTTTAGACAAAATGTCCACCAGCTCGAGTACTGGATCGGTAAAGCGCATCTGCTGTGCATTCAGCGAAATACTAATATTAAATGGCAAAGTAGAATATTCGGGCGGCAGGGCCTCACTTGAGTTATCAGGTAAGCAGTTAATGATCGCTATGCTTAAATCGTCCTGTTGCTCTTTGTGACCACTGTATTCTCGTACCTGCTGAATAATATCTCTGGTCGAAATATCAACCTTGCAGCGTAGCACATCGATCAACCTTTGCTCGCCAAACAGCTCACCATCGGGCGCTTCGCTTTCAATGATACCATCCGTTGCCATCACGAGGCGTGTGCCTACCTCAACTTCAAAGTGCAAGGTATTACGCTCAAATTCATCTTCATCGAGGATCCCTAGCGACATATGCTGAGATTCTATGGTTTTAAGCACCTGCCCCTGGTTATCTATCAGATAGATGTCGGGAAAGCCCCCCAGCCAGGCTGACAGGTTCCGCCCGGAGCCACTGATCTCGATAATCGCTGCGGCACAAAACATGTGCCCGGGCAATAAGGTATTCAATGAACTGTTCAGCTCGGCAGCAATGTCATTCACCGCCATGCCTTTTTGCACCATGGTATAAAAAATCTTCGATGCCGGGAGCGCGCCGACCGCAGCAGCCAGGCCATGACCAGTGAAATCCCCCAGCAGGCAATAAAACCCACCAATCGGGCTTTTTGCCATCAGAAACATATCACCGTTGAACATAGAGGCGGGAGACAGGTGATAGTCACATAAGTCGGCAAAGTCCTCCTGACCGGACAAGGCATTACGAAAGATATGCTCTACAATTTCGTGTTCGCGCTCAATCTGGTTGTAGTGATACTCGAGCTGCTTTTTTTGTTCGTGGGCTTCTTTACTGAGTTTTCGCGTGCGGGCATGGGCACGGATCTTTGCAGAAAGTACGATCCGATCAAAGGGTTTGTGGATAAAGTCATCGCCACCAACATGCAGGCACTTTTCAAAACTAGCGTGGTCTTCCAGGGCCGTGATAAATATCACGGGTAAATACACATCACCGGCATGCTCTTTGATTTTGGGGGCGGTCTCAAAGCCATCCATCACTGGCATCATGACATCCAGCAAGACAATGTCTACATCGTGCTGATAAAGCACCTCCAGGGCTTCCTGGCCATTGTTTGCCACCAGCACATCATAGTGTTGGTGCTCAAGCATGGTTTGTAGCAATCGACAGTTGAGTGGCTGATCATCCACAACCAAAATTAACATGCACGAGTCCCTCGTGGATTAGTCGATATCAAATTTCTTATCGAAGCGTGAAATCTGTAAAATCTTCTTCAGTTGAGGTCTGCAATTACTGATCTGGATGCTAGATACCGAGTCGCCTAAGGTTTTTTTCATATTAAGTAACATACCTAATGCGGAGCTATCCATATAATCGGTGTCACGCAGATCAACAACCACCTTCTCCGTTTGGCTGCCTACTTCGGCATAGGCCTGACGAAAAGACTGGACCAGGTTAAAATCAAACTTTCCTTTGATTTGAATCGTTAAAGTTTTTCCGTCCGCTGAAGCATTTTTGCTCAGGCTCATTGCAAGCTCCTACTTTGGTTGAATTTTGGTATCCATGATGTTGTTTTAAATATAAACCGATAAGTGGAATTAGCCAAAAAATTATCTCGCTTCAAAACGCTTTTTGTTACCATGGCAGGCGAGAGTTATTAACAGGAGAGTCAAAATGTCAGAGAGTCGTTTGGTGTATTCCACCGAGTCTGGCCGGATCAAACACACCGAAACCCCGGCTGAGCCAGAAGTAAAATTATTTAAAGACGGCGCAGTGCGTATTGAGCGACAAACGAAAGGTCGTAAGGGCAAAGGTGTTATGTTGGTTGTTGGCATAGACCCGGCTGAACACGATTTGAAGAAACTGGCAAAAACGCTGAAAAGCAAGATGGGTCAGGGTGGCGCGCTCAAAGACGGCGTGATTGAGATCCAGGGCGACGACCGTAATAAACTTAAAGCGCTGCTCGAAGCACAGGGTTTTAAAGTTAAAATCGCCGGTGGCTGATCCCGGTATCGTGCAAAGTCAGCTATCAGTGCACCACAGCAGGCCTACTTGGCCTGGCCAATGTCCGGATGCTGGCTTTGCAGCAAAATCTCATGTTCTGTCAGGGGCGCACTGTAATAGTAGCCCTGTACAATAAAGCAGTTATTTCTTTGTAAGAATGCCACTTGCTCCTCAGTCTCCACCCCTTCTGCAATGACCTTCATACTCAGTTTTTGTGCCATCGCGATGATTGCCGCAGTGATCTCCATATCATTGGAATCCTCGGGGATATCTTTGACAAAGGAGCGATCGACTTTCAGCACATCGACCGGAAAACGCTTGAGGTAACTCAATGACGAGTAGCCCGTACCAAAGTCGTCTATAGACAAAGACACGCCAAGCTTCTTCATTTCCAGTAGTTGCTCTATGGCTGCTTCAACATCGCCCATTAACATGCTCTCTGTCAGCTCTAAATGCAGCATCTGGGGAGACAGACCGGTTTCTTTTAGCGTCGTGGCAATGTGTTCGATTAATTCGACGTCTTTAAACTGGCGTGCCGACAAGTTGACAGAAATATCCGCAGCCCGTCCACTGCGGCGCAAGCGGGCTGAGAACTGGCAGGCTTCACGCAGTACCCAGGCACCCAGCTCAACTATCATGCCGGTCGCCTCAGCGATAGGAATAAACTTAGTTGGCGCAATAAAGCCTTTTTCAGGGTGATACCAGCGCACCAGCGCCTCATAGCCGACAACCTGCTCTGTGGTGCTGTCTATCTGAGGCTGATAGCGCAGGCTAAACTGCCCTTCTTTGATGGCCTGACGCAGCTCGTTTTCAATATATAACCGCTCGTTAGCTGCCGCATCCAACTCCTGTGAGTAGAAGTGAAAGGTATTTCGCCCTTTTGCTTTGGCTTCGTACATGGCCAGGTCGGCATGCTTCAGGAGTTGCTCTTCTTCTTTGCTATCAAACGGGGCCAGGGTAATACCAATACTGGCGCTGATAATCACTTCGTTATTACCAAGACGAATGGGCTTTGCCAGTGTGCGCTGGATTGTGTAGGCCACATCCATGGCGTTTTCCCGACTCTCGATACCACTAAGCAGCACAGCAAATTCATCGCCGCCCAGGCGCGCTATGGTGTCTTCTGCGCGCAGTCGCTGTTTGAGTCTGTCTGCCACTTCAACCAGTAAACGGTCGCCTGCATCATGGCCCAAGGTGTCATTGATCCGCTTGAATTCATCGAGATCAAAATAAAACAGGGCAAAAGCGTAGTGCCCGCGCTCGGCCAGCGCCATCGACTTGCGTAGCTGCATGCGGAAAAAGGTGCGATTTGCCAGCCCAGTCAGGGTGTCAAAATAGGCCAGTTCTTCCATTTTGCGCTGGCTTTCTTTCACAAAGGAAATATCCTGAGCCGACGCAACATAACTGGATATCCGCCCGCCATCTTCGCGAATGGGAGAAATACTGAGGCTGACCCAGATCTGTTCATTCGACACGCCCTGCAGCAGCGTATCACCACGCCAGTAATTGCGACTGCGCAGATCAAAATCAATGTCGTCTATGATGATGGCCATTTCTTTTGACACGATAGCCAGTAAAGGTGAGCCAATAAAATGTGCTTCGTTGTAGCCAGTCATCTCCAACATTTTGGGGTTTACATACTCTATCTTAAACCTGTCGTTGGTAATTATGACTCCAGTACCAGAGAACTCTACCGCCTTGCCAAGTCGGTTGGCCTGCTTTTGAGCCGATTCTTTTTCAGATACCCGGGTATTCAAACCCTGGATCAGTTTGCGAGTTTCACCACTCATATCATTGATTGACGCGTTCAGTACACCTAACTCATCATGTGCATCAGGCAGTGCGGGATGGTCAAGCTGACCTTTGCCAAAAGAATTCAAAGCATCGGCGGCGTAATTAAGGCGCTTAAGGATCAGGTGATAAATTATCTGATGCAGCAGCAAAGACACAAACAAGCCATAAAGGATAAATAGACCCGAGAACTTCCATTTTAAATCGTTGAGTGCAAACAGCGCGGTATCTCGTTGTTTGTAATATCCTATGTACCAATCCAGCTCCGTCAGATGAACAACATTCGCCAAATAGGCCGCCTCGTTATAACCGAATTCACTTTGTAAACTGGGCAGATTGACCTGCAAGGTACGCTCAATCATTTGTTTAAAAGCCTGAGGCAACGATGATTTATCTGCCAGCTCGTTGTTATGCGCCAGGATCCCCATGTTAGGTGCAGATAGCACGCGCCCCTGCTTATCAAAGACGATATACGCCAGATCCTCACTGGCTTCAGGCAAGTGTCTCAGCAGCACATCTAACTCCAGATCACTGCCAGTAAACCCTTGATAGGTGTCGTCTACGTATACGGGAACCAGCACACTGACGACCCATTTGCTCCAGACTTCATCGAAGTGGATCCCGGACCATAGCGCCTGACGCGTCGGGTTAAGTTCTTCACGCAGTAAAGGCAGTGCATGGGTGCTGAAATGATTGCCTCCCTTGCCCTCTACCAGCAAAGAGTTTGGCGGCGAGATACGTACAAAATCGTCTGTGGTATACAGGTAAAAATTGAAAAAATCCTGCAACAGCAAAGGAGACAGAGAGTTCCACACATATTCAGATTCAGTGAGCAGAGTTTGAGTTCGCTCATTCAGGTTCTCGGCGGGCAGGTAAGCGGCTGAAATGCCATTCGCTGCAATGCTATTAATACGCTCGTCGGTATGGTTAAGCTGTACCTGATGCTGTGTCGCCGTGTGTCCAGATTGCTCTGTAAACAAAGCGCGACTCACCACCATATTGGCCTGCTGAGCCAGCTTTTTCTTTGAGGTCAGAAATTCAGAGAAATGCATCAAGGTTTGTTCACTTTGCACTCTCAGCTTATGAAACTCTTCATAAACTAGCTGCCTTTCTTCGGTTTTCAGCAGCAAAGCGGCTGCGATGGCGCCGGCCATCAAACACACAACGGCAGTGAGCAGCGGGAGCTTGACACTGAGCGAGTTAAAACCAAAGCGAGACACAGGTCGTCGATAGCCCACGATAAACCTTTTAGCTAGTTACAGTTTTTCTATATTGAGTGCGCAGAATATACCAGATCATGGGGAACCTCGCCAAACACTTTGCCAGATATGTCAACATTCGGGCTTGTATAGTTAAAATGATCTGTGCTAATAATAGCGTTAATTAGATTAAGCACCACAAATTAGACAGATTTATGACTTTAAACACACGCAACTATTTTTTCTTTTTTAGCTTCTTTAGGTGAAGAGGCTTAACTGTTTGCGTGTAAAAGTTCAGATAGCTAAGCCTCCCACACTGGGAGGTTTTTTTTTGGCAAAATGGGAGTGAGGACCTATGACACAAGATACTTTGGATGCCCTGCGCAAGGACATCAATGAAATTGATTCAGAACTGCTGATCCTGCTGGCAAAGCGCCGCAGACTGAGCCACAGCGTTTTAGAGTATAAGATCACCAATAACAAACCGATCCGAGATGAAGCGCGCGAACTGGCGCTGCTGGAAAAACTGATCAGCTACGGGAAATCTCTGGGTCTGGACCCTTTCTATATCAATAACGTTTTTCAGGTGATCCTCGAAGACTCGGTATTAAATCAACAAGCAATGCTACAAAAGAGCCTGAACCAGGAGTCGTTGAGTGATACCCATAAAGTCGCGTATCTCGGCGGGCAAGGCTCTTATAGCCAGCTTGCGTGTCATAAGTATTTTAGCCGCCGTCCGGGCACCTTAGTTGAGCTTGGCTGTCAGACGTTTTCCGACATTACTCAGTCGGTTGAAAAAGGCCAGGCAGACTATGGTATTTTGCCAATTGAGAATACCAGCTCGGGCAGTATTAACGAAGTGTTTGACTTACTACAGCACGCTCAGGTCTCCATTATTGGTGAGGTGACACACAGTGTTGAGCACTGTTTGCTGGCACAAGAAGGCACAACACTTAAAGACATCAATAAGATTTTTGCTCACCACCAGCCTTTTGCACAGTGCAGCCGCTTCTTAGAGGGGCTTGGTGATCTAACACAGGAAACCTGTGACTCTACGTCCAGCGCACTGAAACTGGCAGCTGATACGCCAAACAGTGCCGCCATCGGCTCTGCACAAGCCGGCAAAGGGTTTGGACTGGAAGTCCTCAAAAGTGGCCTGGCTAACCAGGCAGAAAACCACAGCCGCTTTATTGTGGTTGCGCGTCAGCCGCTTCAGGTATCGACGCAAATTCCAACCAAGACCAGCCTTATCATGGCCACCAAACAAAAAGTCGGTTCACTGGCCGACGCACTGATGGTGTTTAAAGAGCACAATATCAATATGACCAAGCTGGAGTCACGCCCGGTACCAGGTAACCCGTGGGAAGAAGTGTTTTATGTTGACCTGCAAGCCAATGTTGCAGACAGGCTGGTGCAAAGTGCCCTGGAATCTCTGAAAGAGCATACTCAGTATGTGCGCATTCTGGGTTGCTATCAGAGTGAATCGCTGCAGGCAGTGGAAGTGGTGTAAAAAACGAGAGCGAGGCTTGCCTCGCTCTGCCATCAGTGCATTAAGAAATGACCTTTGCGTCATTGGCCTTATTAAGCAGACCGCGACTTTGTCGTAAGAAGGTTTGTGCACTGTCCGAGAAATAGCTTTTCGCCTCTTCAAACGCCGCCATCAGCGCCGCTTTATCACCTGCCTGCAAGCGACTCAGGGTTTGAGCAAAGGTATCCTGATAACTGGCAAGCAAGCCTTCTACTTCGTCAAATTGTGCCAGCATAATGTCGGTGTAGAGCTCTCCCGATTGCGCAAACAAGCGCCCAACCATCATCAGCTCAAGCTGGTAAATAGGCGATGAGCAGCTTCTCAGCTCTTCCAGTGTATGGCACTGGCGGGCCAAAAACTGACCGTATACAAACGTCGTGAGGTGGCGCATGACCTGGATGATCTGCATAGCCTGATCGTGCTTTTTCGCTGCCATATTTGCCAGGTGACAGCCCCAGATCTGCAATTGTTCAAGCAGCCCCTGATACGCCTGCTCACCTCGGCCGTCACACACTACGACGGTTTGTTTCACCCAATGTGAAATATCCGGGCCAAACATGGGGTGCAGGCCAACCACAGGACCTGCATGTTTGTTCATCATGGCCTGCAAAGGCGCTTGCTTAACCGAGGTAATATCGGCCAGTACGCAATCCTCGGGCAGCTCAGGCAACTCATTGATCACCTGCTCCAGAGCATTAATAGGCACACTCAGCAACACCAGTTTGGCATCGGCCAGGATCGTCTCTTGCTTCGCCTGTTGTGCTTTGTCGAGTATGCGTACTTGGTACCCGGAGCGCTCAAGCTGGCGGGCGAACAGCTGGCCCATTGCTCCTGCACCACCCACGATCACCACAGGCGATAGCTGAGGGGCTGCACACGCCAGTTCACTTTGCTGATTCTCATAGGCCTCACGCATCATGCGGCGCAAAATGTCTTCGACCAGATCCGGATTGACCCCTTTTTGCTCTGCTTGTGCTCGCCGGGCCTCAATCAGGCTGGCTTCGCGCTGCGGCACATGTAAAGGCGCCCCGGTGGCTTGCTTAATTTTACCAACCTGCTCGGTAAGCTCGCGGCGCTGTGCCAGCAGATCAACCAACGCGCTGTCACAGGCGTCAATTTTCTCCCGCAGCAAAGCGAGTTCAGATGTTTGACTCATTCCCATAGTGTAAACTATTATTTACTTCAGTAAACCAAAAGATACACCCAGTCTAACAGGAAGAAATAGGATAAGAAAGCGGATTGGAATTATAGGTATAAAAACCAAAACGGGCCACTCAAAGAGTGGCCCGTTTTTAAGCATTGGTAAATGCAACGTATTAGTTAAGTTTTTCTTTAATACGTGCAGACTTACCAGAACGCTCACGCAGATAGTAAAGTTTCGCGCGGCGAACTGCACCACGACGCTTCACTGCAATGCTGCTGATAAGAGGGCTGTGCGTTTGGAATACACGCTCTACACCTTCACCGTTCGAGATTTTACGAACTGTGAATGCAGAGTGAAGACCACGATTACGCTTAGCGATTACAACACCTTCAAAGGCCTGTAGACGCTCTTTGTCACCTTCTTTAACACGAACCTGAACAACAACTGTGTCACCAGCGCCGAACGCAGGTACGTCTGTTTTAAGCTGCTCTTCTTCAAGCGCTTTAATAATATTTTGGTTTACTTTTGCCATTTTATTTCTCACATTCCTAGGAGTAACTGTCTTCTAGCCACAAGCTTCATGTTCTTGCTGAAATTCAGCAAGCAAACGTGCTTGCTCCTCAGTCAGAGCTAGGTTACGCAACAAGTCTGGACGGCGTAACCAAGTTCTTCCCAGTGACTGCTTTAAGCGCCACTCGGCTATCGCTTGGTGGTTTCCACTGAGTAATACAGCAGGCACCTGTTTTCCATCCAACGTTTCTGGCCGAGTATAGTGTGGACAATCTAATAAGCCGTCTGAAAACGAATCTTGTTCTGCAGACTGGTTGTGGCCTAACACACCTGGCACCAATCGCGCGACAGCGTCAATCAATGTCATGGCGGGCAGTTCACCCCCACTTAAAATAAAATCCCCGATGGACCATTCTTCGTCGACATACGACTCGATGATCCGCTCGTCTATACCTTCGTAGCGACCAGCGACTAAAATCAACTTTTCGGATTGAGCCAGTTCGGCCGCACCTTGTTGATCTAACTTCCGCCCTTGTGGAGACATATAAATTACTTTAGCGCCTTCCCCTGCTGCCTGTTTGGCATCGAGAATGGCTTGTTTGAGAGGCTCGACCATCATCAGCATGCCCGGACCACCACCATAAGGTCGGTCGTCAACGGTTCTGTGCTTATCCAGTGCATAGTCTCTCGGATTCCAGCAGTGAAAGTCGATCAGTCCGTTTTTTACGGCCCGACCGGTGACACCTTGCTGAGTTACCGCGTCAAACATTTCAGGAAAGAGTGAGATCACCCCAACCCATAGTTTTTGCTGATCACTCATTAAAACGCCGGATCCCAGTCTACAGTAATTTCTCGTTCTTCGTGCTTAACCTCAATCACAACAGAATCTGTCAGGAATGGAATTAAGCGCTCAGACTGACCAAATGCATCTTTTTTGTTTGCTTTCACAACCAAAACGTCATTTGATCCTGTCTCCATCAAGTCATCAACATGACCCAGGTTATACCCTTTTGTCGTAACGACTGTCATACCGATGAGATCTCGCCAATAAAACTCCCCTTCTGGTAATTCAGGGAGCTGCTCTACATCCACTGAGATTTCTGCATTGGTCAGTGCCATTGCTTCGTCTCTGTCGTTGATGTTCGCAAACTTGGCGATAAAGCCCTTGCTGTGACGACGCCAGTCACTCACTTCAAGGGTTTGCCATTTACCTTGTTGACCTATCAACCATGGGCTGAAATCGAAGATCCCTTGGGGATCATCAGTAAATGAATGCACCTTAAGCCAACCTTTGATGCCATAAGGAGCACCAAGTTTACCAACAACGATTGTCGAGGTTTTTTCTTGACTCATGGTTACACTTACGCCTATTAAGCCGCTTTACGAGCGTCTTTAACCAGTTTCGCTACGCGATCTGAAAGACCAGCGCCTTGACCTACCCAGTGATCAACACGGGCAAGGTCTAGACGAAGTTTTTCTTCTTGACCAGCAGCGATTGGGTTAAAGAAACCTACTTTCTCGATGAAACGACCGTCACGCGAGAAACGGCTATCCGCAACCACGATTTGATAGAATGGACGCTTTTTAGCGCCGCCACGTTGCAAACGAATAGTTACCATACCGTCCTCTACATAGATTGACTGTTTTCATTAATAAGATTTGCTTCCCACTTTGGGAAGCTGGGGAATTGTACGTCTTTTTTCACGCATTGCAAGTGTGAAATCCATTTTATTACCAAATGATGAAGATGCTTGGTAATTGACAGAAGATGACGTCTAAATTGTGTGAATGCGATGGCCTGCCTGGGCGATATCGCATCTGAGGGCATAAGTATAAAAGAAGGGCCGTAAAACAGACACCCTTCTTTATATAGAGTAGCCCTTTAACTGTGCTGACTAGAAGGTGATTTTAACTTTGGCCGCCAGATAACGTCCTGGCATTGTATACTGAGACAAGCTGGTGTCGGCAGCACTGCCAGCAACCCGCTCGTAATTAACGTATTCCTTGTCCAACAAATTAAAGACCCCCACATTGAGTTGCCAGCTGTGCCACTGATAATCTGCAAACACATCGACCGTGGCCCAGCCAGCGGTTTTGATTGCAGCATCAGAGGGGACTTTGTCCATATGACTGGCAGCACGCAACGCCGTTGTCAGCGACCACTGCTCAGATTCGTAACGCGCTTTAACAAAGCCATTAAGCGGGCTCAACGATTCTATGTAGTCATCGGTCTGTGAATTTTTACCATGCAGGTAGGTCAGGCCACTGTCGATGGCAAGCTGGTCGTTCAGCCACAGGGTCAGATTGGCTTCAACCCCTTTGATTTTTACTTCTTCAATATTCTGGTACTGAAACACCTGTTTGCTGACATTGGGAATAAAGGTCGGCTCAGTGCGTACCAGTTGGTTGGCAATAAAATCATCAAAAGTCGAATGGAATACGGCTACGGAAAACTGACTGCTATCGAAATTGCCTTTTAAGCCCAGCTCTATGCTGTCACTGTATTCCGGATCCAGGTCTGAATTGGGGATGATCTGGTAGAAAGGCTCAACACCGTGACTCTGATAAGCCTGATCGTGGGGCGGGATCTTAAAACCACGGGCATACTGGCCCACCAGGCTGAGATTCTGGGACAAGCTGTATACCACGCCCAGTTTAGGCGACAAAGCCGTTGCATCAATTTTTTCAAAGACACCGTCGGTGTACAACGCACTTTGCTTAGGGTCCATCTGATAACTGTCCAGTCGCAAGCCCGCATTTACGCTCAAGGTATCGGGCAGCAGCGTCACGTTATCCTGGACAAATAGTCCAATCAGCCTTGTATCCGCGCCGGGGAACGCTTTTTGTGGCTCATGATCTTTAACCAATGTGCCTTGCAGGTTGCGCCGTGACTTATAACGCGGGCGTTGCGTGTCATATTGGTCGAAATCAGCCCCATATACGAGTTGGTGCGCAACATCGCCAACGTTTAACTGTTTGTCCAGTACCAATCGGGTGCCAACAATCTGCTGCTCAAAGCGATAGTCATTGGTATCAACGTAAGGACCTGAGCGGTCAGCACCAGCACGAGTTTGGTCGCTGCGCTGCTCATAATCGCTGAAGTATACCTGGGCCTCCAGATTATCGTACAAGGTGGTTGCCGCGCTGCTATTATATAGTACAGACACTGACAGGCTGTCGTTTTCTTCCTTTGTTTCGTGGCTTTGGGCTGCCAGTACCTGCTCGGTTTCCTGCGTGTAATAATCCAAAGTGGTTAACAGGCTGGACTGCGCCCCCAGGGTCAGCTCACCTTTGAGTACCGCAGCCGTAGAGGTGTAGTCCGCCTCAGGTAAGGTTTCATCATAATTCTGTGTCTGGCCGCCATCTCGGCGCGTCAACTGGACCGATGCAGCATGCTCGCCAAGGCGCTTTGCAAACACGCCGCTGAGGCTTTGCTCATCACTGGCACCGTGATAACCGGCGCTGAGATGGGCATAGCTGGCGGCATCCGCCAGATAATCAGACGGCGATTTGGTGGCTATCACGACGATGCCGCCGAGTGCGTCAGAGCCATAAAGTGAAGATGCAGCCCCCTTCGCAACTTCGATTTGCCTGACACCTTCTAAGTCCAGATAACCACGGCCGATTAACAAGCCCTGACCTCCTTCGTAGGCATCATTGAGTCGACGACCATCTTTAATATACACAACCCGGTTACCGCCAATGCCGCGCACGGTGATCGCCTGGGCGTTACCCGCACTGCCCTGTGTGGTAATACCGGTTTGATAACGAAATGCCGAGGCCAGGTCGATACTAACTTCCTGCTCCAGAGCCTGCTCGGTCACCACACTGACGCTGCCTGCGACATCCGACAGCTTCTGTTCGACCCGTGAACCGCTGACCACAATCACGTCTGCCGACTTTTCAAATTCATCGGCCTTAACATCGGTCGTACCAAAAAGTGCCGCCACTACACCAAGCGCAATACTGCTGTGCTTTAAAGTCATTAGAAACCTCATTCAGGGAATTAAACAGAACTATTTTGCTGAGCACTATAATGTTCCTAAAACTCATTTGCAAATGATAATGGTTTGCATTTTTATATTTATGTAGATTTATGCATTTTCATTACGTAGAATCACCTTCAGACCGGGGACGTGCTATCAGGCTGTCTGTTTTGATGGATTAATAAACTGTAAGCAAATACCCAGACCCACTTGATACAATTGAATTTAACGGGATAAAAAATGCAAAAACTTGTGTTTCTGATTGTGCTAGCAGTGCTCAGCAACCCAATACTCGCAGCTCAGCGGGTCGTCATCGCCGGCGGCTCCCTAACGGACATCGTCTTCGCTCTGGGTGGCGGGAAAAACGTTGTGGCGGTTGATACCTCCAGTACCTCGCCGCTTCAAGCAACTCAATTACCCAAAGTTGGCTACTATCGGGATCTGGCAGCTGAAGGGGTGCTCTCTCAACATCCCGAGCTGATCCTGGCATTACAA
Organism: Pseudoalteromonas rubra; assembly: GCF_000967655.1. GTDB lineage: Bacteria > Pseudomonadota > Gammaproteobacteria > Enterobacterales > Alteromonadaceae > Pseudoalteromonas > Pseudoalteromonas rubra_A. The sequence goes on from NZ_JXYA01000052.1 coordinate 31,335, forward strand.
GGCAGTGGCAGGCCCGAAGTCTTAACCCAGCTGCGCAGCACAGGCGTTAAACTGAACCTGTACGATAAGCCAACCAATATTAATGAACTCTTTAACCTGATAGGTCAGCTGGGCCGGGATCTAAACCGCCAAAGCCAGGCACAGGGTCTTATCGCCCGCCTGAAACAAACCTTGCCTGCCAAAGCGCCGCCGTCGTCGCTCAGCGCCCTGTTTATTCTCTCTGCGGGCGATCGCGGTGTTACCGTGGCGGGCCCAGAAACTGTGCCTGATCTTTTGTTTGGCTACACAGGGATCCGTAATCTGGCAACGGCCCCCGGCTACAAACCCTTCAATCGCGAGGCCATGCTGGTCAGTGCGCCCGATTTTCTGGTGGCGCCCAGCCATGTTGTGTATAGCCTGGGTGGCCCTGAGCAGTTCTGTCAGCAAAGTGCCCTGGCATTACTGCCGGCCGCGCAGCAGTGCCGACTACTGGTCATGGACTCTCTGCTGTCGATGGGCATGACCACTCGATTGCCCGAGGCCATTGCTCAACTTGCTGCTTATCGGGAGCAATCTGCGCTATGACACCCACACTTGCTATTCTGACGGCGCGCCATCACCAGTTCTGGTTGTGGCTAAGCGCTGCCATGGTAATTGTGCTTGCCTGGTTATCTCTGAGTAGTGGCCCGGTTGGCTGGGACTGGCGCATGCCTCTGGTTGCCATATTGCCCGACGCTTTTGTTCAGGACATCAGCCAGCTACATGTGAGTGTGGTAACTCAGATCCGCTTGCCCAGGCTGCTGCTGGCACTGTTGGTGGGCTGTGTACTGGCCTGCAGTGGTGCTGCCAGTCAGGCATTGTGTCGCAACCCATTGGCGGACCCAAGCCTGATGGGCGTAACCGGGGGCGCGGCCGTAGCGGCCATAGCCGTGATTGCACTGTCGCCCAAGGTTGCCTTTATTAATGAGTCCATGGTCGCACCAGCTGCGTTTCTGGGAGCTCTGGCGATCACCTCTTTATTGTACCGGATTGCCAGCCACCAGGGTCAGGTCCAGATCACGGTATTGCTGCTTGCCGGTGTGGCCATCAATGCCGTGGCCATGGCCCTGATCGGACTGTTTAGCTTTTTTGCCGACGATACCTCGCTGCGCCTGATGACCTACTGGCAGATGGGCGCACTGGCCGGTGCGAGCTGGCCTGCGATGCAATATGGTGCGCCGCTGATCCTCATCTGTATCGTAATGCTGTTTATTCGTCGTAAACAGATCAACGCTTTGATGCTCGGAGAGCGCGATGCCAGACATTTGGGCGTTAACGTCAGACGATTGAAAAATGAAGTGATTTTTTTGATTGCGCTGGGCGTAGGTGGCGCCGTTGCTATGTCGGGCATGATCGGCTTTGTCGGCCTGCTGGTCCCGCATCTGGCACGCCTGCTGGTCGGCCCAGCTCTTCGCCGTATGCTGCCTTTGAGTATGTTACTTGGCTGTGTGGTACTGCTCACGGCCGACTGGCTGGCACGTCTGGTTGTCACCCCTTCAGAGCTGCCCATTGGTGTGATCACCGCCCTGTTCGGTAGTCCGTTTTTTGTTTATTTGCTGATCCAACAAAAACGAGGTGCACATGTTTGAATGTCGTAACCTGACAGTGACCCGTGGCGGCAAACCGGTACTGACTGAGGTGTCATTGACGCTTAAAGCCGGTCAGTTTATTGTCTTGCTGGGTGAAAATGGCGCCGGTAAGTCGACCCTGCTGAGCGCGATTTGCGATGATATTCCTTATCATGGCGAGATCTTATGGCGCGACGCACCCCTCAATACGATGGACCCGTTAACGCTGGCCACACAGCGGGCCGTGCTGTTGCAGCACAATCGGGTTAACTTTGCCTTTAATACCACCGAGCTTATCGCCATGGGCCGCTACCCTTATCAAGAAAGCCCCAACGAACAAGCTGCCGTGGTGGATCAACTCATCAACCAGCTGGCACTTGAGCAGCTCGCCAGCCGAGAGGTTACGCAACTGTCTGGCGGCGAGTTTCAGCGCGCCCAGTTTGCCCGCTGCCTGGCCCAGCTAAATGCACATGACCCGGGCACCCGAAATAAACTGATGTTGCTGGATGAGCCAACTTCGGCACTGGATCTGCACCACCAGCATCGGGTTCTCAGTGCCGCGCAACGCTTTGCCCATCAGGGCAATACCGTTATTGCCGTGTTACATGATTTAAATCTCGCGTCGCTTTATGCCGACCGGATCCTCTTGCTGGATAAGGGCCAGATCCGCAGCGATGGCCCGCCGCAGGACGTCCTCAGGCGCGATGTATTGCAACCCATTTACCAAACAGGCATGCAGATTAACCTGCATCCCGGATATAATATACCTATGATATTCTCAGAACCGCTAACAGGAGCTCCCAATGCGTGAACAAGCTGTTTTTGAAGCGCGCCAGCTACTCAGACATTCGACTGTCTGTGTGATGTCTACACTCTCTAAAAACCTGGCCGGCTACCCGTTTGGCTCAGTCACGCCATTTATGAGTGACGACCAGGGTCGGCTGATTTTTTACATTGCAGGCATTGCACAACATTCACGCAACCTGACAACCGACAGCAGAGTGTGCGCGACCATATTTGATGCGGCGCAAAGCGGCGATCAGAACGAGCATGCCCGCGTCACCATAGTCGGCGACGCCACCCCGGTGCCAGATGAAGAAGCAGCCGAGTTACTGCTGCGCTATGAGCGTCACTTTCCTGAGGCCATCAGCTACCGCCAGGCACATGATTTCAAATTGTGGCGTATGGACATAAAACGCGTGCGTTATATCGCCGGCTTTGGCCAGATATTCTGGCTGGAGGCAGATGAATGGGCACAGCCTGCTGCCAATTGGGATTTGGCCAGCGAAGCGCATATGGTGGCACATATGAATGACGATCATCAGGATGCCAATCAGTTGATCCTCAAGCTGGTGCATAATGTTGATGCCGCAGAGGTGACGATGACGACGATCCTCACTGAAGGCTGCTATTTAAGAGCCAATGACAAGTCTTATTACGTGCCCTTCGACGCGCGCTGTGAAGACGCGACGGCAGTGCGTAAAGCGCTGGTGCGCCTAACCAAAGCCGCCCGCGCACAGTTTGATGAAGCCGTGGAAAGCTAAACATTAAAAAAGGACAGAGTGATTTGCATCAGTCTGTCCTTTTCTTGATTTTGAGTCTGAATTAAAACTTCGGACCACCACCACCGAACATGCCCGGTGGCATCATGCCTTTCATGTTCTTCATCATTTTCATCATGCCGCCCTTACCCTTCATCTTTTTCATCATTTTTTGCATCTGGGTAAACTGCTTGAGCAGCTTATTGATATCCTGAACCTGAGTACCTGAACCGGCCGCGATCCGCTTCTTACGTGAGCCTTTGATCACTTCCGGGCGCGCGCGCTCGTGCGGTGTCATGGAGTTAATGATGGCTTCCATCTGATTAAAGGTCTTGTCATTCACCTGACCTTTAACAGCATCCGGCAGGTTTGACATACCAGGCAATTTATCCAGCATCGACATCATGCCACCCATGTTTTTCATCTGACGCAGCTGCTCAGCAAAGTCTTCGAGCGTGAAGCCATCGCCTTTAAAGACTTTCTCGGCCACTTTGGCCGCTTTGTCTTTATCAACCTTAGACTCCACCTCTTCAATCAATGACAGCACGTCACCCATACCAAGAATACGTGACGCAACACGATCCGGGTGGAATGGCTCCAGTGCATCCGTACGCTCGCCCACACCGATGAACTTAATGGGTTTACCTGTGATATGGCGGATAGACAGGGCCGCACCACCACGGGCATCACCATCTGTTTTGGTCAGGATCACACCGGTCAGCGGCAGCGCTTCGTCGAATGCCTTCGCGGTATTTGCAGCATCCTGACCTGTCATGGAGTCGACCACAAACAGGGTTTCAATCGGTGAAATGGCCGCGTGGAGATCTTTGATCTCGCCCATCATCTCGTTATCAACGTGCAAACGACCGGCAGTATCCACCAGCACTACATCAATGAACTTTTTCTTCGCGTGTGAGATGGCATTGGTAGCAATGTCCACCGGCTTTTGCGAAATATCACTGGGGAAGAACTCAACGTCTACTTCTGTGGCCAAGGTTTCCAGCTGCTTGATAGCCGCCGGACGGTAGACGTCGGCACTGACCACCAGCACAGATTTTTTCTTACGCTCTTTTAAGAACTTAGCCAACTTGCCCACACTGGTGGTTTTACCCGCACCTTGCAGACCGGCCATCATGACAACCGCTGGCGGTTGCGCTGCCAGGTTCAGCTCTTCATTGGCCTCCCCCATGGCTTTTTCGAGTTCTTCACGTACGATCTTGATGAAAACCTGGCCCGGACTCAGGCTCTTAGTCACTTCAACACCCACTGCACGCTCTTTAACCTGCTTAACAAAGTCTCTGACGACGGGCAAAGCCACGTCCGCTTCGAGCAGTGCCATACGCACTTCACGGAGCGTTTCTTTAATATTGTCTTCGGTTAGTCGGCCGCGGCCGCTGATGTTTTTAAGCGTTTTTCCTAAGCGTTCTTGGAGGTTCTCAAACATTTATCGCTTCCAGTATGTCGTAATTGCCCAGCATTATACTGATATGCGCGTCACTAATACAGTATTCAAGTCAGTTAAGAAACTTTTTCCCTGCCCCTATGCAAGAACCCGTGCTTAAAATACAATAGCCTACAAAAGGAGCATGTAAGTAGAAAGCCACTCATGTTGATCATCAGTTTATCTTTGTTTGCCAGTCTGTTTTATGTACTTGCCACCGGGCATGTGTTGTCGCGCCTATTCCATAAGGAAGGCCCCAGCCAAAAGCTGACCATTATTTTCAGTACGGTGGCGATACTCAGCCACATGCTGGTGCTGGTAAATTCCGTGTTTACACAGGATGGACAGGACCTCAGTACCATTAATGTGGCACTGCTTACCTGCTGGGTCATTGTGGTGTCCGTGACAACGGTTTCCCTGAAGTTTCCGGCCACTTTATTATTACCCGTTGTTTATGGGTTTGCTGCGCTGCTCTTGGTTGCCAGCTTGTTTGTGCCACATCATATCGTGATGAAATCACTGGACGTGGACATTGGCCTGGTCGTGCATATTTCCTTATCTTTGCTGGCTTACTGCGTGCTTATCATCGCCACGCTTTATGCGGTGCAGTTTTACTTCATTGACCGCCGTCTGAAAGAAAAAGACCTGGCCATCATGCACAGTCATTTGCCGCCATTGATGCAGGTTGAATCACAGCTCTATCAGCTACTGACTGTCGGTACGGGCCTGTTAACTCTGGCGCTGCTCTCTGGCTTTGTGTTCCTTGAAGGCATGTTTGCCAAAGAGTTTTTACACAAAACCGTGTTGTCACTGGTTGCCTGGTGTATGTTCAGTGCCGTTACCATTGGCCACCACCAGTTTGGCTGGCGGGGCAAGTCTGTGGTATTTGCGGTGTTAGGTGCGTCAAGTATCGTTACCTTGGCCTATTTCGGCAGTCGCTTTGTTCAAGAAGTGATCTTAGGTAAGTTTTAATCTAAGTTTTAGCTTAAGTTCACGGTTTTTGACTTGACTCTGAATTCTGGCTAACGCTTAATACTCCTTCGTAAGCAAAAAAGGGATCCTCTGTTGGACGACATATCAACCAGCGCCTTGTTTATTATTCTTGGCGTGCTTGTTCTGCTCTCGGGTTATTTTTCCAGTTCGGAAACCGGGATCATGTCTATCAATCGCTACCGATTGCGTCACTTGGTCAAAGAAAAACACAAGTCGGCACAACGCGTAGACGAACTTCTGAAGCGCCCAGACCGCTTAATTGGTCTGATCCTTATCGGTAATAACCTGGTTAACATTGCGGCCTCTGCGGTTGCCACTGTCTTAGGTATGCGCCTGCTGGGCGATGCCGGTATCGTGGTTGCCACCTTTGCACTGACGCTGGTCATTCTGATCTTCGCTGAAGTGACCCCCAAAACACTGGCGGCACTGTATCCTGAAAAAATCGCGTTTCCCAGCTCTGTGATTCTAAAGCTGCTGTTAAAAATACTTTTCCCTGTGGTTGTCACGGTTAACTGGATCACCAATGGCATGCTAAAGCTGATTGGGGTTTCGCCAGAGCAAATCGAAGAACACAGTCTGAGTAAAGAAGAACTTAAAACAGTCCTGAATGAATCCGGTGCCATGTTGCCAACTAATCACCAGGATATGATGACCTCCATCCTGGATTTAGATCATGTGACGGTTGAAGACATTATGATCCCGCGCAATGAGATCAATGCCATCGACATTAATGATGACTGGAAAGACATTTCCAAGAAACTGACCAATGCACAGCACACTCGGGTACTGCTGTATCGCGATCAGATTGATGATGCCGTCGGTTTTATTCACTCGCGCGATGCCTTACGCCTGCTGACCAAAGAGCAGTTTGATAAGCCTTCATTGCTGCGTGCGGTACGCGAGATTTACTATATTCCGGAAAGCACCTCGCTCAATACTCAGCTGCTGAAATTTCAGCAGAACAAAGAGCGTATCGGCCTGGTGGTAGATGAATACGGTGACATTCAGGGTCTGGTGACGCTGGAAGACATTCTGGAAGAAGTTGTGGGTGACTTTACCACGACCAAAACGCCTGCCCCAAGCGACGAAGTGGACGTACAAAACGACGGCTCCGTGATGGTTGATGGTGGTGCTAACGTGCGCGACCTCAATAAAGAGATGCGCTGGCATCTGCCAACAGAAGGGCCTAAGACTTTAAGTGGCTTGATTGTTGAGCACCTTGAGGATATTCCACAGACCCAGCTGGGCTTGAAAATAGCGGGCTACCCGATGGAAGTGGTCGAAATCAAGGAAAATATGATCAAGGTGGTGAAGGTTTATCCGCACAAGAAAAAGAAGTCGGTCAAACCTCACTAATAAAAAAAGCCGCAATCGCGGCTTTTTTTATTTCTGTATGCGTAGGCACTTCAGGAAAACAAACGCTCGAACCAGTTCTTGTCCAGATCCGCTTCACAGCGTTTGAGCTGTGCGCCATAACGAGACGCTCTGTGCTTCACCTTGTTGGCAACTTTCATCAGCCACTTTTTCTTTTTGTAGGTACCCCGACGATAGCCACCCCAGCCTTCGTGATAATTGAGGTATTGCGCATAGGCATCCCACTTCGACACACCATTGATTTTATGCGTTTTATACACAAACCACCCCATGAAATCGATGGCGTCTTCAAAGTCGTCTCTGTCGGCGCCTGAGTTGCCCGTCTCACGAATATAATCGCTCCAGGTCGGGGTTTTGGCCTGCGAGTAACCATACGCACTGCTGGCACGGCCAATAGGAATGACCCATAAAAAGTATTCCATCGGTGGTGCGGCATCGTGCCTGAATGAGCTTTCCTGATACATCATGCTCATCAGCACATGTTTGGGCGATCCCCATTTTTCTTGTGCATCTTTTGCATCAAAGTACCAGTCGTCCTTTTCTTCAAAAATCTTACAAATATCATTAGGTTGCTTAGGAGGTGCCGTGGCACAACCGGTGAGCGCAGCCAACAAAGGTAATAAAATTATTTTTTTTCTCATTTTTTTATGAACTCGTTGAACTTTTTTAAATTGTGCCGGTCCTACTTTCTGAATGCAGCAGTTTAGCATTGTTTCATCCCTGAAATTTATTTGCGCAGCCTCTCGGCTGCGTTTTTTTATGCCCGTGAAAAATAGTCTCGCAAGAACTCATTAAACGGTGCACTATCCGCTGCAACCACGCCTTGCTCATCCGTAAATGACTGCGCGCGCATTGTATCCAGCGTTTCAACTTCATAGGCCTGATACTGGGCTGAGGCATGTTGCTGCTTGTAACGCGCGGCCAGTGATAAAGCCAGCTCGCCACTGTCCCTATCCTCGCTGGTAAGCTGTGCAACAATACGCCCGGAAATGGTCAGCTCTGGCTGAGTCACCCAGGCTTTGAGCTTTTCAATCACCTCAGCGTAACACTGTGTACCCTGTGCCTCGTCCATTAACGCAGCCACGTTCTCAAGCTGAGCAAAGATGTCCTGGCCCCATTGCTGCAAAGAGCAAGCCTCAGCGCCGCGCTGCAACATGACCTGCGGGTTGCGCCCTTCGTTAATTACCTGCTGCAAGTTGGCATCACAGGTTTTTTGCTCCTCCCAGCTCAGCTCAGGAGAATCTTTCAATAAACAGTAACTGAGGAAAACGTCCAAAAATAGGATCTGCTCCAGATCAATGCCGGTTTCACTGAAGGGGTTAACGTCCAGCGCCCGGATCTCTACATATTCAATCCCGCCCCGACTCAATGCCTGAGTGGGCGTCTCACCTGAACGTCCATTACGCTTTGGTCGGATAGGTGAATAGAATTCGTTTTCGATCTGCAGGATATTCTTGTTGAGCTGCTTAGGTGTCTCATGCTGATAGTCCGGGATATGGTGATACAGATCCGAGCGACAGCGGATGGCGTTTTGCAATCCGGTAATGTATTCATCCAGGCTGTTATATGTCACCTTCAGCGATGACTGAGCACTGTTGGTGTAACCCAAATCTCCCAGCCGCAGCGCGGTACCGTACTCCAGATACAGGGTGCCTTTACCCAGCTTTTTAAAAGGTAACTGGCTATTTTTGCCCTGCAAAAAGGAGCTACACAAAGCCGGCGATGCGCCAAAGAGGTAGCTTATTAACCACAGTTCACGCTTGAAGTTACGGATAAGCCCAAGATACTGTGCGGAGATAAAGTCCTGCAGAGGGCGCGTATCCTGCTCAAGCAGTTGCAAGCTTTTCCACAAGGTATCCGGGAAAGAGATATTGAAGTGCACGCCGGCAATGGCCTGCATCATACTGCCGTAACGGTTTTTCAGGCCTTCCCGATACAGGGTTTTCATCCGACCTATATTAGAGTCACCAAACTGGGCCAGCACGATATCGTCTTCGTGTTGAATGAAGCATGGCATACTCATTGGCCACAAAAGTTCATCGCCCATATGGCTCAGGGTGTACTTCTGTAAATCGCTCAGCTGCGCAAGCGTCTCCTGTGGAGACTCACTCACCGGGGTAATAAATTCCAGTAACGATTCAGAAAAATCAGTGGTGATCGCACCATGGGTCAATGCATGGCCCGCGCCCTGTGGATGGGGCGTTTTGGCTATCTCTCCGGATGGCTTAATCCTCAGCGCTTCGCGTTCTATCCCGCGTTTAATGCCACGTAAAGCACTCAGGTGTGCTGGTGTTGCAAGCGCTTTTAACTTGCCTTGTAAATTTAATTGTTTCAAAAACTAATACCTCGAGGCCCGGTGCTCAGTAGTACACAATGCTACTGTCAATTGGGGCAAATTACGAATACTCAAGCGGTAATGATCACTTTGCCACAATGAGTGCCCTGTTCAAGATACTCATGTGCCCGCTGAATATCGCTTAATTCATATTGCTGACTGACGACCACCTTTAATTGCCCGCTCTGGAACGCTTGATATAAGTGAGTCAGTTGCGTCTGATTTGCTTCAACCAACAGACCGCGTCCGCGAACCTGTTGCTCACGAGCAACCGCTAATATCTGCTCTTTGGTCACCGTTGGAATTGTCACTAAGTCTGAACCTGGCAGCAGGTTTCTTGTCATCTGCTCACCAAGTGCTCCACCCACCAGATCGATCAGGATACCGCCACGCGGCTGTGCCAAATAGTCCGTTGGCGTCATCGCCTGGATCTTCAGAGTCTCGAACAGTTCATGCTCAGTCCGACGGCTTACCGGGATCACTTCAAAACCACGGAGTCTGGCTATTTGCAGCAATAAATGGCCAACGCCACCGGTTGCGGCATTAATATACACAGGCCGGTTGTCAGGCTCAAAATCAGCCAGCGCCTGCCAGGCAGTTAACCCCGCCAGACACAGACCGGATAAACTGGTATCCGCTTTCTCATCCACCTTGATTAACTCATCGGCGTCAGCATAAACATGGGTTGCATAACAGCCGGGATGCGCCGCAAAGCCAACCATGCCAATCACAGTATCGCCCGGCTGTAAGCGCGTGACACCATCACCGGTTTGCACAATTTTGCCAAGCACATCATACCCCAGGGGCAAAAACGCATCAGGCAATTTAGCTGCGGCAACATAGCCAAGGCCGCTGCGTGTTTTAATATCTATGGGATTGACGGATGTTGAAATAACTTGAATCAACACCTGTTGACTTTGAGGTGGTGTCAGCGGTAGCGCCTGCTCACACAGTTCAGTGCTGCCACCAAATTGAAAAATGCCATACTGGCGAAAGTACTTTTCCATGGAAGATGCGGGTTTGAATGTTGATAAGGAACTCTAACATATCAAGCGAAAACCCCCAACCTCAGCACGTTGAATTTAGGTATGAAACGGGACAGCGTTGTGCTGCCCCGTTATTGCTGTGTTTAGCGGGTAAATACGATGTCATCGCCGCTGACATCGACCTTAATCACATCACCGGCGTCAAAGTCTCCATGCAAAAGCTGCTGCGCCAGCGGGTTCTCAATATAATGTTGCACCGCGCGTTTAAGTGGCCGCGCACCATATACCGGATCGAAACCACTGGCGGCAATTTTATCCAATGCCGCATCGCTCAGCTCAAACCCGAAGCCTTTGTCGTGCAAACGCTGACGTAATTTCGCCAGCTGAATGTCGGCGATTTGCTTAATGTGCTCATTAATAAGTGGATGGAACACCACAGTTTCATCAATCCGGTTAATGAATTCCGGTCTGAACTGAGTGACCAGCACGTCCATCACCCGCTGTTTCAGTGTCGCATAATCATTGCTGCCCGCCTGCTCCTGGATCACATCGGAACCCAGGTTAGAGGTCATGATGATCACCGCATTTTTAAAATCAACGGTGCGACCCTGACCATCCGTCAGGCGCCCGTCGTCAAGCACCTGAAGCAAAATATTAAACACATCCGGATGGGCTTTTTCTACTTCATCGAGCAAAATCACGGAATAAGGACGACGGCGTACCGCTTCAGTCAGGTAACCTCCCTCTTCATATCCTACATATCCCGGCGGTGCACCCACCAACCGTGCTACGGAGTGTTTCTCCATAAACTCAGACATATCAATGCGCACCATGGCATCTTCGGTGTCAAACATAAAGCCTGCCAGCGCTTTGGTCAGCTCGGTTTTACCGACCCCGGTTGGGCCCAGGAATAAGAATGAGCCAATCGGGCGGTTAGGATCGGCAAGGCCCGCGCGAGAGCGACGAATGGCATTGGCCACTGCGCTGACGGCTTCATCCTGACCAATCACTTTTTTATGCAGCTCGTCTTCCATCTGCAATAATTTATCACGCTCACCTTGCAGCATTTTCGCCACTGGTATCCCGGTCCAGCGCGACAAAATCTCTGCAATTTCATCTTCACCAACCTGGTTTTTCAGCAAGCTCATTTCCTGCATTTCGGCCTGAGAGGCCAGATCCAGTTTGCGCTCCAATTCAGGAATACGGCCATATTGCAGCTCCGACATACGCTGTAAGTCGCTTGCCCGGCGCGCCACTTCGAGATCTAGTCGGGCCTGTTCCAGCTCAGCTTTGATCACCTGAGTCCCCTGTAGTGAGGCTTTCTCGGCATTCCAGACTTCATCGAGCTCACGGTATTCCGTTTCGAGCTGCTGGATCAGTGCCTGCATTTCACTGCGGCGCTTCTGGCTGGCCTCATCTTTTTCTTTTGCCAGTGCATTATCCTCAAGCTTGAGCTGGATAATACGCCGTTCCAGCTTATCCAGTTGCTCCGGCTTAGAGTCTATTTGTAAGCGAATAGATGAACCCGCTTCGTCGATCAGGTCAATGGCTTTATCGGGTAGTTGTCTGTCACTGATATAGCGGTGCGACAGCTGAGCCGCGGCAACAATAGCGGGATCGGTGATGTCCACAGAATGATGCAGCTCGTAGCGCTCTTTTAAGCCACGCAAAATCGCAATGGTGTCTTCGACACTGGGCTCAGCGACAAAGACTTTCTGGAAGCGTCGCTCCAGTGCCGCGTCCTTTTCAATATACTGACGATACTCATCCAGCGTTGTGGCACCCACACAGTGTAATTCACCGCGCGCCAGCGCAGGCTTGAGCATATTACCGGCATCCATCGCGCCGTCGGTTTTACCAGCCCCGACCATGGTATGGATCTCATCGATAAACAGGATCACCCGGCCTTCTTCTTTGCCCAGCTCATTCAGGACCGACTTCAGACGCTCTTCAAACTCACCGCGATACTTGGCACCAGCGACCAGGGCACCCAGGTCCAGCGACAATACTCGCTTGTCCTTGAGCCCCTCAGGCACCTCACCATTAATGATGCGTTGCGCAAGGCCTTCAACTATCGCGGTTTTACCTACCCCCGGCTCACCAATTAAAACCGGGTTGTTCTTGGTGCGACGTTGCAACACCTGCACCGTGCGACGAATTTCATCGTCACGCCCGATAACCGGATCCAGCTTGCCCTGCTCTGCTCGCTCGGTCAGATCTATGGTATATTTCTCCAGTGCCTGACGGGTATCTTCGGCATTGGGGTCATCCACTTTCTGACCACCACGGATAGCCTTAATGGCTTTTTCAATTTTATCCTGCGTGATATTTAACGAGCGGAAAATGTCGCCCAGCGGGCCTTTGTCTTCGCAGGCAGCAAATACAAACAGCTCACTGGAGATATATTTGTCTTTGCGCTTTTGCGCATATTTATCACATAAATTGATCAGTGAAATGAGGTTATTCGACAGCTGAACATCACCGCCCACCCCTTCCACCTTGAAAAGCTTTTCAATGGCCTGAGAAAGTTTAGTGTTGAGCTCATCGGCACTCACACCGGCCTGCGCAAACAGTGCGCGGACACTTGAACCATTTTGTTGTAACAGTGCGTACATAAGGTGCACAGGTTCAATGAACTGATGGTCACGCCCCAATGCGAGAGATTGCGCATCAGACAGCGCTGCTTGAAATTTACTGGTAAATCTATCTATTCGCATACCCGAAATAACCTTATAAATAACTTAGTTACCTATAAAATGGGTATCAGAGGGAGTTTGATCAAGGTGCAGGCGACAATTATTTGCGCCAAATCAAAGAGGCCATGCGGCCACAACGACCATCGCGACGATAAGAAAAGAAATGCTCAGGATTGGACACAGTACATTGCGCCTGTGCGAAGACAGATTGCACGCCAAGCTCTTTCAATTGCTGTGTTGCCAGGGCATAAATATCAGCCAGATAGCGACCATTTGCTTGTGCTTTGAAAGCATTCAGGTGCGCCTGATGACGGGCGACAAACTGATCTCGTACTTCTTCACCCACTTCAAAGGCCTGAGGGCCAATGGCCGGACCCAGCCAGGCATGTATTCGGGATCTCGGCGCGCTGAAATGTGCAATCGTTCTGGCAAGAATATCCGCCGCCAAAGGACGCCAGCCACAGTGCACTGCGGCTATCTCCTCGCCATCGTCACTGGCCAGCAACACAGGCAAACAGTCGGCTGTCATAATTGCCAGGGCAAACTGGCGGGAGCGCGTAAAGAGTGCATCGGCCTGCGGCGTCTGAGTTATATCGTACTGTTCTTCTGCCAGGATCACCGCATTGCCGTGTACCTGCTCAAGCCAAACGATAGGAGCCGGGACCTGAGCCTGCAACTGTGCCCTGTTGCGTGCAACGGCTTGTGGATTGTCTCCAACATGACAGGCCAGATTGAAACCATCAAAAGGGGCCGTCGAAGCGCCACCCTGACGCGATGTCGACAAGGTGCCAACAACCTCCTTTAATGGCCAATCCGGGTGCAGCATTTTAGTAGTCTATCTGTGGATTAAGCTTAAAGTCTTCACGCAATGCGGCTGTAAGCTTTTGCATATCTTCCGGAATAGGTGCTTCCCAGGTCATGATTTCGCCGCTCACCGGGTGTGCTATACGCAGCTTAACGGCATGCAGCGCCTGACGTTTAAAGCCACGCAAGGTATCGAGGAACTCTGGCGATGCATTGCGCGGTGGGCAAGGACGGCCCCCGTAGAGCTGATCACCAATTAGCGGGTGCTTAAGGTATGCCATATGGACACGGATCTGGTGCGTACGGCCCGTTTCAAGGCGTAAACGCAGGCGTGTATGTGCGCGAAACTTTTCCGCAACCCGATAATGCGTAATTGCCGGTTTACCCATTTCATGAATCGCCATGTGGGTACGTTTAGTGGCATGACGGCCAATAGGCTTTTCAACCACGCCACCCGCAGTCATAGTGCCGTTACAGATGGCTTCGTATTCACGGGTAAAGTTTTCACGTGCCTGGAGGTTTTTAACCAAATGGGTTTGTGCGACTATGGTTTTGGCCACCACCATTAGCCCAGTGGTGTCTTTGTCAAGACGGTGTACAATACCAGCACGCGGGACATTGATGATTTCCGGATGATGATGCAACAGGGCATTGAGCACAGTCCCATTTGGGTTACCGGCACCAGGGTGTACCACCAGACCCATAGGCTTATTGATCACCAGAATGTCATCGTCCTCATAAACGATGTCTAACGCGATGTCTTGCGCTTCGTATTCCCGCTCCGCCTCAATTTGCGTTTCCACCGCAACGACTTCACCGCCCAGTAATTTTTCCTTGGGGATCGCCAGAATATCGCCATTAACGGTAACTTTTTCATCGAGGATCCAGGTTTTTATTCTAGAACGTGAAAAATCGGGGAACAATTGCGCCAAAATCTGGTCTAGACGTTTACCGCCCAGTTCCACTGGCACATCGGCTTGTAGAGAAATTTGCTCAGACATGTGTAACTTTACCTAAAATACCAGTGCAAGCCATGCTCGACTGGGTTAGAATCGCATAAATGCATAGTTTACTCGGTTTTGCCGACTTGGCCTAGCCTGATAACGAAGGTAGTAAAATAAAATGATAAAGACGTTGGGAAAACGCGCTTTTGCAATCGTACTGAGCGCATCTGTATTGGGATTAGCAGCTTGCTCATCCGCCCCAGAACAAGAAGAAATCGAACGCGTACCAAATAAATCTGTGCAAGCATTGTACGAAGATGCCAAGCAAACACTCGACTCAGGCCTGTATGCACGTGCCATCGAGCTACTCAGTGCCATCAACTCACGTTACCCGTTTGGTCCTTATTCTCATCAGGTACAGATGGACTTGGTTTACGCTTTTTATCAGACCGGGAACACCGAGCAAGCGCTGGCCACAGTGGATCGCTTTTTGCGCCTGAACCCCAACCATAAAAACCTCGACTATATGTACTACATGCGAGGCCTAATCAATATCAAAGCAGACGAGAACGGTTTTCAGGAATACTTTGGTATCGATCGCGCAGACCGTGACCCGAGCCGCACACGGGTTGCTTTTCAGGATTTGACAACGCTTGTGAAAAACTATCCGGACAGTACATATGTCCCGGAGGCCAAAAAACGCCTGGCATGGCTGCTTAACAAGATGGCGCGTTATGAGCTGAAAGTCGCCAACTACTACTTTGAACGAGAGGCATACCTGGCTGCCGCGAACCGCGGCAAGTATGTGGTTGAGCATTTTTCTCAGAGCAGCTACCTGGTACCTGCACTTGAAATGATGGAAAAAAGTTATGCTATGTTAGGGCTGGATGAGTTAAGCGAGAATGCCCGCAAAGCAAAAGAGCTGAATCAGCAGCGCTAAGCACCCATTATTGATACTGAATACAACAACGCCGGATCGCACACAGCATCCGGCGTTTTTATTTGAGTGAAATAGGGTTTAGATGGCTTCTTCGTCTTCCTCGCCGGTACGGATACGGACGACACGTTCGACTTCGGTGACAAAGATTTTACCATCACCAATTTTGCCGGTTTGAGCCGTTTTCAAAATCACGTCGATAGCCCGGTCTACGTCTTCTTCTGCCAACACAATATCTAATTTCACTTTTGGCAGAAAGTCGACCATATACTCCGCACCACGATATAGCTCGGTGTGCCCTTTTTGTCGGCCAAACCCTTTGACTTCGCACACGGTCATACCGGTAATACCTATATCGGATAACGCTTCTCGCACGTCATCCAGCTTAAATGGTTTAATGATGGCTTCTATCTTTTTCATGGTTGATTCTTATCCCTTTGGTAATGCGTCGATTTTAGACAATCCCATAAAACAAGGCAAACAAAGCAATTGAATAAATACACAAAAAGACGCACTATAATAAGTAGTCTTTATTCCTGTTTTTGGCTGTAATCATGAGAAAAAATACAGGCTTCACGCTTTTTGAGTTAGTTATCACTATTGCTATTTTGGGTGTACTGGCCACACTGGCGTTCTCATTCAGCGGCGGCCTGACCACCTCAACCCGCGCCGAAGCTTACCTGAGAGAACTTAAGCGCACCATAACTTTTGCCAGGGCACAAGCGACTGCAACCGATGAGATCATCGTTATATGCCCGGCAGCCGCAGTACTGGTTGAAACCAACAGCAGCTTTGTCTGTCAGAACGATTGGCAGACCAACCGGATCGCTGTCTTTCTCGACAGAAACAATAACGGCGCATACAACACAGGAGCCGACGACTTGTTGCGCGTGATGGAACGAGTCCCTAATAATGATAGCCTGACCTTTCCGGCAGCCAGCTTGCGCTTTGACTCTAGCGGTCGCACCGCGATGCAGCAGACCAGCAGCTTTATTTATTGCCCCGCTGCGACAGATTTTCCAAATCAACAACTGGAGGTCAGTGTTGTGGGCTCTGCACTCTACCGTGGTGACACAACTCTCACCTGTGACTAAGGCATCAGCTTGCGCGGTTATGCTTTAACCTGTAATTGAGTCGCTACTTTCGTAGGAATTCACTTTTTTACATCAGTAAAAGAGGCTGAAAAAAAGCGCGCCCACCTCACCAGCCACGCCCGACAATGATATTTACTCATATGCCTTGCGGTTGGGGCTCAAACAACTAGGCTAACACTATGACTGATGCACGGATGCATACTCATGGCCTTAAGGACTATTGGTGGGTTTACCCTACTTGAATTGATTATCAGCATGGCGCTGTTTGGCGTCTTTTTACTACTTGCAGCACCGGCGGTACATTCGATAACTGAACAGGACAGAGCTAAACAGGCTTTGGTGTTGCTTGACCGCCACCTGACTTTGGCGCGACTGCATGCGATAACACATCAGACACCAGTCACGATTTGCCCCCTGGTTAAAAACCGTTGCACAAACTTGTGGCATCAGGAACTCACCATTTTTACCGATCGGGGTGAGCGCGCATCCTTTGACAAAAACGATGTAAAACTGATGGTGCTCTCTGAAGTACATTCATCAGATACGCTGGATTACCCACGAGCGGCAATCACTTTTAAACATACCGGCACGTTAAAGGGGTTTGGCAATGGTACCTTTGTGTATTGTACACAACGCCTCACGGGTGACCGTCTTGGCCTGGCATTGTCAATCAGTGTGGTTGGACGCAGTCGGCTCAGAGAGACCAACAAATGCATGTGACAAGCAGAGCCTTAACGCCCTGCTCTGCTTGAACTTCGCTATATAACGCGGGCCTATGTTCGCTATCGACCCCAACAGCGGTCAGCGGTGAATGTGCCTGTACTGCCCCGGACATTTAGGTTGTTAATAGTCAAGGTGGTGCACTCAGTGTCACCTGCCAGCGGACCACCGCTTGCCGACGCTCTGATCAAAAAAGCGTTTAAATCATTATTCAACACAATCTCTAGCGAGAAGTAATCATTTTCTGTGGTCGTCGGCAACCCCAGGTCCGCCAGTGAACTGGCATATTGGCGGTTATCAACAAAATACTGCTCTTGTTTATTCGCCGCATCCAGCAAGGTTGCCGCCGCCTCCGCTCTGGCTGCGCGTCTGACATATTCCGAATAGCTGGGATAAGCAATACTCGCCAATATCCCCAGAATAGCAATGGTGATCATCATCTCAATCAGGGTAAAGCCCTGCTCTGTGCGCTTAGTTCTTTTCATCATGCTCTTCTTTTTTGTAAATGTACAACAGCCGTGTTTGCATCTTAATTTCGACCGCGTTATTTCCGGTCGGACCACCCACAGTGTTATCCGGCTTGCGGTATGGCTCAGCGGCGTCTGGCTCAACCGGCTCTATCGTGTCTCCAATTGGGTCGCCACCATCAACCACAACGATTGGACTGATCAATTGGGCTTTAATCGTGGTACTGCCATCTTCGTTAGTATGCTCACTGAAGTGGACTCTGGGCGTGTCCGGCACTTCGGCGGTGGTCTGGTAACTGCGCTGATCTAACATCTGCATGCCGTAATTGAGGTGCAAAACATACAACCGCCCTTTACCTGCGGTGATCGAACATTCGTTCACTTCGACACTGGCCGGGGTAAAGGTGGTGTAATAGGCCACACCCGCAAGAACAGTCGCGGCAGACATAGACTTCTCGCCATTGCCCAGTTTCAACTTCCAGCCCTTGGCCGCCCCCAGCTCGGCTTCTTTTTCCACAAACCTGTCGAAATCATCAAGGCGGGAATAAAACGGATCATTTGTTACATTCAGTAAATCCGAGGACCGAATAACATCCGGTGTCGTCTCACGGTCAAATGATTGGGTTTTAGTGTTTTCATCCCTGATCATGTAGAGAAAGTCTTGTACAGAGGTTGATGTAGGCTTAGCCCGGTTACCACTGCCAATCAGCAAACCATCATAGGGGATGTCCCGACGAATGGTTACCGTCTGACCATTTACCGTTTTGGTTGAGACCTTAGAGAAGTAGGTGCGAGCAACCACCGGACGATAGAAAAAGCGCCGTTTATTGTTATCGGTTCCACCACTGAGGTTTGCCAGCTGAAAGTGCGTCCAGGGGGTCTCACTGTCATTGGGTTTTGTGCCGGGTAAGTCAAACCGCCATACTCCGCCCCCGGTATCCGTGGCATAAATACGGTCCGTATAACCGTCGTAATCAGAGTCAATCGTGCTGACGTCAGCAGCGATACTGTGTTTACCCTTAAAGCCGTTGTCAGCGGTCAAACTCCAAAATGGTTTACCAGTTTCTATATCAACAATATAAATCCCGCGACCTTTGTTGTCCTCGCTAAACAAGGCATTGTCTTTATTGGTGTCATATCCGCCTCCAAAGATAACCATCGGCGTGTCTGGCTTTGCCTTAATAAAGGTGATTAGTGGTTTTGACCAGGTTTGCGCTAACTCCTCATATGGTGCCACGCCTCCTTTTATCGGCCCGCCCCAGAGTAATCTGGGGTTATCTGGTGAGGTTATATCAAAGCCATAATATTCATTGCCGCCACGGCGCAAGCCCACAATGAGCCACACTCGCTCGCCACTATCAACTATGCCATTATCATCTTTGTCCCAGAAGTAAACGGTTATCGGCCCATCAACTCCATAGAGTTTAGTGTCGTCCTGACGATCCATTTGCGGCTTAAGGATATCTAACAATGAACCTGGTACGAACGCCCAGCTTTCGGTGACCGTATCACCATTATCTTTGAACATATGTAAGAAGCCCGCGTTGGTACCAACAACGACTCGCTGATCACCATTACCATAGTCAATGGTCACAGGCCTGGAGTGCAGCGGATCGCCAAAAATGGTGCTGCGCCTATCCTGAGTTGAGTTGTTATTGTTCTCATCATTGACATCAATACCCCGGGACCAGTTAATCACGTTGGGCAGTACGCCAGCATTGTCAACGGAAAACAAAGTGCTAAGTTTGCTCAGGTCACCGCCCGCCGCAATTAGCGCGGTCGCATAGTCAAACGACATTAAGGTGCCCTTACCATAATCTGAGTAGATCTTACGCGTGGTTTGTCTGGACAGTTGATAATTTACGCCACCGACACCCACTTTAGAGCCATCTTTGGAGCCTGGCTGAGACCAGTAGGTCGTGACATTATCAGCGATGGTCCCTTCTTCGTTAATGGCATGACTTTCGTTCCCCATACCGTGGATCACCGACCCTTTTACCTTAAGCTTCTTAAGGTTGCCGCGCCAGCGGGTATGGGTTTCAGGGTAAAACATGGTGTAGTAGATTGAATCCCCACTACGGCTCAGGTCTGAGCTGCTGGTTGATACCGAAGGCGACGAAAAGCTGTCGCTTTTTTCACGGATATTAGTAATTGTGGCTTTCAGAGCCTCCGACAGCTCTGAAGCCGTATTGGCGTGCTTGTATTCCCCACCGCCATCTAGCGCGGTTTGCTCCAGCAAAGCTTTACCTGCATTCGACATTCCGGTACCAAACCCTATGGTATAGGTGCGGGCGAAATCATGTTCCTGCGGCGTTGCAGGGTAAAGGTCCACCTGAGTTTCCGGTGTGCCTCTCATCACTTTGGCCAGTGAGTTCAGGTAATTATTCGACACTCTGCTTGGCGTTGTGCCAAAGGTAGACACATATTTATTGTAGATATCCGTATTGCGCGCCGAGTCACTAGTCGGGTCGCCGTCGGTCATCAGGATAATATTAGTAGAGGTATCACAACGCTTAGGCGAAAGTGGGTCCGGCTTAAACGGTGAAATATAAACTCCGTTGCTTTCAATACTGCGGTCACGGTCACTCTTATCTCGACCATACAAGACGCTCTTTCCGGTCAGATAAAGGTACGCCTCCCAGAGCGTTTCAGACAGAGGCGTATTACCACTGGCCGGCAGGTTAGCAATTTTGCTTTTTAACGTCGTTTGGTCGGCTCCCAAACCATTGAGTACATAGCCGCCAGAGCTGGAATAGAGTCGCATCAAACCAATATCAAAGTCGGGATTATCATCTACCAGCGTAGTGATGGCATCCTGGGCTACTTTTAACCGGCTGTCACCACAATTTGACTCCCGATACCAGCCATTACGCACCTTGTAACAACGCTTACTCGTCTGTGATGAATCAAAGCAGTCTATGCTGCGAAACCGTCCGCTGCGATACTCATAGCAGCGCTGGCCATCTTTAACATCCCACGCCATACTGCCTGAGGTATCAAATACGACCAATACCCGCGACTTTTCTGAATTCGAAATATCGTGCTTTACAAACAGCTCAATGTCTTCGGCCTGGGTGCTGAATATCAGTAAAACGCTCAGGGTCAGTACAATTTTATGCCACATTATTGATTCTCCCGGTTACTGAGCACCTCTTGCGCAATACCTATTACCACAGTCACATCGTGCCGTGACTGGTCACCATATTGCACACTGCTTTGCACTTCAGTGATGACACAGCTGAGCCCCTCGGTAAAATTAAACACACGGGGACACTCAAGCAACAATTGACCACTATTGAGATTCGACTGCGCGCTCGTCAGGTTAAGCTCGTTATCAACGTGTATGGTGCGGCTGACCATTTCATCACTTGCGTTCAAAAACTGGCCATTGAGCGAGTTAAATACACTATTGCCACGTTGGGCTTTTTCCCGTGTTATCAACCGCTGTACTTCACCCATTAGTAAGGCTTCGGCCGCTTCACGCTCCTGCGCTGCATTCGTCACTTTGATATCTATGGTACTGCTGCTCATCAGGGTCACCGCAACGCTCATCACGGCCACAATAAGCACCATAGAAACAATCAACACCATACCCTGCTGTTTATGTGCCATTACCATGTTGAGATCCCCATGTTATAAAGCTGAATGGTCGTCGAAAATACCGTACGCCGATAGTTGTCATTGAAGGTTAAGGTACGCTTGTCCGGGTCATTACCAAGCGTGTATGTCTGGCTTTTTAGCTCCAGGCCCGCATCGGGCTCCAATACCCGAACCAGTGCAATGATCTGGACTGTTAGAATACCACCCGAGCGTTCCCAGTCTCCGGCTGTCATATTCTGTGTACTGCGGTAAGTATCCACCCGGCTGTCACCATTGGTATCCAGACCAAACAAGTAGCGAATGTCCTCAACCCCCTCTATGACGGCTTCTGCGTTCATACCACCGCCCACCGTCAACCTTCTGCGCATTAAAATAGGTGTTGTGACAGTCTGACTGTTAATGCGAATAGGCTGCTCTTCGATGTAATACACGTGATGGCTATATGGCCAGGTTGTCGCATTATTGGTCGGTGGTGCAACGTAATTACTCCCCGCTACAAACGTGCCCTGTTCTTGCTGCGCGATAAAATAGTAACGGCTCTGTTGTGGGTTGTTGCCCTGAATGAGCTGCTGACCTTCAAGAAACTTGAGCTGTAAGACCTCAGTATTATTTTTAGCTCCTGCAATGCAGCCCAGTGCTTCTCCATTTGTTTGCGTTGCAAAAATAGAGCGGAAATTAGTCTGATCCGTATTTGGAAAACTGCCATTATTAAGGCCATCAGAGCAATCATTGACTGGATTAGCCGGGCTGGTTGAGTTGTTCGTAGTCAACCCTTGATCATAAAACGTCCCCCAAAAGCCAACCTGCTCAAGATCGCGTCGCAGCAAAGTTAGCGTCAAACGACCAACCTCCTGTAATTCGCCAATGGCCATCGTATCGCGGGTCGTCACTTTCATACTGACATAAGCCGTCACCACCCCACCGAGCAGGAGTGCCCCGATAAACATCGAGATCAGTAGCTCAACCAGCGTGAAACCTGAGCGTCTCATCTTAATCCCTCACCAGAATATAGCTGTTGATACTAACCACGCGCCGAAAGTCATTGTTTTCGCCACAATCTATCGCCTTATTGGCAGCATTCATTGCAAATGCCTGTCGGCCAGCCCAGGCCACACTCACGGTGACGTCAAACCCCCGTCCATCTGAGCCCGCCACTGGCGCTGTGGTGATACACACTGTGGTATCATCAAGTGAACCGGTATTTTCACGGGCCTGAATGGCCATGATCCATTGCTCCAGATCCATCGCAGCAATTTGGTTATTGGTACAAACGTTATTGAAGCAGCTATTGTTGCCATTCACCGTTGCGGTGCTGCTAAATACTTGTTGGTACTGGTTTTCCAAATTTAGCGTGTCGTTACTGCGGATCCGCTGCATAATGTCGCCAGCCAGTGCAACAGCAGCAGCGCGTTGCATCGAATCGAAACTGGCTTGCTTGGCTTTTGCCTGCAGTGCCACCGCACCCAGCAGGCCAAAGCTCAGCACCATAAACGCGATAAGCGATTCTAAAAGGGTAAATCCGCGATTTGCGTTAATGCACACAGTGTTTGCCATCATTTTTCAAAGTCTATTTGCTCCACTACATAATATAATGAATCACTTCTGCACGAACCTGGTCGTGGTCTCAACGGTCAATCAGCTGGGTTTAATGGTCAGAACAGCGATTTAAAGCTGGCTGCAGCACGGCGACTCACGGTAATGGGATCAGCAAACCCCTCCAGTCGTACGCGGTGACTGCCCTCGACAGATTCCAGACTCAGAACAGCTTGTTTTTTTACTAAGGTGTTTCTGTGCACCTGCACAAAGTGCCGGGGATATGCGGCCACGAGCTTTTTTAATGGGATATCGATGAGCGCTTCACCACCGGTAAAATAGATGTGGGTATAACGCTCGTCGCTTCTGGCAACCAGGATATCAGACACGGCCACCCAGCGCGTATCATGGCCAACCTGGTATTGCAGTCGCTGCATTTGTTCACCATAGATATGTTCCAGTAGCGCAACCAGACGTTCTTTATCTATCGGTTTAACCAGGTAACCCTCCGCCAGCAGATCAAACGCCCGCAAAGCATGCTCGGCAAACGCGGTCACAAAGACGATTTTACACTCTGGCATTTGCTCTCTGAGCTGACCGGCGACCTCGAGCCCATCGATGCCCGGCATGGCAATATCCAGAAACACCAGATCCGGTGAGTGAAGCGCGCACAATTGTAACGCTTCAGTGCCATCAGCGGCTTCTGCCACACACGTGAAATGATCAAACTCCGACATCAAGCGCCGTAACCGCCTTCTGGCGATTGGCTCATCATCCAAAATCAGATAATTCATAAGCTCCGGTGTCAGGTAAAAGGATGGTAGCTACGAATTTATCACTATCTCGCTCAATCCTCAAACTAGCCCGGCGCTGATAGTACAGAGACAGTCGTTTATCGATATTTTTAGTGGCAATACCATTGCCACTGGAATGATGTACTGAATGAGGCAATGGGTTAGTCACACGCAGTATAATCACCTCATCCACTTGCTCAATCTGGATGTGAATGGTGCCGCCTTGAACGCGCTTTTCTATGCCGTGTAATACCGCATTCTCGACCAAAGGCTGGAGGGTTAAGGTCGGAATGGGCACGCTCAGTAAAGCGTCTTCAATCTGCCATTGAACCTGTAGTCTTTGCTCAAAGCGAAAGCGCTCCAGGCTCAGGTAATCTTTTGTTAAGGCCACTTCATCGGCAATGGTGTGCCATTTCTTTTCGGCCAGTGACACTCGCATCAGACGTGCTAGTAATAATGCGGCCTGCTCTGCGTCTGCGGCATTTTCATGGGTCAGTTCTGCCAGCGTATTAAGGGTATTATGCAAAAAATGCGGTCGGATCCGTGCCTGGAGGGCGTCAATTTCTGCGCGTGACGCCAGTGCCAGTGCATTGACATTGTCGATATAGATAGACATAAAATACAGTAAGATCACCACCACAAAGCAGCAAATAGCACTGTGGCTAAACACTGGCCCCCAGTCAATTGGCACATGCGAAGACAAAGGCGTGAACTGGATCCCTATGCTCAAGCCAATACACACACTGATGAACACCACAAATACGATGCTCAGCTCAAGCACACCATTTTGCTGCGGTTTAGATACTTTGAAAACACTGATCAATGCAATGAGTGCCAAAGACAATAAGGCGTTGCTGTGGGTAAATAAACTGACCAGGCCCAGCGTCAGCCAGAAGTCATCATAGTCGGCGAGCGTGTAAATAAAAGAAAGGGATTGCGAGGCGATCAGCATGGCCAATACGCCTCGTTCAGACACCATGGCTTTTAACAGTCCCAGGCCAATTGCCTCTGACTTATCCATGGTCAGGGAAGCTTACCTGAGCTCGACAGGCACGGCGAAGACCACGTTCTCTTCCTGTCCAGGGTTTTCGACCACGGTTTCACCGCCCAGCGCTTTCAATCGGGCAATCACTTGCTGAACCAGCACCTCGGGAGCTGACGCACCGGCTGTCACACCGACTTTGCCAACGCCCTCAAACCAGCTCGCTTCGAGGCACTTATCATCATCGATCAAAAATGCTCGCGTGCCCATTTTATCGGCAAGTTCGCGCAGTCGATTTGAGTTAGAGCTGTTCTTTGCCCCAACCACAAGCAACAAGTCAACCTTGTTAGCCAAATCTCTGACCGCATCCTGACGATTTTGCGTGGCGTAGCAGATGTCGTCTTTACGCGGACCATGGATCTGGGGAAACTTAGCCCGCAGTGCCTCAATGACATCTGAGGTGTCGTCCACAGATAGCGTGGTCTGGCTGCAATAGAACAAATTGCTGGGATCTTTTACTTCAAGCGCTGTCACATCTTCGGGTGTCTCGACCAGATAAATCCCACCAGCAGGGTTATCATACTGGCCCATCGTGCCCTCCACTTCCGGGTGTCCGTGGTGGCCGATCAGCACACACTCTGTCCCTTTTCGGCTGGCGCGGGTGACTTCCATATGAACTTTGGTCACCAAAGGACAGGTCGCATCAAACACTTTCAGTTCACGGCGCTTAGCCTCCTGACGTACTTGCTGAGATACGCCGTGCGCACTGAAGATCACGATACTTTCGTCAGGCACCTGGTCCAGCTCTTCAACAAACACCGCACCGCGTGCGCGTAGGCCGTCAACCACATATTTATTGTGCACCACTTCGTGACGCACATAGATGGGTTTTTCGAAGATATCCAGCGCACGCTCAACAATGCTGATAGCGCGATCAACGCCGGCACAAAATCCACGCGGGTTGGCGAGTAAGATCTCCATTAGTTTTTCACCTCTAAAATATCGACTTCAAAGGTCACTTTCTGCCCCGCTAGTGGATGGTTAAAGTCAACGGTGACGGAATCGCCGGCCACTTCACGCACCAGACCTGGCAGCTCGGTACCATCAGGCTGAGTAAAGGCAATAATACTGCCTACCTCGGCCGGGGTATCGGCGCCAAACTTACTGCGATCAACATAATAAATGTTGTCCGGATTTGGCATGCCAAAGGCATCTTGTGGTTCAAGTTCAAATGATTTGCTGTCACCGGCTTGAAGCCCAAGCAGGCATTTTTCGAAGTTCTCAGTCAGGCTGCCATCACCCATAAAAAGTTTGGCTGGCTTGTCATGTACTTTCGTTGAGTCTGCTGCAGAGCCATCAGCCAGTTTTATCGAAAAGTGAAATAAAACTTCGGATTGTGGGCCTATTACCTGCTCACTCATGCCTTTTTCTCCTGCGTATCCGCATTGTCACCAAAAATGGCGTCAAATAACAATAAACCTGCACCACCAACAATGGCCATATCGGCGACATTAAATGCCGGGTAATGCCAGTCCTGATAGTAAAAATGCAAAAAGTCTACAACATAACCCAGCGTCAGGCGGTCATACAGATTACCTAAAGCACCAGACAGGACCAGCGCATAAGCACTACACAACAGCCAGTTTTTGGCTGGCAACTTTTTTAGCCAGTAAACCAGCAGACTACTGATGGCCACCGCAATCGCACTTAAAAACCAGCGTTGCCAGCCACCCGCTTCACTTAAAAAGCTAAACGCAGCACCATAGTTATGCATATAAGTAAAATTAAAAAATGGCAGTAACTCGATAGACTCATAGAGTCGCATATTTGCGACTACCAGTGCTTTGGTGCCGAAGTCTACTGCAAACAGCAGCAGACTCAGCCACAACCACACCAGACCACTACGCTCGGTCGATTTGGTCATGCAATACTCCTAGATTAAGCGAACTGACGCTGTTCACCAGCGCCGTCAACATTGGTCACACAACGTCCACATAGCTCAGGGTGCGCTTCATGCTGACCAACATCTTCACAGTGGTGCCAACAACGATCACACTTAGCCGCCTGGGTTGCCTTCACAGAGATAAACAAGCCATCAATCTCAGTCGCAACCGCGTCTTCAGGGGTTGTGTTAACCACTTCAACCTGGGCTTTAGAAGTCAGCAGAACAAACCTGAGTTCGTCCTTCAGCGTCTGCAGTTTCTCTGCCAGATCACCGCCTGTGTACAGCGTTACTTCAGCCTGCAGGGTTGCACCAATGATCTCTTCTTTACGGGCATTTTCCAGTACTTTGTTGACTTCGTCACGCACTGCCAGCAGCTCTTGCCAGAAGTCGTTGCTCAGCTGGCCTTCGCTCACCTGGTTCAAACCATCATACCAGACATCGGTGAACACGAATTCACCGCGCTCACCTGGCAGTACTTCCCAGATCTCTTGCGCAGTAAAACTCATGATAGGTGCCATCCAGCGCGTCATTGCTTCTGCAATATGGTACAACGCACTTTGACAAGAACGACGCGCATGGCTGTCACTCTTAGCCGTGTACTGACGGTCCTTGATCACATCAAGGTAGAAGGAACCAAGCTCACCGGTACAGAAGTTCATCAGCTTTTGTGTCACAACCAACATTTGGTAGTTATCGTAAGCTTCCACGATCTCCTGCTGCAATTGTGCTGCACGGCTGACAATCCAGCGATCCAGTTCAATCATGTCCTCTACCGCAACCAGATCAGTCGTCGGATTAAAACCACTCAGGTTAGACAACAAGTAACGACTGGTGTTACGGATCCGGCGATAGCGATCTGCTGCACGCTTAAAGATCTGATCTGAAACCGTCATTTCTGCCGTGTAGTCGGTTGACGCAACCCACAAGCGAAGAATATCGGCACCCAGCTTATTCATGATGTCCTGAGGCGAAATGACATTGCCCAGCGACTTAGACATTTTGTGGCCTTTCTCATCCACAGTGAAACCATGGGTCAGAACCTGGCGATAAGGTGCATGGCCGTTGATGGCCACCGATGTCATCATCGACGACATAAACCAGCCGCGGTGCTGATCTGAACCTTCCAGATACAAGTCTGCCGGGCCCGTCAGCTCTTCACGTGCATCAACCACACATGCGTGTGTTACGCCCGAATCGAACCATACGTCCAGCGTATCCTGTACTTTCACGTACTGTTGTGCATCCGCTTCGTTAAGCAAAGTCGCAGGCTCCAGATCGTACCAGGCCTGAATGCCTTGTTGCTCAACCAGCTTAGCGACTTCTTCAATCAGGGTCTCAGTTTGCGGGTGCAACGCACCGGTATCTTTGTCAACAAACAAGGCAATAGGCACACCCCAGGTACGCTGACGAGAGATACACCAGTCCGGACGCCCCTCAACCATGTTTGCAATACGGTTTTCACCCCACTCAGGGATCCACTGAGTCTTGCCAATTTCTGCCATAGAATCCTGACGCAAGTTCGCCTGATCCATGCTAACAAACCATTGTGGTGTCGCGCGGAAGATAATCGGAGTTTTGTGACGCCAGCAGTGTGGGTAGCTGTGTGTCATGGCATGGTGATGGACCAGCGCGCCCTTTTCTTTTAGGTGCTCAATGATAGCTTCATTAGCTTTAAACACATGCTGACCGGCAAACACTGGCGTGTCTGGCAGGAATACACCGTTTGCGCCAACCGGGTTGGCCACTTCCAGATCATAAGCCTGACCTGCTGCGAAATCTTCCGGGCCATGGCCAGGTGCTGTGTGAACAATACCAGTACCCGAATCAGTTGTTACGTGCTCACCCAGGATGACTGGTACGTCAAAGTCATAGAAAGGATGCGCAACACGCAGGTTTTCAAGCACCGCACCTTTGGCATAGCCCAGCACGTGATAACGATTAAACCCAAACCGGTCCATCGCATCTTTAACCAGCTCAGAGCCCAGCACCATACGTTGCTGTTGGCCTTCATCTTCAATCTGTACCAGCGCGTACTCTAGTCCACCATGAACAGCCACTGCGCGGTTGGCAGGCAAGGTCCAGGGCGTCGTTGTCCAGATCACAGTGCTGACAGCACCGCTACCCTGATGTTCGTCATCCAATGCAAACGCGCTTACTAGCGCCTGTTCGTCGACAAAATCGAACTTAACATCGATCGCAGGTGATTGCTTGTCCTGATACTCTACTTCCGCTTCGGCCAATGCCGAGCCACAGTCTGTACACCAATGGACAGGCTTAGCACCTTTGTGCAGGTGGCCATTCTTGATAATGCGACCCAGCACACGCAGCGCGTTGGCTTCGAAATCAAAGTTCATGGTCAGGTAAGGGCGATCCCAATCCCCCAGTACACCGAGGCGTTTAAAATCTGTCTTTTGCCCGTCGACTTGCTTGCGTGCGTAGTCACGGCACTTTTCGCGAAACTCAGCAACAGAGACTTTTTTGCCCGGCTTGCCCACTTTCTTTTCGACCTGTAGCTCAATCGGTAATCCATGACAGTCCCAGCCCGGCACATAAGGTGCATCGAAGTCGGAAAGTGTCTTTGACTTAATAATAATATCTTTAAGGATCTTGTTTACAGAGTGACCTAAGTGGATATTACCATTGGCGTATGGAGGACCGTCGTGCAAAATAAATGGCTTCTTACCTTTTTTGGCAATTCGGATCTGACCATACAGATCTTGCTCGTACCATTTTTTAAGCATTTTGGGCTCGCGTTGTGCCAAATTGCCACGCATTGGAAACTCAGTTTCCGGTAGATTTAACGTATGCTTGTAGTCGCTCATTTACTTTACTTTCCGTATCGGCTACTTAAAATTATTGAAAAAAGTGTTTTGCAGCAATGACATCCTGGGCAATTTGCTCAGTTAATTGCTGCAATGACTCAAATTTTTGTTCATCACGGAGCTTATGTAAAAGCTCCACTTTTATAAATTGACCATAAATTTCCTGGTCAAAATCAAAGATATGTACCTCTAGTAATGCCTGCTTGCCATTCAAGGTGGGTTTAGTGCCAACATTAGCAACACCGTGATACACGGTATCATGCACTCTGACACGGACCGCAAATACGCCCTGCACGGGACTTACCTGACGTTTAAGCGCCACATTGGCCGTTTTAAACCCCAGTTCACGGCCTTTCTTCCAACCATGGATAACCCGGCCCGATATCGCATAAGTGTGGCCCAACATTTCATGAGCCAGTACCACATCGCCAGCTGCCAGCGCAGCGCGGATCAAGGTGCTACTGACCCGGCTATTGTGTTGTCGAAAACTCTGCGTATCTTTTACGTCCATGTCCAGCTCACAGCCCAACCGCTGCAACATAGCGAAATCTCCGACCCGGCCTTTGCCAAAACGAAAATCGTCGCCAACGGTCAGCGCTTTGACGCCCAACTTGGCACTGAGTACCTGGCGGACAAAGTCTTCAGCCTGAAAGTTGGCAAATCGCGCATTAAAGCTCACGCAAATCACGCGCTCTATGCCCACATCCGCCAATAGCGCGAGCTTATCCCGCAACCGGGTTAAGCGCGCCGGCGCCTGCGCTTTGGCAAAAAATTCCTGCGGCTGCGGTTCAAACAACATCACTGTACTGGGCAGATTGTGTACCCGTGCATCTTCAACCAGGCCTTTAAGTACCTCGGTGTGCCCCAGGTGTACGCCATCAAAGTTTCCTATCGTCAACACACAGCCATAGTGGTGAGGTCGGATATTGTGGATCCCTCTGATCAATTGCATACAACAAACACCTGTGATTACTAAAGCAGTTTAAAAGCCCGATTATACCCAAGTTGCCAGCAAATGCGAATAAAGCCTATGCAGCACGTACCCCTGCCGCTGAGCTGTCCCGGATCGTACTGAGCCGAACCCCTGTAAGGAACATAACAACGAAGTAAGTCAGTATCGCAGCGACCAATTGCAGGCCCAATATACCAATTTGCCCTGTGAGGTCACTGCCCCGCCAGGGAAGCAGCTGGTTCAGCCATATCAGGACACCCGACATCACCACAGTTGCGACGACGCTTTTAGCGAAGAACATCAAGGTAAAGGGTGATACCCGATACACCCCAGCCTGGTTGAGATAACGATATAACAAGGCCGCATTGCACGTTGCTGACAAAGCGGTTGCCAACGCCAACCCAAGGTACCCAATAAAAGGCGCCAGCATCAGGTTAAACAGCATATTTAAAGACATGGCAATAATGCCGATTTTAACGGGGGTTTTTGTATCCTGGCGGGCAAAAAAACCGGGGGCCAGCACTTTAATTAGCATAAAGCTAACCAGGCCGACTGAATAAGCCGTCACAGCGCCACTAACCGCGCCGATATTATCCTGCTCACTCTGCGCAAATTCGCCATGACCAAACAGTACCGAAATAATCAAGGGGCTGATGAGTATCAGGCCCGCCATCGCCGGGATCCCCAGAAACAATACAAAGCGCACGCCCCAATCCAGAGTTTGCTGAAATTCCTGAATACTATCTTTTGCGTGCAGTTTAGACAGCGCTGGCAAAATTACCGTGGCAATACCAACGCCAAACAGCCCAAGTGGAAATTCAATTAACCTGTCGGCGTAATACAACCAGGCGATTGAGCCGGTTGCCAGTGCTGCAGCAATAATGGTGTCGAGTAACAGATTAATCTGGCTAACCGACACACCAAACATGGCCGGCAGCATTAGTTTACGTACCTTGACGACCTCAGGGGACTGCCAGGCAAATCTCGGCTTAGACAACATGCCAAGCCGCGCCAAAAAGGGCAGCTGAAATAAAAACTGCACCAGGCCGCCCACAAACACGCCTATGGCCAGGGCATAAGCGCCTTGCTCAAACCGCTCATGTAGTAATAGTGCGCAACTGATAATAGAGATGTTGAGCAACACAGGAGTAAATGCCGCCACCGAAAACCGGTTATAGACATTCAATACAGCCCCGCTGAGCGCAACCAAAGAAATAAAAAATAAGTAAGGAAAGGTTAGCTTCAGTAGGGTGCTGGCCAATACAAACTTTTCGGCATTTTCTCCCCCCTGCCACCAGTCAATAAACCAGCTAGTACCAAATAGCCCGGCGATCACTGGCGAGCCAATCACACCTATCAGGGTCACCAACATTAAAATAGTGCCCAAAGTGCCCGCAGCCTGTGCAACAAACAGCCTGACCTTATCGTCGCCATGCTGCTCTTTAATTTCAGCGAGTACCGGCACAAATGCCTGAGCAAAGGCGCCTTCTGCAAAAAGACGACGCATAAAATTCGGGATACGGTTTGCAAATAAGAAGACATCCGCGGCCAGCCCGGCCCCCAGTAGATTCGCCACCACAGCATCTCTGACCAGCCCCATCACCCTGGATATCATGGTCATGGCACTCACTATCATGCCCGATTTAAACAGCCCCTTCGCCACGCATTTTCCTCACTTTTTTATTTGCGCGCAATTATGCCACAAGCCTGTACAGATAAATACTGATGTAGCAGCCTGACACAGCAGCGATTCATAGCCGCATAGACGGTGAATAATAACGCAAATGGGCCTCAATGCCTGTTGATGCAAAGGATTGCCACAAACACTCTAGTAGACCGGTAGGGTATTTGTTACAATAGCGCCACAGTGCCAGGGGCTGTGCCACAGATAGGCGCTAACTTGGTATGAGATCTGAGAATATGATTGCATCCAATCATTTCAGACTCGCTGTCGTGCAACC
The DNA here is from genome assembly GCF_000967655.1 of Pseudoalteromonas rubra. GTDB lineage: Bacteria > Pseudomonadota > Gammaproteobacteria > Enterobacterales > Alteromonadaceae > Pseudoalteromonas > Pseudoalteromonas rubra_A. The sequence continues at coordinate 63,842 of NZ_JXYA01000052.1, forward strand.
CAACTAGCCGCTTATGGCTGCGAGGGGCTAGGGACAAGTGCGATATGCAAACAAATTGACCAGCCGAGGGGAATTTTTATTGACTTTAAAGAATAAAAAGGGCATATTCCTCGGCCTTTAAACTAAGCTTATTTTAAGATTGTTAGGAGCATACCTTGGCTAACATCAAGTCTGCAAAAAAACGCGCTATCACTAGCGAAAAACGTCGTCAGCACAACGCAAGCCGTCGTTCAATGATGCGTACTTACTTCAAAAAAGTAATCGCTGCAATTGAAGCTGGTGACAAAGAAGCTGCACAGCAAGCTTTCGCTGTTGCTACACCTATCCTGGACCGTTACGCAACTAAAGGTCTTATCCACAAAAACAAAGCTGCTCGTCATAAGAGCCGCCTAGCTGCTAAAATCAAAGCACTATAATTGTGGATTTGGATATGAAAAAGCCGACGTAAGTCGGTTTTTTTATGCCTGATTGTTTTTACCAGGCCAAGCGGCCCTGGCACCAATCCATACTTGGCACAGTAATACCAAATTGCGCCCTCAAATTGACCAGGTATGAATTGAAAGTGGTATAAACTTGATGTGATGTTACAGGGCGTAATGTGGGCACCACCCTGCTATCAAACCGGCCTAAGCAAGCTCCAGTTTTGGGTAAAACTTTTTCAACATTGCGGCAATTTTCTTTGGTGAAAATGGCTTAACAACGAACCCTTTCGCTCCCCGCTCAATGGCATCTTTCACATTATCCACCGTTGAATGGGCAGACACCATAACCACATTAATATCCGGGTTGATTTCGGCCAGCTCTGCTATCAGTTCTTTGCCGTCTCCATCAGGAAGCTCGATATCTAAGAACACAATATCAAAGTGCCGCTCCTCACATGCTGTAATACACTGTTTTGCCGTTGACGCTTCTTTTACGTTATCGATCCCCAAGTGCATCAGGGTCTGATGCAAGAAACTGCGAACAGTGCCTACGTCATCAACAATTAGTATAGAGATTTGTTGTTCCATATCCTTTCCCGTGGGCTAGTCAATTGAAATGCGCTATTATTAGCATAGAACTATTATAGAGTCCTGCAAACAAAAGGCTATAGCAAAGCATGGCACAAAAACCAAAAAAACAGGCATTACTCGGTCAGGTCGATGCCAGGTCAAAGAAAAAACAACCCAGACAAAAAAAACGTTTATCACCCCAGCAACAAAAGGCACTACAACAACAGCAACTCCAACAACAAGCACAGCTAGCAGCTGCGCAACAAGCACAAGCTAAGTCTGGTAAAACTCGCTGGATTGTCGCCGCAGTCATTTTGCTCCTTGTTATCCTGTTTCCCAAACCTAAGCTCATTACCTATGAAAAGATAGGTCTGGTTGCACAAAGTGTATACTGGCCTGGTCTACCCGGTGTAGACCCCGTTTTATTTGATTCAAACCTGCATATTCGTCCAGCTTTAGAGCGAAATACGCTATATCTTTGCCAGGATGAACGCGACCCAGACTCCTGCCAGAAGTATCAAATCATCAAACAACAAGGCTTTATTTCTGCGTTGATGGCACTGATTTTGGATTAAAAAAACTAATCTGAAAAATACAAAAATACTCGTTTGAAGAGACCCGAGTTGGGGCGCATAATGGCGCCCCTTTATTGAACAACCTGGAGTACTTTGACGATCATGCCGAACGAATTTGACTGGCTACTTAATTTATTACTGCTAGTGCTAGGATTTGGTGCCTTTTTTATTAACCATAAAACCTTGCTGCGTGGCGCGGCATTGGCGACCTGCAGCATCCTGTTTATTTTGTTCAGCCTCGATCTGATGAACACCTCAGTGATCTCAAACCTGGGTTTGATTCTGATTAATTCATTTTATCTGTTTAAGCTCTTTACTCACGAACAGTATAATACGCCTTAGGTACGCCTTAG
>NZ_JXYA01000053.1 GCF_000967655.1 Pseudoalteromonas rubra
AATCCCCTAGGGGACGCCACTCTTCTCAGCAGTACCATTTCATTCGATAACACTCCCTTGCTATATTTTTCGGATCCTGTTCATATTTATCAATCCTAAATTTCTACAGTTAAATGAATTTTTTCATATATTTCATTTACTTAAATTATTTGATTTAAAACAAGGTTAAGGCTTTATTAACAAGCTCAACTACGAAAAATGGGTTAGTATCGCGTTTTTTAGGTGAGTGTCATGGCCAAAAATCGTACCGATTATACGGATAAAGAGAATGATTATCCGGTCTCTTATAACCTGCTGTCTACGACAGATACTAAAGGGCGGATCACGTATGCAAATCAAAGCTTTTGTGATGTCGCAGGCTTTGAGTTGGACGAACTAGAAGGCCAACCACATAACCTGGTGCGTCATCCAACCATGCCCAAAGCCGCCTTCAAAGATCTCTGGCAGTTCATTGGCTCCGGTAAGCCCTGGATGGGCATAGTCAAAAATCGCTGCAAAAATGGTGATCATTACTGGGTTAACGCCTACGTCACGCCAATCAAAGACAAGCAGGGTCAGACTGCCGAGTACCAGTCGGTCAGAACCAAGCCAGAACGAGATGTTGTAAAACGGGCTGAAAACATTTATCAGCAGCTCGATAAGGGCGTTGCACCAGCTAAATTGACCCGCTCGTCTTTGTCTTTGTCTGCGCAGATGATGTTGATCCTGGTGGTGTCGTATATTTTGAGCATGGTATTTACCAGTTTGCCTGCGCCATGGAACTATATTCTGGAGACATTGCTGCTAGCAGGCGTACTTGCACTGACATATCAGCGATTATCCCCGGTGCGCCGGTTGAGTGAAAAAGCCAAGCAAGTCTATGACAACCCGCTGATGCAAAAAATTTACCTTAATAAAGTCAATGATGTCGCAGCCATTGAACTGGCGCTGCTGGCTCGGGGGTCTGAATTACGCGCCGTACTTGGCAGGGTTCAGGATGCCAGTCAACTGGTCGATCAGCACGCCCAGGAAACGGTGTCTGAATGCCACAGTAATACTGAGTTATTGCAGGAGCAACAGAGCCAGACAGCGTCTTTGGCTACGGCCATGAATGAAATGACCGCAGCGATTACGGATATTGCCGGCAATACCAGCGATGCAGCGAACCGCTCTGAAGGGGCACTGCGCTCGGTGCTGGATTCAAATTCAGTCGTGCAAGCAAGTATGCAGACCAATCACACTTTATGTGAAGAGTTGAGCCGAACTCAGCGCGATATTGCCGAGCTGAATGAACAAACGGTGCATATTGGCGGCGTTGTTGATGTGATCCGGGACATTTCTGAGCAGACCAATTTGCTGGCGTTGAATGCGGCGATAGAAGCAGCCAGGGCCGGTGAACAGGGCAGGGGGTTTGCAGTGGTGGCCGATGAAGTTAGAGCCCTGGCACAACGCACTCAGGACTCGACCAGAGAGATTGATGACATAGTTGCAGGGCTTAAACAGCGCGCTGAGCGTGCGGTAGAAGCCATTCAAAACGGAGTCGATAAATCCACTCAGTGTGTGGTGCAGGCGGAACAAACCAAAGAAAATCTGGCATCGATAGAGCACATGGTCAAAGATATTTCTGCGTTGAACTACGAAATCGCCACTGCGACTGATCAAATGTCGGGTGCCAGTAATGAGATCAACGACAAAGCGGTCAGTATTTCAGGGCTGGCGAATGCATCCATGCAAAGCGCAGACAACACTACCGCAGCAATGCGAAACACAGAGCTGGCGCTGGCAGATCAGGCTGCACTGGTTGATCAATTCCTCCTCAGGCTTAGCCGTTAAGAAAAATGTCAAAAATATGTGAATAGAAAATTCCTTGCTGGTATGATTTCGCTTGGGTAATTTATGTGGCAAAATCGCCGCTTTTAACCCGAATATGTATATAAAAATCACACAAAGGGATACGAATGAGTAATTTACAGAAAACTTTAAAAACAGGTGCTGCAGCACTGGTTTTGACATTGGCTAACACACAGATCAGTGTTGCCGGCGTTGATGGCGGTTATTTCTCTGGCAAAAAGCAAGACTGCGAGATCTGGCGAGACGTGGCACCTTACAACTGGGCTAACACCACTCGCGGCAACCAGTCCATGATTTTCTATTGCAACCGCGGTGGTTATACCGTCACCACGGTTGAGTTAAAGATCAAGCGTTTGAGCGACAACACCGTCGTATTTCGTGAAAAAAGAAAACAAAACCTAACATCAGGATATGGTCACGGTTTCTATCCTGACCTGAGCGCCAATATCAACGAAGAATATAAAATGGAACTGGATTATACCTTCGTAAAATTGAAGCAGGGCAAGCCGGTCTGGGACAATAAAAAAACCAAAACCTGTAAGCGTACCTTCACCCCAACCAATGCTAATTCAACGCGCGGAGAGGTATTCTGGTCAATCAAGAGTGCGGGCACAGCCTATCATAACAATGGTTGTCAGGGCGTACGCTTCGATATTCACTAAGCGCCACCTGGGGCTGGCGCAATAAGGTCAGCCTTAGCTTTACAGCCGGGATTGAACGATGAAAGCAAAATACCTGATGATCAACGTGTTGTGCTTTATGCTCGGCTTTCTTGTGGCCGCCGTGCTACTGCATAAAGAAGTACCCCAGCACTATACTCCAGTAGGCGACATTGAAAGCCTCGACACTATACCTACACCTCAGGCAGAGGAACGCTCACTGCCATTAAACACAGCACAACCTGCCCCAGAAAAACGGCTGTACACCAGCGCTTCGCCTGCACCCCCGGAGCTCAATGATGAACCTGCAAACAATGACGAAAACAAGGCCAGGCTACTATCAATAGCGCAGGATATAGGGCTAGACAGCGGTATTTACCCGGATCTGGCTAGTTATGAAAATCAGGATATTACCAGACTGATTGAACAGCATCTGCTGACAAACCTGCGTGCTTCACAGGGCGATGTGTATGCTCAGTTTGATGAGGTAGAGCATTATCTGGAAACCATGCCACAGATTGCCTCCGTGCAGTTTTTTACTGGTTTACTGACACAGGCTGAGCACAAAGGTGCGCTGTCTCAGAGTTTTGCCATCCACCTGCTGGCTCAAAGCGTCGAGCAGTTTGAACCAGGTACAGAGCCGCTCAGCCAGATGCAGGATATTGTCGCTACAGCCCGGCACAGCGAGAGTGAACTGGTACGCCTGAGTGCCTTGGAGTCTCTGGCAACAATGAGCGCGGATCAGGCACAACTAAAGCGTCTGCTTGAACAGTTTCAGGCAGATGAGTCTGCGGTAGTACAGGCAAAAATTACGCTGCTTAATTATCATATGGTACTGGCAGATAAGTTAAATAATCATTGAGCCGGCACCTTAGCGCTTTTTTAATAAAAGGGGGCGTAAGCTTTCAAGGCTGCCATAAGAGTGCACAGAAATAAATTTAATCAGGTGATCCTTTTAAATCTGGTGTTGTTATAATATAACATTGGTTAAGTTCAATTGTTCAGACAAGGCATCTGATATGCAAGCACCTGATCCTACTTCGGCCACGCTCAGCGTTGAGCAAATGCTGGCTGCGCCCGAATCCGACTACATGAATGCCGCGCAACAGGCATTTTTCAGACAACGTTTGGTGGAGCTACACGATTCAACCAGAGCACGTATCCGTGATACCAAAGCGCAAATAATGAACCCACCCGAATTGGTCGATTTGAGCGACAGAGCATCGTGGGAAGAGCAATGCCTGATCCTGATGCGCATTGTTGATCGCGAGCAGAAGCTGTTACCCAAAATCCAGCAGGCACTGGAGCGTATTCGGCTCAATGAATATGGCTATTGTCTGGAAACGGGGGAGCCTATTGGCATTGCCCGTCTATTGGCAAGGCCTACAGCAGAGCTGTGCGCTGATGTAAAGCTGTGCTCCGAACTCAAAGAGCACATGTACGTCAAAGAAAGGCATGTCTGACAAAACCTGAACCCACACACACTACCGTCAAAAACTGTGTAAGGTAATCAAGCAATGGCTAAGTTAAATACATCAAATTTACTGCCCGTGACCGTGTTGTCCGGTTTTTTAGGGGCAGGAAAAACCACGGTGCTGAACCATATTCTGAGCAACCGTGAGGGGCTAAAAGTGGCTGTCATCGTCAATGATATGAGTGAAATCAACATTGACGCTGCGACGGTGCAAAATGAAGTCAGTCTCAACCGGGCTGAAGAAAAGCTGGTTGAAATGAGCAATGGCTGTATCTGTTGCACACTCAGAGAAGACCTGCTGGAAGAGGTTAATCGGCTGGCTAAATCGGGCAAATATGACTACCTGGTGATTGAGTCGACCGGCATTTCGGAACCACTGCCCGTGGCCGAAACCTTTACCTTTGCGGATGAGCAAGGAGTAAGCTTATCTGACATCGCCACACTGGATACTATGGTCACCGTAGTAGATGCGGTGAACTTTCTGAAAGATTACGACCAGGCAGAGGCATTGCAGGACGTTGGGGAAAGCCTCGGTGAAGAAGATGAGCGTAGTGTGGCAGATTTACTGGTTGAGCAGGTCGAGTTTGCCGATGTGCTGTTGATCAGCAAAACAGATCTTATCTCAGATACCGAGCTTAAACGTTTGCAAAGTATTCTGCGCACACTCAATACAGACGCTGAGCAAATCCCTATGGCACATGGCAAGGTGCCCCTGGCGCAGGTGTTAAATACCAAAAAGTTCAGTTTTGAAAAAGCTCAGCAGGCGCCGGGCTGGCTCAAAGAGCTGCGGGGCGAGCACATTCCGGAAACGGAGGAATTTGGCATCAGCAGTTTTACCTTTTGTGCCAGAAGGCCCTTTCACCCGCAAAAGTTCTATGACTTTTTACACAGTGATGAACTGGCCGGCAAGCTTATCCGCTCAAAAGGGTTTTTCTGGCTGGCAACCAGGCCTCAAATTGCTGGCAGCTGGAGTCAGGCTGGCGGTATCGCAAGGCATGGTGCAGCGGGACTATTTTGGAAAGCTGTACCACAGGAGCAGTGGCCAGAAGACCCGGAGTATATTGCCGCCATTGAAGAGCACTGGGTTGAGCCTTTTGGTGACATGCGCCAGGAGTTAGTGTTTATTGGTCAGGGCCTGGACAAAGCCGAGATTATCCGTCGCCTGAACGCCTGTTTGCTCAGCGAAGAGGAAGTCCTAAAAGGCCAGCAAGCGTGGAAAACACTGCCGGACCCTTTTCCTTCCTGGGCGCACTAAACAAACAGCAGCCAGGCAATCAGGCTGGCCGCCAGGCAGTAATAGAGCATGGGAACCAGTGTGTAGCGAATAATATCACCCTCTTTGCCATGCAGGCCGACAACACTGGCGGCGGCAACCACATTCACCACCGCAATCATGTTGCCGCCATTCGCGCCGAGCATCTGCAAGGCCAGTACTAGCTGCATCTCAAGCCCCGCTTCTGCCGCTAATGCTTGCTGAAAGCTGGCAAACATCAGGTTAGAAAAGGTCGCCGACCCTGCGATAAATGCCCCCAACGCGCCCACTAAGGGCGCGATAAATAACCACAGATCACTCAAATGTATGGCAACCGTTTCGGCCAGTGCCATGGGCATAGCTGGGAGGGCGGCGTTATTAACGTCAGAGTGAAGAAAGATACGCACCATAGGCACCGCTGCACTCAGCGCAATCAAAGAGGGGAATAACATACTGATACTATTGCTCAGGGCTACGCGCAGCTGCGCTGGTTTGCCATTTTGCAGCCAAAGTGCAATGAGTGCGGTCACAACAAACACACTGCCAGGCAGGTACAGGGGCATCACATTCACAGAAATGGCCGACCCCAGGATCTGCTCCCATTCAAAGTTCACGCTTTGCAGCATGGCCTTAAAAGGCAGTGCGGGGATCCGGGTCAGCACCAGGAGTGTTGCAACCAAGACGTATGGTAACCAGGCTCTGAGTAAGCTCAGTGAGGGGACGTGCGACTCTTCTGCTTGAGGTGCTGTTGAGGCTTCGGGTTTAGGCAATAAGAACCCTTTACGTGCTAAAGGGCAGACGATGGCCAATCCTGCCATCGCGCCCAGGACAGAGGGAAACTCCGGCCCCAGCAACCAGGCGACGCTATAGGCGGGCAGGGTAAAAGCCAGTGCACTGAAAACGGCAAAAGGCGCCATCACGAACCCGGCGCGCCAGCTGGGTGAGTCGCTGAAAAAGCGGCAATACAGCACAACCATAATCAGAGGCAGCAGAGCGGCGGCAATAATATCAATACCAATGGCGGTTAAGGCAATGTGTTTCACCTCGGCGTAATTTATATTCGCCGCACCCTGACCAATCCCGACAATCGCCGGTGTGCCAACAGCACCAAATGAGACCGCACTGGAGTCGGCCACCAGTGCCAGCACCACAGCGCTCAGCGGCGTAAAGCCCAGCGCAACCAGCAAAGGCGCAGCAATAGCGGCAGGCGTGCCAAACCCGGCAGCCCCCTCCAGAAAACTGCCAAATAACCAGGCAATGATGATCAGCTGCACCCGTTTGTCGGGGCTTATCCCGGCAAAGCCGTGTTTAATGGTGTGGATAGCGCCGGTTTGCTGTAGCACTTTCAGTAAAAAAATCGCGCCGAAAACAATCCACACTATGGTCAGGGCGATGACCAGCCCTTCCAGTGTGGCGGCGGTGATATGCGCTAAAGGCACCTGCCAGATAAAATAAGCCGATAAGGAGGTCACGAGCAGGCTAAATGGCATGGCCTGCTTGGCGGGTAGCCTGAGCAGAACCAGCAGGATAAATACGCTGAGGATCGGCACCAGGGCCGTGAACAGTTGTGGTAGCGTCATCAGAGTTTAAGAAATCCATTACTTAATGGGATGAGCTTAGCATGCCAATAAGACAATGAATATGCTGTTTATTACTGAACAGCCATGGTCTTATTGGCGCGATAGGTTAGCCAGAGGTTTTTTCTTTGAACTCACACAAGTCTTCAATAATACAGCTGCCACACTTGGGCTTTCTGGCCACACAGGTGTAGCGGCCCAGCAAAATCAGCCAGTGATGGACATCCACTTTGAACTCTTTGGGGACTACCTTTTCGAGTTTTTCTTCTACTGCGACGACGTCTTTGCCCATGGCAAATTTGGTGCGGTTTGATACGCGGAAAATATGGGTATCGACAGCGATAGTGGGCCAGCCGAAGGCACAATTGAGCACCACGTTGGCAGTCTTGCGGCCCACGCCGGGCAGGGCTTCGAGCGCTTCGCGATTCTCCGGCACTTCGCCGCCATGCTGCTCCATCAAAATGTGGCACATTTTGTAGACGTTGTTGGCTTTGGAGTTAAATAAGCCAATGGTTTTGATGTAGTCCCTGAGGCCATCCACGCCCAGCTCGATAATGGCCTGCGGGGTATTGGCAACCGGAAACAGCTTACGGGTGGCTTTATTGACGCTCACGTCTGTGGCCTGGGCTGATAAAGTAACGGCGACCAGCAGCTCAAACGGTGAGGTATATTCCAGTTCAGTCTCCGGGTTGGGGTTGTCATCCCGCAGACGGGTGAGAATTTCGAGTCGTTTTGCTTTATTCATAGTACTGACTTACTTGCTGTTGATCTTATCTGAACCTGGCGGGAGAGTGACGGCTCTCCCGCTGCGCATTAATCTAAGCTGGTGACCCGAGCTCGGGGGGCTTTTTCCGGACTGGCGACAGGCTCAGCCTGGGCTTCTTTACGTGCATCAATATAGTTTTTGGCAGCGATGATCAACCCCAATCCTAAAAAGGCACCCGGTGGTAAAATGGCTACCAGAAACTGGCTGTCGAATTCTATGACTTCGATGCGCAGTGCGGTTGCCCAGTCACCCAGTAACAGGTTAGCACCATCAAACAGCGTGCCCTGACCAATCAGCTCGCGCATGGCACCCAGTAATACCAATACAGCACCAAACCCCAGCCCCATCATGATACCGTCCCACGCAGACAACAGGGGCGTATTTTTTGAGGCATAGGCTTCAGCCCGGCCTATGATGGCACAGTTGGTCACAATCAGCGGAATAAAGATCCCAAGCGACTGGTACAGACCAAAAGTGTAGGCGTTCATCAACAGCTGCACTATGGTTACAAAGGCGGCGATGATCATCACAAACACCGGGATCCGGATGTCTTTGGGGACCCAGTTTCGTACGATGGAAACGGTGACATTGGAGCCAACCAGTACCAGTAAAGTGGCCAGTCCCAGACCTAACGCATTGGTGATAGTGCTGGTAACGGCCAGCAACGGACACAGACCCAGCAGCTGTACCAGTGCCGGGTTGTTTTTCCACATGCCCTCATGGGCGAGTTGTTTAAATTCACTCATTGGTGGCCTCCTGGCAGTGGTTTGGCGCTGCGAACAGCGCGTCAAAATTGCTGCGAGCGTACCAGGCGGCGGCATTTACGCTCTGCACAACGGCGCGAGGCGTAATTGTTGCGCCGGTAAACTGGTCAAACTGGCCACCGTCTTTTTGCACATTAAAGGCCGGGTCTTTGGCTTGCGTAACCCTGGTTCCGGCAAAGGTGGTGATCCAGTCCGATTTGGCCAGCTCAACTTTGTCGCCAAGCCCCGGGGTTTCCTCATGGCGGGTGACGCGCACACCAGCAATTTCACCTGTGGGATAGACGGCGCTCAGAATGTCGATATTGCCGCTATAGCCGCGCGGCGTAATATGCTGTACCAGCAAGGCGACCGGCTCACCCTGCAAGCGAGCTCGATAGATAATATGCGGGCCATTCGGGCCCAGCTCAGGCGCATTGCTGATGGCACAATCCAGATAAAGTTCGTTATCGTATTGCGCCTGGGGAATCACCTGAGTCAGTATGCGCATCAGGTGACGTTGCTCCTGCTTGGCGATTTCTGGCGCGGTAAAGCTTTGTACCAATGCCACACTGCCGGTGGTGGCCAGTGCAAAGGCGGTCAGGATCAGGCCATTCTTTTTCATTGATGACAGGATCATGAGCTTGCTCCATGCCCGTAAGTACGAGGTTGCGTATAATAATCAATCAAAGGCACCGCCATGTTCATGATCAGCACAGCAAAGGCGACGGCGTCCGGGTAACCGCCAAAATGACGGATCAGATAAACCAGCAGACCGATCAGCGCGCCGTAGATTAAGCGGCCGCGATTGGTGGTACTGGCCGACACAGGATCGGTGGCAATGAAAAATGCCCCCAGCATAGTGGCACCGCTGAGCAGGTGGAACAGCGTACCTGCCTGTGTGGCCGGCGACAGCGCGTAACCTAAGCCACTGCACACCGCCAGCGTCACGATAAATGCTACCGGGATGTGCCAGTTAATGACCTTGGTTTTTAGCAGGTATAAACCGCCCAGCAAGTAAGCCAGGTTAACCCATTGCCAGCCTTGTCCGGCATATTCTCCAAACGCGATACTATTAGTGGCTTCCGAGACAGTCAGATTCTGAGATACGGCTGTTTTGACATGATCCAGTGGTGTGGCAGAGGTGGTGCCATCAATCACCTGGCGGGCTTCCGCCAGTGGAGCGCCCGACAGGGTTTGTTCAGTAAAAATCAGTGCCAGCTGGTCCAAAGCGGACAGCGGTGTTGCTTGTATCTCCATGATGGGTGTCCAGCTGGTCATTTGCACCGGGAAAGAGATAAGCAGCAACACATAAGCGGCCATAGCCGGGTTGAACAGGTTAAAACCCAGGCCGCCATATAATTGTTTGACGATGACAATGGCAAATACACAACCAATTACAGTGACCCACCAAGGCGCCAGTGGCGGAATACTCACAGCAAGCAACACGGCGGTTAGCCAGGCACTGCCATCACTGAGCGTTGGCCACACAGGTCGGCCACGCAGTTTCATCATAGCAGCTTCGCTGAGGCTGACTGTCAGCAATGCCAGTACCAGCTGGAACAAGGTGCCTGGACCAAAAAAGTAACTCTGCACCAGGATGCCGGGGATACAGGCGGCGATGACCGTCAGCATCAGGCGGCTGAGTGTTTTATGGCTGTGATTGTGGGGCGATGAAGCCATGGTTAATTTCATGACAGATCATTTCCTTCTTGGTCTTTGGCGGCGGCCTGCTTTTTAGCTTTTGCGCGCGCCACAGCGGCTTTAATCGCCGCCTGACGTTTTTCTTCGGCGCTCAGAGGCGCATCATTCGCGGGCGATTCTTGCTCAGGTGCTGAGCTGGCCTGCTCTGTATCCGCTTGCTGCTCGGCCTCTTTGGCGGTTTTCTTCGCCTTAGCACGGGCAATTGCAGCGGCCACGGCAGCCTTACGGGGATCTTCCGGTTCGGCGTCTGCCTCGTCCGTGACTGTATCCGCTTGCTGCTCGGCTTCTTTGGCTGCTTTCTTTGCCTTAGCACGGGCAATTGCAGCGGCCACGGCAGCTTTGCGGGGATCTTCCGGTTCAGCATCTGCCTCGTCCGTTACTGTATCTGCTTGTTGCTCGGCCTCTTTGGCCTCTTTGGCCGCTTTCTTCGCTTTTGCACGGGCAATCGCAGCAGCTACGGCGGCCTTGCGAGGATCTTCCGGTTCAGCGTCTGCCTCGACAGGTTGTGCCTCGTCTGGCTGCTCGGCCTCTTTGGCCGCTTTCTTCGCTTTAGCACGGGCAATCGCAGCGGCCACGGCGGCTTTGCGGGGATCTTCCGGTTCAGCGTCTGCCTCGACAGGTTGTGCCTCGTCTGGCTGCTCGGCCTCTTTGGCAGCTTTCTTCGCTTTAGCACGAGCAATCGCAGCGGCCACGGCAGCTTTACGAGTATCTTCCGGCTCAGCGTTTGCCTCGGCGGGTTGCGCCTCGTCTGGCTGCTCGGCCTCTTTGGCAGCTTTCTTCGCTTTAGCACGAGCAATCGCAGCGGCCACGGCAGCTTTACGGGGATCTACCGGCTCAGCGTCTGTCTTTACGGGTTGCGCCTCATCTGGCTGTTCAGTGTCTTTGGCCGCTTTTTTCGCTTTAGCACGGGCGATCGCGGCGGCTACAGCGGCTTTACGAGGATCTTCTGTACCTGCATCACTCGATGATTGCGCAGTGTCGTCATCCTGTTGCGTCGCTTTTTTCGCTTTGGCGCGAGCAATCGCGGCAGCTACAGCGGCTTTGCGAGGGTCTTCGGTACCTGCATCACTCGATGATTGCGCTGTGTCGTCGTCTTGTTGCGCTGCTTTTTTGGCTTTAGCGCGGGCAATCGCAGCGGCAACGGCATCTTTACGTGAGCCTTCTCCGCCTGCGTGCATGTCAGGTGTCGCTTGTGCGTCTTTTTCAGCTTTGTACTGACGCGCTTTTTCTTTGCGTTTAGCACGCTCCAGTGCCACTTCTGAATTATCCGGCTCCAGCGTGCCATCGGCCGACTTTTTCGCTTTGGCCCGCTCAATTGCGGCTTGTACAGCAGACTGGCTGTCTTTTTTCTGCTTGACGCGTTCCATTGCGGCGCTGACTTTATCGCTTTGCTCTGTACTGCGAGTATTGCTGCGCGCTGAGCGTTTATGGCGATTCTGCCGCTCTTCCTGCTCCCGCTCAAGGCGCTCTTTACGTGCCTCAAACCGCTCCTTTGCACGCTCCGCTTTCACTTTTTCCAGTTTCTGTTCGCGGATCTCGGCTTTGGCAACCCGGTAGTACTGCACCAGTGGAATTTCACTCGGACAGACATAGGCACAGGCACCACATTCAATGCAGTCGAACAGGTTGTGCTCTTCCAGTTTGTCGTACTCTTTACCTTTGGCAAACCATTGTAGCTGTTGCGGCAGCAGGGTTTGCGGACAAGCATCAGCACAGGCACTACAACGAATACAAGCCTGTTCGGGGCCTGCAACCGCCAGCTCCTGATTATCTGGCGCAAGAATACAGTTGGTGGTTTTAACCACCGGAATACGAACTGTTGGCAGCGTAAAACCCATCATAGGACCACCCATGATAACACGCTGCTCGGCGACAGGTTCAAAGCCCTGGCAGGTTAGTAAGTGCTTAATTTCACTGCCAAGCAGCGCCCAGACATTTTGTGGCGTCTGAATGGTATTGCCGGTCACAGTAACAACACGTTCAATCAGCGGCTTGCCTTTACATATGGCTTCGCTGACGGCAAACAAAGTGCCGACATTTTGCACCAGCACACCTACGTCTGCCGGGATCCCACCGCTGGGCACTTCTTTTGAGGTGAGCACCTGGATCAGCTGCTTCTCACCACCGGATGGGTACTTGACGGGCAGGCCACGGACCAGGATCTTATCGTTATGAGCCGCTGCGGCGGTCATCGCCTGAATGGCTTCAGGTTTATTGGTTTCAATGCCCACTAAAACGTATTGTGGATTAAGCAGGTGCTGCATAATTTCGATGCCTTGCACAATTTGCTCGGCATGTTCGCGCATCAGCAGGTCATCGGCTGTGATGTAAGGTTCACACTCAACACCGTTGACTACCAAAAATTCGACGGGTTTATGTTTGGCACTGTCGGCTTTGACATAAGTAGGGAAGCCGGCGCCACCCATGCCTGCGATGCCTGCATGGTGGATAATGTCGATCAATGCTTGTTTATCGAGCTGGGTATAGTCGGCAACCGGGTTCAGCTCGCACCACTTATCTTCACCGTCGGGCGTCAGGACTATGCTCAGCTCAGGCAACGCAGAAGGGTGCGCCGAAGGCATAGGTTTAATGTCGCTTATCACGCCGGACGTTGGTGCATGTACCGGCAGTGACCAGTTTGCGCCGGGGCGGGTAAGTGGCTGCCCTTTACGCACAGAGTCACCTTTGTTGACCAGCAACTGGCCATTGGCACCTATGTGTTGTTTCAGAGGTAGCACCAGATAGTCGGGCAGGGGAATACGACCAATACTCGCCTGATTTGACACAGATTTTTGCTCCGGTGGATGGATGCCGCCGGGAAACTGCCACAATTTACCGTGTTCAATTTGTTCAAGTAAAGTTTCCACTTAAACCTCTTAGTCGATTTGTTTCACGGGAATGGCGTCAATTTGCCACTTCCAGGTTTGAACGGTTTGTGCCACCGGGATCATATCAATACAATCGACAGGGCAGGGGTCGACACACAGGTCGCAGCCGGTACATTCATCGGCAATTACTGTATGCATCTGGCGGGTTGCGCCAACAATGGCGTCTACCGGGCAGGCCTGAATACACTTAGTGCAACCAATGCACTCATCTTCGCGTATGTAGGCAACCTTTTTGATGGGTTCAGCTTCTTCGCCACCAGCCAGAGGTTTGGCTTCAACGCCCATTAAGTCGGCCAGCTTTTTCACCGTGGCCTCGCCACCAGGCGGGCATTTATTAACGTCATCGCCGTTGGCAATTGCTTCTGCATAAGGGCGACAACCAGGGTAGCCACATTGGCCACATTGTGTTTGTGGCAAAATGGCATCTACCTGATCAACAATCGGATTGCTTTCTACCCGGTACTTAACGGCTGCATAGCCGAGGATAAGGCCAAATACCAGCGCCAGTGCGCCGATGGCTATCAGTGCATAAAACAGTGTCATCTCAGAACTTCACCAATCCAGAAAAACCCATAAAGGCCAGTGACATTAGACCGGCTGTGATCATGGCTATTGAAGCGCCCTTAAACGGCGCAGGCACATCTGCGACGGCCAGTCGCTCTCGCAGGGCGGCAAATAAGACCAGTACTAATGAAAAACCTACCGCAGCACCAAAGCCGTACACAGCGGAACCGATAAAAGTGTGGTCATTTTTGATATTAAGTAGCGCAACCCCTAATACCGCACAGTTAGTAGTGATAAGCGGCAAAAAGATCCCAAGTAAGCGATACAGGGTGGGGCTGGTTTTACGTACCACCATCTCTGTAAACTGCACCACAACGGCAATCACCAGAATAAAGCTCATGGTACGTAAAAAGGTGAGGTCCAGGGGCAATAAAATATACTGATTGACCAGATAACTGGTCACGGATGCCAGCGTCAGAACAAAGGTTGTTGCAAGTGACATACCAATGGCGGTTTCGAGTTTACCCGAGACACCCATAAATGGGCACAAGCCGAGGAATTGCACCAATACAAAGTTATTTACCAGCACTGTGCCAATAAGCAACAGAATATACTCTGTCATGCTTGCCCCTTAGTGTGAATGAATTTACAGAGAACCAGAATAGACTGAGAATTCTAACAATTTCGGGCCAGAGATCACAGTATTTAGCCAGGGGAGGGAGGGGAAAGTTTGTTAAAAATGGCTAGTAAAGTTGACAATAGGGCGACAGGTTCGCCCTATTGTCATCAGAGTATTAAATTTCTTTTGGTTTTTCGATGTAATAACCCTGCACGCCGTCCAGGCATAGGGTTTCAACAATGTGCTTTTCTTCCTGGCTTTCGACCCCTTCGGCAAACACACTGACCCCAATGCGGTGCGCCAGGTCGACCATCAGTCGCATAAAGTACTGGTTGTTTTTGTCTTCTTCCAGGCCGCGAGTGTAGCTGGCATCCATCTTAATAAAATCGGGTTTCAGGTCGCGGAAGAACTTGAAGGAGGTGAGTCCAACACCAAAGCGCTCCACGGTGATCCGGGCGCCAACCCGATGCACCATGTCGATAAAGCGCTTACTGGCTTTAATATTCTGCTGCAAGCCGAATTCGCTGACTTCAAAGATAAGCTTAGACGACAGATTAGCTTCTTTTAGCAGTCGACGCTCAAGCCAGATAACAAACTGATCACTGTGGGCACTGGATGCAGTCACATTGATACCAAAGAATTTTTCATTGAAATTACGCGACTTAATCATCTCGATTGAGGTGTCGATAATAAGCTGGTCGATTTCTACCGCCATTTCCAGTTTTTCGGCCATCGCCAGGAATGAGGCGGTTGGCAGCATCTGTCCGTCTTCGGTTTTAAAACGTGCCTGTATTTCAGCGTAGGCTTTGACATTTTTGCCAATCGGCATGATGTTCTGCATCATCAGCATCACGCGGCGGCTTTCTATCACTTCACGGATAACACGTCGCCAGTTTTGATTACCAAATCCGGCACCGACATTGTTGACCAGATCTGTTTCGCGCTGCAGGTGCCAGGCGTTGGCTTGTTTGCTTTGCGCCATACTCATGGCGTTATCCACAACCGACAACAACTCGCCCAATGGCTTACCCGATTCGTAAGGCACAATACCGGTATTGGCAACTGAGCTCAGCTCCTGGTTTTGCTGATACTGAGTAAACCTGGCTTGCAAGGTTTCGCCAAAGCGTTCAGCTTCTTTGGACGGGATATTCGGTAAAATAACGGCAAAGTCTGAGCTATTAAGGCGGAATACCTGGCTGCCTGTGTAAGTACCGCTGACATGTTTGACGATGTCTGCAATGCCTTTGATATACAAGTCGCCTTTTTGGTAGCCCCGGGTCTGGTTGATCATTTGCAGCTCACTGCAACGTATCATTGCCAGCGAACCAAAACTCTTGTCGCTGGCCGACTCAATTTGGTGCTCGTAATATTCAACAAACATATTGCGGTTACCAAGACCGGTCACCACATCTTTATAGGCTTCTTGTTTAATAGACTGAGCCGCTGACTTAATGTCTTCCTGCTTGCTCTTTAAAAAGTGTGCCAGTCGGTTGAAAGAGGGCGCCAGTTCAGCGCCCAACTCAGCGACTTTATTGGTATTAAAATCCTGATCTATGCTTTCTGAGACCTGATTTTGAGTAATGTAGATGTCAACGGCATCGGCAACGGTCATACTCACATTACGATTAAGCTTACGATAAATGGTCTTCATATAGAAGATGGGTATAAAGGCCATCAATGCTGAAATGATGATCATAAAAATCATCGCTTGTTGCAGCAATTGCGCCTGGCTCTGCACATTGATCAGAAACTCAATCTTAATGTCTTTACTTTTATTCACCGCAAATTGTGGCCGAACCGAATTCATCGCATTGGCAATCACGCCTGCCAAAACCGGCATTTCGCTCTGGGTGTTAATATTCAGTACGGTTTGTCCGGCAAAATCGCGGACTATAAAGGAGGAGAATACATTGCCACTGCCCAAAGATAAGCGTATGTGCTCGGGCGTGACATCCGCCATGGTTTTTTCCTGAATGTAGTTACTCACCATGCTTTGTGCATTTTGTTGAGCTCTGCTGACGGCATTATCAAAGCTGCTTGCGACCAAGAAGCTACCAAGCGCAGAAAAAACAATCCAGGAAATGAGCTGGAGAAATATGAGTTTTTTAAAACCTGCCATTGTTATTCATCTACCTGAAATTGGGATTAAATTCCGTTCGTCGACTGACTTGCATGAGCAGCTTTTTTGAGGAGTGAAATAGCCGCCTAGAATGCCTGTAGGGTAGAGCATTCATGATAAAAAGTCTAATATATTCGAACAATTGCCAAAGTGAGATAAAGAGAGATTAGATAAGTTTGATGAAGCGCAGAGAGTTGGCTCCCCCTCCCCGACTCGAACGGGGGACCTGCGGATTAACAGTCCGTCGCTCTAACCAACTGAGCTAAGGGGGAACAAATAAGATGACTCAAAATGGCTCCCCCTCCCCGACTCGAACGGGGGACCTGCGGATTAACAGTCCGTCGCTCTAACCAACTGAGCTAAGGGGGAACTTCTTGAGTAAAAACGATGAGCCAAAAAAGTGGCTCCCCCTCCCCGACTCGAACGGGGGACCTGCGGATTAACAGTCCGTCGCTCTAACCAACTGAGCTAAGGGGGAATCGTTTATCATTGAAAGATTGGCTCCCCCTCCCCGACTCGAACGGGGGACCTGCGGATTAACAGTCCGTCGCTCTAACCAACTGAGCTAAGGGGGAAGCATGTCTCTCAACGGGGCGAAATATTAATGACCGCTTGGCAAGGTGTCAACAATAAAAATCATTGAATTGTAAAAAAGCGGTTCGTTCGTTGAATTAATGCGCGATTTGCCCCTTTTTTAGCTGACTTTAAAGCCCTTCGGGGTGCTGGGCATTAGACTGACGGCGTGTGTGGCAGAACTGGAAAAGTTACGAAATGTATATTTTTTAGTGCTTATGTCTTATTTTTGTTCGAAGCGTGGCTTTTTTGCACTTTCTCTGTGATCAATCATGATTCTGCTGTGCGATCCGAGAAAGATCCCAGTGAAGATCGAATAACAATCCAGTGTAATTGGAATTTATTGCACAAAAATTACTCAATATATACAGATTTATTGCATATATATGTTAGTTAATATGGCAACTTCTTTTTTATCAAATGGTTATCATGCTTTTGGCTCCGTTACCCCAAATTTGCAATATTCTAATATTGGTCTACCAACACAAGATCAGGCTGTGAATTGCAGTCTGATCCCTGCTTGGCGGGTGAAGGATCGGCGCCAATAACGAGATCCTTTGTGTGGATCTTAGTCTAGGCCTTTATTTTTAAAGGCTGAGATAAGTTATCCACCGAATCTGTGGATAACATTGTTTATTAAACTTTAAAAAGTGCTACAAAGCCATATATTCCGGGGCATAGCGACGATGCAAGTATTTTGATGAAAAATAATTAGTTGCTATAAATCAATGCGTTATAAAAATTGCACCATACTGGGAGGAGAAATGACCAATATGACGAATTTATTTCGCATGAGCACCAATAATGTGCAAAAAGTAACCCGACTCAGCTTGCAGTACGATAAAAAACCGACTTTTTCCTAAATATGTTTGAGTTGGCGTGAAATACCCCAATAAAACAATTTTTAACGCCGTGCCAGAGCCTCGATAGCACAACAAGCTTAGTTTGCGTATGTTTTGCGCGATACGTGGTATGGCGAGAAAGTGCTGGTAAGTCTAAATCATCGCACAGCGCTATGATGCGCTACCTATGTTATGCATCTTGTATCAGGTATGTACACGCCATCGGTTTAATTAAGTGCATCACAGAGGGTGATCCTTTAGAATACTCGCTTCCAAATGAGGTAAAACAAACTATGTCCGCAGTTCGTCAATCAAATACCGGCAGTGATATTCTCAATGGGTCTATAGCGGCTACGCTCAGGCGTATGACCGTGCCCATGATTTTTGGCATGATCACGCTGATGAGTTTTAACTTAGTCGATACCTTCTTTATTAGCTTGCTTGGTACCGAGCCGCTGGCTGCGGTGAGTTTTACCTTTCCTGTTACTTTTACGGTGATCAGCCTGGCAATAGGCCTTGGTATCGGCACGTCGGCGGTAATCGCAAAAGCACTGGGTGCCAATAACATGGAAGAAGCAAAGTTTGATGGGTTTGTCGCTTTGCTGGTGTCTGCGCTGATGGTGGCTATCTTGTCTGCTGCAGGTTACGCATTGATTGAACCTATTTTTACCTTGCTGGGTGCCGGCCCACAGACCATGCCGTATATTTATGACTATATTTCTATCTGGTTTGCAGGTGCCGTCTTTTTGATTATGCCAATGATAGGTAACTCTATCCTCAGAGCCAGCGGCGACACCAAAACGCCAAGCCTGATCATGGGGTTGGGTGGGCTTATTAATGCCATTTTGGATCCCTTACTTATTTTTGGCTATGGACCGTTTCCTGAGTTGGGCGTGAAAGGCGCGGCAATCGCCAGTGTCATTGCCTGGAGCGTCGGTGTGGTGTTTATTCTATACTTATTAGCAGTAAAGAAGCGCTTACTACAGATATCAAGTCCGCAGCAAAGCATTAGTCAGGCGACCAGTAAAATATTAAAAATAGGTTTACCTGCTGCCGGGGCAAATATGCTTACGCCAATCGCGATGGCGGTGATGACCGCGATTATTGCAACCTATGGCGCTGAAGCTGTGGCGGCGTTTGGGGTAGGCAGCCGTATCGAATCGATTGCCAGCCTGGTGGTGTTGGCATTGTCTATGACCTTACCGCCTTTTGTGAGTCAAAACTTCGGTGCGCAGAAGTATCAGCGCGTTGAAGATGCATACCGCACGACACTGAAGTTTGTAATGGCCTGGCAGTTCGGTATCTATATTGTGCTTATTGCGGCATCGCATTGGATCAGCGTGGCATTTGGCGATGAACCTCAGGTGGTCGACATTATTAAGCTATTCATTTATACCTTGCCACTGAGTTATGGTTTGCAAGGGGTGATCATTCTTACCAACTCATCCTTTAATGCGTTACACAAGCCGATGCGGGCTTTGGTTTTAAGCGTTGTGCGCTTGTTTGTGTTTTACGTCCCTTGTGCTTATCTGGGGTCTCACATTGCTGGCATTCATGGGCTGTTTATTGGCGCCGCAATTGGTAACCTGTTTACGGCAATGTTGGCGTATAAATGGTTTATGAGCACTTTAGGTGCGATGCAAGTAAGTCAACCTCAATCAGAGGAGAAAACGGTATGAGTGATGTCTTTGACCTGGTATCCGAGTTTTCACCCAGTGGCGATCAGCCCACCGCTATCGCACAATTGTGCGATGGGCTGGAAGCCGGCCTGGCGCATCAGACCTTACTGGGCGCGACCGGTACAGGTAAAACCTTTACCATGGCCAATATTATTCATACGTTAAATCGGCCAACCATTATTATGGCGCACAATAAAACGCTGGCCGCACAGTTATACGGAGAGATGAAAGAGTTTTTCCCCAATAACGCGGTGGAGTATTTTGTTTCTTACTATGACTATTATCAGCCCGAAGCCTATGTGGTTGCCAGCGACACCTTCATCGAAAAAGATGCCTCAATCAATGAGCATATTGAACAGATGCGTTTGTCTGCGACAAAAGCTTTGCTGGAACGCCGGGATACCATCATAGTTGCGTCTGTATCTGCCATTTATGGTTTGGGCGACCCCGACTCATACATGAAAATGATGTTGTTGCTCAAAGTGGGCGAAACCATGGAGCAGCGGGCCATGCTCAGACGCCTGGCTGAACTGCAATATACCCGCAATGATATGGACTTTAGTCGCGGTACTTATCGGGTGAGGGGAGAAGTGATCGATATCTTCCCGGCAGAATCGGATACTTATGCTATCCGGGTGGAAATGTTCGATGAAGAAATCGAGCGCATCAGTATGTTTGATCCCCTGACCGGCGCGGTCGAAAAGCATTTAGTGCGTGCAACCATTTACCCCAAAACTCACTATGTAACGCCGCGCGAAAAAATTCTCGACGCGATAGAAAACATCAAGCAGGAACTCAAAGAGCGCCGCAACAAGTTACTGGCCGACAACCGCCTGGTCGAAGAGCAGCGGGTGGCGCAGCGCACGCAATACGACATTGAAATGATGACCGAGCTGGGTTATTGCTCGGGCATTGAAAACTACAGCCGTTATTTGTCAGGCCGTGCACCGGGTGAGCCGCCGCCAACATTACTGGATTACTTGCCAGATGATGCATTGATGATCATAGATGAATCTCATGTGACCGTGTCGCAGATAGGCGCCATGTACAAGGGCGACCGCAGTCGTAAAGAGAACCTGGTGGAATACGGCTTCAGGTTACCGTCTGCAATGGACAACCGGCCTTTGAAATTTGAAGAATTTGAAGCGATTGCGCCGCAAACCATCTATGTGTCAGCTACGCCAGGCGACTATGAACTAGAACGCTCAAGTGGCGAGGTCGCTGAGCAGGTTATTCGCCCGACAGGGCTGCTTGATCCCGAGCTAGAAGTGCGCCCCGTTGCCACGCAGGTCGACGACTTGCTGTCTGAAATCTACCGCCGGGTTGAGCTGCAGGAGCGGGTGCTGGTAACCACGCTGACGAAACGCATGGCGGAAGACTTGACCGATTACCTCAATGATCATGATGTCCGGGTACGCTATCTACATTCGGATATTGATACTGTGGAACGGGTGGAAATTATCCGCGATCTGCGCAAAGGCGTGTTTGACGTGTTGGTCGGCATCAACCTGTTACGTGAAGGGCTCGATATGCCCGAAGTCTCTTTGGTTGCTATTTTGGATGCGGATAAGGAAGGCTTTTTACGCTCGGCCCGTTCATTGATCCAGACCATTGGCCGGGCAGCCCGACACATCAATGGTAAAGCCATTCTGTATGGTGATGTGATCACTAAATCCATGCGAAAGGCAATTGATGAAACGGAGCGACGCCGGGCTATTCAGCATGCCTACAATGAGAAACACGGCCAGAAACCGCAGGCTCTGGTGAAGAAGATCACTGATGTGATGGACCTGGGCGAGGAAGTGTCGGCTGAACAGGCTGCAGCGACATCGAAAGCTGCGAGAAAGCCATCGGCTGCTAAGCAGAATCAAAGTGTGACTGAACTGACCGAGCAGATAAAACAGCTTGAGACGCAGATGATGCAATATGCCCGAGAGTTAGAGTTTGAAAAAGCGGCTGCTATTCGGGATGAGGTACATCTGTTGCAGCAGCAATTGCTAAAGAGCTAGTGCTACTTGCGAAAAGCGCAGCCACTGGCTGCGCTTTTCGTTTCTTAATCTTAGAAGCGGTAGCTGATACCAACACCTAAGCTAGAGGCATCAAGGTCACCCATGTCCATGTATTGAATGGCTGCGTTAACAGACAGGCCGTTATCCCAGTCGTACTGCCAGCCAGCTTCGGCTAAAAAGCTGACACCATCTTCTTCAGCCATAGTTTTACCTTTGTAGCCAATTTCGTAATCATAGTAGTGCGCGCCAACCTTACCGTATAAGTAGTTATTGTCGGTGAGCTGGTACTGGCCTTTTACCGCAAGTACCAGGTTGTCATAATCCAACTCGTTTGCACCGATTTCAAATAGCGCTTTGTCATTGCGAGTACAGGTAAATTTATCGTCGTTGTCGTCCCTACATTTCCAGTCATCGGCTTCCATACCTGTGTTGATACCTGCTTCCAATGCCCAGGTAGAATCATATTGATAGTTATAGTAAGCATAAACATGCGTTACGCCATCACCATCCTGATCTGAGCTTTTATATGAGGCACTGCCGCCAAAGAGTTGGGCGCCGACACGGTGTTGTTCATCCTGCTGAGCAGCCTGAGTTGCAAAAGAGGCTGAAACTGCAAAAACAAGTGAGAGGAGAGAGAAAGATTTCATTGCTGTCATTCCGTTTGATTAACTTGCCGACAAGTGTATGCAGACGCCTTGTGAGAGTCTGTTTGAGGCGTGTCATAAAATGTAAGCGCATGTAGAGTGGCTGTAAGCAACTATGAATATGCTCAGTCAGGGAGGTCGATGGCGTTACCGGTTGCATCACAGATAGCGCGTAAGTCCTCTTCTCTAATCGGATTAGCAGCGGCGTTACTGCGGATCAGCACTATTTCGATAGCCGGCAGGGCGGGTAAATCCGAGCGGCTAATAATTGGCAGGCCCCGTGCGCTACTTTTCGCCAGAGCACCCACTGCCAAGCCCGCTTTAACCAGAGCGCGCAAAGCAGAAGCACTCCCGCAGTTAGCGATTACTTTAAATGGCCGCTCCTGTTTCATTAATCCTTCGATGGCGGCCTGATGGAAACGACAGTCTCGCTGGAATATGGCCAGTGGCAAACTGGGATCGGGGTGGAAGCTGCCAACCCAGACGCCTTGATCATGATAGAGTAATACCCCTTCCTCAGAATCCGGACTGCGGGTGATCACAGCTAAATCTAACTCGCCCCGGTCCAGCGCATCTTTGATCCGGTTGCTGGACATACAGTGAATGTCCAGTTCCAGATTTGGCCAATGTCGATGCAGTTGGCTTACTAGCCTGGGCAAAATTGCATCGGCGTAATCGTCTGGGCAGCCAAGCCTGAGTAAGGTTGTTCCCTCATTGCGCCGCATATGGGCCAGCGTGTCATCGTGTAACCGCACCAGCTGTCGGGCGTAGCGCATCAAAGTGTGTCCATCCTGAGTCAGATGTAGTTTTCGCCCGGACTTTTCAAACAAGGGCCTGCCTACTTCCTGCTGGAGCTTTTTCATCTGCATGCTGATGGCCGATTGAGTGCGATACAGCTGGCTGGCAGCCCGGGTAAAACTGCCATTTTCGACACAGGCGATGAAACTACGCAGAGAGTCTATATCCATATCTATAAGGAATGTTGATGTTTGATATCAGAATTATCCGCTGGTTTGAGCTGATAAAGCAACCTAAAGTAATGCTAACTAAAAATGTATCACTGAACTGAGGCGCGTTATGAAACTCTATATCGGGAATAAAAATTACTCTACCTGGTCGCTGAGAGCTTGGCTACTTATTGAAAAGTATAAACTAAATTTTGAAGAGGTGGCACTCAAGTTAGAAACACCCGCCTTCTATCAAGTCTTGTCTGAGCTCAGCCCCACACAGAAAGTCCCTTTACTAGTGGATGGTGATTTGGTCGTCTGGGAATCTTTGGCTATCTGTGAATATATCAATGAAGCTTATCTTTGCGGACAGGCTTGGCCT
The DNA here is from genome assembly GCF_000967655.1 of Pseudoalteromonas rubra. Lineage (GTDB taxonomy): Bacteria > Pseudomonadota > Gammaproteobacteria > Enterobacterales > Alteromonadaceae > Pseudoalteromonas > Pseudoalteromonas rubra_A. The sequence continues at coordinate 23,209 of NZ_JXYA01000053.1, forward strand.
TGCTGCCCTAAATTACGGGCCAGAGCGCGGGCGTTGAGTGCACAAATGCACAGTGGCTTTTTGGCACTCAGGGCTGAAATGCCAATGAATATCAGAGCACAGCGGCGTGTAGAGTTATCCCCAGCTGCCCAGAAAGACATAGCGCGTATTGCTCAGATCTGGCGTCAGCAGTTGACAGAATTTGGCGCTCAGGAAGGGTGGCTATTTGGCGGCTGGAGCATTGTTGATGCGATGTTTGCACCTGTTGTGATGCGCTTTATCAGCTATGGTGTGGAGTTAGGTCCTTTGGAAAAAGCGTATATGGAAAAAGTCCTTGCCTGCCCGGCGATACAAAAGTGGCGTGCTGAAGCATTACTGGAAAAGGACATAGTGGAAAGTGATGAAGCGGGTGTACCATACCCCTAATCTCAGTCACTTTTTGTCAGTTGGGGGTTATTTGCATATTGCCTCCTTAATTGAGTAGTACACTTATTTTTGTGTATTACTCAATAATGGAAGTACCTCATGCTTACCCCCGTTGATGCCAACAATCTGCCTGTTTATCTCAATCTGGCACAGGCTTATGAAGCCGAATTTTCTGTCCTGACTGATAAAGCCCCTGGGACTGATGGCCTGTTTGCACTGGATACTGTGTTAGAAGGCAGTGTGACAGGTTATCTCTGGTATGACGGTGAAACGCCAGTAGGGTTGGCGGCGATATCGCGGCATGGAGAGAGTGAGTTTGAGGTGTGTGAGTTTTACATTGTGCCGCGTTATCGTAAAGCGGGGCTGGGTGCCCGATTTGCCCGGGCTATCTGGGATAAATTGCCCGGATTTTGGACCATTAAGCAGATCGCTGGTGCTGAGTATGCAACGCAATTCTGGCGCCGCGCCATTGCGACAGCTGGTATAGCGAAGATGACTGAAGATACCTATCTGGATCCATATTGGGGGACTGTGACCCGTCAGCAGTTTCACTACAATACCTGCACGTGAGTCATGAAGAGCAGGCCCGGATCTGTGTCAGTATATTCTGGCAATCCGGTAGTGCCATAAAGTGCGGCACCGGGTAATCGGGGTGTGCCTCATCGAGCGCCATGACCGCCAGAGACTGAATGTCGTCACTCAGTACTTCAGTGAGTTGGGTTTGAATATTTAGCTGTGCCAGTAGCTGGGTAATATGGGCAATAAGATCCTGCGCTTGTTGTTCGACGGGGTAATCCAGTGAGGTCAGGCTGCAATGGCGGGCAATCATGGCTAATTGACGGTGTATCCTGCTGCCGTACCAGTGCAAAACAGGCAACAGCAAAACGGCGTTGGCCAGACCGTGCGGGGTGCCGTACCTGGCTGTAAGCTGATGCGAAATGGCATGAATATAACCCACGGAGGTTCGGGTGAACGCCTGTCCGGCTAGAAAGGAGGCATAGAGCAGTTTTTCCCTCGCTTTTTGGTCCTGACCATTATGGTAGGCCGTGGGTAAGTGAGCAAATATCAGCGAACAAGCTTCGAGTGCTCTGTCATTCGTAAGCTTGGTAGCGTTAATGCTTAAAATCGCTTCAATGGCATGTGTCAGAGCATCGATGGCTGTGGTTGCTGTGATCCCACCAGGCAGCGAGGTGGTAAGCTGGCTGAGCAAAACTGCACGTTGTGGCACCAGACAAAAGTCTGCTGCCGCGAGCTTTTTACCCTGTTTCTCATCGTTAAATACCGCCGCGACCGTGGTTTCTGAGCCTGTGCCGGCTGTCGTTGGTATCGCAATGTTTGGTGGCAGTGTTTTAAGCACCTTAAAAAGCCCTGAAAACGTCTCCACTGCGCGTTTTGGCTTGACGACACGGGCACCAATTAATTTTGCTGCATCCAGCACAGAGCCACCACCAACACTCACGATTGCCACACAGTGGTGTTGGTTGTATACCTGATAGCCCTGTTCAATGTTCTTGATTGTCGGGTTAGGCTGCACCTGATCATAAACTACGGGGCTTAGGTTTTGGGCGTAAAGCGCGGTAAGTACGGGTTGGATTATGCCACGCTCATTGAGCACCTTATCTGTAACAACCAGAACCTGAGCATCATCGGGTAAAGACAGGTCTGCTATAGCATCCTTCAGCCCCTGGGTGCCTTGGTATAACTGTGGTTCCGGAATACCGATAAATCTGACTATCGATTTTAAAACAAAGTGGTAGCAACGATAGAGTAAGTGCATGACTGTACAGGCTCGCTTGGTTGTTTATTGCACAGAAGCATAGCCGAAAGTACCAATGATTGAAAAAGTTTTTATACCAATTTGCTTAATTAAGTGTTCTATTTTGAGGCGAGAAAATATGTTCGATAACCAGGCAAAAATTTGCGAACTCATACCTTAGGTAAAGGTTCTAAATGAGAAATTTTTAACACAGTTAGCGTCATATTTGCTCCGTCAAATTGAACAGGTATTAAGTGAAATTGGTATTAATAGTAGGTGATTGTATTTACGATGTTTTGGGAGGTGTATGAGTCAGCGAGTGCTGACTCATATGAAAGGCAATTAGACAACGCCACGCGGCAGGCGGCAGTCATGGTCCTTTTCAGCCAGCTCGATGATCCAAGCTTCTTCTGCGGTATAGCCATCGTCATTGGCTTTAACAACCGTGAATGGCGCTGCTTTTTTAACAGCAGGCGCTGCGGCCTTCTTTGTTGCTTTTTTCTTTGGCGCAGGTTGTTCTGTCGCGGCTGTCCCTGAAGTTAGCTCTTCGGTCAAAGCTGCTACATCTGCCAGACGCATATTTTTACCACCGTCAATGCTGTACCAGCCTGGCTTAGTGGTGATCTCTGGCTTTTTGCCGTGGGCTGCTTCATATGCGGCTTCAAATGCACTTAAAACTTCAGTTTTATCTAGTTTACTCATCGTAAATCCCAGTCGTGTTATACGCGGATACGCAGGTTAAGATTAAACGATATTTATACCTATTTTTGAGGTATTTTTCAATTTTTTGCGTTTTTAAGCTCTGATTCATCGCAAATCAGTACCTGCTTGAGTGTGCTATGTGCGACTTTTGCACTAATTTATACCAATTTGCCCCTTCAAATTAAACCGCTATTAAGTGACATGGGTATTAGAGCGCCTGCGGGTCTAACATTCGACGTAGCAAAATCCACTGTTGCCCCAGTGCTTCATGCGCGTAGGTGGTTACCGCTTTTAATACGGATGCACTGGCAATAAAGCGTCGGTAGCCCTGTGAGTTTGCATAGCTATAAAACTGCACAGGGGCTGCAAGGGTATCTATGCCCTGAGCAGAAAATAAATCCTGTGCGCGTGCCATATGGCTGGCAGAGGTGATCAGTGCCACTTTACTGTCAACCAGTCTGGTTGCGAGCAACAATGCTTCTTCGGCTGTATCCCGGGCTTGTGGATTTTGGATAATCTTAGCTGTCGGAACCCCCAGTGAGATTGCGGTGCTAGCCATCAGCGCACTACTGGTCGTTTTGTTGTATCCGGCGCCAGAGACAACCAGCTGAGCCTCTGGATAGCGCTTTATTAGTCTGAGCCCCTCGGTGAGGCGAGACAGAGCGCACCCAGAGAGTTGTAGATTAGCTGTTAGCCGGGGAGCCGGGTGCAGGCCACACCCGAGCACAACGATGTAGTTTATATCTTTATGTTTGTTCACTGCCAATGGACTCAACTTCGCCTCTGTAGGGCTTATCAGTTTGTCAGCAACAAAAGGTGTGCTGACAGCCCACAGGCCTACCACGAGCAGCCAGCTCATCAGGTAGGATTTACGGTGTGTTTTAGCAATAAACAATAAGCAGAGCGCAAGCAGTAGTAGCGTCACCGGTAAGGGCATTAACAGTGAGCCAATTACCTTTTTCATCTCAAACATCACAAGTTGTCCGTTTACTTAGTTTGCGCTTAGTTTACCCCTATTGTCAGGCAATTGCGTTACGTAAATCTACAGATTTGTAACTTAGCGTGCGACAGACTGCTTGCAGGTGTTTAGAAAGTGCCTGTACACCGGGTTGTCTTTCATGTTCTTTTTCATTGCCAGGTACATAGGGCGGCTTAAACCAAGCGCACCCAGAGGGATGGACTTGATCAGTCCCTGACTTTCGTAGGGCGTAACCAGCCAGTCAGGCAACGCAGCAACTCCCATTCCGGCACTGACCAACTGAAAAATCAATAGCCCCTGATCGACCGTTTTCAGTGTGCCGTCAAAGCGGGCATTTTGAATAAAGTGTTTAAATATATCCTGGCGCTCTTTAGGAATTGGATAAGAAATGATGGTTTCGTCTTTGAGATCAAGTGCCGTAACATAGGCTTTTTTAGCCAGCTCGTGATCTGGCGCGACAATTAGTTTCAGTTTAAAGTCGAAGATATGGGCATACTCAACCTGATCTGGTTCGCGAATATCAGAAGTCAGGACCAGGTCGAGTTCATCACTGAGCAACTCCGGAATAGCATCGTAGCTAAAGCCACGTTCGTAATCGACTTTGATGTCAGGCCAGAAGTTATTGAACTCTTTAATGGTTGGCAGTAACCAGTGGAAACAGGCGTGGCATTCAACACTGAGTCGTAGGTGTGAGATGGGTTGATTCAGGCTTTCTTTGAGGCGGCACTTGGTTGCTTCAACTTTGGGTAGTACATCATTGGCCAGCTCCAGCAACAACATACCCTGGGGCGTAAATCGCACGGGCTGGGTCTTGCGCTCAAATAACTGACAATCCAGTTTATTTTCCAGATCTTTGATTTGGTGAGAGAGTGCTGACTGAGTTAGGAATAACTCACGCGCCGTGTTGACCAGTGATCCGGTTTCTTTCAGGGTCGCTATGGTTTTTAAGTGCTTTATATCTATCATCATCAACAAATCTCATTCTAAACGTGAGTAAAACTCAGATTACACCCATATTACGCTGTGAACCCTAGCTATTCAACGTCTAGACGTCTATAAATCCAGCAGCGATTGACTAAATATTTACAAAATTACTATAGCACTATTTTTGACAGCGTTGTCATTCTTTATTTGACTTTTTTTCAAAAAATTACAATTTAATTTTACTCAAGTTGTTCTCAAGGCGCTACTGAGGCAAAAAGTTTAGTTCTGTTAACTTGGAAACTTCGATGAGAGCGCTGCAGGGAACAAGCTGATCTACTGTATTTCGCAAAACAGTTAGCACATAGAGTGAGTAGTTACACTTTACCAGTGGATTGGGTGCAAAGCCGCTTGACTGAGTATAAGTGATGGAGCACCTTCGGTTACTCGCGCTGTTAGTTCTTAATTGGGCTGCTAAAGAAGTTAAGCTGGAGTTGTAAGGCAAGCGCATTGAGCTGAGCAAGCTAATGCGCTTTAACTACTTGCATTACGCCAAAGTGGGGGCGGTTGCGAGTTTAATCTGCTCCGTTTGTAAAAAGGCCATAGCCTGTGCTGCTTTTAGCGGGCGGGAAACCAAAAACCCTTGCCCATACTGGCACGCTTTGGTGCTGAGTAACTGAAACTGCTGCGAGGTTTCTATGCCTTCGGCGACTACTTCCAGATCCAGGGATTTTGCCAGCGATAAAATGGCATCAACCAGCGGGTTTTCTTCATCTGTTAACTGACTAATAAAACTCTTATCGATTTTTAGTACGTGGATGGGTAGCTGATGCAGGTATCCCAGCGCAGAGTAGCCGGTGCCAAAATCATCCAGGTAGAGTTTTACGCCGTAAGGAGACAAGCCGTTGATGACTTTGGTGGCCAGGTTGAGGTTTTCAATCAGACCCGATTCTGTAATTTCAAGGCTGAGCGCGCCCTGGCTTAAGCCATAGTTGCGATACAAGGAGGCTATTTGATCGACAAACTCCAGGCTAGCAAAATGGCGAGATGACACATTGACCGTCAGACAGATATTGCCAGCCCCGGCATCCTGCCACTGCGCAATTTGTTTTGCCGCCAGTTCAAGCAAATGTAAATCAAGTTCTATGATCTGGCCTGTTTGCTCGGCGATGGGAATAAAGTCATCTGGCGTGACCAGCCCATTTTTGGGGTGATGCCAGCGTACCAGAGACTCAAAGCTGACCACCCTGGGCTGAGTTAGCGAAAAAATTGGTTGATAATACAGCTCAAACTCACCATTTTTAATGCCGTTTTGTAGGTCGTTTTCTATGTCGGCTTGTTGCTTGAGCTTTTTACGCATTTCATTATTGAAATATCGGATCTGACTGCGTCCAGCTGATTTGGCTTCATACATGGCGGCATCCGCTTGCTGAAGTAGGGTAATGGCATTGTCTGAGTCGCTGGAGGTAAACGCAACCCCGATGCTGCTGGAGGCTTGTAACAAATGGCCATCGATTTGAATGGGCTTGGCAATGGCGCCGGTGATCCGCACCAGCGCCTGTTCAACTTGTTGCTTGTCGCTAATGTTTTCCATAAAAATGGCGAACTCATCGCCGCCCAGACGCGCAAAGGTATCTGTTTTGCGGATACTGGCCTTAATAAGTCCAACAATGGCCACCAAAAAATGGTCGCCAACATCATGCCCCAGCGCGTCATTAATGCTTTTGAATCGGTCCAGATCAAGATACAGCAGGCAGTGCTGACGTTCAGGCTGACTTCTACCCAACGATAAAATAGCGTGTTTAATGCGCTCCAGCATCAGATAGCGGTTTGCCAGGCCTGTCAGGTCGTCATGCAGTGCCCGGTGCTCCAGTGCCTGACGGGCAAGACGTCTGTCTATGGCCATACTAAGCTGGCGGCTGATGTAGGTCAAAATAGCTTTATGATGCTGACTAAAAGCCCGGTCGTTGTCGTAGCTTTGCAGCACCACTACGCCTTGATACTGATCGTTGACAACGAAGGGTACACCAAGCCATGAGCGAGGCGAGCGGCCAACCATTTTGAAGTTTTGCTTCTTAATATGAGTCAGAAATTGCTGGTGGTCGCACAATAAAGGCTGTTGTTGTTTGATAATATAATAGGACGCCGTGTGTTTTATTTGCTCTTTGGAGACTTTCTGGTGCGCGCTGCATTTCACCCCTGCCTCTATCAGGTAATCGATCTCCAGAACATCCTGCTGGGTATCGTACAGCCCAATAAAGCAGTTCTCCGCCGGGAGCTGCGAGCAGATGATGCTATAAAGCTCATCATAAAAAGCTTCCAGATTACGCGACTGATAGGTGATATTGGCGATTTTTAATAGGCACGTTTCCAGTTGTTGTGCCTGGTGTAGTTGCTCTACCGTTGCCTTGAGGTGATCCAGTGTACGAACCTGATGGATTTTGGCGCTGAGTAAATGTGCCACCGTAGAGAGGATCTGCAAATGCGCCTGGGTGAAGTAATCCGCCTCCGGATGCTCACAGTCAATAACACCCAGCAATGTATTTTCATATACCAAGGGTACGCACAGCTCTGAGAGCGCAGGCCGGGCATCGGCAATATACATAGGTTCCAGCGCCACGTTGCCAGAAATAAACGGTTGTTTGGTTCGTGCAACATGTCCTGTGATCCCCGCTGCAATGGGGATTTTCTGTTGGCTTACCTGGTGGCTGATGTCTTTGTGTGCCACGCCCATACTGGCGACCACATCGAGAAACTGGCCTGCCGGATCACTAAGATAAATAACGCAATCCACGAATCCCAGCTTGCTCACAACCTGACTGGTAACATACTCAAAGAGTTCATCGAGATGTGTGATTTGTAGTAGTGACGATGAAAACTGGTTAATGATGCTTAACTGTTCGGTTTTTGATTCTAGTTTTGCTTCTGACAGTATTGGCATGACACAGGCCTGATTACTTAATCTTCTACTATGTTAACGCTCTTAAATGATGCGTTACAGTCAATGTTGCAATTAAATTGCTATTGGCTGTAAACCTGATGACACTTTTACTACATATTTGGGTACAAGTAGGGGGCTGATTGGGCTTAAAAACTTTACTAACTAGCTGGCTCAGCCTATGATCGGGCAAATTCAGTAGTGGGAAAGAGCAATGACAAGTAAACAGACCTTAACAATCACTCGTCCGGACGATTGGCATGTGCATCTTCGCGATGGTGCGGTACTCGTTGATACAGTGCGCGATATCAGTCGCTATATGGGGCGGGCCATCATTATGCCTAATCTGGTGCCACCGGCAACTTGTACACAAAGTGCGTTGGCATATCGTGAGCGAATCCTTGCTGCAAAGCCAAACGGGCAATTTGAGCCTTTAATGGTATTGTATTTGACCGACAACACCAGTGCTGAAGAGATCCGTGCGGCGCAGGCCAGTGGCCATATTGTCGCTGCGAAGTTATATCCTGCGGGCGCAACCACCAATTCGGATTCCGGTGTAACCGACGTTGAAAACATCTACCCAATCCTGGAAGTGATGCAGGAAGTCGGTATGCTGTTACTGGTGCATGGTGAGGTGACCGATTCTTCGATAGATATTTTCGACCGTGAAAAGGTGTTTATCGATACTAAGCTCAGAAAAGTGGTCGATGCGTTTCCTAAGCTGAAAATCGTGCTTGAGCACATTACCACGCAAGATGCCGTTGAGTTCGTTGAATCAGCACCAGACAATGTTGCTGCTACCATTACTGCGCACCACTTGCTGTATAATCGCAATCACATGCTGGCCGGTGGTATTCGTCCACATTACTACTGCCTGCCAATTCTCAAGCGTAATACCCATCAGCAGGCATTATTGCGAGCGGCAACCAGCGGTAGCAAAAAGTTCTTCCTGGGTACTGACTCTGCTCCTCATGCCAAAGATAAAAAAGAAGCTGCCTGTGGTTGTGCCGGTGCTTACACCGCCCATGCCGCCATTGAGTTGTATGCAGAGGCGTTTGAAGAAGCCGGCGCACTGGATAAGCTTGAGGGCTTTGCCAGTCACTTTGGTGCGGATTTTTACGGATTGCCGCGCAATACCGATACCATCACTCTGGAAAAAAGCAGCTGGCAAGTGCCAGAATCTTATCCGCTCGGAGACACTCAGGTTGTGCCAATCAAAGCAGGTGCCAGCATCGACTGGCAGGTTGTTGCTGAGTAAGCATTAGAACAGATATATCAAGGCAGCCTTAGCTGCTTTTTTGTGCAATTTGATGCTACTCAAAGGTAACTTCCGCTCGATTTAGTCAGGGGTGGGTCGCTTTTTGTAAAACCGTATTTAAGGCCTCATCCATTTTTGCGATAAAGTCAGCTTTGTACGGGTATTTTCCTTCGTAGCCCTTCAGGTAGCCAATATGAGCGCTGCGGCTCAGTACTATGCGATCTTCAACAAATGATTGGGCACTTAAGCCGGGCAATTGGTCTTGCAGATCGCTGATCCCAATCAAGGTCGAGAGCCTGTCGTTGATGTAGCAGTCGACTCGCTTTTTATACAGCTTGATGATGTTGGCGCGGGTATTCTTGTTTTCCCAGACAATAATACGTCCGGTTTTTCTTGCCTCTTTGAGCGCATCGTCCAGTATCAAAAAGCCTGCATTTAACCCGATGTTAATGGGCGCAAGCTCACCATCACGTTGCATGATATTTTGTAAAGTGATGCCAGGGTTGCAAAACGCCACGACTTCTTCTTGTTTCAGTGCAACCGAGTAAGGCCAGATATAAGGGCGTGTATCAAGATGGATATACGGCGGCATCAGTGCGAACGCTTCACCCTGTTCGAGCGCTGCAACACCTCTTTTCCAAGGAATAGGGCGTAACTCAACTAGGTATTCTTCTTTGATGAGCTTGGCGGCTTCCAGAATGAGCGTCGGATAAATGCCGACCAGTTTACCATCCTGAACATAAGAGTAGGGCGGATAGCTGTCGTCAGCCAAAATAGTGACTGGTATCGGGCTTGCAGCACGCACTAGACTACTCATAAAAATGCTTAACCACACCAGCAGGCGTAACACTTGCGTACAACCAGAATACTCGCGATGCAGGCACCTGCATTGATTTGCCTTAACTACTTCTGACACGGCTGTATTTCCAGAGGGAACCCTGTTTTAACTGTAGATAATATCTGTTCAGATGCCAGTATTGAGTAGCTTTACATGGTTATTACCGAAAGCTTTGTGTGGTGTAAGGTGGCGTAATGTCATCATTATTAAGTAACGATTACAATCTCATGCCCAACAGTTGGGTATTTCTTCTTCCGGGATACGCACTGTTGCAAGATTCGACGTCAGGACACTCAGATAGGCACAGGCATGGCACATCTTTTATTAGCACAAACCAATGATCACATCCTTCTTAAACCCCTTCACCGTTTTGGTCGAGCACAGGACGAGGTCGACACTCAGGTGTTTGGGATAGAAATCTCGCGCCACCACGCTGTGATTGTCTGGACAGGCGAGCAATGGATGCTCAAAGACATCAGTAAAAATGGCGTATTTGTAAACCAGGTCAAGATATCACCTGAAGTAGATACCGTGCTTAGCCTGGGTGATGTGATCACTTTTTCTGATTTACACCCTCACAGCTTTGTTGTGAGTTCTTTGGCCCCGCCGAAACAATCTGGCTGATGAATTAAAGCTTGCGGCCCATGACAACAAATTGTATGTCGGGAAATAAAATACCAGGCTGAGGCGGCAGCAGCACCTCAAAGTGGTGCACCTGCATCGCTGCAACCCGTGAAACAGGGCAATCTAGCACAAGATATCTGCAACCCAGCTCTTTAGCCAGCTGCAAGCGTGCCTTAATGAGCTGGGTCGCTAACCCTTGGCTTCGCCACTGCGTAGCGACGGCAAGTCTTCCCCAGGTGGCCAATGGGGTAGTCAATTGGCTGCTCAGCGATTGGTAAAGTTGTTGCTCCGGTAAATGAGCCAGATCCGTACACAGGTTCATTCTGGCTGTTGCGATAATATTGCCCTGATGTTTTGCCAGCCAGATATATGCTTTATCATCTGCGCCCTCAAGCCAGGAATCGGGTGTCGTACAATGATGGACCGTTTGTCCTTGCTCGCGCCATATTGTGCTCCGAAACTGGCCCAGTCTGAGCTTGTCTGCATCACTCAATGTGCCCGGGGTATACCGTTGCAGAGAATAGGCTTTTAATTGCGGTTGGGTGAACGCTGTCATCATGATCCTTAATATGATAGCAATAGCCGCACAATACTAGCTCATATTTGAGAACATGCCAGATTTTGTTCGCGATTGAGATAAAGAGAAAAGAGAGGAGCAGCAGGCGCAGTGTGCACCTGCTTTGAAGACTTTAACTATGATAGTTTTCGCAGGCTTCGAGTGTGTTCTCAATCAGACTTGCAACTGTCATTGGTCCAACACCACCGGGTACTGGCGTGATGAAGCTGGCACGTTGCTCGGCAACATCATATTGTACATCGCCGACCAGCTTGCCAGACTCTAGTCGGTTAATGCCGACATCGATGACCATGGCACCTTCTTTAATCCAGTCACCCGGAATAAATTCCGGTTTACCAACGGCAACGACCAGTAGATCGGCGCGGCGCACATGCGCTTCAAGATCTTGGGTAAATTTGTGACAAACGGTTGTCGTACAGCCAGCGAGCAGCAACTCGAGTGACATTGGGCGACCAACAATATTAGATGCACCCACAACAACGGCATGCATACCTTTATACCTTACGCCGGTTGAATCGAGTAAGGTAATGATCCCTTTGGGTGTGCACGGGCGCAGTGCTGGCATACGTTGTGCCAGGCGTCCGACGTTATAAGGGTGGAAACCATCAACATCTTTGTGTGGATGGATACGCTCCAGCACTTTCTCTGCATCTAGCCCCTCTGGTAAAGGTAACTGGACTAGGATACCGTCAACGCTTGGATCCTGATTGAGCGTGTCCACCAACTCCAGCAATTGCTCCTCACTTGTGTCTGCAGGTAGATCATATGACTTAGATACGAAGCCGACTTCCTCACACGCCTTACGCTTTGAGCCGACATATACCTGGCTGGCGGGGTCCTGGCCAACCAGTACAACTGCTAGTCCTGGTGCTCTGAGCCCCTGATTGATCCGCGCTGCAACGCGGTTGGCTACGGTACTGCGAACTTGTTTCGCAATGACTTTACCGTCGATGATGTTTGCCGTCATGACTGACCTTTAAATTTAAGGGTTAATTACTTGAACGATTATAGAGTGTATTAAAGGGGGTACTCTATTTATTAGTGGCATATGAGTTATTGAAATCAGCACTAAGCATGATAGGACAAAACTCAAAAAGCCGTCACTATTTTCTCAAAAATCCCCTGAATAGCCAAGCTGGATCCGTCGCCGGGCGCCTTTATTACCACTGAAGCTAAAGAAATTGCTGGAAAACCAATCGTTTTGTTATATTAATTAAACGTTTTGCAGTAAAAATAGTCAGTTGACATGATTTCTAAAAAAAATGTTTGACCTCATCCGGGCAAATCACTATTATGCACCCCGTTGTCAACGAGGGGCTCGCAAGAGAAACTCTGAAATAACAAATGTCGGCGATTAGCGCAGCTTGGTAGCGCACTTGGTTTGGGTCCAAGGGGTCGCAGGTTCAAATCCTGCATCGCCGACCA
>NZ_JXYA01000054.1 GCF_000967655.1 Pseudoalteromonas rubra
AACTGAGCTAATGACCCGCTCGAAGTTACTTAAGTATTACACCAAATTTGAATGGTGGGTCATGATGGACTCGAACCATCGACCAATGGATTAAAAGTCCACTGCTCTACCAACTGAGCTAATGACCCACTAAATTGTTTCGCTGCAAGAAGTGTGTAACACTATCGGCTGCTGCGGGCGCTTATAATACTTATTTAAAAATCTTGTGCAACCGAAATCGCCTGTTTTTTTCAAATTTCGCGTCTAAGCGCCTAATTTTAAATCACTCTGAGAAAATATCCGCCATTTAGATTTTACTCAGCCGCTCCGTTGCCAGTTTTGCTGCCGTTGTGCTGGGGTATTCTTTGATTAGATTTTCAAACAAGGTCTTCGCTTGTGCAGATTGTCCGGTTTTCTGAAGCAAGGTGCCCAGCTTTAACATCGCATCTGGTCGTTTGTTTGAATCAGCGAATTGGTCAACCACAGTGCGAAAGTGCACCATAGCCTGATCGTCCTGATTTTTTATCGACTGTAGCTGACCCAGCCAGTAATGCGCGTTAGGAATATAGACAGAATTTGGAAACTGCTTGAGGAAGCCTTCAAATTCTGGAATAGCGGCATCGTAGCGCTTGTCTTTCATGATCAGCGCAACGGCTCTGTCATACGCTTCATTTTCCGACAAGTCTGTGCTTATAGCCTGCGCAGTCGCGCTGTCAGGTGTTACAGCAGGTTGTAACTGCTTGCTTTGTTCATAGACCTGGGTAACTCGCGTCTCTATTTCCTGATAAAGCTCACGCTGGCGCTGCAACACTTTTTCGAGCTTATAACTTTGCTCTTCCGTTACACCACGGATCTGGCTTACTTCATCCTGAAGTTGATCAAGTTGCGTTTGCAGCTCAGCCTGGATCAGATTGCGGTTGCGCATCAGGTTCTCAAGCACAGACAGACGTTGTTCAATAGTTTGGTTAGAACCAGCAGCATCAGATACAGCAGCGGGAGCTGCCCACAATTGGGAGCTCCCGCTGACTAAGATGATGGCTGCCAAAAAAGTATTCGGCTTCATAGCATCTCTTTACGATTAGTATACCAGTACCGCGCGGCGGTTCTTAGCAAAGGCTTCTTCAGTGCGTGCTTTGTCCATTGGCTTTTCTTCACCATAGCTCACAACAGACATTTGGCTATCAGACACGCCCAGGCTCTGCAGGTACTTAGCAACCGCTTTACCACGGCTTTCACCCAGTGCGATGTTGTACTCAGGCGTACCACGCTCATCAGCGTGACCTTCAATCAATACTTTAACGCTTGGGTTTTTAACCAGGAAATCAGCGTGTGCTTGCAGAAGCTCTACGAACTCGCTGCGAACAGTAGACTTGTCGAAATCGAAGTATACGATTTGCTCTTGACGCAACGCTTCATACTTTTCTTTCAGTAGCTCTTCAGCTGTTTTCTGACGTGTCGCTGTGTTCACATCAACGTTGCTGCCATTGTCCGCAGTTGCTGCGTTTGTTTCGCTGCCAGCGCCTGCATCAGTGCCCGATGAAGAGCTACATGCAGCCAGCGTCATCACAGGCAACGCGACCAAAAGGGCCTTGAGAGTTTTGTTAAGTTGCATCGAGTATATTCCTATATCTTTTATAAGTCTTACCAGCAAAATTACTGTAAAAATGGCGACCAAGCTGGTGCCTTAACCTGTCCGTCTAATACCGGCAGGCGGGCCTTAAAGCGGCCATCCATCGACACCAACGCCAGTACCTGCTTATTATTATGCAAGGTACTATAAATAATCATAGAGCCGTTCGGCGCAATACTCGGTGATTCATCGAGTCTGGTGCGCGTTAATACCTGAAACAGCCCAGAATCCAATTCTTTCTTGGCAATATGGTAGCGGCCTAATGTACGATTTACCATTACCAGTTGCTTGCCATCTGGCGTGATTGACCCGGCTAAATTCATATCGCCGTCGAACGTTACACGCCGTGATCTTCCTGTATCTAAATTTAACTTATAAATCTGGGCATTACCACCCCTTTCAGAGGTATAGACTATTTCTTTACCATTTGGGTGCCAGGTTGGCTCAGTATCTATACTACGGTGCTTAGTCAGACGTCTTTCTTTGCGCGTAGCCAGGTCAATTAAATACACTTCAGTTGCACCACCTTTATCCTTCGACAAGACGATCAGCATTTTGGTGCCATCCGGTGAAAACTGCGGTGCGCCATTGATGCCAGGGTAGCTGGTTAATATCTCACGTTTACCGGTGTAGATGTCCTGAATATAGATCTGCGACTGACGATTCTCAAATGTGACATACGCCAGCTTGTTGCCATCAGGAGACCAGGCCGGAGACATCAAAGGCTCTTTAGAGCGAAGCAGTACTTGTTCATTGTAGCCGTCATAGTCTGCAACAACCAGCTGATAAGGTTTATCCTGCTCTTCTCGCACGATCACATACGCAATCTTAGTACGAAATGCGCCTTTTTCACCCGTCAGGGCTTCATAGACAACGTCGCTGATCTGGTGCGCATAATAGCGAAAGCTCTGTGCATCAATCACACTTTGGCGCGCCTCAAGAACATGATCCTGGCTTTTCATCAATTTGCCATTGGTCATCATACGAGTTTCACCACCAGTAATTTGAGCGCGGATCACATCGATCAGCTCATATTTTACCAGATAGCGATTTGCAGGTTGCTGAGTAATGGTTCCAACGACGACTGCTTCTACACCCAGCTCAACCCAAGCATCGTAATCCACTTCTTCATCGGTGGTCGGCAGCTGAGGCATTTGTTCCTCTGCCACCGGTTTGAACTTACCGCTGCGGATCAAGTCAGCGGCAATCACTGAACTCAGCTCGGCAGGTGCCTCGCCATTACCTATGTATTTAAACGGAGCAATCGCAATTGGTCGGGCACTGTCGACCCCTTCTGTAATTACGATCTCCAGTGCTGCGTAGGCGACCCCTTGCGCAGCGAAAGCCAGAACCAAGAGTAAATTTCTTAAATGGTTGTACATGGTCTTCCTTTATAGAGTTGGTTTAATCGTCAGGTTAATATTCTTAAGCTGTTCGAAAACATCTTTATTTTCAGAAACCGGTAAGGTATCTGCCATTCTTACTGCACGTAAAGCGGCTTCACATACCAGCTTATCACCACCAAGCGACTCCGCTTGTGTCACCAGGCCATTAAAGCCAAGACGAATATTCAGCCGACACTGCTTACCTTTCATCTTTTCATCGATTAACAGGTTAGACTGGATCCGCTGCATGATCAGCGCCTTATATTTGTCCACTTCAGTCAGCACTTGTTGCTGGCGAACTTTGGCTCGTGCGGCTTGCTCCTGCGCCAGTTGTTCCTGAAGGAGTTGCTCTTGCAGGGCTTTTTGACGTGCTTCTTCAGCTGCCTGCGCCTTACGTTTTGCCTCTTCTTCTTGTTGCTTACGTTTTGCTTCCGCCTGCCTCAGCCTGTCTTCTTCCGTTTTACGCTTCTCGGCAGCGGCTTTGGCAGCCTGCTCAGCGGCCAATGCTTCCTGACGCGCTTTTTCAGCCTGCTGGCGTTCTTTGTTTTGAATTTCCTGAGCACGTTTGGCCTGCGCTTCGGCCTTGCGTTTTTCTTCCAGCTTGGCAAGGCGCTGTTGTTCCAGCTTCTTGATCCTCCTGGCTTCGGCTTCACGGTCTTTTCGGGCCTGCGCCGCACGACGCTCTAAATCACGGATCCTTTGCTCTTCAGCACGCTTTTGTTGCGCTTCTTTTTCACGTAACTGAGCAATTTTCTGCTCTACTGCTTGCTGATCGACCGAAATGGCTGAAACCGCTTTGACTTCTTCAATCTCGCTAACCGCCGGGTTGAGCTGAACTTCCATCACACTGGGGCTGGAAAACTGAAAATTAGCCGTTGCGAAGAGTAGCCCGGCTATAGCGAAATGCAGTAAAAACGACTTAAATATTCCGCTGGTTAAAGCATCCATTAACTGTCCTCAAACGATTTTGTCATTAACCCAACAGACGGCACACCGGCATTTTTCAAAAAATCCATAAGCAGCAGGACTTCCTGATAAGACACACGACCGGAGCCTTTGATCATCACCGGCGTATCCGGGTTTTGTTGCAATTTAAGCTTGATCACAGCAGCTACTTCTACCGCGTCCATGGGCGCTTCCGGATCGGTTCCTACAGAAACATAATAGCGACCTTCAGCATCTATACTGGCGATAATGGGCGGGGCGTCTTTGGTATCGACCAGATCAGACTCTTCCATCTGTGGTAAATCCACTTTCACACCATGCGTGATCAGTGGCGCCGTAGCCATAAAGATAATTAGCAGCACCAGCATAACATCAATGTATGGCACCACATTGATCTCTGCGACCGGGCGTCGTCTCTTATGCTGATACATTTTGCTTAGCCTCAGTTAAGCTGGCAGCCTGACGATGCAAAATATTGGCAAACTCTTCCATAAAGTTGATGTAGTTTGACTCGAGCTTTTCTACATTCTTTGCAAAACGGTTATAGGCCATGACCGCCGGGATCGCCGCAAACAGACCCATGGCTGTTGCTATCAAGGCTTCTGCGATACCAGGCGCAACCATCTGTAGTGTTGCCTGCTTAACTTCACCCAGCGCGATAAAGGCGTTCATGATCCCCCAGACGGTACCAAACAGACCAATATAAGGGCTGATAGACCCCACAGTTGCCAGGAACGACAGTCCGGACTCTACTTTCTCAACTTCACGGGACAACGCAACACGCATAGAACGATGCGTGCCTTCAATGATCATGCTGGCCGATCCGGTGTTTTGCTTTTTATGGCGGGCGAACTCTTTAAACCCGGATACAAACAAAGCTTCAAGTCCGCTCGAGCTGCCTGCTCTTGCTGTAATTTCATTATATAACTTGCCCAGGTCCATGCCTGACCAGAACTTTTGTTCAAACTTCTTCGCATCAGCCAAAGACTGCGCCAGGATACTGCGGCGCTGAAAAATAATGGCCCATGATGCAACTGACATACCGACCAGTGTCAACATCACAAGTTGCACGAGGATACTGGCTTCTAAAATGAGATCTATGAAATTAAGTCCCGATTCCACGTTGTTATACTCCTAGAAAATAATTGTGTTCTCGGCCAAGGCAGCCTTCACCGTATTGACTGTAAGCCAGCAAAAATTGCAAGTAGTTTAACCACACTAATAAGGGCTTACAATCTCAATGCCGTAAAATTCACTTAAATGCCGATAATTCGCACATTCGTTACCTTGACTCGTATTCTTGCCCGGATAGACAGACGTCAACCCGGTTGCACTTCACACCAAACACCACTGGCATTGGACGTCACCATCGGCAAAAAATACCAGTGCCAAAGTTAAACTGCCCTGAATTACAACGCCCGGCGTGTGATTGTGAAAGAAAATTTAAGTGGTCGGAGCTGCCGACTCCCCTCTGTGTTTATTTATTTATGCAAGCTGCATAAAAGTGTTGTTTTATTCACTATCTGAGAATAAACCCTCAAAATACGATTGGTAATACCAATTAACAACAAATAATCTAATATTCACAAATTGAGTATAATAAAGGCAATTCGTTATTTTACATGCACTTGCAGAACATCTTAAGTTCACGATTTGTACAATACCTGACTTAAAAAACCCATCTCATTAGTTTTTTTTATAGCAAAACTGTAATTTTTCTAGTTTGATAAAATGCGTCAGTGGGCTTATTATACTCCCCGTACTGAGCGAGCAGCATCTCTCAATGCAAATGCACAGTTACTAAGGCAGCAGAATTCTGATTTATTCTGCAGTCATGATGAGAAACTTTTGGATAAAACCTTAACGGACTCATCAGTTCCCTGGATTACTTCCTTCAACTTGTTGTTTTCGCCCGCACACTGTGCGGGCTTTTTTTTGCCCGCAATTTCTCGTCTCGTTCGCACAATTTAATCAGACATCGCCTAACATAGAGCAGACAAATGAGTGTGTAATGGTTCAGCAGGATGAAAGACCCAAGAAACACATGATGTGCTTCTTGGCAGCCAGGTAGGATTTAGAAAAGTCTGGTCAATCAGTCGTTTGGTTTCGTTAGGTCGAAATGCAGATAGGCCCGATCTGAAACAATTCGCCCTCTGGGAGTACGCTGGATAAAGCCCTGCTGGATCAGATAAGGTTCTATTACATCTTCTATGGTCTCACGCTCTTCACCAATCGCGGCAGCCAGGTTATCCAGGCCCACCGGTCCCCCGGTAAACTTCTCAATAATTGCAAGTAAGTACTTACGATCCATGTAATCAAAGCCACATTTGTCAACGTCGACCATATCCAGCGCCTGACTGGCAATCACTTCATCGACACTGCCATCTCCTTTTACCTGAGCGAAGTCCCGGACGCGTCTTAGCAAACGGTTCGCAATACGCGGTGTACCACGCGCACGTTTGGCCACTTCAACCGAGCCGGCGTCACTGATCTCAAGATTCAAGAAATGCGCAGAGCGCGACACAATCGATGCCAGCTCAGCCACAGAATAAAACTCAAGACGTTGTACAATGCCGAAACGATCTCTCAGCGGTGAAGTCAGTGATCCTGCTCGGGTTGTTGCCCCCACCAGCGTAAAAGGTGGCAAGTCCAGCTTAATTGAGCGGGCTGCCGGCCCTTCACCTATCATAATATCGAGCTGGTAATCTTCCATCGCAGGGTAGAGGATCTCTTCAACCTGGGGACTCAGGCGATGTATTTCATCAATAAACAACACATCGCCCTGCTCCAGATTGGTCAGCATAGCGGCCAGGTCGCCGGCTTTTTCAAGCACCGGGCCTGAAGTGGTTTTAATATTCACACCCAGCTCATTGGCAACAATATTGGCCAGTGTTGTTTTACCTAACCCCGGCGGGCCGAATATCAGCAGGTGGTCCAGTGCTTCTTCACGGCTGCGCGCCGCTTCGATGAAGATTTCCATCTGCTGCTTTACATGCTGCTGGCCGGTATAGTCCGACAGTAGTTTAGGCCGTATTGCTCTGTCTACGGCCTCTTCACTGCCCTGCACTTCCGGCTCAATGAGTCTGTCTGCTTCAATCATAATTACTTAATCAGCCTTTCTTACATCATAGATCTCAGGGCTTCTTTGATCAGCCCCTCAGTATCCATGCCTGGTTTGCTCACCGCTTTCAAGGCTTTTTGTGCTTGTGCGGGTTTATAGCCTAGCGCAAGTAGTGCTGCCAGCGCATCATCTTCAGGCGTATTCGCCACCGTGGGATCTTCCTGAGGCGCTAACACTGCACTATCGCTGAACGGGGTCAGCAGATCATGGCCAAAGTTTTTCAGTTTGTCTTTCATCTCAAGCACCAAACGCTCAGCGGTTTTCTTGCCTACCCCGGGAATTTTCACCAAAGTAGACGCATCGCCCTGATTGACACAATGAACAAACTGTTCCGCCGACATACCCGACAAAATTGCCAGTGCCAGCTTGGGGCCAACACCATTGGCCTTGATCAACTCACGAAACAACGCCCGCTCAGTTTTGTGGTTAAAGCCAAATAATAATTGCGCATCCTCACGCACCACAAAATGAGTATAGATGGTTGCTTCATTACCCGTCTGCGGCAATTCATAAAAACACGTCATCGGCATTTGCACTTCATAGCCGACGCCACTCACCTCTAACAGGATCTCAGGTGGCTGTTTTTCTACTAAAAGACCTTTGAGTCTGCCTATCATAATTACCTCAATCTTCCTCGTACGGTTTTTTTCGCATTGCCAGCCAGCTTGATCAGATTTTGCTCTGAATGTGCATGACAGATGGCGATGGCCAGCGCATCAGCAGCATCGGCCTGGGGAGTGCCAGGAAGCTTTAATAGCCGTTTGACCATTTCCTGAACCTGCGACTTATTCGCCCCGCCGGTACCAACCACGGCTTGTTTAACCTGCCGGGCCGAATATTCAAATACCTCAATCTCTTTCATGGTGGCAGCGACGATGGCAGCCCCCCGTGCCTGACCTAGTTTTAAAGCGGAATCTGGATTATGTGCCATAAAGACTTGCTCAATGGCAAACCCCTGTGGATTAAACTGCTCGATGATCTGGCTAACGCCCTGATAAATCATCTGCAGTCGTTGTGGAAATGGCTTATCACCAAGTCGGATACAGCCACTGCCCAGATACTGAAACTGACTCCCCTGGCGCTGAACTACACCATACCCGGTCAGCCTGGAGCCTGGATCTATGCCTAAAATTACTGCCAAGGCGCATACTCTCGTTGTTTTTTCGCTATCATGCCAAAATACTGTATGAATTTCCAGTTACCTTGGGTTTACAGAATAAAAAAAAGCGGCATAATCGCCGCTTTTTTTATTCCTTTAGCTGTCGTTATTCAGCGTCTTTTTGCTGTGCAGTGACGGTGACTGCAAGCTCTTTCAGTGCATCCGGGTTAGCAACGCTCGGCGCATTGGTCATCAGACACGATGCCTGAGTCGTTTTCGGGAACGCAATCACATCACGGATGTTGTCTGTGCCACACAGCAACATCACCAGGCGGTCAAGGCCAAACGCCAGACCTGCGTGTGGAGGCGTACCGTACTTCAGTGCGTCCAGCAGGAAGCCGAACTTATCTTGTTGCTCTTGCTCATCAATACCCAGAATACGGAAAGCCGCCTGCTGCATATCGTTGTTGTGGATCCGCACTGAGCCACCACCAACTTCATAGCCGTTCAGTACCATGTCGTACGCATCTGAAATAGCGCCTGCCGGATTAGCTTCCAGCTCTGCCGCTGAAATGTCTTTAGGTGCCGTGAATGGGTGGTGAACTGCATGCAGGTTACCTTCGTCGTCTTCCTCAAACATTGGGAAGTCAACAACCCACAGTGGTGCCCACTGACCCAGGTTGGTCAGCTCAAGGTCCAGACCTACTTTCAGACGCAGTGCACCCATTGCTTCGTTAACCACGTTGCGCTTGTCAGCACCGAACAAAATGATGTCGCCGGTCTGTGCGTTAGTGCGTTCAAGAATACCTTTGATCACTTCTTCGTTCAGGAACTTAGCAATTGGCGACTGAATACCTTCAAGGCCAGCGTCCAGATCGTTGACCTTCATCCAGGCCAGACCTTTTGCACCATAGATGCCAACAAACTTGGTGTACTCATCAATTTGCTTACGAGATAGTGACGCACCACCCGGTACAGTCAACACCGCCACGCGGCCTTTTTCATCGTTTGCAGGACCTGCCAGTACTTTGAATTCGACGTCCTTAACCAAGTCGGCAACGTCGATCAGTTCTAGCGGGTTACGTAAGTCCGGCTTGTCTGAACCGTAACGACGCATGGCTTCCTCGTAGCTCATGACCGGGAACTGGCCCAGATCAACGTCAAGCAGTTCTTGCCACATTTCACAGATCAAACGCTCAGTGATATCACGCACCTGTGCGGATGTCATGAACGAGGTTTCTAAATCGATTTGAGTGAATTCAGGCTGGCGATCAGCACGTAAGTCTTCATCACGGAAACATTTAACAATCTGGTAGTAACGGTCAAAGCCAGACATCATTAGCAACTGTTTAAACAGCTGAGGCGACTGTGGCAACGCGTAGAAGCTGCCTTTATGCACTCGGCTTGGTACCAGATAGTCGCGTGCACCTTCTGGTGTTGCTTTTGTCAGTACCGGCGTTTCGATGTCCAGGAAATCATTGCTGTCTAAGAAGCGACGTACAAAGCTCGAAGCTTTCGCGCGCAATTTAATGCGGTCACTCATTTCCAGACGACGCAGGTCAAGATAACGGTAAGTCAGGCGACGCTCTTCTGAGTTTTCCTGGTTAAAGTCCAGAGGCAAAGGTTCTGCACGGTTGATGATAGTCAGGCCAGTGCCCAGGATCTCAACCTCACCAGTGGCCATGTCCTGATTGATTTGGCTCTCTGGGCGCGCACGAACAGTACCTGTAACCTGAACACAAAACTCTTGACGTAAAGTGTTTGCAACATCCATCAGGCCTTCTACTTCAGGATCAAACACGACCTGGACCAAACCTTCGCGATCTCGCAGATCAATGAAGATCAAACCACCCAGATCACGACGTTTGTTGATCCAACCACATAGCTCCACTTCCTGACCTACATGGTCCTTGTTTAATTTTCCGCAGTATATTGAGCGCATAATAATCCTATTTGCCTACTAACTCTAAAGGGCATAATGAATGATAAATTTAATCGCCAATTATATAAAATTGCCACGCTTTGTCATCCCACAAAACCGGGATTCTTTCGCTGTTACGATTTTTTCTCCATCTGGACTTTGTTAGACTCTTCTTTAAGTCAATCAGGGAGCAAATTTCATGCTGTATTTGGGGTGTCCTCAGTGGAGCTCTGCACACTGGAAAGGTCGGTTTTTCAGCAGCGACTGCAAAGCCGCGGATATGTTAAGCGAATATACGCAGATCTTTAACAGTGTTGAGGGCAATACCAGCTTCTATGCCAGCCCAAAACCAGACACCATCGCCACCTGGTCAAATGCGGTGCCAGAAGACTTTCGCTTTACCTTTAAAATACCCAAACAGATCTCTCATGAGCTGGCATTGACTCATTGTCAGCAAGAACTCAGGCAATGGCTCGAGCTGTTTTCGCCATTATTTTCACAACTTGGGATGGTGCTGCTGCAACTGCCTGCCAGCTGTAGCCCGCAATATCTTGGCCGGATAGCCGATTTTATCGCACAATTACCTGAGGAGTTGACCCTGGGTATCGAAGTCAGGCACAGAGCATTTTTTGCCAAAGGCGACGCTGAAAAGCGTTTTAATCAGCTGCTGATGCAGACCGGTGTAAATCGCATCATTATGGATACTCGGCCTTTGTTTAGTGAATCGCCCAGTACCCCGGCCATTATTGATGCCCAGCAAAAGAAACCGCGCGTGCCCGTTAATGTGATTGCAACGGCTCAGGCGCCCATGCTGCGTTTTGTCGGGTGTTCAGATTTGGCTGCAAACCGCGCTTTTTATGCCCCCTGGCTCAACAAAATTCGTGACTGGTTAAATGAGGGGCGTACCCCGTATGTGTTCTTTCACACCGCCGATAATTATGATGCACCTCTGCTGGCCAGGCAGTTTATTCAGGATCTGGGCGTTGCCCATCAAGTACTCGAGCCATTTCCGGCAGAGCGCCAACCACAGCAACAGGCGTTAATTTAAGCGCTTGACAAATATCTGGTTTTACAGGATGTTAAAAGGTGAATAAAACAACAATAAGGAAAATACCATGCGTTTAAAACTCAATAAAAAACCTGTAAAACAACTTTCTGACGACCAGTCTGCACTCCCAGCCAAAGCAACCCGAGCTGTCGGTGGTGCAGGCAGAGCAGAGCTGCAGAAAAGCGGTGGTAACTCACGCGCATCTGATTGCTGTGCGATGACAGATAACTAAACACTTAGCCGCAGGGCCTGAAACGGCCCTGCTTATTATTTCCGACCCGGCTCTTTACCTTCATAGCGAGGTAAGTCGGCATCCAGATCTTCCCAGTTCGCTTTAGACGTTACATAGTTGTGTGACATTGGCCGCTCCGCTATATCAGAGTCGAGAATTCCGAGTCGAAGCCTGAGTTTTTCAGGGTTATCCTGATTGGAGCTGTATAAAGGAGACGCACAAATCCCACAGAAGTGACGCAGCCTGCCAGGTTTAAACGCGTAGTGACGGATATGTTCCTCCCCGGCAATCACTTTTAATTCATCACGACTGACAAATCCGTTGGTGGCATAAGCGGTGCCAGACGACTTACGACATAAGGAACAGTGGCAATGAATGATACTCGTAATGGCACCACGAAGTTCCAGTTTAACGGCCCCACATAAACAACTCGCCTGATACATCTATCTCTTTTCCTGCTATGATCTTGAGCCATTAGCTTAGAATGTTCGTCCCCGGATTACTACCATCGATATGAATTATTTGCAGTACTTTGCGCACTATCCGTCAAGCTTACAAGCACAAATCAAAACCCTTTTGGAAGGCGACAAGCTTGCCGCGTATTTCAGGGGAAAATACCCACACGGCCATCAGTGTCAGAGCACCCAGGCGCTCTATGATTATTGTCATGATTATAAGAATAAATACCTGAAGAACGTGCCTCGTTTGCATAAAGTCAGCTACGCAAAAGGCCGGGATCTGATGACAGGTACGCTGGGACATCACAGCCAGACACGTAAACAGCATGGCAGAAAAGTCAAAACCCGCTATGAAATTGCCCTGTCCCAGCAGCTGAAATATGCCCCGGAGGCGGTATTAAGGGCACTGGTTGTACACGAGCTGGCTCACTTCAAAGAGCTGGATCATAACAAAGCGTTTTATCAGCTTTGCTGTCATATGGAACCGGATTACCACCAACTGGAGCTGGATCTCAGACTATTTATTGTGCTCGACAGACTGGGCGCAAACTTTTATCACAGCGGCGCCCAGCAATAGTGGCTTATTTACAGGCGGGGTTACGACCCTGACGCTTGGCATCCGCAGCCTGTGAATTGGCTTGTGCCATTTTGCTTTGTAATAAGGCAATGCGGTTTTCGGGTGAGGGGTGCGTTGATAAAAACTCCGCCGGGCGCTCTCCTCCCGCCTTGTTCATATTCTGCCAAAGCTCAACCGCCCCCTGCGGATTAAACCCGGCTTTGG
Source organism: Pseudoalteromonas rubra (assembly GCF_000967655.1). Taxonomy (GTDB): domain Bacteria; phylum Pseudomonadota; class Gammaproteobacteria; order Enterobacterales; family Alteromonadaceae; genus Pseudoalteromonas; species Pseudoalteromonas rubra_A. Next base: position 12,600 of record NZ_JXYA01000054.1, read on the forward strand.
CCATCAGCTCCAGGCCAATCACATCCGCCTCACTCTCATGGCTGCGGCTAAAAGGCAATGTAATGCCATATTGTGCGCCCAAGCCCAGCCCCTGCATTATGGCATTACGGTATTGCACATTGCCCATTTCCAGCGCCACGTTGCCTGCCTGCAAGCCAATTTGCAATAAGCTGTTTTGTGAGACACGCTCATTGGCATGCTGAGCGATAACATGACCCACTTCGTGGCCCATTACGGCTGCCAGTTGGTGCTGATCTTTGGCAACATTCAAAAGTCCGGTGTGTACGCCAATCTTGCCTCCGGGCAAAGCAAACGCATTGGCACTGGGCTCCTTGAAGACCACCACTTCCCATTGCTGCTGCGCATACTGCGCCGGTAGCTGAGCTATCAGTGCATCTGCAATACACTGTACATAACGATTGGTTTTTGCGCTTTTTTCAATCGTCTGTTCCTGCTTCATTTGCTCAAAACTGGCTACGCCCATTTCATCCATTTGTTGCTCTGAGTAAAGCGCTATCTGCGTGCGCCCGGTCGGGGACGTTTTACATCCCATAAGCGTCACGGCAATGGCAACCGCTGCCACTATTTTTTTATTCATCACCCTGTACCTGCTGAAACTAAGTTATCTACTATTTTAAAAGGAGACCTGAGTCTATGCAAATCACCAATAAAAAAGCCCGCTGGTGCGGGCTTTAAAATCAATATGTTATTACTCTGGACTAGTCTGCTGCCTTAGATACCATCACCATCGCAGGGCGCAGTAAACGGCCATTCAGGGTGTACCCTTTTTGCATAACGGCCAGTACAGTGTTTGGAGATACATCGTTGCTAGGCTGCATCGACATCGCCTGGTGCAGTTCAGGGTTGAATGCCTCACCCTGAGGGCTAACCGCTTCAACACCGAACTTAGCCAGTGCGTCATTGAATGATTTCAGTGTCATTTCAATGCCTTCAATAATGGATTTTGTCGCTTCGTTTTCTTTGTCGGCAAACTCAATTGCACGCTCCAGGTTATCAACCACAGGTAACAACTCATTTGAAAACTTTTCCAGCGCGAACTTCTGTGCTTTTTCTACGTCCTGTGCGGCACGACGACGCACGTTCTCGGCGTCAGCAGCAGCACGGATCACACTGTCTTTTTGACCTTCAATTGTTTGCTTAGCCGCTTCCAGTTCTGCATACAGACCTGCAATCTCTTCTTCTGGGCTCAACTCAGCTTGCTCAGTTTGTGCACTCTCTTGCGCTTGTTCAGCTTGCTCTGCCGCGTTTTCCTGTACGTCTTCTTGCACTAACTCTTGTTCCTGCTCTTGGGCTTTTGTCTGCTCAGACATGAAAAATTCTCTCCGATTCTTTACAACTGCCGTAATTATGGGGATTCAAATTCGTTATTCAAGCTTCTTTTTTTGGGATTTGTGTAAATTCGCTGATTATTGCCTCAATCGGCGCATCCGCCGGACAAATCACACAAAAACGACTCTGATATTCGCTGGCCGTAAAATAAGGCACACTCAACACCACAAATCGTTCCAGATTCAGATAACTCAGCTCACTGCCCAATAATACCGACAGGCCGTTCTTCAGTGCCAGTCTGTCTTCTACCTGATGTAAAAAGCTCACGCCCAGATTGAGTTCATTGTGTCCTTCGAGGCGGTTATACAAATAACGTTCTCCGACCACAATGCTGTTATCGGTGCCCAGCTGTAAGCTTAACTCGCGGCTCCACTGCATCAGGGAGCCACGGCAATCGGCCATCGCGCTTTTCGCCATGGCTCGCATTCGGTGTAACCCTTCTTTAAGCGTTTGCTGACTAAACACCGTGTTCATCCAGGCTGCGAACTGATAGCGTACCGGATCAGAATTAGACTCAGGCTTATTGATAAGAATGTTGTTAGACTGGCCCGTGCGGTCAATCAGCAATACCAGCCAGTGCTTACGGTCAAAGTCTAACACCTCTACCCGAAATATGGTCTGCTCGCTTACTTGCGGCAAACCAACAATACAGCACACCTGATACTTTTGGCTCAAGGTATGGGCAAAGCCCGTGAGCTGTTCACGCTCTGGCTCCCAATAAGGGGCAATCTCTTCCAGTCCAAAATATTCCTGTAACCAGTATTTGATCCCCTGATCAGATGGGACACGCCCGGCCGACGTATGCGGCGAAAATAGTAACCCCTGGTTTTCCAGGCGTGCCATGGCATTACGGACTGTGGCAGAGCACACCGCCATACCTTTTAATTTTGCTATCTTACTCGATGCCACAGGATGCCCTTCACCATTACAGTAAAGACTCATTACAGCAGAGAAGACTTGTTTATCACGTGCACTAAGTTTCATAACATCATAAATAAGGTTAAATTTGCGAGTTTCAAGCGAATTCATTTTAAGATAATCTTGGCGACAGATAATTTGCCAAGGAAACTCACCGAATGAGCGCACCATTTAAAACCATCGGCCTGATTGGAAAACCAAACCATGATGGCGCTGCCCTGACATTACAACGCCTGTACACTTTTTTGCAAGCACTTGGCTATGAAGTTTTTGTGGAGCAGCGAGTTGGCAAACAAATCGCAGAACTGCCCGACTCACACATACTCGATGTGGTTGCGCTGGGCGAGCGCTGCGACCTGGCCGTCGTCGTTGGCGGCGATGGCAACATGCTGGGTGCAGCCCGGGTGCTGGCCAGGTTTGATGTCGCCGTAATTGGCGTCAATCGCGGAAATCTGGGATTTTTAACCGATCTCGATCCGGACGACTTTGAAGCCGAACTGGAACAAGTGTTGAGTGGTAAATTTGTTGCCGAGCAGCGCTTTTTACTGGAAGTCGAAGTCTTTCGTCATGCCGAATTGAAAAGTGCCAATCTGGCGGTCAATGAAGCCGTACTGCATGCCGATAAAGTTGCTCACATGATTGAGTTTGAAGCCTTTATTGACGATCAATTTGTCTTTTCGCAACGCTCAGATGGCCTGATAGTCACCACCCCTACGGGCTCTACTGCATACTCATTGTCCGGTGGCGGTCCTATTTTAACACCGGAGCTCAACGCCATGGCTTTGGTTCCCATGTTCCCACATACGCTGTCCAGCAGACCGCTCGTGGTCGATGCCAGTAAACAGGTCAAACTCAAACTCAGCCCGGAAAACACCGCCAGCTTACAGGTCAGTTGTGACAGTCATGTGGTACTTGCACTGCTTCCCGGAGATGAAGTGGTCATTAAAAAAGCAGAAAAAAAGCTCCGTTTGATCCACCCCGAGAGCTATTCCTACTACAATGTTCTGAGACAGAAATTAAATTGGGGCAGCAGGCTTTACTAAGCGCCACAAGTTCAGCAGAATAAGTGAAATTTGTTTTCTATTTTAGGGAAAAGTAAACCAACATGAGCTACGTTGTTTTCGTATCTATCACCTTATTGATCACCATTTTAGGGGTCTATGTGGTGATTGAGAATAACCGCAAAAAAGCACGCGAAGCCGAAAAGCGGGTGTTCAATGAGCGCCTCAAAGAGATCAGCAGTCACTTTAAAAGTAAAATAAGTGAATTTGTGAGTTACAAGCTGATCAGACCCAAGCATGCACCGCAATTTAACGCCATTGTCGGCAACTTTTTTGTTGTCCAGGCGCATAATGATGAAAATCTGGAAGCACTGGAACGTGTTACTGATCACTTACTTGCCACGGTTGGTAATGAGCTGAATAAATGCCGTGAAAATGGCAATATGGAGCTACTAGCCGACCAGCTGTTTATGTTCGTCAGTGAGCTGCCTTCAGCCGGTATTGCCTATAATAAGGCGTTTTACAATGAAATTTTGCCTGCCCTGATCTCGCGGATCCAGACGCCGGACACACCAGTACAAACCGACACGCAAGAAGCAGAGCAGAGCGAGGAAGACGCCACAGCTCAAACAGAAAATAACGACCCTTCTGTGCAACAACAAAAAGCCGCGGCACTTTAAACAGGCCGCGCACCACAAAACGCAATTTCAAGTTGCATTTCCAAGAAATGCTGTATAGATTAACAGTAATTGTACTGTTTGGATATACAGCATGCTTATCAGTCTGCAAATTAAAAACTTTGCCATTGTTAACGAATTAACCATTGACTGGCGTTCAGGTATGACTGCCATCACCGGTGAAACCGGTGCGGGTAAATCTATTGCAATCGATGCACTTTCTCTGTGTCTGGGCGAGCGCGCGGATGTTGCCAGCATTCGCCCGGGAGCAACCAAAGCAGAGATCACGGCTCAGTTTGATATCAGGCAGCTCCCCTACGCGCAGCAGTTTCTCAGCGACCTGATGCTCGATGATGAAGAGCAAAACTGTATTTTACGTCGTGTTGTTATGCAAAATGGCCGCAGTAAGAGTTTCATCAACGGTAACTCTGTAACCGCAGCCCAGCTTAAGGAGTTAGGCCAGCGCCTGATAGCCATTCATGGCCAGCATGCCCACCAGTTACTGCTCAAGCCTGAACATCAGCTTAGATTGCTGGATGCTTACGCCGGACACGATAACCTGCTGCACGCTGTACGTGCTCAGTACCAGCACTATCATACCTTGCAGAAAGAACATGCCGAGCTCATTAAGCAACAGCAAGCTCAGGCAGCCAAAAAACAACTGCTCGAATATCAGGTCCAGGAGCTGGATGAGTTTGCCCTGGAAGAAGGCGAATATGAGCAGATTGAAACTGAGCATACACGCCTGAGCCATAGCCAGACGCTGGCCGAAAGCTGCCAGCGCGAGTTAATGTGTTTGTCTGAGCAAGATGATCAAACCGTTTTAGGCCAGCTTCAGCATAGCGTACAAACCTTCATTGAATTGAGTAACTACGACCCTAAATTACAAGCGATCAGCCAACTATTAGGTGAGGCCGCGGTGCAGCTCGAAGAAGGCTGTCGTGAGCTGCGTGCCTACGGGGAAAATATTGAGCAAGATCCAGAGCGCCTGCAGAGCGTCGAAGACAGACTGGCTCAGGCCATGGCGTTGTCGCGCAAGCACCAGATCAGCCCCGAATTACTACATCAGCACCACCAGCAATTACATGAAGAGCTGGCATCCATTTGCTCTAACAACGAGCGTATAGAAGATCTGCAGCACGAAATAGCAGAGGCCCTGCACGCCTATCAAATCTCCGCGGCTCAGCTCAGCGAAAGCCGTGCGCAAGCAGCGCTGACCTTAAATGAACTGATCAGTGAAAGCATGCATGAACTGTCAATGGAAAACGGCCAGTTTGCGATTCAACTCAGTCAACATGAAGACAGACGCCCCAATGAACTGGGCATGGACCAAATTGACTTTCTGGTTTCAACCAACCCCGGCCAGCCTCTGCAAGCCCTGGCCAAAGTGGCCTCTGGTGGTGAGCTGTCACGGATCAGCCTGGCGATCCAGGTGATTATTGCGAACCGGGTCACTACGCCGACCCTGATCTTCGATGAAGTAGATGTTGGTATCTCAGGCCCGACGGCATCTCAGGTGGGTAAACAGCTGCGCCAGCTAGGTAACTCAACTCAGGTGATCTGTGTAACCCACCTGCCTCAGGTTGCCTGTAGTGGCCATCATCAATTCTTTGTGTCCAAGCGCGTTGAAGACGGTGAAACCTTTACGTCGATGCTCCCGCTAGTTCAGGAACAACGTATCGATGAAATCGCCCGTTTGCTTGGCGGCGATAAAGTCAGCAGCACCACACGCGCCAGTGCAAAGGAGCTGCTCGAGGTACAAGGGGTATAACGCGTAAAACTAGAGCCGCTTAGGTAACAACAAACAAGCCTACCGGCCAGTGCAACTGGTTCACGATAGGCTTGTTTTGAGGCAACCCAAAGCTTAGTGCAGTTTCACCGCTTTATACCCCAAGATAATCCATGATCCCTTCCGCGGCGTTACGACCTTCGAAAATTGCGGTCACCACTAAGTCAGAACCACGCACGGCATCGCCACCTGCAAAGATTTTTTCATTACTGGTTTGGTGTGTAAATGCGCCTTTTTCTGGAGCTACAATACCACCCCACTCGTTGATTGCGACATCATACGCTGCCAGCCAGTCGAGGTTATGCGGTTTAAAGCCAAACGCCATGATCACGGCATCCGCTTCAATCACGTGTTCAGAGCCTGCGACTTCTTGCGCGCGCCTGCGGCCATTTTCATCAGGCTCACCGAGTTCAGTCCGCACCATACGAACGCCTGAAACCTGACCATTATGGTCAAGTTCAATGCCCTTAGGCTGAACGTTAAAGCTAAATTTAACGCCCTCTTCTTTTGCATTCTTAACTTCCCGGCGCGACCCCGGCATATTGGCTTCATCCCGACGATACGCACAGGTTACCGATTTTGCCCCCTGACGCACGGATGTTCGCACGCAGTCCATTGCGGTATCACCGCCACCGAGTACCACAACGCGCTTGTCGGCCATATCGATATATGCCTGCTTACTCTCGTCGTAACCCATGACCCGGTTGGTGTTACCGATCAGGAACGGCAGGGCATCATAGACGTGCTCCGCATCCTCATTCTCCAGACCAGCCCGCATATACTGATAAGTGCCCACACCGATAAAAACTGCATCGTACTGAGACAGTAAATCGTCCATACTGATGTCAGTGCCTATCTCCGTATTAAGGCGGAACTCTACCCCCATTTCCGTGAAGATCTCGCGGCGTTTTTCCATCACGGACTTTTCTAACTTGAATGATGGAATACCAAATGTCAGCAAACCGCCGATCTCTGGGTTTCGATCAAACACCACGGGCTTTACACCGTTACGCACCAAAATATCCGCACAACCTAGCCCGGCAGGGCCCGCGCCAATAATCGCGACCTTTTTATCAGTCCAGGTGACATAAGACATATCGGGCTTCCAGCCCTGGGCAAACGCTGTATCTGTGATGTATTTCTCAATATTGCCTATGGTTACGGCACCAAATTCATCATTGAGCGTACAGGACCCTTCACACAAACGGTCTTGCGGACAAACCCGGCCACACACTTCAGGCAGGCTATTGGTCCGGTGCGACAACTCCGCAGCTTCCAGGATCCTGCCCGTACGGATCAGCTTTAGCCACTGCGGAATATAATTGTGCACCGGACACTTCCACTCGCAATAGGGGTTGCCGCAATCCAGGCAGCGATCGGCCTGAGAGCTCACCTGCTGCTTTGAAAAGGGCTCATAAATTTCGACGAAAGAGCTTTTGCGTGTTGTAATTGGCTTCTTTCTCGGGTCGATGCGCTGAACATCGATAAATTGATAGACATTTTCGCTCATACTTCCCCCTATTGTGCCTGTACACGTAATTCAGCACTGCTGCGTGCGCGATGTCCCAGCAAGCTCTTAACATCGCTTGATTTTGGTTTTATCAGCCTGAACATAGGCACATACAATTCAAAGTTAGCCAGGATCTGCTCTGCCCGGCACGATGCAGTATGCTCCAGGTGTTCAGCTATCAGACCACGTAAATGCTCCTGCATGGTATCGAGCCCATCCAGGGGCAGTACTTCAACCAACTCAGGGTTATACCGTTTTTCGAAATCACCGGCTTCGTCGAGTACGTAGGCAAAACCTCCTGTCATACCGGCGCCAAAGTTAACCCCTACCTGACCCAACACACAAACCACACCACCTGTCATATATTCACAGCCGTTATCACCTAACCCCTCAACGGTGGCCTGCACGCCTGAGTTGCGCACTGCGAAGCGCTCACCAGCGCGCCCTGCGGCATACAACTTGCCGCCGGTCGCCCCGTACAAACAGGTATTACCCGCAATGGTGGCCTGATGAGTCTGAAAACTCGAGCCTACCGGTGGGCGCAGCACCAGCTTTCCGCCCGCCATGCCTTTACCGACATAATCGTTGGCATCACCCACCAGTGTCATTTCAAGGCCACCGGCATTCCACACTCCAAACGCCTGCCCGGCAGTGCCATGCAGTTCGATCACCACAGGATCTGCGGCCATGCCCTGGTTACCATGACGAGAGGCAATATAGCCAGACAACATAGCACCCACAGAGCGGTCGGTATTTTTGATCCGACTCACCAAAGAAGTACCTGTTTTGTCATCTATCGCCTGTTTCGCTTTTTCAAGCAGGCTCTCATTGAGTTGACCCTGATAGTGCGACGTGTTCGGCGCACTGCAATAGAGCGTTTCGCCCGACGGGTTCGCCGGTTTTGCCAGCAAAGGTTGAAGATCAAGCTTTTGCTGTCTTGCCGTTGTGCCATCTAGTACCTCAAGTAAATCCGTTCGGCCAATTAAATCCGTCAGTTTACTGATACCCATAGACGCCATAATTTCGCGCGCTTCCTGGGCAATAAAACGGAAATAGTTCATCGCCATTTCCGGCAAGCCATGGTAGTGCTTCTGTCGCAGAGTCTCATCCTGCGTAGCAACACCCGTAGCACAGTTATTCAGATGACAGATCCGCAGATATTTACAGCCAAGTGCAACCATAGGGCCTGTACCAAAGCCAAAGCTTTCGGCACCCAAAATAGCCGCTTTGATGATGTCCAGGCCAGTTTTCAGGCCCCCATCCGTTTGCAAACGAATGCGATGACGCAGGCCATTTTCAACCAGCGCCTGCTGGGTTTCGGCTAGGCCAAGCTCCCAGGGGCTGCCCGCATATTTAACGGATGTGAGCGGACTGGCGCCTGTGCCTCCGTCGTAACCTGCAATAGTGATTAAGTCTGCGTAGGCCTTTGCCACCCCCGTGGCAATGGTACCAACACCCGGTTCTGAGACCAGCTTAACGGAGATCATCGCCTTGGGATTAACCTGCTTAAGGTCGAAGATCAGCTGTGCCAAGTCTTCAATGGAGTAGATATCATGGTGTGGCGGGGGTGAAATGAGCGTTACGCCCGGCACCGAATATCTGAGTTTGGCGATATAAGGGGTCACCTTTTCACCTGGCAACTGACCGCCCTCGCCGGGCTTAGCACCCTGTGCAACTTTTATCTGGATCACATCTGCACTTTGCAGATAGTGGGGAGTTACGCCAAAACGACCCGACGCCACCTGTTTAATCCGCGAGTTTTTCTCCGTACCAAAACGTAATTTGTCTTCTCCGCCTTCACCTGAATTGGAGCAGCCACCGAGACGGTTCATGGCAATCGCCAGCGCTTCATGGGCTTCCGGCGATAAAGCACCAATACTCATTGCCGCTGAATCAAAGCGTTTATACAGCTCTGTAGCAGGCTCCACCTCGTCCAGGTCAATTGCGGGTCCTTGTGTGTTGAGCTTCAAAAGATCTCGCAAATTGGTAACTGGACGATTGTTTACCAGAGTGGCATATTTCTGGTAGTCCTCATACTTGCCCGAGCGCACCGCAACTTGCAGGGACTGCACCACATCCGGGTTATAAGCATGATACTCTCCGCCATGGACAAACTTCAGTAAACCGCCGTGAGACAGCAATTTACGCTTGCTGTACGCCAGCTTATGTAACTGCGCACCATCAGCCTCGAACTCAGCAAATCCAGCTCCCTGAATACGACTGCTAACGCCTTTAAAACACAATTCAACAATTTCGTCTGACAGACCCACGGCCTCAAACAACATAGAGCAACGATAAGACGCTATCGTACTGATCCCCATCTTAGACATGATCTTGTAAAGACCTTTGTTGATGGCATTGCGATAGGCCAGCGTCACCTCTCGATAAGTTTTGTCGATGACTTTGCTGTCGCACAGCGCAACCAAAGTCTCATAGGCCAGATAGGGGTAAATCGCGGTAGCGCCAAAGCCAAGTAGCACGGCAAACTGATGTGGATCCCGCGCACTGCCGGTTTCAACTATAACATTGGAATCGCAGCGTAAATTGGTATTAACCAGCCGTTGCTGCACGGCACCAACCGCCATTGCAGCTGGCACTGGCATGGTGTCCTGGCTGATATATCGGTCACTTAACAGTAGCATGACACAACCAGACGCTGCTTTTTCCTGTGCTTCATCACAGATCCGCTCAATCGCCGCTTTGAGGCTTTCCGTATTCGGATCGTAGTTCAATGAAATACGACATACGCTGTAGTGGTCATCGTCTGCCGCTAACAGCTGCTGAATATCGGAATAAGTCAGAACTGGCGAATCAAACTGCAAGCGCTTAGCATGACCGGTCGTTTCGTTAAAAACGTTTTGCTCGCGACCAATACAGGTGGCAAGTGACATCACGTGATTCTCACGCAGTGGGTCGATGGGCGGGTTGGTTACCTGAGCAAATTTTTGTCTAAAGTAATCATAGAGTGAGCGGATCCCCTCTGATAACACAGCAAACGGAGTGTCATCACCCATAGAACCTGTGGCCTCCTGACCATTCTGGCCCATCACCCGGATCACTTGCTCAATTTCTTCGTTGCTATACGCGAATAACTTTTGATAAGTCAGCAAAGTGTCGCTCTCAAAATCGCGTTGCCCGGCATCGGCTTCATCCAACGCTTCGAAGGGGGTTAAGCGCTTAACATTTTGTTCCAGCCAGGTTTTGTATGGATGACGTGCTTTTAAGTCCTCGTCAATCTCGTCGGATTGCCAGATTTTGCCATGCAATGTATCCACCACCAGCAACTCACCTGGTCCGACACGTCCCTTTTCAATAACTTCATCCGGCTCATAGTCCCAGATCCCCACCTCGGAAGCCAGGGTAATAAAACCATCCTGCGTTATCACGTAACGCGCCGGACGCAGGCCATTTCGATCTAGATTACAAGCCGCAAACCGGCCATCAGACATTACTATGCCCGCCGGACCATCCCAGGGCTCCATATGCATAGAGTTAAAATCGTAAAACGCTCTGAGTTCATCATCCATAGCGCGGTTTTTCTGCCACGCAGGCGGCACCAGCATACGCATCGCCCGAAAGATATCCATGCCACCTGCCAGAAATAACTCCAGCATGTTGTCGAGGCTGGATGAATCCGACCCACTTTCGTTTACAAATGGGGCTGCACTTTGTAAGTCAGGCAGCAAAGGCGAGGCAAACTTATAAGCCCGTGCCTTAGCCCACTGTCGGTTGCCGGTGATGGTGTTTATCTCGCCGTTGTGCGCCAGATAACGAAATGGCTGCGCTAATGGCCAGCGAGGTTGAGTATTGGTAGAAAAACGCTGGTGAAAAACGCAAATCGCACTGGTCATGCGGATATCCGCCAGATCCAGATAAAAATTTGGCAGATCGGCCGGCATCATCAGGCCTTTGTAAATGGTAACCAGGCCCGACAAACTGGCAATGTAAAAGTCAGGATCTGAGCTCAGACGTTTTTCGATACGGCGGCGCGCAATGTACAACCGACGTTCAAGATCTTTTGGTCGCCATCCTTCCGGTGCAGATACAAAGACCTGTTCAAACAGGGGTAATTGCTCTGTTGCTATAGGACCAAGCATGCTCGGATCGGTAGGTACACTGCGCCAGCCCACTAAGCTTAATGTTTCTTTTTCTAATTCTTCGTTGATGATATCACGGGCTTGCGTGGCAAGTGCCGAGTCCTGGTTAAGAAAAACCATACCAACTGCATAGTTTTTACCAAGATGCCAGTCGTTTTCGGCCGCCACCGCCCTGAAAAAGCTGTCTGGCTTTTGCAGCAATAAGCCACAGCCATCTCCGGTTTTTCCATCCGCAGCAATGCCCCCGCGGTGCTGCATTCTGTCCAGGCCAGTAATTGCCGTGCGGATCAGCTTGTGACTTGCTTGACCTTGCGTATGTGCTATCAAACCAAAGCCACAGTTTTCTTTTTCTAATGCCGAGTCATATAACATGGACTCCTCCCCTTGCTACAACTGCCAGCAGGTAATGTCAGACGAATTACTGGCAGATAATCAAAGCTAGCCTTGATTAGTATTCGAGTCAATACAATAAAGAATAGTTATTCACACACATGAATATTTCTCATAAAAAAGGTACTTAAAACAATTCTTCTCATTTCTAAAAATATCAATTAAAGGTAGAAAACCACAAAATGACACCGGTATCAAATCAAAAAACCACGAGTAACAATATAGAAAATAGGAAGTTTACGTAAACGTAACGGCCAGACAAGCAATGAATAAATATTCATTATTCACCTCGTGAATTTGGCAATTCCTTATTTTCTGCCGCACACGCGCTTGACGTACGCGTAAACTCGGTGTTGCAAAACTAAAAATATGGCGTGAAGCTATAGAGAGATATCAATGGTAAAAAACGTCTGAAGGCTATAAAGGTAGGCTGTCTGGTAAATTCTATAGATACAAAAAAAGGCATGTGATGCAATGCTCACATGCCTCGAATATCTGCGATATCAGGTTTACTCCGCTTTTTCAGCGTCGTCTTCTTTATATTTCGCGGCAGTTTCAGCAATTAGTGGCTGCAACTCACCCTTTTGGAACATCTCGATGATAATGTCACATCCACCGATCAGCTCACCCTCAACCCACAACTGCGGAAAAGTCGGCCAGTTAGCATAATGAGGCAGCTCAGCACGAATGTCCGGGTTAAGCAAAATATCGACGTAAGCAAACTGCTCGCCACACGCCATGAGCGCTTGAGATGCCTGCGAAGAAAAACCGCAGTTAGGTAGCTTGGGCGATCCCTTCATGTATAGGATGATCGGATTCTCTGCGATTTGCTGTTTAATCTTTTCAATGGTTTCCATTATTTACCTCAAAATGACGATAGCATAACTCATCATATCACTCACTTTGCTACGCAGCCGTTGTCAATAGATCAGCCTGGCGGTACAAAATGAATGCAATCTGAGCCATTCATTCTACAAGTCTTGGCTATTGCCATTGCTGTTTGCCAAAACTTGAGTAAAATACTCAGGAATTATAGTATCACTATATGCCGTCAAATCGTATAGAAATGTAAGCTAAGATAGAGATTGCTTCTATTGTTTTGGCAATTTAACAACGAAATGGAGATTAACATGGCTTTTGAACTACCGTCACTTCCTTATGCTATCAACGCGCTTGAGCCGCATATTTCTCAGGAAACACTTGAGTTCCACCACGGTAAACACCACAACACATACGTTGTAAAACTGAACGGCCTTATCCAGGGCACAGACCTTGAGAACAAATCTTTAGAAGAAATCGTATGTAACTCTGAAGGCGGCGTATTCAACAATGCAGCCCAGATCTGGAACCACACTTTCTACTGGCACAGCCTGGCACCAAATGGTGGTGGCGAGCCTACTGGCAAAGTAGCAGAGCTGATCAACGCAAAATGGGGCTCATTTGCTGCATTCCAGGAAGCGTTCAACGATAAAGCAGTAAACAACTTCGGTTCTAGCTGGACTTGGTTGGTACAGCTTGCAGACGGCTCTTTAGACATCGTAAACACGTCTAACGCAGCGACTCCGCTTACTGAAGAAGGCGTAACGCCAATCATCACTGTAGACCTGTGGGAACACGCTTACTACATCGATTACCGCAACGTTCGTCCAGATTACCTGAAAGGTTTCTGGGCACTGGTTAACTGGGATTTTGCAAACGAAAACCTTGCTTAATATCAGATAATCCAAAAAGGCGCTCTGTTGTAGCGCCTTTTTTGTTGCCTTTTTACCCTAGCTGACTTCCTTCCGCTGACATGCCTGATATCAACTCAGCTTTTCCTGTGTTTCTAGAAGGTGAACTGCGAACACCACAGTAAAACATACATATGTGACCATCATTTTTTTGCCAATTTTTATCAATCTGCAAACGCCAAAATCTCCCCTGTAAAGCACCTATTTGGCACTAAGTTCACCGCTTTAGTAGCCTAATTTGGCCATTTCTGCCCAAGTATTAGAATAAAGTGCCGTAACTCTCATTCGGTATCTAATTCTTATACCATTGCACTGTGTTCAACAGACATTAAATTACTGGAATTTTTAGGCAATTTTTGAATATCCCGACTAAGCTTTAAGTAGCCTTGCATTAAGAGACCGCATCATCAACAGGTTATTGGAGTTCATTATGAGCATATTTGAGCATTACCAGTCCAGATACGAAGCGTCCCAAGAAGAAGAGTTCACCATCGCGGAATATTTGGATATATGTAAAGAAGACAAAGCTGCCTATGCGAGCGCGCCGGAGCGCCTGCTAATGGCAATTGGTGAACCCGAAATGGTCGATACTTCGACAGATGCACGACTCAGCCGTCTTTTTTCGAACCGGGTGATCGCGCGTTATCCGGCATTTCATGAGTTTTACGGCATGGAAGACGCCATAGAGCAAATCGTGTCTTATCTAAAGCATGCTGCACAAGGTCTCGAAGAGTACAAACAAGTGCTCTACTTGTTGGGTCCTGTAGGTGGTGGTAAGTCATCGATTGCAGAAAAACTCAAATACCTGATGCAACAGGTCCCTATATATGCCATCAAAGACTCGCCAGTGAACGACCACCCGCTTAGCCTGTTTAACCCGCTCGAAGACGGAGAGTTGCTGGATAAAGAATACGGCATTAATAGCCGTTACCTGAAAACGGTGATGTCGCCGTGGGCAACCAAACGCCTTCACGAATATAATGGCGACATTTCTAAATTCAGAGTGGTCAAACGCTACCCTTCTATCCTGGATCAAACGGCCATAGCCAAGACTGAGCCAGGCGACGAAAACAACCAGGATATCTCGGCGCTGGTTGGTAAAGTTGACATTCGCAAGCTTGAGCATTACGCCCAGAACGATCCGGATGCCTACTCCTACTCAGGTGCGCTGTGCCTGGCTAACCAGGGGTTAATGGAGTTCGTTGAAATGTTCAAGGCACCCATCAAGGTGCTGCACCCACTGTTAACTGCCACACAGGAAGGGAATTATAACGGTACCGAGGGGATCTCGGCATTGCCCTTCAATGGCATTATTCTGGCTCACTCTAACGAGTCGGAATGGCAGTCGTTTAAAAATAACAAAAACAATGAAGCGTTTTTGGATCGGGTCTTTATTGTTAAGGTGCCCTACTGTTTGCGCGTGTCTGAAGAAGTAAAAATCTACAAAAAACTTATTGAAAACAGCGAGCTTAGATCGGCCCCCTGTGCGCCGGGCACGCTCGAGACATTGGCGAAGTTTTCAACTCTGTCACGTATTAAGGAGCCGGAAAACTCCAGCATTTATTCGAAAATGCGTGTCTATGATGGTGAAAGTCTCAAAGACACAGATCCAAAAGCTAAGTCGTATCAGGAGTATCGAGATTACGCAGGTGTCGATGAGGGCATGACAGGTCTGTCGACCCGGTTTGCCTTTAAGATCCTCTCACGCGTGTTCAACTTTGACCATGCCGAAGTTGCAGCAAACCCGGTGCATTTGTTCTATGTGCTGGAGCAGCAAATCGAGCGCGAGCAATTCAGTGCCGAGGTTCAGGAGCGCTACCTGAGTCACCTCAAGGGCTACTTGATCCCGCAGTATGTTGAGTTTATCGGTAAAGAACTGCAAACCGCATACCTGGAGTCCTATTCAGAGTATGGCCAAAACATCTTCGACCGCTATGTCACCTATGCCGATTTCTGGATCCAGGATCAGGAATACCGAGATCCAGATACAGGTCAGCTATTCGACAGAGCAGCGCTCAACGCAGAACTCGAAAAGATAGAAAAACCTGCGGGCATTTCGAACCCCAAAGATTTTCGTAATGAAATCGTCAACTTTGTATTGAGAGCCCGTGCTCATCATAATGGTGCAAACCCAGTCTGGACCAGCTATGAAAAGCTCAGAACCGTGATCGAGAAAAAAATGTTCTCTAACACTGAGGAGCTACTGCCCGTTATTTCTTTCAATGCGAAGACTTCGGCTGAAGATCAGAAAAAACACGAAGACTTTGTTAATCGAATGATGGAAAAAGGCTACACCCAAAAACAAGTCCGCTTACTGTCTGAGTGGTATCTGCGGGTGAGAAAATCTCAATAACATTAGCGGTTGGAGGGTGTTTCTATGGCACATTTCATCGATCGTCGACTGAATGGCAAGAATAAAAGTACGCTGAATCGTCAGCGCTTTATCAGACGCTACAAGAAACAGATCAAGGAAGCCGTTTCTGACGCCATTAACAAAAGAAGCGTCACTGATATATCCAGCGGAGAGAGCATATCGATACCGCAACGGGATATCAGTGAGCCGACTTTTCATCAAGGCAAAGGCGGAAATCGCGAACATATTCACCCGGGTAACGATCAGTTCACGACGGGTGATAAAATACAACGCCCGCCTTCTGGCCAGGGCGGTGGTGCCGGAGAAGGCAACGCAAGTGACCAAGGTGAAGGTCAGGATGATTTTGTCTTTTCTATTTCAAAAGATGAATACCTTGATCTCTTATTTGAGGATCTTGAGCTACCAAACCTGCAAAAGAGCCAACTCGATAAGCTGGTCCAAATGAAAACGCATCGCGCCGGCTTTTGTAATGACGGTATGCCCAGTAACCTGGACATAGTGCGCTCTTTAAAAGGCTCAGTTGCGCGGCGAATTGCCATGACAGCCAGTAAACGAAAGCAGCTTAAAGAGTTGGAAGAAAGCCTGGCACTCCTGTTACAAGAACCTGTACCCAAGCAAACGCAAATACAGCAACTTGAACAGGAAATAGCTGATCTCAAGCGTAAGATAGATGCAGTGCCCTTTATAGATAATTACGACTTGCGCTTCAGAAATTACGAAAAACGTCCTCACCCCACCAGCAAGGCAGTCATGTTTTGCCTGATGGATGTGTCTGGCTCTATGGATCAAGCAACTAAAGATATGGCGAAGCGCTTCTATATTTTGCTGTATCAGTTCTTAACACGCACCTACAAAGACATTGAGGTTGTTTATATACGACACCACACCCAGGCCAAAGAGGTCGACGAGCAGGAGTTTTTCTACTCTCAGGAAACAGGTGGCACCATAGTGTCGAGTGCATTGAAATTAATGGATGAGATCATTGCCGACCGTTATGCTCAGGGAGACTGGAATATCTATGCTGCGCAAGCGTCAGATGGTGATAACTGGGCGGATGATTCACCACACTGCACAGACATATTAACGAACAAACTATTGAAAGTGGTGCGTTACTACGCCTATATCGAGATCACCACTCGTGCGCATCAGAGCTTGTGGCGCGAATACCAAGGTATTGCAGACACCTTTGATAACTTTGCTATGCAGCATATTCGGTCGGTCGAAGATATCTATCCGATATTCAGAGAGTTGTTTAAGAAAAACCGACAACAAAACGCAGCTTAACAGGGGGAGTGCCTATGACATATAACCCGCTTAATGATGGCCCGGATTGGACATTCGACCTGCTTGAAGATTATCAGGCTGAAATTGCCCGCGTTGCGGCCCATTACAGACTGGATACCTATCCGAATCAGATTGAAGTGATCACCGCCGAGCAAATGATGGATGCATACTCCAGCGTAGGTATGCCCATTGGCTATGCGCACTGGTCTTATGGCAAAAAGTTCATTCAGACTGAGCAAACCTACAAACGTGGTCAAATGGGGCTGGCGTATGAAATTGTGATTAACTCAGATCCCTGTATTGCCTATTTAATGGAAGAAAATACCATGCCTATGCAGGCGTTGGTGATGGCGCACGCATGTTATGGCCATAATTCGTTTTTTAAAGGCAATTACCTGTTCAAAGCCTGGACCGATGCCTCTTCGATTATCGATTACCTGGTCTTTGCTAAGAACTATGTCGCTAAATGTGAGCAAAAGTATGGCATAGACGAGGTTGAGAACCTGCTGGATTCTTGCCATGCGCTGATGAACTATGGTGTTGATCGTTACAAACGTCCGCAGCAGATCTCCATGTATGAAGAACAAAAGCGCCAGAAAGAACGCGAGGACTACTTGCAATCTCAGGTTAACGAACTTTGGCGGACCATTCCAAAGGGCAAACAACAGGACGAACGAGAAGACATTAAGTTCCCGACTGAACCTCAGGAAAATATTCTTTATTTTATAGAGAAAAACGCCCCCCTGCTGGAGTCCTGGCAACGTGAAATCATCCGTATTGTGCGCAAAGTATCTCAGTATTTTTACCCCCAGCGACAAACCCAGGTGATGAACGAGGGATGGGCAACATTTTGGCACTATACAATTCTGAATCACCTCTATGACGAAGGTAAGTTAAGCGATGCATTTATGCTGGAGTTTTTACAAAGCCATACCAATGTCGTTTACCAACCCCCATACAACAGCAAGTTCTATTCAGGCATTAACCCCTACGCACTGGGCTTCAATATGATGGTGGATATTCGCCGTATCTGTGAAAACCCCACCGAAGAAGACAAATACTGGTTTCCTGAATTTGCTGGTAAAGACTGGCTGGATACCCTGCACTTTGCCATGGAGAACTTTAAAGATGAGAGTTTTGTAAGCCAGTTTTTATCGCCGAAGATCATGCGTGATTTTAAGCTCTTTACAATCATTGATGAGGAAAAGTCTCCGCACCTGGAAGTCGGTGCGATCCACGATGAATCCGGCTATCAGAAAGTCAGGAATAGTTTGTCGGCACATTATAACCTGAGTAATCATGAGCCCAATATTCAGGTCTACAATGTGGATATCAGAGGTGACCGCTCACTTACCCTGAGATATGTACCGCACAACAAGGTCCCCCTTGCCGATTCAAAAAAAGAAGTGCTCAAACACTTGTATCGATTATGGGGCTTCCCGGTTAAGCTGGAGGAGCTCCAGGACGATGGTACAGTTGCAACGCTGGGACAGTGCCCTCAGGAGAATAAAGAAGACTCACTATAGCAAAAAGCCCTTGTAACAAGGGCTTTTTAGCTTCTGCAAGTGATGTATCAGTTAAGACTAATGCGCCATGGACGGATCGTATACTGTGACAACATTACGGCCATTTTCCTTCGAGTGATACAGTGCAATATCCGCAGCCTCTATCCATTGCTCGTATTTTTCGAAATTATCGTCGCAACAAGCAATCCCCAGGCTCACGGTGAGCTTTATCTCTTTGTCATCATAATAAATAACTGAGTTTTCGATCAGGCTGCGCAGTCTTTCTGCAAACACTTTTGCGCCCTCAGCATCCGTGTCGACCAGGGTGACCGCAAATTCTTCACCACCATAGCGCCCTGCCACGTCTGTCTCACGGAGTGTCTTTTGTAGTAAATCTGAGATATGGCGGATGGCTTCATCGCCGCCGCTATGGCCATAGGCATCATTGATGCGCTTGAAGAAGTCTATGTCAAACATCAGCAAACTACTGCTTCCATGACTGCGCTGTAAGCGTTTAAACTCCGTTCTTAAGCTTTGCTCCCAGTATCCCCGATTGGCCAGCTTAGTCAGGCTGTCTGTACGGCTCATTTTCTCAAGCGTTTTATTGACCTTTTCAAGCTCGAGCTTGTTCATGGCTTCGTCGGTAACGTCGTATATGATCACACAGATGTGCGCCACTTCACCGGTCACCGTTGTCAGTGGAATAAAAGTCGCGTTCTGATACATATAATCCGCTTTGCCCGTTATCGGCCGATAATTCTTAAAGCGGAAAATGTAGGGCTGTTGCTCCCAGATAGTAAACGAGCGATTCTTCAGCACAAAAACAGGCTCAGATTTACTTTTAAACCAGGCTTCATCAATGCTGGGGAATAAATCAAAGACATCTTTGTCTTTCACAGCGCTTGGTAATAACCCTGAGTGGTTCTCCATAAACCCGTTCCAAACACACACTCGATAGTTCCTGTCCAGCACGACCAGGCCAACATCCACTGTGTTAAACATATCCATTAACCAATGGATCTCATTCATGTCAAAATCAGATGCAGGCATAATTCTAATCTTCTAACAGGTACTCAACTTTATATTTGAGTGTTTTAAGTGAGTCTTCGGTAAACAACAACATTAAATCGCAGTTGATGTCGTGATTTTCGATTCCGTAACTAATTTCAATGGCTAAGGTACGTTGCCAACGCGCTTTGTTTGCTTTTACCAGTTCAGAGACTTCGCAGTGCTGACCCAGTACCACCGGATGGCCCTGACTAAATGGCATATCCAGCTGTTTTGACAGACCTGTCAGTATGGCACCTATCAAAATGTTGCTAATGTCCATCAGCAGTTCAAGCTCAACTTTTTGGTTCAGCTCCCCCTGGTAGCTCATCAAAGAGGCAATTTCTTTAAAACTTGAGTCGTTGAGCAACAGCAGCGCCTCGCCCGACACTCCGCCACCAATAAAGCCCTGGCATACGCCCGATGTGGTTGCGCTGGCGTCGATGGCTTGCAGTGCCATATGTAGTTCATTGACTTCCAGTACGTTTACATTGGGGATGGGTAATTCTACGAAAACATTCAGCAACCGGGCAAGCAAGTCGCCCGCCTGCCCCATAGCGACATTGGTGATTTCCTGATAAATATCACGGATCTCAGGCTCAAGCTGCTCGCCGAGTTTATGTACCAGGTTAGCCCGAATGGCTTTGTCTTTGATGCCATGATGCGTGATTATCTCTTCGAGTTTCGCCGCATCACATGGCTTTCGAATAAAATCAATCGCACCCAGCTCTATGACTCTTTGGTGCGCATTTGGCTGGATATCTCCAGAGACGACGACTGTCAAAACATTCAATCCTTGTTCGTTTATTGCTTGCAAAACCTCATATCCATCCATGTGAGGCATGTTTAGGTCTAAAAACAGAATCTCGGGAGAGACCGCTTTTATCTTTTCAATGCAATCCAGGCCATGCTCAGCAAATTCCACTTTAATATCCCAGTCGTCCGGCAATGACCGCGCCAGTTGCCGGCGAGCCAATTTAGAATCATCGCATATCAGGACAGGTGTTGACATAAAAGCTCTCTTCGCTTATCGACTAACTTGTTGTAAGGAGTCGAAAAATTTCTAATTATAGTTATGACATAGCAGCATTTACAGGAACTACATGTTAATCAAAGCGTGGCCGATTTACAATCCAATTTACTGCAAAGGTTGGTTATATAATTCCAGTATAATACACTGACGGGAATTGCAAAAAATTAAAAAGGGAATACGTTATGCGAATCATATCCTTGCTTGCAGCCTCGTTATTGACGCTGGCTAATCCATCACAGGCCAGCGAACTGCCAGAAAACCAGGTTGACGCTGGCAAAGTCAGTGCTCAGGGTAAGCCTGTAACCCTGCTGGGTCAGGGCATTCGAGTAGGTGACACGGCCCCTGATTTCAAAGTGGTCGATGGCAATTTTGTACCTGTTACTTTAGCGAACTATCAGGGTAAGCCGGTCATGATCAGCGTGGTACCAAGCCTGGATACCGGGATCTGCAGCTTGCAAACTAAGTACTTTAACGAAAAAGTGGCCAAAGAGTTTGCCGGTGTTGCGATGCTGACAATCAGCGCCGACCTGCCATTTGCCCAAAAGCGCTTTTGTAAAACAGAAAACATTGACCAGATTGATACACTATCAGATTCAGTATGGCGCGATTTCGGCGCTAAATATGGACTGTATATCAAAGATATGGGGCTGTTAAGCAGAGCGGTTCTGATCTTAGATAAAGATCACAAAGTGGTATACAAGCAACTTGTTAGCAACCTGGCCAGCGAGCCAGACTACCAGGGTGCCATCGACGCTCTTAAACAGCTCTAATGAACATATAGGTGCAAAGCCACTGTGTGCGGCTTTGCACCAACACACTAAGGCAAGATCATGTCTATGTGTTCTATGCCATCTTCCAGATACGCCTCACCACATGGCTCAAAGCCAAAAGACTGATAAAACTGAGTAAGATAAGTTTGCGCGGCAACCCTGATTGGCAGCTGTCCGTAGTGGCTACGACAGGTTCCTATCGCACGGGCCATCAGGGTTTGCGCAACCCCTTTCCCCCGACTCTCCGCTGACACCAGTACCCGTCCAATAGCACAGTAAGCAGCATCAGGTTGATAACAGCGGGCGTAGGCCTGAAGCGCACCTTCGTACATTGAAAAAACATGGAGGGTGTCTGGCGCCTTATCGACTTCATCCACTTCCTGGTAAGCACAGGCTTGTTCAACCACAAACACGGCAATCCGGGTCTGAAAAATAGCGAAGAGCTCGTCATGTGACAACTGATAAAAAGTTTTAACTTGCATGGGGTTTATCACTGTGGGTAAGGTACGCCTCTGACGAGGCGTAGTAATAAATCAGGCGAATAGCCTTTCAAGCTGGTCGCACAACTGAGACAGGTTGACGTGGTCATGCTCAATGGTCAGGTCGACATAACCATCGCCACGAAAAGCTCTGTCGAGCTCAATCAGCACATGAGTACGGTGTGCTTCCGGGACAAATGACAATTCAACTTCTTGTAGACCAAACAAAGATGTACTGGCAGGACGATACTCAATTTCCTGATAACAGCCAGAGACTGACTGAAAATTCGACGCTTTCAAATAACCACGCTCAACGTCTGCTTTAACCATCCTAAAGCCAAGTTTCTCCATGGCCAGTAAGCAATTCTTAACCGCTTCATTGGGATATATGTGGAGCAGATCCTTATCGCTTGGATCTAACGCCAGGTCAATATCTAAGCCGGTTTCCAGCCACACATAGCTGTGGTTATACGGCGCATTAATTTCCGTGATCGGTGTTTCAGAATGCAACCGGGCTTCAAATGGGATCACTTTTTTCTCGCCGGGAGCTATGGTGAACTGACTGCCAACACGCCACTTTTCGATGACCTGACTTGCGTAGTATTCGCCATTTTCGCCCTCGACCTTCACTTTCGTCATCAGTGCTAACTCTAAGCCACTGATCTCTTGCTCTACATCGCCACCCAGAACCACGATCTGCGCCTGGAATTTCTGGCCAGGATGCAGGTGTTCTGTTTCTAAAATTGTATCTACTTTCGCGGCACCAATACCTACGGATGCCAAGAGCTTTTTAAACATCTTATCTCCTCTCGAGGATGTCCCCTTATCCGCATCTTAACCACATTTTTTCAGCTTTGTCAGCGAAAATTTATGGTAATCAGTTAAATAGTTGACGATAAACTACAAAACATCCACTTTATGACACTTGTTAGTCACTCAGGTCGCTAATTTTTCATTTATAAATCAGTTTGTTTTGTTACACTGCTAACACCTTCGACTTGACTGAATCACTATGGAATTACTGTACTTTGCCGTTGCCTTCGCCTGTGGCTTTTCTGTTTATCAACTCAAACTCCCGCCACTGATTGGCTTTTTATTGGCGGGCTTTGTGCTCAACCTGTTGGGGCACAGCAGTACCGACTTGCTCACTCAGCTGGCTGACTTAGGTGTGACGCTGCTGTTATTCAGTATTGGTTTAAAACTAAAAGTATCCAACCTGATTAAACCTCAGGTGTGGGCACCTGCGAGCCTGCACTTAGTCACCAGTATTGCCTTTTTTGCCTCTTTATTACTGATGTTAGGCGCATTTGGTTTGCCTTTGTTTGTCGACCTGTCGTGGCAAAGTGCCTGCCTGGTTGGCTTTGCATTTAGTTTTTCCAGCACGGTATTTGCGGTCAAAGTACTGGAAGAGCGCGGAGAAATGGCCAGCCTGCATGGTAAAATTTCCATCGGGATCCTGGTTATGCAGGATATTTTTGCGGTCATTTTCCTGGCTATCAGTACAGGTAAGTCACCGAACGTGTGGGCACTTGCCCTGCTGGTCGGCTTGCCCTTATTACGGCCACTTTTATTCTGGGTATTGAACCGCTCCAAGCACGGTGAACTGTTACCGTTATTTGGCTTTTTCTTTGCACTGGTGCTCGGCTATCACGGGTTCGAATTCGCGGGCCTGAAAGGCGATCTGGGCGCGCTGATCATCGGAATGATATTTGCGCCGCATAAAAAAGCGGGCGAGCTGTCGAAGGCTTTGCTCAACGTCAAAGATATTCTATTGGTTGGCTTTTTCCTGAATATCGGTCTTAATGCCAATATCTCTCTTGAAGCCGTGCTGATTGCGGTACTGCTGGCCGTCGTATTGCCCGTCAAAGTGTTTATTTATTATCTGTATACCAACATGTTCAGATTGCGTGCCCGGACCTCCCTGCTCAGTGCCTTTACACTGTCAAACTACAGTGAGTTTGGTCTGATTGTCTGTGCGGTTGCCGCCAGCAGTGGCATGATCACGGCCGACTGGCTGGCTGTGGTTGCACTGGCAGTCTCAGTCACATTTGTTTTGGCCACTCCGCTCAATAAAAAGGCGAATGAAATCTATGTCAAACTGGAACCATTACTGATCAAGTTCGAAAGCGATAAGCGACTCGAAGAAGAGCTGCCGGTTAACCTAACCGACACGCGGATAGTGATCTTTGGCATGGGTCGCATTGGTACCGGTGCTTACGAGACGATACACGCCACCCACCCAGGCTCCGTTGCAGGTGTCGACATCAAGCCTGAGGTCGTTGAAAAGCATATCAGCCTGGAGCGCCGCGTGCTGTTGGCAGATGCGACTGACCCCGATTTCTGGCAACGGGTTAACCACTCCAATGTTGATATGGTCATGCTGGCTATGCCCAAGCATATGCAGAATATTTACGCGCTTGAGCAGTTAAAGGCATCCGGATTCTCCGGCCAGGTCACCGCCATTGCAAACTATCCGGACCAACAAAAAGAACTTGAAGATTTGGGTGTACATTCAACCTATAACTTCTATCTTGAAGCTGGTAGCGGCTTCGCAGAACACGTAAAAGAAAAATTATTTTCATAGTCGAAAAAATAATTCTCAGTATCAATAGCGGTACTGAGAATTATTTCTAATTCCGCATCATATAGTTACATCTAGACGTCTAAAAATCAGGCACATAACTTTGACTGTTTTGTAACTACACGATTTACAAAGCTTTACATCATCGTTGGTAATTACCCCTCAATTCGAAGTACACTGGCCCCAGTAGGTTAGTTGCACTAATCTATTTTCTCAATTTAAATCTGATACTTATACCCCTCAATCAGGAACATTGAGTGGGGACGATATTATTCGGGAGGGCACGCATGTTAAAAAATAAATCGGCTTCTTACTTTCCAGCAGCGGTGGATGATGTAAACGCAGGCCCGCTCGCAAAATTGCAAGCGCAGCTGGACGCTATTCAAGATTCAGGAATGACAGCGTTGACAATTAGGGACATACTTTTTCATAAGATGCTGGACATGCATGCAGTCCCTAAAGAACACTTTTTACGCGATCAGGCAACGCCTGAGAGATTAGACGACCCAACCATTATTGAGCAATTAAACGAGCTGGGTTTCTACCGCACCTCACCCAATCAGGTGCACTAAGTTTCAATTTACGGGAGCCTACTCTCCCTTATAGGCTGGCAATGCCCGTCGCCAGCCTATTTCTCTCTCTTCACTTCTCCGCGCGCATTTTTTGGCAATAAAGTTAACCACGCTTCTCGCAGCGGCTTCAGATAGATTGCGCTCAGGCTATCATGACCCGCATCGTAACGCCCGACACCAATTTCAATGTCCTTGACTTGCGAGGCACGGATCAGTGAACGCCCCAGCCGGTCCCAGATAGCCAGTGCTGATCCTAAGTTGGTGTCAAAATGCGCCGGATCGGCACTGTGGTGGATCTGATGTTGTGCCGGGCTGATAAACCAGTTTTCTACCTTGTCTCCCCAGCTTAGCCAAATATGTGAATGGCGCAGATTCGAGCCACAGATGTTAAACAAAAAGACAAATGCATTCGCCCCCAAAATATCAAACATACTCAGTGCGGTGCCAAAGACAAAATAGCCCAGTCCAACCACAATCCCCTGGGTCAGCGCCATCCGGCATGCATACAGGTAACTTTCAACCGGGTGAGAGCGGTAGATGGTAAACGGCGTCAGTACTTTTGCTGAATGGTGTACTTTATGAAATTCCCATAAAAACGGGATTTTATGTAGCGCCAGATGCAACAGATAGCGGGTAAAATCGTCGATCAGAAACAGCATCAGTGTAAACAAAAAAATGACCACCGACTCATCCCAGGCCAAATGTAACGGGGCGCCAAATAACCATTCCAGCGCGTCTGAAACAGCAATCGCCACTGGCACCATAGTCAGGACGATGGGCGCAAAGGTCAGTGCTTTGATCAGCTTGTTAACCACAAACAAACCGTAATCCAGTTTGGCACTGTCTGAAAGCCAGACATCGCTAGGAAACAAAAAGCCCATAAACCCTTTCAATGAACGAGGGCCGTGCAACTTGCTGTACACCAGGCCTGCCATTACCACGGCACTGAGTAAATACAGCCAGTAAATGCGTTTATTTGCATCCAGTAAGTAACCGGGCAAAGAAGATATGCTTTGCCAGAGCGTTTCTACCATAAAGTGGACTGACTCCTGTAAAAAAGGCCACTGATTAGCGGCCCTGTAAGTATACTCAATTATGCCAGATACACAGCTGAATGTGCATCTGGCATGGGGTCATTCAAGTTAGAATGAATACTTATAACCCAGCGTAAACTGGCGAGGTTTGCCCGGTCGTGCTCCGTAAGGACGACGACTGACGATCTTAGTCTCGTCCAGCAGGTTATCAACCTTGGCGTATACCTGGCCGTATTTACCCAGCTCATAAACCGCAGACAGATCGACGGTTGTAATCGCCGACACTTCTTTGCCCTCAAGTACCAGGTTGTAGCTACCATTTGGCGCATTCGCGTCTGTACTGCTATCCCAGCTGCGTCCGGCCGCTTCCGACATAGAGCCCACATACTTTACCGCCAGCGATACACGCCAGTCAGGTGCCGACACACCAATGTTAAAGCTGGCCTGGTGCTCTGGCAGATAAGGCAGCTCATCGCCGCTTTTCACATGGCCCCATTGTGCAAAGTTCGTATACCGATCGTTTTTGAATTCACCTTTGGTATAGGTGTAAACAAAACCGTAAGGGATATCAATCTGCAGATTCAGTGGGTAACGCTGACTGAACTGAGCCTCCAGTCCGTACACATGTGCTTCACCGCCGTTGAACTCTCTGCCCACTTCCAGGGCACCACAGTTAGACTGACCGCAGCTCTCTTTCAGATTGCTGTAATCATTAAAGAAGCTAACAACTTCAAGCTGGGTCACCCCATCGTTAAAGCGCCCACCGAATTCATAGTTGGTGCTTTTCTCGATTTCAATATCCACGGACTGCTGCGGTGATGCCGGAGAGAATCCCTGATGAACACCGAATAAAATACCCGAATCTTCCGATAACTGATAAAAACCACTCATGCCAGGCAGCCAGATCCGCGTGGTTTTATTCTGCCAGTCATCCGCATTCGCATTGTTCTGATAGGCCATGTCCATCAGCTCGCCACGCACGCCCAGACCCAGCGTCAGCGCATCGATTGTCACCTTGTCTTCAAGATAGACAGACCAGGCTTGGGTGTTTTCGGTATTCTGAGAGGTATAGACCTTATCTAATCCAAGGTTAAAGGCGCTGCCGTCTCTCATCCCGTAGGTTTCTTTGAAGTGCTTACGCTCAATCTCATCTTCATGGAAGCGTACACCGAAAGATAACGTATTGTCGAAGCCTGCCAGCTTAAACTTAGCAGAGCCATCTACCTGGATCCCTTGCGAGAAGTATTCACGGTCATTCGTGCCCATCGACAGATAGTTAGGACGGCCACTATCAGCAATGGAGTCTGCCGTGCCACTGATCACCTGATACAGACGTTGATATTGCTCATCTTCAGGATTGGCCAGAATCTCAGATAAAGTCGCATCTGTGTTGGTTAAGCCATCAAGCTTGAGCCAGGCACGTTCATAGTCATTGCGGTACACCCGGGAAGTCAGGCTTACATCCTGAAACTTCAAGTGATGAGAAAACATCACCTGGGTGTGCTTGGTGTCCATGTTATCGGGCTGAGACGCGGCATAACGACGATAAGGTGTGGCATCAAAGTCTGCATCAGTCAGGCCCAGATAAGTTTCGTTGGACAGTTCATCCGCATAACTGAGCTTAAGTCCAAAGGTGTGCTCAAACTCACCTTGCTGTAGTTTGTAGTTAAACTTAGCCAGCAAGTCATTTTTCTCAAACCCGGTATCTGCACCGCCATCCAAGTCTTTAAACCCGTCCGCTTGCAGATTCACCCCTTCAAGCAGGAAGCCCACGTTATTAACTACTGAACCGAAGTAAGCATGTGCTTTGCTGTAGCCATCACTGCCCGTTGCCAGGTCAATGGCACCTTCAGAAAACTCAGGTACAGCACGCGTAACCAGGTTCAGCGCCCCAGCAACAGACTGAGGGCCATGTTTAATCGCCGCCGGCCCTTTGAATACTTCAACGGCCGTCATACGGGTTGTTACCGGAAAATAATAGGCTGCGGGTGCTGAATAAGGCGCCGGGCCAATCAGTACACCATCTTCCATAATGGTGATTTTCTTACTCCGCTCCGGAGTGACACCACGAAAGCCAATGTTAGGACGCAGACCATAGCCATCTTCCTCACGGATATTGACGCCCGGCACAGAAGATAAAATACGGTGGATATCGTCGTACTCAAATTCAGCCAGCTGTTCTTCGCTAAGCAGCGTTGCAGAGCCTGCCTCGGTACGTAGTTTGTCGTAATGACTCAGGATCTGAATGTGCTCCATGTCGTCATTTTTTGCATCATCATTTGCCAGTACCTGAGGCGCTGCAAGCGCAACAGCCATGGCCAACACAGATCGTTTCATCATGAACCCTTTAGTCATTGTCACCTGCCGATGTTTTTGGAAGTTCCAGAGCCAGTTTTTGGATAAAGTCATTCTTAAGCTGATCGGTCACATCTTTGACCTTAGCATGGGTGTTTGTCACCCCGGCAGTGTCCTCTTCCAAGGCTTGCTGCAAGCTGCCATTGAGTGCCGCTGTCGCAGCTTTAGCATCAGCAATCCCCTGCAACATGATTTCTTTGGTCTGGCTGGCATCCTGTTCATCAAGGAAATCATCAAATCCGGTAGTGTCTTCACTGTCTGTGCCCTGGCCCAGGAAAATTTGCTCAAAGGCAGCAATGTTAGCCTGAATATTCTCTAAAGAGTGTTTGGCAAACTGTGATTCGACCGCCTGCGGACACACCTCAGTACCGCATTGGTTCGCAAACAAGCCCAGTGGCGTTGCCAGTTTGTAATCTTTCAGCTCTTCCGTCATATAGAATAAGGCATCGGAGATCAGGTTAACGGCCTCGGTGACCGTGCTAAATTCACTGCCTGCCTCACCGGCATTTTTAAGCTTAGCCGCATAGCCTTGGTCGCCCGCCCATTCGAACATCAAGCGTTCGGAGGTTTCTTTCAGATCAGTCGACACCGCAACCGCATACTGACAACGCATTGTGCGTCGTTGCTGCTCATCAAGCGTATTCCACTGTGCCAGGATGTCGCCACTGGCGGCAGCTGAACAGCTATGGTTTAAATCATTGTTGAACAACAGGTACTCAAGGGCATCTAAACCACGACGTTTATCGCTGCGTTTGCTGATGTCGTAAGGCACGCCATTGATGTCACCCTGTGCAAAGTAAGCCACATCCTGATCGACATTACAGTAGTTGGTATCCGGCCAGGAATAGATATCTTTACGCAGTGCTTTGTCATCGGCCAGTAATGGACCGACTATCATCAGCTCAGCATGTTGCCAGCTCACCATCGCTTCTTTCCAGCCATTTTGCGCAGCAAGCTTGGCTTCATCTCGTGCCGCTTTGGCCGCTTCGTCTTGCAGGGTTGGATCAAACGCACTTTCCAGGTCGCAATAGGCTTTCACTATCGCCGGCTGTGCGCTGGCTTTGTCTGCAAACTGCTGGAACGTGGGGGTAAACACATTGTCGGCCAGGTTAGCGACCAGCTTTTTCTGATCGAACGTCGTTGGCTCTACCACCGGCGTCCCCTGATTGTATCCCGGGCCCGCAGAGCTGGAGGTACTTTCGCCACATCCGCTTAATGCCAAACCAATGGCCGTTGCCAGTAAAATAGGTCTGGGGTGTATTCTCATTATTTGCCTCAAATGAATAGTCTAGATACGCAAAAGGCTAGCAAACATTGCTAACCTTTTGACAGTTCGGTGAATCGTTATAACTTACCAGTTAGCAACATTCTCTGCATCAAATTCGTAGACAAGCTCGAGAATCTCACGTGCTTGATCCAGAGACTGCTTGTAATCTGTGATGCCGTCGGCATCAATTACAGGCTTATTGCCCATTAGCGTATGAAGTCTTGCAAACTCTCCCTCATGCTCTGACGCGTAGAAAGGTGAATTCGGGTTAAACTGGAAGTTAAGTGCAAAGCCTTTCATTTCCGACCAGTTTTTAGCTAGATCATTAAATACAGCACGCATTTTTTCTTTGTCAAGCTGTTCTGCCTTTAATTCTACTAACAAGTCGTCTAACGCTGTCTTAGTATCATTGATATAGTGAACAACCGTCGCAGCAATGGCTTTTTCCCACGCAAGCAGCGCTTTGTTGGCGTGAACTTCCAGCGCTTGCACGTCCAAAGCTCCCTCAGTTGAGTTGATCAACTGACGGCCATTGTAGAATGCTTCAAATGCTTCTTTGGTTAAGTCGGTCGGGTTGGTATTACCTGCCGTACCCAGATCACGCTTGGCAGCATTGGTTGAATTGCCGAAATTATATTCGGAGTTAAAGTCAATTTTACCATCGGCATTGGCATCATTGTACCCTGCACTAAAACCGTCGCGGCCACCTTTGCCGGCAATTTCGATATCTTCGTAACTCATATAGTTACGTGCCGCACCGAAATAACCAAATCCTTCATCCCATTGATGCTCCAGGTTTGTGTAAGGTTTTACGCTCCCATCTTTCTCAACTGGTTTTGTATTGTCAGCCAAAAGCCCTTTGTCTGCGTCCAGATAGTCATCTGCTGCCTGAGAAAAAGCAACCGCGCCATACAAAAACTTCTGGATCAACTGGCTTAGATCAACGCCGTCAGACGTGACATAAATTGTCTCAATTTCAACACCTCTGGGACCGATCGCCTGCTCAAATGCACGCTCAGCAAGTTGCTCGAATAACTGCTGAACAACCAGGTCAGGAATAGGTGTTTTTTCTGCATCATTCTGAGTCGTATCTACCGGCCAGCCAACAAAATCACCTTCGTCTGTCCATCCTTTTTTATCCTGACCACCGGGGTCATTCCCTGCAACTTTACCTTGCAGGTTTTTGTGAGAAGACGAAATGTCAATCAGTGAATTTTGAGCAGCAGCAGGCTCAGCTCCGATAGTCAAAGGGCGGTTTTCCCAAATACTTTCGTAATCATCTTCAGAAACTGAATAAAACTTATTGAGCTCAGTTATAAGAGTGGCTTCAGTTGCGTTCGCATCTTTTGCACTATTCACAAACTCGTCGCTCTTAATATAGTTAAATAGCTCTTTGATCAACACATGGCGTGCGATCTGACCTGAGTAAGCAACGCTTGACTTGCCTTCCTCAAAACGGCTAATGAAGTCGTAGTCCATTTCATCTTCAACATTGAGAGTGAATGAAAGCGTTACAGGATCATTCTGGCCGTCTTCTACTGACACAGTCATCGTCACTTGCGGCTCAAGCTCGTAGTTGAGGTACTGTCCAGCTTTAAGCGCCAGAATGCCACCCTCTTTGATTTCAAATCGATCATCCGATGGTGCTGAAAACTCGTGAGTTGTATCATCACTGTCTGTGGCGACTAGCTTACCAATCTCCACCGCAACCATGTTTTCTTTAACCGTTGTTACCTTTTCACCATTCGAATTTTGCGGTTCAACACTTGTTGGTTTTGCATTTGTTGTTTGGTCAGGGGTTTGACCGTTGTTGTTATTATTGTTGTTGTCATTTGAGCTTGAACCGCCACAGGCAGTCAGACCTAAAGTGGCAACTAAAATAGAAGTAGCTAGCAGAGATTTTTTGAAAATCATTGAGCATTCCTTAATAAAGCAATGTTAAAAATTATTCTTAGTCGCGTTAAGTATACACCGCTTTAAATAGCAATCAATTCTATTTACGTTGTCAAATGCACGATTTAGATCAAGGAATACGCAGAAATATCCGCTTTGTGATACGCCAGAATATAGCTTACAGGAGGGAACAATTCACATAACTAAATGATATAAATGAATTATATTGTATTTCAAAGGATGAGTATAAGCGGCCAGGAATAGACTATGTACAATCGAGAGCGAATGGATAGTTCGAATAATTGGAACTATCCGTTGTGGAAATTTCGCCAATCTTTGGCTTTACTCAGGGGTTAACCAGGCATCTTTTACAAACAGATAACCTTTGCGCCAAACCGTTTTAATTTTTTCTGCGCCCACTGCCGTATCTCCAAGCTTTCTGCGCAGGCACGAAACACGCACATCCACGGTGCGGCTATTGGCCTGATAATGCTGTCCGACGACCTTTTTGTAGATTTCTTCACGACTGACGACCTCAGGCGCACGCGAAGCCAGCAACCACAACAACTCAAACTCATGGCTGGTTAAACTAACCGGTTGCTGTGCCAGTGACACGCTGCGCTCGTTCAGATTCAAATATAGCTGACCAAAGTGCAGTTCGGTTGGGCTGTCAGACCTGACCGTCAAAAGCGATGGACGCTTGCGCACTAAAGCATCAAGCCGGGCTCGCCATAATCGGGGTTTGGCCATGCTCGGAATAACATCATCGGCGCCCAGCTCCAGCATGAGACTTTGCAGGTCTTCATTGTCCTCGTCCAGAGAAACCATCAAAGGCGCGTCGAAGCAGTTTTTGAGTGTGTTGATGGTGTCGTACTGAGCACTGGTTGCCAGTGCCTGACCAATGATTATGCTATCTACCTGCTGAACCGGATACCCTTTACTGGTTGCCTCATGAATATTGATAAAGCGCATGGTAAAGCCATGCTGTTGCAGTGCCTCAAAAGGTGCGATGCTGTGTCCTTTTTCATCTTGTGCGATTAATACCGTTGACACGAAAAAGCCTCGTTCGAACTATTTATGCGGCTAGTCTAGTGGACTTAGCTGAACAAACGCTTTACGCAGCAAACAAACGCGCGGCTACCCGAAATAAAGCACTGACCACCGGGTCTTGCAGGCGCTTTTTCTTACATACCAGACCAATTTCTATTTCTTCACTTTGCAATCCCAGTGTCTGTACCTGATTTCTAAAAGGGCTTTGCTCTAACACCACTTCAGGGACATAGGCAACACCAAAACCCAAACTGGTCAGCGCCACCATGGCTTCATGACCCGACACATGCGCATAGATTTTAGGTTGCAGCGCTTTTTTCTTGAAAAATACATCCAGACGCTCTTTCAGAACACCATGTTCTGGCACAATAAAAGGCACCTGGTGCCAGGGCAGCTCACCACGATGCTGCGCCAGTAAGTCACTCAACGGGCATTTCATCGTCGGGGCTATAAACAGCAGCCTTGAGCGGCCAATACTGAGATACTCCAGACCCTGTGGCAGGTTGCGAGGTCGAACGGCCACCGCCACATCAACCACTTCTCCTTGCACCTGGGCAATAGAGTTGGCGGGATCGCCGGTCAATAGATTCAGCTCAACCTGTGGAAAATCCTGCCGGTAACGTGCAAACAGGTCATAAATAAAGCTATAGGAAGCCGTGACAGAGCAAAACAGGCTCAGCTCGCCGCTCAATGGCTTGTCTTCATCCAGGCACTCGCTTTTAAATTGACGCCAGCTTGCCAGAGTCGCCTGCGCATACTGAATAAACGCCTGGCCTTGTGGTGTCAGAGCGACACTGCGATTATCACGGATAAATAGCGGCGCCCCGACCTCTTCTTCCAGCTGCTTGATCTGACGGCTTAGCGTTGGCGGGCTGATGTAGCAGCGCTCACTGGCGCGAGAAAAATGCAGCGTGTCTGCGAGCGCCAGAAAGTACTTGAGTTGTTTGTGGTCCATCTTATTAGTTACTCAGCGTATTTCATAATGTGAAATACAATAGTTTAAATATATCATTTTACGCAACTTAAACTTATCACTAGTCTAGAACCTATCTCTTATTAAGACCAATCAGACAGGATAAATCATGGCGAACTATTTCAACTCATTGCCGCTGCGCGAGCAACTGGCCCAGCTGGCCCAGTGTCACTTCATGGACCCTAAAGAATTTGCGGACGGTGTTAACGTCCTGCTTGGCAAAAAGCTGGTGATCATAGGTTGTGGCGCTCAGGGTCTGAACCAGGGTCTGAACTTACGTGATTCTGGCCTGGATGTGAGCTATGCGCTGCGTCAGTCTGCCATTGATGAAAAGCGCCAATCATTTGTGAATGCCAGCGACAATGGCTTTGCAGTGGGCACCTACGAAACCCTGATCCCGCAGGCTGATCTGGTGCTAAACCTGACCCCGGATAAACAGCACTCGGCGGTGGTTGAAGCAGTGATGCCGCTGATGAAACAAGGTGCGACACTGGCCTATTCACACGGTTTCAATATTGTCGAAGAAGGCATGCAGGTACGTGAGGACATCACCGTCATCATGGTTGCCCCTAAATGCCCGGGCACTGAGGTGCGTGAAGAGTACAAACGCGGTTTTGGCGTGCCAACCCTGATTGCGGTACACCCCGAAAATGATCCGCAAGGCCATGGTCTGGCGCAGGCAAAAGCCTATGCTGCGGGTACAGGTGGCCACCGTGCCGGGGTACTTCATTCTTCGTTCATCGCCGAAGTTAAATCTGACCTTATGGGTGAGCAGACCATTTTGTGCGGCATGTTACAAACCGGCTCACTGCTGTGCTTTGATAAAATGGTCGAGCAAGGTATCGAGCCGGGTTATGCTTCCAAGCTGATCCAATATGGCTGGGAAGTGATCACCGAAGCGCTCAAACACGGTGGTATCACCAATATGATGGACCGCCTGTCTAACCCGGCAAAAATCAAGGCATTTGAATTGAGCGAAGAGCTCAAAACCATCATGCGCCCGCTCTACAACAAGCATATGGATGACATCATCAGTGGCGAGTTTTCACAGGGCATGATGGCAGACTGGCATGAAGACGATGCCAAGCTGCTGAGCTGGCGCGGCGAAACCGCTGAAACCGCATTTGAAAAACAGCCCAACTGCCAGCAAGAGATTGCCGAGCAAGAGTTTTTTGACAATGGCATTTTGATGGTTGCCATGGTCAAAGCCGGTGTGGAGCTGGCGTTCGAAACCATGACCGCTGCGGGCATCATCGAGGAATCCGCCTACTATGAGTCTTTGCATGAAACACCTTTGATTGCCAATACCATAGCACGTAAAAAGCTGTTTGAAATGAACCGCACCATTTCAGATACGGCAGAATATGGTTGCTACTTGTACAACCATGCCTGTTTACCATTACTTAAGCCATTTATGGAAAAAATCGGTACAGATGTCATTGGTAAAGGGTTGCCGGACAGCTCTAATGAAGTAGATAACCAGGCACTGATCAACGTCAATGCCGCTATTCGTAATCATCCGGTTGAAGTGGTTGGCAATACCCTGCGCGGCTATATGTCTGCCATGAAGAAAATCATCTAAGCAATTGAAAATTAGTAGGATAGCCCAAGTTCTTACTCGCTATCCTCGCTCCTTTGCCTTTTTAGTTCGCTTGTTAGAAACCAAGGCCCACCTGCTATGCAGTGGGCTTTTTTACTATTAAAAACATGACACTGTTATGACAGTGACTTTATACCTATAGGTGTTAATTATTGACCATGCTAAAATTATGGCACACGGGATTTAGAAGTAGTGAGTTTAATGCATAACACTGGTTTAACAATTACACAACGAATTACTCTACTGGGCAGCCTAATCGCTGTTGTTGTCGCTTGTCTGATCGGCTTTATTTCAACCTATCAGGCTAAGTCTATGATCGAAACCCGCATGCTGGGCTCTGAATTGCCCAGCAAGGTTGAGAGCATCAACAAATCGATTAGCCAGCAAATTGGCCAGTTAAAGAGTGCTGCAAAACAGCTTTCAAGCAACCAATTTCTGCTTGATGCGGTCAACAAAGGTCAGCTGGATGAGCAGGTATTGCTTAGCGAGCTGGCACGCGTGCAAAATCAGTACGCTCTGGTTACCGCCTCCTGGGCAAACAGAGAGACACGACAATACTGGAACCAAAACGGGTTCCTGCGCGTGCTCAATCAACAACAGGATGGCTGGTTTTTCCAGTTCACGCAAAGTCCTGAAGAATACTCAATCAGCATCTACCAGGAAGCACCTGGCGATGTGAAAATGTTCGTCAACCATCAACAAACAAACGGCATTGGTTTAGCGGGTCTGGCGAAAAGTATTGATGCTATGCAAACCATGCTGGCCAATATGACCATTGAGCAAAGCGGCTTTGTATTCGTCGTTGAAAAGGCACAAGGGGTTGTTCAACTTCACCCTGATGCAAATAAAGTAGCGAAAACAAAACTGCTTGATTTATATGGCACACAAGCGGCCAGCCAGCTGCGCAATAGCCGCGATTTCGTTGTGCTGGACCTTGAAGCCGACGGCACCCCTTCTTTGGTGGCCGCCAGTCCAATTGCAGGCACCGATCTGCTGGTCATTGCACAGGTTCCAAAGGCGGAAGTATTCGCCCAGGTTTCTGCTTTGCAATGGCAAATCGTGATCTGGTCATTGGCTGTCGTTGCGGTTGTGTGTATTGCCAGTATGATTATGGCGCGCAGCCTCAGCGCACCTTTGCTAAAAATGGCAGATGTGTTCCGCCAGCTGGGCAGTGGCGATGCAAAACTAAATTACCGGGTGCCCGATGCGGAGCAACCTGAGTTACAGGCGCTGGGTCAGGGCTTTAATCAGTTCATCGAAAAGATTGAAGCCGCTATTTGTAATGTTGCCAAAGAAAGTAGCGACATACGTATTGCCAGCGAGCATGTCTTTGCACAGGCGAAAAAGAACTCATCGTCACTGGATGAGCAGAAGTCTCAGACGCTCTCTGTGGCCGCAGCGATAAACCAGATGGCTGCGACGGTACAGGAAATTGCCGGCAGTGCTAATAATACCGCCAAGCTCACCGACGAGAGCCGCGAGCACACCAAACACAGCCACAGCTGTGTGCAGCAAAGCCAGTCAACGCTACATCAGCTGGCATTAGATATTCAGCAAATGGCCGATCAGGTTGCCACTTTGGCCAGTAAAACTCAGTCCATCGCCAGTATTTTAGATGTGATCCGAGGGATTTCTGAACAAACCAATCTGCTGGCACTCAATGCTGCCATTGAATCAGCTCGCGCGGGTGAACATGGTCGCGGCTTTGCTGTGGTTGCCGATGAAGTCAGAGCACTGGCAAGCAGGACTTCTCAGTCGACGGATGAAATTCAGGCGACCATTCAGGAGCTTACCGCAGCATCGGATTCCATTGTGACTCAGATTGCACAATCATCCGATCAAGCGCAACAGAGTGTCACTAATATGCAAACGTCTGTGGAGCTGATGAACACCATCACAGAAACCGCCGATCAAATTAATGATATGACGACCTTGATTGCCACAGCCACAGAACAGCAAAGTAACGTGGTGGCCGATGTAGGACGTAGCATTGAACAGATCAGTGTGATCAGTGACGCCGTTATGAGTGAACAACTTGACACAGAGCAGGCCATTCAGCAGCTGGCTAATTCAGCCAAAGCGCTCGACAAACTGGTTGCCAGCTTCTAGATCACAAGAGCGGCCACTTGTATGTGGCCGCTTACTTTTATAAGTAAATCATACTTATACCTTGCTACTCCCACCTTGTTCATAAAACCCTCAGCCATCCCCGGCCCACCATTTACTGCAACGGATTGTAACAATTTTTGCTTCCTTAACTGGCCAAAATAGCTACACTGAAAGAAAGCTGTAAGATTTAGGAACGCCCTATGTTGCCCTATGCTCGTTTTGCCCGCCGCTACCTCTGCCCTTTACTGGCTATCTCTACCTTGTTACTCAGTGGCTGTGAATCAACCAAGACAGAACCTCAAGTCGACATGTTGCTGTTGGACAATGCGCCATTCAGGCAACACAGCGTTGAGACACAAAAAGACATTTTTGCGCTGGACGCCAATATTCGGGCCACACTTGACCACTATCTGGACCGTCACAACGGCTCCAACATTAAAGTGGCGGAACAGTTACTCCAGTTTCTCGTCAAAAATGGTGACTCAAGCCTGTCCTATATGCGCGGTGCCAATCTCAGCGCCGCAGAGGCATTTTATGATCTCAATGCCAATTGCCTGTCACTGTCTATCCTCGCGTATAGCTTATCGGACTATCTTGGCCTTAAAGGTCAGTTTCAGCGTGTACATATCCCGGAATACTGGGCACAAACTAAGGGTTATAGCCTGCTGACCGGGCACGTGAATTTGGTGGTCACTCAGACCAATTCCGGGGCCCGTAGGAGCAGCGATAGTCGCGAGGTGTTATATACACGCCCGATCAGTGTTGTAATTGACTTTGACCCTAACAGCCGACAACAGAAATTTGCCACATCAAAGATCAGTAAAGAGCGCATCACCGCGATGTTTTACAGTAACAAAGGTGCGATGCATATGATCAATCAGGAAATGGATATGGCCTACAGCTACTTCCGGGCAGCCATAGACATTGATCCGCTCTACTCCGCTGCCTGGGGCAACCTCGCAGTCCTCTATCGGATTAACGATCACACCAGGCAGGCCGAGTCCCTGTATCAGCAAGCACTATTAATAAACGATGAGAACAAAACCGCGCTCGGTAATCTGGCGCTGCTCTATGAATTAACGGACCGACCTGATAAAGCAGAGGAAATAAGAACGCAACTTCATGCCCTGCGCAAAGACAATCCGTATTATCAGATTGCACTGGGGGATGAAGCCTTTGCCAATGAAAACTATGACAAGGCACTGAAACATTATCGCACTGCGAACAAGTTATCAGCGAAGATACACGAAGGCTATTTTGGCCTCGCTAAAGTCTACTATGTGCAGGGTGACCTGGAGTTGAGCAGAACATTTCTTAACCGGGCGCTAAACCTCGCCAGCTTTGGCCATGATAAACAACGTTACCGTAGCAAACTGGAGTGGCTCAGTGCTGTGGCTAAAAATTAGTCTGCTGTGGCTATGTTTTATAACAATCGCCACACAGGCCAGCACACAACTGGCAACCGATCTTAAAATTCTGACCAGCCCCGAACATGCAGGCAGAGGCTCTGGTGATAGCGAGGTCAACGCGAGTGCACGTTATATTTACACGCGCTTCGCAGAGGCTGGCCTCGAGACTTATTATCAGTCTTTTCGCTTTCGTCAGGGCCTGGGCAAGCTGGGATATGGCCATAATGTTGTCGCCACCTTACCCTGTAACGTACAGGTCTGTGAAAAATCGCTGGTGATCAGTGCCCATTACGACCACCTCGGCAGCAGAGGCTCTCGTTACTACCCCGGCGCCAATGACAATGCCTCAGGCGTAGTGGTCATGCTGGATATTGCAAAGCGCCTGGTATCACATCAGCGACATCGTAAAATCATTTTTGTCGCCACCGATGCAGAAGAAAAAGGCCTGTATGGCGCTCACTTTTTCGCAGCCACACTAAACCCGCAGCAGGTTGCACTGAACATCAACCTGGATATGCTCGCGGTGAACAGAAAAAACCGTCTCTATGTACTTGCCTCTAAGCAGGCAAGTACCTTTACTCAGGCCATCGAACCGGCATTTGACAACCAGATCCGTGCACTCGTCTACACATCTGCCGCCCATATGGCCCGCCGTTTAGACACACCCAGAATAGACTGGCTCAGGGCAAGCGACCATTATGCTTTTCACAAAGTCGGGATCCCATTTGCCTATTTTGGCATTGGTACTGATCCCTACCATCACACCCATAAAGATCAGTTTGATAAAGTCGACCTGCCTAAGCTCGCTCAGGTTTCAGAGCATATTAATGCCTTTATATCTGCGTTATCAGTATCCGCAGCGCCCTGAACCAGGGCGACTTTACGCGACTTAGATAAGCGCTTGAAACGCCACTCTAACCGGGCGGCCGTGCGCTTATCCCCCACAGCAAAACTATAAACGAGCTTGAGCGGACCTTTGCCGCGCAAATTTTTGGCCCCTTTGCCAGCGGTGTGGTCCGCGAAACGACGCGTGACATCATTGGTGATCCCGGTATACCAATGACCAAACCGGTTTTCTATTATGTACAGGTGCCAGGGTTGCTCAGTTTTACTCATCGCTTTGACTACTCACTACAATGGATGGAACTATTTTAACGGCGAACTGTCGAAACTTACCAATAATTCTACTTTACCTTCTTTATCCATTCTGTATCATTCATACAACCAAAAATAAGGATACACATACATGCAGTTAAAAAAGCGCCTTTTTGTTTGGCTTAGTATTATTCTTGCAACGACATTACTGTCTGCCT
This sequence comes from Pseudoalteromonas rubra, assembly GCF_000967655.1. Lineage (GTDB taxonomy): Bacteria > Pseudomonadota > Gammaproteobacteria > Enterobacterales > Alteromonadaceae > Pseudoalteromonas > Pseudoalteromonas rubra_A. The sequence continues at coordinate 52,710 of NZ_JXYA01000054.1, forward strand.
GTTCCAGCTGGGTATACCGGATAAATGTGCCTCAGGGTAATTTCCTGGAGCAGTCCGATGTCGATAAGCTCAGAATTGCTATGACAAAAGAGCAAGTTTTATATGTATTGGGCACGCCTGTAGCTAAAGACGCGTTTAACAGCGAAATCTGGCATTACTCTTATGTGTTCAATCTGGGCCGAGACTCAGAGCAACGCCGGGAGTTGGTGGTTTATTTCAAAGAAGATACACTGAATGATATTTCAGGGGACTTTGATAAGCCGGCAGAATTCAACACCCCGCTTAGTGAATAAAGAAGCCACACCCGACTCATAAAAGCAGAGCCTAAGCTCTGCTTTTTAGCTTCCCACCACCGCAATCAAGACAACAATACTAAACAAAAATTGCAGTGACATACTTAACCATGCAAGTACATTCACACCGATCAGGCTCCAGGGAGATGCGTCCTGAGGGTAAAGCGGACTGCGCTTTTGCCAGCGTGCCAGGGCAAAAAATAACAGCGTCAGGCTTGATATCATAATAGTCGCAGACAACTTATTACTGTGTGCTTCATTAAAAAAGAAGCTCAGTTGTACGGGCATCAAAAGTGCCACTAAGGCGTACAAACTATATACCCGCGCTACTTTTTCGTACTTGGCAGCAAACGATAATTCAATGATCCCTCGCGCTTCCAGAAATTTCTTTGCCGCGACCGCTTGTGCCTGATTTGCCAGCCGATAGGGCGTCATTCCATTCACATCCGCAAGCCTTGGATCAACTTCCATAGATTCGACCAACTCAAGCATCGCAGTAGAATTGGAGCGCACGGCATAATGCATCAGGTTGCGCCCTAAATCATCCAGAGACTGTTGTTGCTCATGGTGCTCTTTTAATGCCTGGACTGCACTGACAAAACCTTGTTCGACCAGCCACATCATAGCCGACTTTCCGTCAATGTCTTTGCTTTGCCCACTCGCACCTTGCTCAATAAGCTTCAGGGCCACAGATTGCTTGGCTGTCTTGGACATCACATGGGCCAACAAGGCCTGATCCAGCAAACGCTCAACTTCATCACCATCGCACAAAAGCTGCAATAGCCCAACATAAGCTTCGTCACTTTGCAGGCGTTCTACCGCCAGATGTAAGGTTGCTACGCTATCTTGCAAAGCCGTTTTAAGTACACCACTGATGTGTTGCTGGGTGTCTTCATCCGCCGCACACCACAAATCACAGGCTTCTTGTGCTGTGAGTGTTAAACCATGCTGCAAAAGTACCTGTAAGGCACATGTGTAAGATTTATTGAGTAGTAGTGTCGCGGGGGATACCTCACTGTGATAAGCCAGCTGCGCCTTTATATCCGCGTACTGGGCAAACACCCCGAGTAGCTTTGCGATCAGCTCATCCTGGCTTACCCCTGCAGCGGCAATATGTGCCAGCAATTCGTCACAGTAACTCTGATGTGCCTCATCATAGTCGTCAATATGCTGATAGCAGCAAGATTCAAATGGCTCAAGCGGTTTAAGCCACAAAATATACATCAGGGGCGGAAGTACCGACGAGCGCACACCCTGTTGATCTGTGACCGTTTCGCACTCTGGCCAGGCCTCGAGTGCATCCAGGATAAACGCCCCATTATGTTCAACCAACCCTTTGAGTAACAGAGGATATTGGGCCGGCCAAATTAAAACATGCTCCATTAAAGAATTAACCACCTTTTTGTCGTATCACGTGCTGAGTGCCATTGATAGTGTCGCAGCGCTATTAGCGGAATGATACCAATTGCATCTTAAAAAAGCTGCTGCTGATCTCAAGAATTCAACCCATTTACCTAATACAGTTACACACAACGGTGATAGACAGCCGTTATACACAAGCGTGCCAGGGTATAACTATGGCTTGGTTTACTCATCTAGAGTCCTATAATTTTCTGCTCTTAACCAGAAACTGAGTACTCTGTGTATAGACTGACCTGTCTGTACTACAACTAGCTGAGCGCTATACTTGAGATAATTAAGGCTTAAGATATACAATAGAGGTGAACGTCCAATGAAGGCCCTGTGATAGGGAGCAAGTCAAGATGGAAAATACCTTACCAACCTGGCACGTGATACTGATTATTGTGATGGTGCTTGGTTTCATCATCAGTAATATTATGCTGTTAAAGTATATGACGCGCTTTGATGTGAAGGGCAAGCTCGATAAACAAACCAAGCCTGAGTCAAAGACCGAACAAGAAGAAAAAGAAGACAAGTAGGGCTGGCTGCAGACCTGCCCTACTCCAATTGGTTAGCCCACCAACCAGTGTGCCATCAGCGCAATCACCGGCAGTGTCACCAGCGTACGTAAGATAAAGATACAGAACAGCTCAAACAAGTTAACTGGGATCTTACTGCCCAATAGCAATGCACCCACTTCTGACATATAGATCAGCTGCGTCACACTCAGCGCTGCAACAATAAAGCGCGTAACATCACTTTCAATGTTTGAGGCCGCCAGAATAGACGGGATAAACATATCCGCGAACCCGACCATAATGGTTTCGGCCGCTTTGGCCGCTTCTGGCACCTGCAGCAACTCAAGGTAAGGGACAAACGGCTTACCAAGGAACTGGAACACCGGCGTATGTTCAGCGATGATCAGTGCAAACGTACCGACCGCCATAACCACAGGCAAAACCGCAAACACCATATCCAGCGCATTGTGCACGCCTTCTTTCAATGTCCCTTTAACGCCTGGCGCTTTCTCTGCTTTTGCCAGTGCAACGTCCAGTGCATGACCAAACAGTGTTTTTCCCTCAGGCACCAGCTCGGCACCAGGGTTGGCATCGCTGCCATCAACATAGCAGTCTTTTTTCCAGCGAAGCGGAGGCAAACGTGGCACGATAATGGCGGCGGCAATCCCCGCGGCGCACACAGTCAAATAAAATGGGGCAAATAAGTGCTCGAGTTTCACCTGGCCAATCACCACCAGACAGAAAGTGATCGACACAGCCGAGAAGGTCGTGCCAATGATGGCCGCTTCTCTTTGTGTGTAGTGTTTGTCTTCGTACTGGCGAGAGGTCATCAGAATCCCCACGCTTCCGTCTCCAAGCCATGACGCAACGCAATTCACGGCACTTCGACCAGGTACACCAAACAAAGGCCGCATCACTTTGGTCAGCAAGGTACCAACCAGCTCCAGCAAGCCAAAGTTAAGCAGCAAAGGTAGTAACAGACCGGCTAAGACAAACACTGAAAACAACACAGGCAGCAGATCATGCAGCACCAGTGTGCCCGTATCCGCAGAATGGATCATTTCGGGCCCGACTTTAAAGTAAGTCATCAGAATAAACAGCATACCTGCCAGGCGAGTCACCAGCCAGATGGGACTCACGGCAAATAAGTGCCGGAACAGGTGATTCTTCAGTAATTGTCTGGGTTTAGTCAGCGCGACAAACGCACTCATCACCCCGGTGATGCACACAATGCTTACTATCATGCCGTGTGCATAGGGGGCTATCCAGCTCTGTAGTGTTTTGGCCATTACTGCGATAGGAATGGTCATTGCTTCACCGATTGCCACAGGCGTCATAAATAAAAACACCCCGATCAGGGAAGGCACGAGAAACGCAAATAGCGTGCGCCAGTTTGGCGACGCTGAACCCGTAGATTCTGACATCATATGATTACCCACTAAAAAGAAAAAGAGCGTAAGGCTCTTTTTCATGTTACTTCAACTCATTGTTTTTATTTTAATATTTTGATTTATTTAAAATATTATATTTGCAGACCTCGACTGCGAAGCACCTCTAACAGAGATTGCAACAACAGCTCCATAGTCTGTGCATCCAGCACCTGTTCCTCACTGTCCAACCAGGTCAATGCCGTTTGACCATCGTCCGTTGTAGATACTTTGACGATATAATCACCGTCTGCTACTGGCAACACTGTGGCTTCCTCGCCCCAGATAGAATCCCAGACACTTTGATCCGGTGCTTCATAACGTATTTTCACTTGGTCGAGCTCTCTGTCCAGGCGAATAACGGTAAAGTTGACCCGCTCCAAAAAGTTCGACAGGCGATCCATCACAGCGCTCTTTTCGACCAGCGTCAGCATGGCAGCATTTCCATCCTGATCAAAGCCACCTTGCAAAGACAATAGTCCCTGTTGCTTACGCAGCTCAACGGCCAGTAGTCTGTAGCGATAGTCAAATTCTGCGATCACTTCATTCAGCGCACGTACTTCTAACTGCTGTTTCAGTGTGTCTGTCAGCGGTTGTTCATCGCTTTGATAGTCTAGCAGCTTGGCACTCAAAGACGCGGTACGTTGGTGTTCTTTTTGCTCCACCGTAAAGGCGAAACGTTGACGTGAAACCTCAACGATATCTTCCCACAGCCAGCCCTCATCTTTTCTGATCAATGAGTACCAGTCGGTTTCTATGGTCCCTTGCTGACGGGCATCCTTAACAACCCCCGTGTTGTGATTAACCAGCACGCCATCCAGAGAGTCCCAGATAAAGGCAGATAAATCTTCGATGCCATCGTTTTTATCAAAATAAACTTTGGCGATTTTGTCTTTGCTTTCAGCCCAGCTGCCCTGTGCCAGGGTCAGTACTTGCTGAGGTGGTCGGTACAGCTTAGCATCACTATCCGAGTTGTTGTCATAAACAGCAACCGTCATCTTATACTGCGGATCCTGATATGGCTGCTCAAGTCCGTCAGGCACGTTAATACCTTCATTAACGCGGTAGTTTTTGCTGTTATGTGCATCATTTGGAAATACACTACATCCCGTTAAACCAAGTAAAACACCTAAAGTCAGTGCTTTTGGAACCCAATACTGCACGAATAAAACTCCTTAGCAAACCCTGTTATATTTATTTACGGTAAACGAATATCGTCATTATATGAGTGGGGATTGCCGATTTGGTTCACTGCCGGAACAACTTTTTATCTTCGTCCGGCGAGCCTAAACAACTTGCAAAATTTGCCCTATGTTACTTGCCTCGCCCTGTAAACACAAGATGTGAGCCTGCGCGACGCAATATCTGAGCCAGCAAAACCCTCTGCCAGTATCCCAAGTTACTAAGTTATGTTAGTATTTACGGCTATACATCTAAAATTTGCCGTCAGGCATTACCCTATTCTCAGCGTATAAGGTGTTCTTAAATGACCACATTTGCCAACCAACAATTGGTTTTGACCGCAATCGGAGAAGATCGCTCGGGGATCGTCAGTGAACTGACTAAGCTGGTCAGTGAATGTAATTGCAACATTATTGATAGCCGTATTGCGATACTCGGTAACGAATTCACTTTCATTATGTTGTTGTCAGGCGACATGGCGGCAATCAGCCGTGTTGAGCATACCTTGCCGACCAAAGGCATGGAGCTGGGCTTACTAACCATGATGAAACGTACCGCCAGCCATCAACAAAATGAGTTTAGTGCCGGTTATACCCTGGAGTACAATGGACTCGATGCACCTGGTACTTTGAGTAAAGTGACACGCTTTTTTGCAGAGCAAAATATCAGTATTAGTTCTTTGAAATCTGATACCTATGAAGAAAATGACGCATTACATATGCGCTGTGAAATCGAAGTTAACATTCCCATTGAAGTAGATGCCGACGCATTTAAAATACAGTTCGAGCATCTCTCAAACTCACTAAATCTGGATTATATTTTTCGACGCATTCGTTAAGGAGCATCCTATGAATACGCTACAAGCAGGCGCTCAGGCCCCGCAATTTACTTTACAAAATCAAGATGGTGAAAGCATTTCACTCAGCACACTGCTGGGATCAAACCAGGTGTTGGTGTATTTCTACCCAAAAGCGCTGACACCAGGTTGTACGGTCCAGGCTGAACAACTCAGAGACCACAAAGAACAATTGGCCCAGTTTAATACTGTGGCGGTTGGGATAAGCCCGGATCCGGTGAAAAAGTTGAAAAACTTCGAAACCAAAAAGGAGCTGAACTTTGACTTGTTGTCAGATGAAGATCACGCCATTGCCGACGCCTTCGGTGTCTGGGGACTAAAAAAATTCATGGGTAAAGAATATGACGGGATCCACCGCATCAGCTTTCTGATTGGTCAGGATGGGACGGTTAAACACGTATTCAATAAGTTTAAGACCAAAGAGCACCACCAGGTCGTGATTGACTATCTGGCAGCCCAGTAACAAAAAAGGGGCTGTATTGAGCCCCTTTTTTACATTCTTCGCGCTTAGCTGCGAGCATCCAGCATTAAGCGTTTCATGTCTCTTACTGCTTTCTCAAGCCCATCAATGGCCGCTCTGGCAATGATCGCATGGCCAATGTTCAGTTCATAAATTTCCGGCATTTCAGCAATGGGTTTGACGTTGTGATAATGCAGACCGTGACCTGCGTTAACAACAATACCCAGACTATGCGCATATTTAACACCGCTACGGATCCGCTCCAGCTCAGCATGCATGTCTGCGTCTGACTCGGCATCAGCATAGGCACCAGTATGGATCTCGATATACGGCGCGCCTGTGTCTTTCGCAGCGTCAATTTGCTTGGGGTCCGCGTCGATGAACAAAGATACCTTAATACCCGCATCAGCCAGACGCGTCACAGCCTGTGTGATCTTATCTTTATTCGCAATCACGTCCAGACCACCTTCTGTGGTCAGCTCTTCACGCTTCTCCGGTACCAGGCAAACATATTCAGGCTTAACCTCACAGGCGATATCCAGCATTTCATCTGTGACAGCAATTTCCAGGTTCATGCGTGTCTGGATGGTCTTGGCCATCACATACACATCCCGGTCCTGGATATGACGACGATCTTCACGCAAATGGATAGTGATGCCATCGGCTCCGGCATGTTCAGCCACTGCCGCAGCATGGGCCGGATCTGGATAACTGGTGCCTCTTGCCTGGCGCAATGTGGCAATATGGTCGACGTTAACGCCCAATAATATCTCTTTCATTGTTATTACCTTGGTTGAAATAGCTCTCTGCTTTTCAGCGGTTTATGGCCAAGTAATGGCCTGAGTAAATATCTGCTTAAGCCTTTCGCCTGACGCCTGACCTGATCGTCAGAAAAATCGTGCTGAGCAATCTGGTGCAGTACCCGGCCCGAAAAGCCTATATGCCTGTCATCCGTGCGGACAAACCCCAGCTCTCGGGTATATTGATAATACGCATTTTCTACAATCATCTCACCATCGGCGTCACAGTCAAATTCGACCCCAAACCCCAGCTGCTCTAACAGCTGAAATTCAAAGCTGCGTAAGGTCAGCTCAAACTGCTGCTTACTGGCACTGTCGCTAAGGGCATGGAGCTGAGATAAATGTTGGTGGTAAAGCGAGAACATTGATTCGAGTGGCTCGTTAACGGGAATAACCCGCGCACTCAGTTCATTGAGGTAAAAGCCACAATACAGCACTTGCCCTTTTAGCGCCAAAGGCTGGGTATGTAATTCGATGTCGTTCAGGTATTTTAAATCGTGACGGCCACTGTAGCGTACTAACAGCAGGCTGAAGGGTTGCAGGTGTGCGTTATGCCTGAGCGCCTGTCGCCCTTTGATGCGGGCCAGCATCATCAACTGGCCCACTCCTTCGACCAGCATATTGAGCATCACCTGTGAGTCGCTGTGCGCGCGGCGATGCAACAAATACGCTTGTCGAAAGTCATTGTTCAATTAGTCTTCCCCGTAGCCAAGACTACGCAGTGCCCTCTCATCGTCTGCCCAGCCGGACTTCACTTTTACCCAGCATTCGAGGAACACTTTGTTATCCAGCATCTCTTCGAGATCGCGGCGTGCTTCACGGCCAATGACTTTGAGTTTTTCACCCTTATTGCCGATCACCATGCGTTTTTGCGACTCGCGCTCTACCAGGATCAATGCATTGATCTGCCACACCCCGTTGTCGAGCCACTTAAATTGCTCAATTTCAACGGTCACTGAATAGGGCAACTCGTCGCCCATAAAACGCATCAGTTTCTCGCGCACAATCTCAGCGGCCAAAAAGCGCATTGAGCGGTCTGTGACATAGTCATCCGGGAAGAAGAATTCGCACGCAGGCAGATGCTTGTGCACTTCGGCTTTAACCATATCCACATTGCGGTTTTGTTTGGCCGAAATAGGAATGATCCCGACAAAGTCGCCCTGCTCCGACAACCATTGCAGATGCGGCATCAGCGCTTCGCTCTTATCTTTCACCTGATCGCTTTTATTGATCACCACTAAAACCGGACGACCACTGTCCTTGACCTTGTTAAGTACCATTTCATCGTCTTTGGTCCACAAGGTGCCCTCAACAACGAAAATCACCAACTCAACATCACCGATGGAGCTGGAGGCAGCCCGGTTCATCAAACGGTTAATCGCGCGTTTTTCTTCGCTATGCAAACCAGGTGTATCCACGTACACCGCCTGATAGTTATCCTCGGTATGGATCCCCATGATACGGTGTCGGGTTGTTTGCGGTTTGCGAGACGTAATGCTGACCTTTTGTTCAACCAGCTTGTTCAGTAACGTTGATTTACCAACGTTGGGTCGCCCGACAATCGCGACCATGCCACAATGGGTATTAGGAGTCATTCTTTAAAATCTTTAGTGCTTTTTCAGCGGCCTTTTGCTCCGCCTTACGACGTGAGCTGCCTACTGAGATAATACTTTCCATCCCTTCCACAATACATTCAACCGTGAAGGTCTGATTGTGCGCCTGTCCCTTAGTATCAATTACAGTATAACCGGGTAGAGGTAACTTGCGTGCCTGCAAGTACTCTTGTAATAAGGTTTTCGGGTCTTTTTGGTTGTGGCCCGGAGAAATTGCCGCCAAACGCGTGTCATACCATTTTAAAACCAACGTCTTACAGGTCTCGATGTCTGAATCTAAAAACACCGCGCCAATAATCGCTTCAACCGCGTCTGCCAAAGTTGATTCGCGACGATAACCGCCACTTTTCAACTCACCAGGACCTAATCTCAGGTAATCACCCAAACCAAACTCAACGCCAAACTCGGCCAGTGTCTGACCACGTACCAGGGTTGAGCGCATGCGGCTAAGATCGCCTTCACGCGCTTTAGGAAACTGTTTGTACAGGGCATTTGCAATAACAAAGCTCAGGATCGAATCGCCCAAAAACTCCAGGCGTTCGTTGTGCTGCCCCTTATGGCTACGATGCGTCATTGCCTGCTCAAGCAGGCTTTGATCTGAGAACTCGTAACCGATTTTTTTATATAATTCTGTGACGTTTTTTTTCATGCTACTGAATATTACCTAGGCGTTCGAAACGAACTCCTGTTGGAACCCAGGAAGGCAAAATGCTGTCCGGGCCATTTTCAAAATCAAAACTCATCCAAATAAATACGGCTTTACCAACCAGGTTTTCTTTCGGTACGAAGCCCCACATACGGCTGTCCTGGCTGTTGTTACGGTTGTCACCCATGGCAAAATAACTGCCCTCAGGCACCACCCACTCATCACGACGAGTGCCAGGTTGCTGGTAATAACGCTCGGTCAGTTCGGGCAACTGAGGTGTCACCAGTACATCATGCGTCACACCCGGCAGGCTTTCGGTCAGCCGAACCATTTGCATCGCACCTTGTTTAAATTCATCGCGGTTGACGATATCGAGGTTAATCTTATTAAACTCACCACACGCCAGCCCATCGCGCTGTTGTTCACCTTCATTGCAATGCGGCTTTATATATAGCTGACGATCACGATACACGATACGATCGCCAGGCAAACCGATAATGCGCTTGATGAAGTCAATGCGCTCATCCAGCGGGAACTTAAATACCGCGATGTCGCCTCGCTGTGGATCGTCCACTTCAACCAACTGACTGCGCCAGACCGGGTCCTTGATGCCATACGCGTACTTTTGTACCAGGATAAAATCGCCGTCCAGCAGCGTTGGCATCATTGAACCAGATGGTATCTGGAAGGGTTCAAAAATAAATGAGCGGAACACTGTGATCGCAGCAATCATCGGAAAGATAGATTTTGCGCTTTCAGTGATGGCAGGCACAGGTGCTATCTGCTCAATGGTTTCCTCATCAAGCGGCTGCTCAGACGCGCCTTGTGCTAATGCGATACGCTCCTTACGCTTAGGCGCGTAAAGCAAATGATCGATTAGCCATATCAAGCCCGAGCCGAGCGTCAATAACACCAAAAATACTGAAAAATAACCTGCCATAATAATTCCTGTTACTTACCTACTTTAAGAATCGCAAGGAAAGCATCCTGTGGCACTTCAACGTTGCCCAGCTGCTTCATACGTTTCTTACCTTCTTTTTGCTTTTGCAGTAGTTTCTTCTTACGACTGACATCACCACCATAACACTTCGCGATGACGTTTTTACGTAACTGTTTCACGGTTGTACGCGCGATCACATGGTTACCAATCGCAGCCTGAATCGCAATATCAAACATTTGGCGTGGGATAAGCTCGCGTAGTGCGTCAGCTAACTGGCGTCCACGACCTTGAGAATTCTCACGGTGTGCAATAATTGCCAGTGCGTCAACCCGGTCGCCATTGATCAGAATGTCTACACGGACCATGTCGGATGTCTGGAAACGCTTAAAGTTGTAGTCCAGTGACGCAAACCCGCGGCTGGTCGACTTAAGCTTATCAAAGAAGTCCATTACTACTTCTGCCATTGGCAACTCATACGTCACCGCAACTTGCTTACCGTGGTAGCTCATTTTGGTCTGCACGCCGCGTTTTTCAACACACAATGTGATGACATTGCCCAGGTATTCCTGAGGCACCAGAATATTGGCCTCTACAATCGGCTCACGAATTTCAATGATGTCATTAACCGGAGGCAGATCAGACGGGTTATCGATTTGGATAACGCCATCTTTGGTTTCCACTTCGTACACTACCGTCGGTGCCGTCGTGATCAGATCCATATCGTATTCACGTTCAAGACGTTCCTGAATGATCTCCATGTGGAGCATACCCAGGAAGCCACAACGGAAGCCAAAGCCCAGTGCAGTTGAATTCTCCGGCTCGAAGAACAAAGACGCATCATTGAGGCTCAGCTTGTTCAGTGCATCACGGAAGTTCTCGTAATCGTCTGACGAAATCGGGAACATACCCGCATAAACCTGCGGTTTAACACGCTTAAAGCCTGGCAGACGCTCTTTCGCAGGCTCTTTGGTCAGGGTGATGGTATCCCCCACCGGCGCACCATGAATGTCTTTGATACCGGCAATGACAAAGCCTACTTCACCGGTTTTCAATACCCCGGTTTCGGTTTGTTTCGGGGTGAAAATACCGACTTTATCAGCGATGTGCGTCTGATCTGTCGACATAATCTTAATCTTGTCACCACGACGCAGCTCACCGTGCTTGATACGCACCAAAGACACAACGCCCTGGTACGAGTCAAACCAGGAATCGATGATCAGGGCCTGCAGTGGCTGCTCCGGCTCACCTACTGGTGGCGGCACGTCGCGCACGATCATTTCCAGTACCTCGTCGATACCGATACCTGTCTTGGCACTACACTGCACCGCTTCAAGCGCTTCTATGCCGACGATTTCTTCAATCTCTTCTGCAACGCGCAAAGGATCGGCCTGCGGCAAGTCGATTTTGTTCAACACCGGCAGAACTTCAAGGTCCATTTCAATCGCGGTGTAGCAGTTTGCCAGGGTCTGAGCTTCTACGCCCTGACCGGCATCAACAACCAGCAAAGCGCCTTCACAGGCAGCCAGTGAACGTGATACTTCGTAGCTGAAGTCAACGTGTCCCGGTGTGTCGATAAAGTTAAGCTGATACGTTTCGCCATCATTGGCTTTATAGTTCAGTGTCACGCTCTGCGCTTTGATGGTGATCCCACGCTCTCGCTCAAGGTCCATCGAATCCAGCACCTGCTGCTGCATCTCGCGATCTGTTAAGCCGCCGCATACCTGGATTAAGCGGTCCGAAAGGGTCGATTTCCCGTGGTCTATATGGGCAATAATTGAAAAGTTACGGATGTGCTTCATATACTGGATTCTAAACTTCTGTTTTTCACAAATAGAGATTAAACGCCGATTTTACAATTTATTTGGCGCAATCACCATCTATTTGCGTTAGGGGAAGGCTAATTGGATAAATTTTTATCACTTTGATGTCATGACGCAGCGCTTTTGTGCGTTGTTTTGCGATTTGAAAGCCTGTCAGGCCACCCAATGCAGCGGCCAGGATCTGCCAGGGTTCAGACACCCCCAGCATCAGGTGAGCAACAAACATGGCTAAAAACGCCATTGCCAGCGGTAACAAATAGACCCAAAGTGCATTTTCGACGACTTTACTGTCATCCAGTGCCAGGGTCATTTTTTGTCCAACCTGTACGGATTCCTCACACACTATGGGCAAGGCCTTTTTGTTGCTGCCAAACAGCTTGCTGAAGATCTGTGAACCGCACTTGCCATTGCAGCCGGCACAAGCCGGCTTGTCTTCGGCAACGAGCCAGACAGTATCGCGTTCAACCCGCGAGACGGTAAGCGTTTGTTCTATCATAGCGGCCGTGTCACCGACTCAGCGATTGCCTTGGCCGTCATTGTTGGTATCTTGCCAACCACAGAAACGTCAAATGCACCGGAGTTGTGGACATACACTGTGGTTGCGCCAGAACTGAGCGCGCCGCTGGCTCTTTGCCCCGACAAGGGTCTTTGTACAAATACGGAGAACTCCACCAAGCCGTCGGAAAACAAAAAGTAATCCGCCAGTTCATTGTTCAAGTCAAGCTTGTGACGGTCCGACTTGAGTAGTTTAAAACCTTCTGGCAACCAGCCAATACGCCAGTTGTTTTGCAATTTTTGCGTGCTTTCTGCCGGCGCAAGAGACGCTAAAGGCATAGGAAAGTCTTTACTGCTCAACTCTATCAGCGGTGGCGCCGGTTGCTCGGTCACACTGATGTGGGTGAGCTGCAACTGCTCTAACACTTCACCTTGCTGGGTGACATAGGCGGCTTTAAGCAGCAGCGCAGATTGAATATCAATCCACAGCCAGTAATTGTATTTATGTTCATCTTTAGATACTAAGCGAACAAGCTGCGCGGCTCTGTCGGCAATTCGCTCTTTACCACCGAGCACAAAATCGTAACTGTTCGACAGGCTGCCCACTTCGCCAAACAAAATTTCCGGAATGGGGCCCGCTATGGCATCGGTTTCGATAGAATAAGGTTGGGTTTGTGGCTCGAAGTAGGTGACTTTATTATCGACGCGCACCACTTCCAGGCCAGCACCGTTTTGTCGGCTGAGAATTTCCAGTTCACTGTTGTCCACTTTGCCGTGGATCCAGCGGTACGGTTCCATCCCCTTGCCTTTCACCACCACAAATGATGCATCAAAGTTACGCTCCTGAATGGCAGAAGACATATCAGTGAGCAGCTGTTTTGCATTAATGATTTCGCTGGCAACAACCTGGGCACTCAGGCCCACTCCCAGTAGTAACGCAAACCACTTCATCTACTTTGCTTGTTCCTCTTTTTCTTGCTGTGCCTGTTGAGCCAGGGCATGTGCCATTCTGGACTGGCGCTGATGCTCAAGTACCAGTGCACCAATACGTTGCTGTTGCAACTCTCTTAAACCTTTTTCAGCACTTTCCAGTGCAGGCTCTGAAGACAGGCTCACTGGCGACACCGAACCGGTTACCGGTGTGGATTGTAACACAGGAAAGTCGCCATTGGCTTGTTCCTGCGGACTATAATTGCTCACTCCCAGCACCGCCACCAAAGACACACTGGCTGCAATTGCAACCTGAGCCAAAGGCTTGCGCCAGTTCGACAAGGTAACAACGTTGTCTTCCTGAGGGGCTTTTTGTGGTTGCTGTTGTGATACCTGTTCGCCATAAGTAGCTTCATCGGCGAGTGCATCCGCTATGCTGGCGGTAATATCTATGCAAGGAGCCTGATTTTGCTGGCTACGCATTGCATCACCTATCAGCGCGTAGCGGGCAAACTTATCTGCATCGAACTGTGCCTGACTGGCGTTATCCAGTGCCTGCTCGGCATCGAGAATACTGGATGTAACTTGGCCGTCTTTGACATTAAAGTTTGATTGCGTCATCTACTATTACCTATGAGTGGGTTAATATTATTGTCAATGGCTTCACGCGCTCTGAAAATCCGCGATCTGACGGTGCCCACCGGGCAATCCATCACAACAGCGATTTCCTCATAGCTCATGCCTTCAATCTCACGCAGCGTAATTGCCGTTTTAAGATCATCTGGTAGCGATTCAATGGTCCTGAAAATCACTGCCTTGATCTCATCGCTAAGCAACAAGCTTTCCGGAGATGCGTTTGACCTGAGCTGCTCTGCGCCATCATAAAATTCGGCTTCCTCTGCATCTACGTCGTTTGCCGGCGGTTTACGCCCTTGTGCCACCAGATAATTCTTCGAGCAATTAACGGCAATCCGGTACAGCCAGGTATAAAATGCACTGTCACCCCGAAAATTGGGTAAAGCCCGGTACGCCTTAATAAACGCTTCTTGTGCCACATCGGCCACGTCGCCCGAATTGGACACGTAACGCGAGATCAATGCTGCAACTTTGTTCTGATATTTGGCAACCAACAAATTGAACGCATTTTTATCTCCTTGCTGAACACGCCGAACTATCTCTAAATCTAAATCCTGCTCGCTCATTCGAGCCGGTACTCCTCTTTGCTATTACTTGTTTTTCACACACATTGTCGCGCATTGTTGCCATCTTTTACAGCTACTCTGACTTAGTGCTGAATAAAAAGTTCTGTTTTTTTGATATTTTTTTTAAAATACCGCGTATTGTCACGTCATAAACGTATTCGGTGTCGGATAAAACAGCGCGCGGCAACATTGCGCTAAGCATAGCAGATTTATCACAACACACAGAATATCAGGTTTAATTAGCTAAGACCCACTAACATGAAAGAACAAGTTCAGCACCAAACAGATGTCATTATCGTCGGCAGCGGCGCAGCCGGGCTAAGCCTGGCCCTGTCGCTGGCCAACACCTGTCGCGTCACGGTACTCAGTAAGGGCGACCTGCGTGAAGGCTCAACCTTGTACGCACAAGGCGGCATTGCTGCGGTGTTTGATAAGAAAAATGACAGCATTGAATCCCATGTGGAAGATACTCTTGCAGCAGGTGCAGGACTGTGCGACAGAGAAGCCGTACATTATACCGCGTCTAACGCTAAGCAGTGCCTGAAATGGTTAATTGAGCAGGGCGTGCCATTCGATATGGAATTCGACAGCAAAGGAAAGGAGCGTTTTCACCTGACGCGTGAAGGCGGCCACAGCCATCGCCGTATCCTGCATGCGGCCGATGCCACAGGTAAAGCGGTCCAGTCGACTTTGATTGAACGCGTTCAGGAACACCCCAACATTTTGCTGCTGGAACAGTATAACGCCATTGATCTCATTACTCATGGCGCTTCAGGGCAAAAGGTGGTGCATGGCCTGTACGTTTACAACCGTCGTGCCAATCAAGTTGAAACTGTCACCGCTAAGTTTGTTGCGCTGGCAACCGGTGGCGCCAGTAAAGTGTACCTTTATACGTCTAACCCGGACGTATCCAGCGGCGACGGGATTGCAATGGCGTGGCGCGCCGGCTGTCGCGTTGCCAACATGGAATTTAATCAATTTCACCCAACCAGCCTGTACCACCCTGAGCTGCAAAACTTTTTGATCACCGAAGCCATGCGTGGCGAAGGCGCTTTATTAAGACGCCCCGACGGCACCCGGTTTATGCCAGATTTTGATGATCGGGAAGAATTAGCGCCCCGTGATGTGGTGGCCCGCGCCATCGACTACGAGATGAAACGCCTCGGTGCCAACTGTGTGTATCTGGACATTTCTCATAAAGACAAAGACTTCATTATTGAGCACTTCCCGACCATTTACGCCAAGTGTTTGAGTGTAGGCCTGGATATCACCAAAGAGCCTATCCCGGTGGTGCCCGCCGCACATTATACCTGCGGCGGTGTGATGACGGACTTCAATGGCCTGACCGATATCAGCAATCTGTACGCCATCGGCGAAGTCGCCTATACCGGGCTTCATGGCGCCAATCGTATGGCCAGTAACTCTTTACTTGAATGTATTGTGTTTGCTCACGCCGCTGCCAAGGACATTCTCGCCAAACTGGATACCCAGCCGTTGCCGCCACAGCTGCCGGAATGGGACGAAAGCCAGGTCAGTGACTCAGATGAGGAGGTGGTGATCACCCACAACTGGCATGAACTCAGGCTGTTTATGTGGGACTATGTTGGCATTGTACGCTCGACCAAACGCCTGGAGCGGGCACTGCGTCGGGTTGAGTTATTACAACAGGAAATCCAGGAGTACTACTCACACTTCAGAGTCAGCAATAACCTGCTGGAGCTGCGTAACCTGGTGCAAGTCGCAGAGCTGATCATTCGCAGCGCGCTGGCCAGAAAAGAAAGTCGTGGACTGCATTATACGCTCGACTACCCAGACAGTGCCCAGACCACCGCACCAACGGTGCTCACGCCCAGCAAAATCAAACGTTAATGCCATTCGGGCCCGAAGTTCGGGCTCATATCATCTGCAATACCTGGCGGCATAATTGTCGCCAGTATTGTTCATCCATTGCGTGGCGCATCACGCCAATATGCCGGGTGCCCTGTTCGGTCTTAACGCTCAGCACTAAAGCGCTATGAAAATACAGGTGCGCTGCCTTTAACTGCCCCTGCCAGTGCTGCTGCGAAGCCGATACAAACACCAAGCCTTGCTCCGGCAAGACGCCGAGCTGCCCTGAAGGTATAAAGTATTGGCGCGCCTTGTATCTGGCAAAGTAATAACCCAACAAGCAGGTGCCACTATGCCACCACCAAAGAGTTGGCGCTGCGATGATCAGGGCCAAAGCCAGGCAGCAAAAAAAGACCACGATGAATTTGTGGTCTGGTGTGTTCTGTGTGAAGTAAAAGCTAAGCGCGGACCCGGTCAAGAACGAACTTTACCATCGCATCCAGCTCGGGATAAGGACATGCCTCATGACCCATAAACCAGGCAAACAAATCGGGATCTTCAACTTCCAGTAAACGTTGAAACACTAGTTTATCCTGCTCAGATAACTGGTCATACGCTTCGTCAACGAAAGGCTCCAGTAAAATATCCAGCTCTAGCATGCCACGGCGACATGCCCACTTTGTGCGGGCTTTTGAATACAACTCAGCCATAATTTCCACATACCCCTAAAATTTGTCGTGTCGAGGCGATTATAACGTATCCTGCGGTGCACGTTAACTGGGTGAATAAACAATAATCCTGCCTTTGGCGCCTATCTCAGCTGCGAGAATTACGGTAATATTAGGTAAATTCTTCAACAAGGATCAATAAGATGGCACAAGCAAATGCATATCCTCTTAGTTTACAATTGATCTCTGTAAGCGGCGCCGATAAGTTGAGTTACCTGCATGGCCAGGTCACCCAGGATCTCAATCTGCTGACGGATGATAACTACCTGTGGGCCGGGCATTGCAGCCCCAAAGGCAAATTATGGGCAACGCTCAGGCTGAGTAAGTTAAACGACTCCTATCTGCTACTTGGCTCCCAGGCCGAAACCGACGCATCCTGCCGTGAGTTAAAAAAATATGGCGTGTTCGCCAAAGTTGATATTGAGATCACCCACCATCAGGTTATTGGTATTCTGACCGATGACATGACACACACTAGCGAGCAGCTCGGACTCACCTTCGCTCAGGAGGCCAATGCCTGTACATTTGCTGGCAATAATAAGGCACTGCAACTGGACAGCCAACGACTTCTGCTGATTGTAGAGCACGGCTACACCTTGCCACAAGGCATAGCGTTACACACAGATCCGACGCCGTTTGAGACCGCTTCGATTCTGGCCGGCGAGCCACAGCTGGGCGAGTCAAGCATTGACGAGTATGTTCCTCAAATGGTGAACCTGCAGGCACTCGGCGCGATCAGCTTTAAAAAAGGCTGCTATACTGGTCAGGAAACGGTGGCCCGAATGCGTTACCTGGGTAAGAACAAACGTGCCTTGTATATCGTCAAAGGTCAGGCTGCAGCGCATCCGCGGGAATCCGAACTTGAAATACAACTGGATGGTGATAACTGGCGCCGGGCCGGTAAAGTGATCCACCAGGCCTACGACAGCACAAGTCAGGACTATTATGCGCTGGCTGTAATGGCCAACGATTTAACCGACGCATCCGTTTTGCGCGGCAAAACACACCCGGACGTAGCGCTGGCTATCCAGCCACTACCCTACTCTTTAGAAGACAATTAAGCGGAAATATTATGAAGATTGCCCCGAATACCGTTGTAAAAATGCACTACGCTGTACTGGACAACGATGACAACAGCATAGACAACACCTTTGATGATGAACCTCTGGAGTTTATCGTTGGTACGGGTTATTTGATTTCGGGCCTGGAAGATGCCTTGATGAGCAAACAAGCGGGTGACAAGTTCAGTGTCAGTGTCGAGCCGCAAAATGGCTATGGTGAGCGTCATGATAACCTGATGCAGGCTGTACCAAAAAGCATGTTCGAGGAAATGGAAGTTGAAGTCGGTATGCAATTTCGTGCAACCACAGACGAAGGTGAGCAAACCGTGATTGTGATCGGCATCGAAGGTGACGATGTTATCGTTGATGGCAACCACCCGCTGGCGGGCATCACGTTAAACTTTGATGTTGAAATTCTCGAAGTGCGCGAAGCCACATCCGAAGAGCTGGAGCATGGGCATGTACACAGTGAAGGCGGCTGTGGCCACCATCACTAATCCACACATAAACACTAGAAAGCGCCTATTGGGCGCTTTCTTTTATTTGCTCAAGGGCGGCAAATACACCCGCCTGATCGTTCGTACCAATGCGATATTGTGTGCCATCTTCAAGCACAAACTCAATGGCTTTAAAACCATGTGCCGCGTACACCCAGCCATCATGCGTGATCTTCACCCCGATACCATGACGAAATGAGTTAGTCACTGCCGCGAACGATTGCAACTCATTTACATTGACCGTTTTCTTCAGGACACCCGGGCCAAACCACCAGCTCACGGTCTGCTGTTTCTGGTCAACTTCCAGTGTCAGCCCATAGAACAAATAACCTATCAACGCCAGAATACCAATAAATCCGTATAACAGCGCATTGTGGCCTAACAAATAGATTGCCATAGCAACAAAAGTGGCAAACCAACCCAGAAACGCCCAAATTATCCAGGACCATTGCGTGTTTTTATACATGCACTTCACTACCTAATTAAAACTATAAACAAGTGTGACACCCACTTCGCTGTCCACCTTCTCTTTGCCTTCTTCTGGCTGAGAATGATAGCGATAGGTGTAAGCGACTTTCATTGAAACCCCGCCCATTACCTGACTGATCAATGCCGTTTCAGAAAACATCCGAGCGCCGAGACCCGACATTGATTTTTCATAACTGATGTCCTGATTAAAACGGGTTCGCTTTGATACGGTGCGCTCCCACTGTAATGCCGCACGTAACAAGTGACCTCGTTCAACCCTTTGCTCCCCAGGCGCCAGTTCTACCTCATCCTCGCGCCGATACATAGACAAGCCCGGACCGAGATCAACGTCGACGGTATTCTTGCGTCCTTCGAAAATCCGCTTGCCATAGCCCACAACAAACGTGGTGGTGTACTCGCGACCATTGAACTCATCCCGCTCATAGTCGCCATATAAAAACAACGAGGTATTCTTCTCGCCTATTTTATAGTTGCCCTGCGCGGAGATGAAGTAGCGAGACGCGGTTTCATCTTCAATCTTAGTATCCGGGTCGACTTCCCGCCGGTATGCCCCGTCGAGCTTGAACTGATTACGCCAGTACTTAAAATCTTGATACAAGTTACTTTTAAGTTTAAATGCCGTATTGCTGGTATTGCCCCGATTAAGCAATACACCCAGCTCAACGTCACCATACAAAAACTCTCCCTCATGCAACGCGTGGATCTCTTCGTCTGACAACTCCCCATATTCATGAAAATCTTCGAATGGATCGACGGCAAAAGCCCGGGCGCTGAGCAAGAGCCCAGCGCAATAAAGGAAAAAAATGGCGTACTTCACTACAGTGATTTCTCTTACTGCTTCCAGACAATGTGGCAAAAAGGCGCATCCAGGTCGCGGCTTATCAGGATCTTGGCAAAAACGGTATCGCCCTGATCGAGCTCCAGACCCACGATCACCTGAACAAAGTGCTCCGCCTCTGCTTCTTGTTCATAAGCGACCAGTGACTGCCAGCTGTCATCGGGGACACTGTCTTCGATAAATCCAAATTCCTCGCTGTGGCTGTCGAACAGCTCAACGTCTTCGGCCGTCAGGTTGTCAGCGGCGAGCTCAAGGAAAATATCATAGGCTTGTTGCGATACTTCTTCGATGGAACTTAAACGTGCAGACATTACATTACCTCGTCTGTCAAAATTGAGTTGTATAGTAGCAAATTGCAAATTTACAAGGCTATGGCTTTTAGTTAGTTTGAGCAAAAATATCGTCCAAATACATGAAAAACGGTATTTGACCTGCCCGGTGTGCCATCAGCAGTACTGGCACCGTTAAAGTAAATACTCTATGCTAGCCCTGCAAACCGACAAGAATAATAATGATGCGCGAAAGAAGGAAACAGATATGGTCCAGTTAGAGACAACTGACGGCATCGCCTGGGTCACCCTGGCCCGGCCCGAAAAGCAAAATGCACTGTCTTACGAGATGTTCAGACAGTTAGATAAGATCATCCGTACACTCAGGCGCGATCGCCAGTTACGCGCTGTGGTGATCCAGGGTCAGGGAGCGCATTTTTGCGCTGGCCTGGATGTCGGCGCCGTCATGAAAAACCCCCGCAATATCTTCTCGCTAATTAGCAAATGGCTACCCGGTAATGCCAATCTGGTACAGCGGGTTGCGTTGGGTTGGCGCGCTCTGCCCGTGCCTGTGTTTGCCCTGGTACGGGGTAACTGTCTGGGTGGCGGTTTACACATCGCTTTGGGCGCTGACTATCGTATTGTTTCACCTGACGCTCAGTTCGCCATTATGGAAGCCCGCTGGGGGCTGTGTCCGGATATGAGTACCAGTTTGATGCTGCCTGGCATTGTAAGTCATGATCAGGCGCTCTGGCTGGCTTCTAATCCGACGCGTATTGATGCCGGGCAGGCCAAAGCGCTTGGGCTGGTGACAGAAGTCTGCGACGACCCGCTGGCCAATATCCAGCAACGATTAAGTCAGCTTGCGCGGGTGTCACCGGATGCGCTGGCTGCCATAAAGTGCCTGTACAATACGGCTTACCACCCGCCACAGCGTAAGTTGTTATGGCAGGAAACCTGGTTGCAGATAAAGCTGCTGCTGTCCAAAAATACCCGCACGGCTATGTACAATGGCCGTCAGCCTGACACGCCCAAACCATATCGTCCGCGCGGGAAATGGTAATAAGGTCGCATTGTGAGGCGCACGGATTGCGCTCAGAATACCCACAGGCTTAATCGAAAACGTGTCTATTATGATGATTGCTCTGCGATTTATCGCATCCCTTGCGATTCTGATTGGCTGCCTGTGGGCGGCCAGACTGGCCACGGCTGCCTTTGCCCTGAGTTTGCCAGCCCCGTTACTTGGGCTCGTGCTACTGTTTATTTTACTCCAGATTGGCACAGTAAAAAGCGAGTACTTACTTCCTTCTTGCGGGCCAATTTTAAAGTATATGGCCGTATTTTTTATCCCTGCCGGCGTCGGATTGATTAGCTATCTGGACACACTTGGTGAAAATGCCTGGCTGCTGGTGAGTGTGCTCATCCTGGTACCGGCACTGGGCCTGCTCCTGACAGGAAAACTGGCAAGCAAAGGCAGATACTATGATTAATATGTTGCTGGGCTGCTCAGTCACTCTGGTGTTATTTTTTGTCATGCGACGCCTAAATCACCGTTGGCGCTCACCTGTGCTGAATCCCGTTTTGCTATGCATTGTGCTCATCAGCGCCTGTTTACTCATCAGCGACATTGATTATATTGACTATCGCAATGCAACAACACCAATCAGCTTTTTCCTTGAGATTGCTGTAGTGGCCCTTGCCCTGCCGCTGTACCAGCAGCTCCATGCAATCAGACCTTATCTTGTCTTGATCTGTGCCTGCAGTTTTGTTGGGATCTCCAGTGCAACCCTGCTGGCCTTTTTGCTCTGTCAGTTGTTTAGCGCATCCACGGCACTGAGCGCTTCACTTATGGCTTTGTCTGTCACCACCCCCATTACATTGATTGTCACGGATTCGCTGAATGGCTTGCCCGGGGTTGCCGCCATTATGGTGATTCTCATTGGCGTACTGGGCGGCGTCTTTGGCTTGTCACTGCTTAGTTTAGCTGGAGTAACTCAGCCTCAGGCTAAAGGAATTGCGCTGGGCGTGGCCTGTCACGCAATTGGCACAGCGGCCGCGATGGAACATCACCCTGCTGCTGGTGCGTTTGCCTCCGCTGCAATGATAATCAGTGCCGTGATCACCGCAAGCTGGGTCCCGGTGCTTTTTACTCTGTTACAGGGCATAATCAGCTAAACTGATAGAAATCACTTTATCATCAACCAATAAGCTGTCATGAATTGCCGTGACAGCCACGCAGGAGCACACTGTGATAGAACAAGAAATCGCACAAATTGAACATTACTACGTGCTGATCCGAGATTACCTGGTCACTTACAGCATGCAATTATTGGGTGCGCTGGTGATCCTGATCCTCGGCTTATGGCTGGCGAAAAAGCTCGCCAAAGCCACCGAAACCCTCATGCTCAAGCATAATATTGACGTCACCCTGACAAACTTCATCAGTAATGTGGTCAAAGTCCTGATCATCATTATGTTTACCATCATAGCGCTCGGCAAAATAGGGATCAGTGTCACTCCCTTTGTGGCGGCAATTGGTGCGGCCTCACTGGGTGCAGGTTTAGCGGTGCAGGGCATGTTATCTAACTACGGCTCTGGGTTGGCCATCATTGCCACCCGGCCATTTGTGGTGGGCGACACCATAGCCGTTAAAGGGGTTTGCGGTCAGGTAAAGAGTATTGAACTGGGCCATACCATCCTGATCAATGAAGAAAAGGTCGAGATAACCATTCCCAACAAGCATATCATTGGTGAAATTATGCAAAATTCCTTCGCCCACTCATTGGTGAAAGGAGAAATTGGTATTGCTTACAGTGCCAGCGCCGAGCAGGCCATTGCGATTATTAATCGAATTCTGGCCGATTATGACGCCGTCGCAGACACGCCACAAGCCCAGGTTGGGATAGAAGCATTTGGCGACAGTGCCGTACTGATCAGCTATCGTTACTGGGTACCGACCACACAGATCATCGAGCATAAATTGACTATCAATGGTGCCATTTATGCCGCAATTCAGGCTGCCAAGATAGAAATCCCATTCCCGCAGCGGGTTGTCACTATCAAAGAGAAGCATACGTCCGCAGATTGATCCTGGCTATTTTTCACTCTATGCTGTCAATGTTTTGTCTACAAAACATACAACATGTAAAACGGAGTGATCTATGAACACAAGAAAGTTAATGAAGATATGCTGTGCTGCGGGCCTGCAAATGATTGCAGTGCACAGCTGGGCTCAGGCCGATACCGCCAACTATGACTGTCGCGCCCTCGCCGAGTGGTCCAGCTCAACGGTTTACCGCAAAGGGGATCAAGTACGTGCTCAGGCGCAAGCCTATGAAGCAAAATGGTTCAATCAAAATGAACTGCCGGCAAATAATTCAGGTACCTTTGACGTATGGCGACAACTTGGCCAGTGCATCAGCGGCAGCGCCCCCTTGGTTACTTTGCTAAGCCCGTCAGACGGTGCTGTGCTGAACAAAAATGACAGCGCTGTTTTTTCTGCAAATGCTAGCGATCAGGATGGCGACCTTGCTCAGGTTGAGTTTTTTGTCGATGACATTAGCGTCGGTATACTCAGCCAACCTCCTTACCAACTTACCTGGTCAGCACAGCTGGGCCTGCACACAGTGAGTGCAGTGGCAGTAGACGCCAAAGGGAATCTGAGTAAACCCGCAACGGCTGACATCACAGTGCGCGATGACAGCGGCAATGTCCCCCCGGCTCTCACCATTGAAACACCGACAAACAACCAGGCATTTAAAGTTGGCGATACCGTTAGCCTTGCTGTGCAAGCCACTGACACCGATGGCCAGGTTGTGCAGGTCGAAATGTGGCAAGATGCGCAGCGTCTGACAACACTCAACACCCCGCCTTTTCGCCATGATTTTGTGACCGTGAGCCCCGGTAGCAAGCAGCTCAGAGTCATTGCACAAGACGACAAAGGCGCAACCGCTGAAGCCAGTGTAACAATTCAGGTAAGCGCCGCAAGCTCTGGCGGCTGTGCAGGTCTGAGCACTTATCGCGCGGGGCAAAGCTATCAAAATGGTGAACTGGTCGCCCATAATAATCGCAAATACCGCTGCGACATTGCGGGCTGGTGCAGCTCCAGTGCTGCGTGGGCCTATGAGCCCGGTGTGGGCCAGCACTGGCAGGACGCCTGGAGCGATTTAGGGATCTGTGCAATCGCGCCGGAGATCAGTTTTAGTCAGCCTAACGACAATGCCACTTTGCTGCTTAACCAGCCGACACAAATCGCAGTCAGTGCCTCCGATGCTGACGGGGCTATTTCGCAGCTAGAGTTGTTTGCTGATCAAACCTTACTTGGCAGCACCGCGCAAAATGCACTGACTGTTGAGTGGACGCCAGGCAACACCGGGCCAGTTACACTCAGTGCCGTTGCAACCGACAACGAGAGCAATCAGAGCCAGCAAACCATCCAGGTTACAGTGACAGATCAGCCTTTGGTGGTTGATTTAACCGCTCCGACCTCAGGCACACGCTATGTTCTGGGTAATGCGGTCACTATCAAAGCTAATGCTCAGGCGCTCAGCGGTCAGATCTCTATGGTCGATTTTTATGCCAATGGGGTAAAAGTTGCTAGCGATATTCAGGCACCTTATGAGTTTAATTACACTCCCGCAACACTTGGACAGCTCAGCATCTATGCAACTGCGACCAGCACATCGGGAGATACCACAAACAGCCCGGCCGCCACTGTCACTGTGATTGCTCCACCGGTTGGCAAGACCCATAAACTCATAGGCTACTGGCATAACTTTGTTAATCCGGCTGGCTGCCCTATTCCATTGGATCAGATCTCCGACGCCTGGGACATCATTGACATTGCCTTTGCTGAGAACGACCGCTCGTCTAACGGCACGGTTCACTTCAAACCGTTTGAGAAGGACATTCGCTCTAACTGCCCACCCATTGACCCCGCTAAATTCAAAACCGATATGCAGGCACTGCAGGCCCAGGGCAAAGTTTTTGTACTCAGCCTGGGTGGCGCCGAAGGCACCATCACCTTAAATACCGATGCCGATGAAGCGAATTTTGTCAGTAGTCTCACGGCCATTATTCAGGCGTGGGGATTTGACGGCCTGGATATCGACCTTGAAAGTGGCTCAAACCTGTTACACGGTTCTCAGATACAAGCCCGCCTGCCCAGAGCAATTAAGCAGATAGAGCAGAATATCGGTGGTGATATGGTGCTCACCATGGCGCCGGAACATCCCTACGTTCATGGCGGTATGATTGCCTACTCCGGCATTTGGGGCGCATATATACCACTTATCAACGAGCTCAGAGACACGCTGGATTTACTGCATGTGCAGCTCTACAACAATGGTGGACTGCCCAATCCTTACGAGCCGGGCAGTGCACCGGAAGGCTCAGTCAATATGATGGTCGCACACGCCAAAATGCTGATTGAAGGGTTTGATCTTGCCGATGGCAGTCGCTTTATGCCGCTCAGAGATGATCAGGTCGCTATTGGCCTGCCATCCGGCCCGCAATCTGCCAATTCTGGTCAGGCACCCATTGCCAATATCATTGCAGCGCTGGACTGCCTGACAAAAGGCACACAGTGCGGCACCATTGCGCCCAGCCAGCCTTACCCGGCTTTTGGCGGTGTGATGACCTGGTCCATCAACTGGGATAAATTCGATGGCTACAACTTTTCAGTGCCCGTTGGTAATAAGCTCACTGAAATGAATCAGGGGCAATAAGCTCCCAGCTACGGGGTAACGGCACTCTGCTGACCGTTACCCTATTTAGGGCTTGTTCTTACCATTTGCCTCTGGCAGATCGGCATAATTAACGCTAAGGTGAGGTTTATCCGGTCAGTGCCAATGATATTCAAGGAGATCTCATGAGTAATCCCCCCTATACGCCGCCCAAAGTGTGGACACATCAGTCCAGTAGCGATAATAAATGGGCCAATATTAATAGCCCGAAATCCGGTGCCAGATATGAACAGGCACTCCCTGTCGGTGCGCACCCTTTGCAACTGTACTCGCTTGGAACACCAAACGGCCAAAAGGTCACCATTATGCTGGAAGAGCTGCTGGCACTTGGAGTAAGCGAGGCTGAATACGATGCCTTCCTAATCAATATTGGTGAAGGTGAGCAATTCTCTTCTGGCTTTGTTGACGTTAATCCAAACTCAAAAATTCCCGCCCTGGTCGATAAATCAGGCGAAACAGAGGTCAAAGTCTTCGAATCCGCTTCTATCCTGGTTTATTTAGCGGAAAAGTTTGGCCACTTATTACCCTCATCTGGCTCACCAAGAACAAACACTTTTAACTGGTTATTCTGGGCACAAGGTTCAGCGCCGTTTGTCGGCGGCGGATTTGGTCACTTCTATGCTTATGCGGATGAAAAACAGGAGTACCCCATCAATCGCTTTGCCATGGAGGCCAAGCGGCAGCTGGATGTGCTGAACAAGCACCTGGCAGACAACACCTATGTTGCAGGCGAACAGTACACCATTGCCGATATCGCCATCTGGCCCTGGTATGGCAACCTGGCACTGGGCAAGCTATACGATGCCGGCGAGTTTTTGCAGGTGCACGAGTATGAGCACCTGGTGCGCTGGGCTGAGCAAGTTGGCGCACGTCCTGCGGTACAACGAGGCCGGGTAGTTAACCGCACCTTTGGTGAGTCCTGGGAGCAGCTGCCTGAGCGCCACAGCGCAGCCGATATTGACGCCGTGCTGGCACTAAAAGCCTAACTATCCAGCGCGTGCCCCGCACGCGCTGATTTACCTACCCTCACAGAGGGTAAGCCATTGTGCTCCCCTCTCCCTTTAGTCCATCAGGTGGCCAGCGACTAACTGCAAGATAGAAAACACATAAATATAAATGACAATTATTTGCATTTGTGTTTTTATGTTTATAATAAGCCGATTATGTGGTGTTGAACCACTGCCCATCAACAGGAGGAGCTATCTATGCTGCAATCCGAAACTGCGCCAAATTGCACTGCCGAACAATACGAACATGCACTCGCCCCCTGGCAAAAAGCGATCACCGCGGGTAACTGTGCGTTTGAAAATCAGTCATTCTATCGCGCCAGAGATCACTATCAAAGTGCCCTGTATCTGGTGAGCAATTTAATCGCGCACTTTACGCATCAGTATGACCGGCAACTTCAGGAAGAGGCGCTGATGCATTGCTGCCCGGCCCTCGTCGTTGCCGCTCATAACCTGGCCGACTGCTACCTGGCCATGGCATTGCCACACAAAGCCTGTGAGCAGCTCATAGCAGTACACCAGCAGCTGGCCCAGCTCGGCGATCATGCCAACCCTCAGGTTGGATTCATCGCAATGCGCCACGGTATGAGAACGCGTACAGAGTTAATGCACTTTATTGCCAACCACCAGGCACACAAAAACCTGGTCAGCTGGGCGACTTCGGTACTCAACACCCCACCTTCAGCACACCCTTATCATTAATCCAAAGGAGAGAAGTATGGCATTTACACTGCCCAAATTACCTTACGCCTATGATGCGTTAGAGCCGCATATTGACAGTAAAACCATGGAGATCCACCACACCCTGCACCACCAGACCTATGTGAATAAAGCCAATGCCGCGCTTGAGGGCAGTGAATTTGCAAACCAATCCAGTATCGAATTGCTGACCAATATTCAGGATCTACCCGACGCTTTACGCGGTGCGGTGCGCGACCACGTCGGCGGTCACAACAACCACTCCCTATTCTGGGAGATCATGTCGCCGCAAGGCGGGCAATTACATCCCGGTGTGCTTTGTGATGCCATTGATAAACACTTTGGCGATTTTGACTCCTTTAAAGGCCAGTTTACCCAGGCAGCTGTCAGTCGCTTTGGCAGTGGCTGGGCATGGTTAGTCATTGATGCGCAAAAGTGTCTGCAGGTTACCAGCTCGCTGAATCAGGACAGCCCGTTGATGGACGGCATGACACCCATTTTGGGCCTTGATGTATGGGAGCACGCCTATTATCTGAAATACCAAAATCGCAGGCCTGAGTACATTGAAGCCTTTTACAAAGTGATTAACTGGCAGGAAGTGGAACGCCGTTTTATCGCCGCCATTGATTAATACCAATTTCACTTAATACTTGTTCCATTTGACGGATCAAATATGACGCTAACTGTGTTAAAAATTTCTTATTTAGAACGACTAAACATCAAAATTTTTGCCTGGTTATCGACCCTATTTTC
>NZ_JXYA01000055.1 GCF_000967655.1 Pseudoalteromonas rubra
GCTCAGTGGCAGTGAGCTGGACGTCAGTGGCCTGAACAATGGCACCTTGACGGTGTCGGCAACACAAGCGGATACGGCGGGCAACACGTCCACTGCAGCCACGCAGACCATTACCCTGGACAATGCCGCACCTTCTGCGGTGACCATCACGACACCGATTGAGACGGACGGCATTGTCAATGCGGCCGAAGACAACGATGTGCTGATCGCTGGTTCTGGTGCTGAGTCGGGCAACAGTGTCACCGTGACCATCACGGACAACAACAGCTCAGTAAGCCGTACGGTGACCGCCGATAACTCGGGTAACTGGACGCTGAGCGGCAGTGAGTTGGATGTCAGCGGCCTGAACAATGGCACCTTGACGGTGTCGGCAACACAAGCGGATACGGCAGGTAATACCTCTACCGCAGCGACGCAAACCATTACCCTGGACAATGCCGCACCTTCTGCCGTGACTATCACCACACCGATTGAAACCGACGGCATTGTTAACGCGGCCGAAGATGATGATGTGCTGATCTCAGGTTCCGGTGCGGATGCGGGCAATAGTGTCACAGTGACCATTACGGACAATAACAGCTCGGTAAGTCGTACGGTGACCGCCGATAACTCGGGTAACTGGACGCTGAGCGGCAGTGAGCTGGACGTCAGTGGCCTGAACAATGGCACGCTCACCGTATCCGCAACACAAGCGGATACGGCGGGTAACACCTCCACCGCAGCGACGCAAACTATTACCCTGGATAATGCGGCGCCGTCTGCGGTGACCATCACCACGCCGATAGAAACCGATGGACTGGTCAACGCAGCCGAAGACAACGATGTACTCATTGCCGGCTCCGGCGCTGAGTCGGGTAACAGCGTGACCGTGACCATCACCGACAACAACAGCTCGGTGAGCCGCACCGTGACCGCCGACAACTCCGGTAACTGGACGCTGAGCGGCAGTGAGCTGGATGTTAGTGGCCTGAACAATGGCACGCTCACCGTATCGGCAACGCAAGCGGATACGGCAGGCAATACCTCTAATGCAGCAACACAAAGCATTACGCTGGATAATGTTTCGCCATCAGGCCAGTCTGTCGCTGTCGACCAAACCGTGATTAACCGCGACAACGAGTCGGCACTCAGCTTTACCCTATCTGGCTTAGAAGGTTCTGGTTCATTTACATATCAGGTCAGTGACGGCACTAATACTGTTTCAAGCAACAGCGCGACAACAATCACAGCAAGCAGCCAACAGCTAACGGGCGTTGATGTGAGTGCGCTTAATGAGGGGACCTTAACACTGACTGTGACTGTATCCGATGAAGCGGGCAATGCTTCTGAAGGGGTCACTGCCACAGTGACTAAGCAGTACAATATTGCGCCAGTGTTGTCCGGGACACCTGCTACTTCGGTCAATGAAGATGAGGCCTACAGCTTTACACCGACTCTGACTGATTCGGACGATGGAGATACACACACCTTTAGCATTGTGAACAAGCCAGACTGGGCAGAGTTTAGCACCACGACGGGCGCCCTCACCGGGACGCCAACGGA
The DNA here is from genome assembly GCF_000967655.1 of Pseudoalteromonas rubra. Taxonomy (GTDB): domain Bacteria; phylum Pseudomonadota; class Gammaproteobacteria; order Enterobacterales; family Alteromonadaceae; genus Pseudoalteromonas; species Pseudoalteromonas rubra_A. Next base: position 1,543 of record NZ_JXYA01000055.1, read on the forward strand.
TAGTGATGTTGGTACCCATGCCAATATTCAAATTTCAGTCTCGGATGGCACTGATCAGGCAACGCTGACAGCCTTCAGCATTGAAGTGGTAAACAGCAATGATGCGCCGGTTGGACAGGACTTTACCTTCACGTTAGATGAAGAAGCGACGCTTACAGTGACAGCGGTCCTCGGTTTGTTAAGCACTGCTACGGACGATGACACGGATAGCGGAGACACCTTAACGGCGAGTGCTGTAAGCCAGCCACAGTACGGTCAATTGACGCTGAATGCAGATGGCAGCTTCAGCTATCAGCATGACGGTAGTGAAAACCACAGCGACAGCTTTACTTTCCAAGTCACAGACAGTAACAATGTAAGCTCTGCAACTCAAACGGTGACGCTGACAATTACGCCGGTGGCGGATGCGCCAACTGTGGTTGATGACTCAGCAACGACCAATGAAGACACAGCAGTTATTTTTGACCTGCTGACCAACGACAGCGACCCAGAAAATGACTTGGTTGAAGCCTCAGCCGCTATCGCGACCCAGCCTGGCAAAGGAACTGTGACCATAGTTAATGGCGTGGTAACTTATACGCCAAATGCCAATGAAACGGGCCAGGATACGTTCACCTATACGGTTAAAGATGCGGCACTTAATACATCCGCAGAAGCAACTGTGACCGTGACCATCACGCCTGTTAACGACCAGCCCACAGTGCAAAACTTCAATGTATCAATTGATGAAGACAACGCCAGTGAGGCCATTGCTGTGCGTGCCGGTGCCAGCGATATTGAGGACGGTACGCCCTCGGGTGATATTGCTCTTGCCACGCAACCTTCAAAAGGGAGCGTAGCAATAGATCAGCAAGCTGGTACTTTGGTGTATACGCCAAATGCAAACGAGACCGGCACAGACACCTTTACTTATACCATCAAAGACAGCGAAGGCAGTACCTCAGAATCTGGTACTGTCACTGTAAACATAGGTGCTGTGAACGACCGTCCTGTTGTTGCTGATGACAGTGTGACCACCAATGAAGATGTCAGCGTGACGCTAGACATACTGAGTAACGACTCGGATGTAGAAGATCAGGGCTTTAATGGCGCAAATGTTACGCTGGAAGATCAGGGTAATGGCGCGGGCAGTTATGCCAAAGCAGATGTCAGCATACTCGCAGACGGTACATTACAGATAGCACCTAAACAAGACGAGACTGGCACCTTTAGCTTCACTTACACATTGACTGACAGTGAAGGGCTCAGCTCAGATGCAGCAACGGTGACGGTGACTCTGACTCCTGTGAATGATGCACCAGTTGCTGTTGACAACGTTGCGCAGTTAATGGAAGAGGGCTCGTTTGAAGTCAATGTGTTAGGTAATGACACCGATGTGGATGAAAATGACAGCTTTGATGCGTCAAGCGTCACTGTAGTTCGTGCGCCAAGTAGTGGTCAAACACAGGTCACGACTGCGGGTGCGATTATTTACACCCCTAACACAAACTTCTCCGGAGAAGATACCTTTACCTATACGGTAGCGGATGCAGCCGGTGCGGTTTCGAACGAGGCGACAGTCACTATGACGGTCACCCCGGTGAATGATGCCCCTGTGCTTTCTGGTACGCCTGTAACCGAGGTTAACGAAGACAGCGCCTACAGCTTTACCCCAACCGCGACGGATGCGGACGCTGACACATTGACCTTTAGTGTGCAGAATCTACCATCGTGGGCCAGCTTCGATACAACCACAGGCTCAATAACGGGCACACCCACGAATGATGACGTTGCTACTTATCAGGGGATTGTGATTAGTGCGACGGATGGTACTGAAACTGTGAGCCTGACTGCCTTTGATATCACAGTGGTTAATACCAACGATGCGCCGACAATTTCTGGCTCACCAGCGACAAGTGTCAGTGAGGACGCAGCATATAGCTTTACGCCAACAGCCAGTGATGTAGATGTAGGCGACAGCCTGACCTTTAGTATCACGAATCAACCGGCTTGGGCAAACTTTGACGCACAAACGGGTACGCTCTCAGGCACGCCGACGAATGACAATGTGGGTACAACCTCTGACATTGTTATCAGTGTGAGTGATGGCACAGAGACGGTCTCACTGGCTGCATTCTCATTAACAGTAACCAATACCAATGATGCACCTGTTATCTCAGGAACGCCGGCGACCAGTGTGAATGAAGACACGGTTTATAGCTTTATACCGACGGCGTCGGATGTTGATAGTGGAGACACACTCACCTTTAGCGTGACAAATCTGCCATCGTGGGCCAGTTTCTCTACTTCAACCGGGGAGATAACCGGTACACCTGCTAATAGTGATGTGGGTACTTATCAGGGTATTGTTATCAGTGTCTCGGATGGGTCGCAAACCGTAAGCCTGGATGCATTTGCAATTACGGTTGTGAATGTGAATGACGCACCGGTCATTTCCGGGACGCCCGCAACATCGGTCAATGAGGACTCAGCGTATAGCTTTACACCTGTTGCAGCGGATGATGATGGAGACAACTTAACCTTTAGCGTTGTTAATCAGCCAACCTGGGCGAGCTTTAACACGCAAACTGGTACGCTGTCAGGCACACCAACCAACAGTGATGTAGGCACCGTAAACGACATAGTGATTTCGGTGAGTGATGGTACGGCAACTACGTCCTTGCCTGCGTTCTCACTCACGGTTGTTAATACCAATGATGCGCCTGAAATTAGTGGTACACCAGCGACCAGTGTCAATGAAGATGCCAGTTATAGCTTCACTCCAACAGTGTCTGATGTAGATGCAGGTGATGTACTGGTTTTCTCTATCAGTAATCAACCTAGCTGGGCAAGTTTTGATACGGCAACAGGTACACTATCGGGTACGCCGACCGACGCTAATGTGGGTACCGACACGCAAATCGTGATTACGGTGTCAGACGGCAGCGCACAGCAGTCATTAAGCGCCTTTGATATTGAGGTGGTCAATACCAATGATGCGCCAACCGCACAAGACTTTAGCTTTGGTCTTGATGAAGGACAGTTGCTGAGTATAACTACGACGCTGGGCTTACTCAGCACCGCGAGTGATGACGATTTAGATAGCGGCGATAGCTTGTCTGCCAGTGCGGTTTCTCAGCCTCAACATGGTGTTCTGAGCTTGAACGCTGATGGTAGCTTTAACTATCAGCATGATGGTTCGGAGAGCACCAGCGATAGCTTTACCTTCCAGGTAACCGATGCACAAAATGCGGCCTCCGCTACGCATACGGTATCGTTAACAATTAACCCGATTGAGGATGCGCCAACGGCGGTTGACGACAGTGCAACAACAAACGAAGATACAGCGGTACAAATTGCTCTGCTAGACAATGACAGCGACCCAGAAGGCAATATGAACGCGGCTTCGGCTGTGGTTGTGAGTGCGCCGAGCAAAGGGTCTGTGTCCATTGCTAATGGCATCGCAACTTACACGCCTGCAACCAATGAGAATGGTCAGGATACCTTTACTTATACGGTTGCAGATACCGCGCTCAACACCTCCGAGCAGGCAACGGTTGTGGTGACAATCACGCCTGTGAACGACGCACCAGTTGCTGCAAACTTAACGATCAGCACTGACGAAGACACTCCGTCTGCGGCACTGGCTGTACGTGCTGCAGCAACGGACATAGAAGATGGTATTCCAACCGGAGACCTGACACTGACCAGCGCACCGAGTCTGGGTTTGGTTACGCTGGACCAGGAAGCTGGTACTTTAGTCTATGCACCAAACACCAATGAGACTGGTGAAGATACCTTCACTTATACCATTACAGATAGTGAGGGGCTGGCCTCGGCCTCAGCCAGCATTACTGTCAATATTGGTGCTATCAACGACCGCCCTGTGGTGGGTGATGATGCGGTCACCACGGATGAAGATATCACGGTTGTTCTCGATATCCTTGCTAATGATTCAGATGTGGAAGATCAGGGCTTTAATGGTGCGAATGTCACACTGGAAGACCAAGGTAACGGCGCCGGTAGCTATGCAAAAGCAGATGTGACTATTCTGGCCGATGGCACCTTGGAGATTGCGCCCAAACAAGATGAAACGGGTACCTTTAGCTTCACTTATACACTAACCGATAGCGAAGGGCTTACTTCCTTACCTGCGACAGTCTCAGTCACTCTAACGCCTGTGAATGATGCGCCAGTAGCAGTCAATAATAGCGTTGAGTTGCAAGAAGAAGGGTCGTTTGAAGTAAACGTGCTGGGCAATGACTTTGATGTGGATGAAGGAGATAGCTTCGACTTGAGTAGTGTCACCGTTGTGAGTGCAGCTCAGAATGGCCAAACTACAGTGACCGCACAGGGCACCATTATCTATACGGCTAACACGAACTACTTCGGAAACGATAGCTTCACTTATACCGTGAAAGATCAGGCTGGCGCTGTATCGAACGAGGCTACGGTATCCTTGAGCGTCACCCCAATTAATGATGCACCGGTTGTTGAGGGGCAAGCATTGTCCCTGAATGAAGACGACACTTTGCTGATCACATTGAATGGCACCGACCCAGATGCCGATCCGCTGACATACAGCATAGTGTCTGGTGTGTCGTCTGGGTCGTTGCAGCAGCAGTCTGATACAACCTGGTTGTACACACCAAATGCAGACTTTAATGGCTCAGATAGCTTTAGCTTTATGGCAAATGATGGGGCGCTTGACTCAAATACAGCCACTGTGTCGTTAACGATTAATGCTGTAAATGATGCGCCAGTGATTTCTGGCACGCCAGATACCACAGTAGTCCACAACACTGAGTACAGCTTTACTCCGCAGGCTTCTGATGCTGATGGAGATGCGCTGACATTTGCGGTTGCTAACTTGCCTGTATGGGCTCAGTTTGATACTGCAACGGGCACGCTATCTGGCACGCCGGGTAGAGATGACGAGGGCGTGTATAGCAATATTGTGATCAGTGTAACTGATGGGGTTGAACAGGCTTCTTTGAGCCCATTCGAGATTGCAGTTCAGTTTGTGAACAACCAGCCAGTTGCGAACAATATGGATGTGGTGGTCAATGAAGATGGCACAACCAGCTTTGTGGCGGATGCGTCGGATGAGGATGGCGATAGTGTCACAGTCTCCATTGAGCGTCAGCCTGTGAGTGGTTTACTGGTGCTGCAAGGTAATACTTTCACCTATACGCCGTTTGGCAACTTCAATGGCCTGGATAGTTTCAGCTACATTGCCAACGATGGTAGCCTGGACTCTGCTGCAGGCGAAGTGAAGATCACCATTAACGCAGTTAACGATTTGCCTGTCGCAGTGAACGACAGCTTTGTTTTCGAACCGCAGGCCAACAATACCTACACGCTTGATGTGTTAGCCAATGACACTGATGCCGATGCTGGAGATGTACTGAGAATTGTGGGTGCCAGAGCTTCGGTTGGCAGTGTCTCGATTGCTAACGGTACACTATCTTATGTGGCTCAGGCAGATATCCAAGGCTTAATCGTCGTTGATTATTTAATAGAGGACAGTCAAAAGGCACGTAGTAAGGCTACAGCTCAGGTGCAGATCAACTCCGCACCGGTAACGACGCTTCCTGTTATCACAGTCCCAACTGACGTAACAGCCAATGCAACAGGGTTATTTACCAAGGTGCCATTGGGTACGGCAACGGCTGTAGATGGTAATGGGAATACTATTCCTGTGTCTCTTGTTGATGGTACAACTCTGTTCGCACCGGGTACGCACTTTGTGTACTGGGAAGCAACGGATAGCCAGGGAGCTCAGTCCATCGCAACGCAAAATGTGTTTGTTAATCCACTTGTGTCACTGGAGAAAAACAGTGAGGTTGCGGAAGAGCAAAGCCATACAGTGAGTGTCTTCCTAAATGGTCTGGCACCGAGTTATCCGGTGACAATCCCATATACCGTCTCAGGGACTGCCGATGCTGCAGATCATGATTTAGCTGACGGTCAGGTGGTGATTGAGTCTGGTACATCCGGTCAAATCAATTTCAACGTGTTCGGTGATGGCGTCCTTGAGGGTAATGAAAACATCGTTATCACGTTGGCAGATTCGCTAAACCGAGGGGCAAAATCGTCCACGACAGTGACCATTGTTGAAGAAAATGTCGCACCTAAAGTGTCTGTTAAAGTGACTCAGACGGGCGAAACCCGTTCGTTGCTTACTATCAACGATGAATTAGTTACTGTGACTGCAACTGCCAGAGATGCAAATCCGCAGGATAATGTAACATTAAGCTGGAATTCGGCTGATAATACCTTGGTCAATCAAAGTGCAGACGACAATACTTTTGTATTCAGCACCTCTGGGCTGGCAGAGGGAATTTACCAGTTGACCGTGACGGCAACGGACGATGCTCAGCCTAGTCTCTCTTCAAGAAGAGACATCTATCTTGAGGTGGTTGCCGAGCTGCAGGCGCTTACGCAAGTCGATACAGACGGAGACTTGATCCCTGACGACGAGGAAGGCTACGCCGATTCGGATGACGATGGTATACCTGACTTCCAGGATGCGATCACCGAATGTAACGTCATGCAGGAGCAAGCTGCGGAGTCTGCTCAATTCCTGGTTGAAGGTGAACCGGGTGTCTGCCTGCGTAAAGGCGCAACCGTGGCGCAAAATGAGACTGGTGGCGTTCAGTTGCTCGAAAATGAACTACCTGCTGATGAGAATGCAGTTAACATTGGCGGGCTATTTGACTTTATTGCAACAGGGCTGCCGCAGGCGGGCGATACATATACTATCGTAATACCTCAGCGCAGACCGATCCCTGCAAATGCACTCTACCGTAAACTCAAAAATAATGAGTGGGTCGACTTTGTTGTAGCCGATGGCAACGCCATATTGTCGGCGACAGGAGAGCCTGGTTACTGTCCACCTCCAGGCAGTAACGAGTGGACGCAAGGGCTGACCGAAGGTGATTGGTGTGTGCAATTACAAATTGTTGATGGTGGACCAAACGATGACGATGGCATCGCCAATCGCAGTGTCGTAGACCCAGGTGGTATTGCGGTTCAAAGAACCAATAATACTTTACCTGTGGCTGTAGCAGATGAAGTCACAATTGCAGCTGGCCAGCAAATCACCATAGATGTGCTGGAAAATGACACTGATGCAGATGGTAATGTTTTGACCATTACTGGCGCGACTGTTGACTTTGGCTCTGTACGGATCGTAGACAATAAGCTGGTTTATACGCCACCTGCTACATTCGTGGGCGTGGCGACCATCCAATATAGTATTTCTGATGGTCAGGGTGGTACATCTAACAGTCAGGCTATAGTCAACCTGACCGTTAACAAAGCACCCACTGCCATGCTGGATGTCGCTACAACGGATGATAAAACAAGCTTAGTTATTGATGTGTTAGCCAATGACACTGATGCAGATGGTGATGAGCTATTCCTTGTCAGTGCGGTGGCAACACATGGTAAGGCAACGGTGAATATTGATGGCACACTGACCTACGAACCTAAACTGGGTTTCTCTGGAGAAGATGTCATTATCTATCAGGTGAGAGACAGTAAAGGCGCTGTCAGTCAGGGCATAGTCAAGATAACCGTCTCTGCATATCAAACTGTGAGTGTGGAAAATACATCTTCGGGTGGTCTGGGAGGATTGTTAGTGATAATGATGTCGGCATTAATTCTACGTCGTCGTAATAGTAAATTGCCAGCCTATACACTGCTTACTACGAGCTGTTTATTGGCCAATCCAGTATTGGCGCAGCAATGGCGAGTCGAGGCTGCAGTGGGTCAGGCTGAGGCTGACTATCAGGCACCAACTTCTGTTGGCGGGCTGACAGTGGGTGCAGTAGATGACAATAGTGAGTCCTGGTCGGCTGGTGCCTTTTACGAGCTGATGCCGAAGTGGGAAGTTGGGCTACGTTATATAGACTTGGGCCAGGGGCGTCTTGAGTTAACCGGCCAGTCTCTTACGCCAGATACAACACATGAGCTGGTAGCGCGAGCAACACCGGTATTACCAGAGGGCTTCGCGCTGCAATCCGGGTTTGAAGTGCTGCGCTATGAGCGCTTCAGTGCGGCCTTGTTTCTTGGGGCGTTCGACTGGAAATATCAGATTGACAGTACACGCAATAGTAAACATTTACTGCAATATGAAAAAGAAGGAACCAGTGCTTATGGCGGTATAACGCTTGGGTATGATGTTTTGGAAAATACGTCTGTTAATGTGAGCTACAGCTACTACAACTTAAGTGAAAATGCTATCAATGAGATATCGGCCGGGATTAGCCTGAGATTCTAACCCGATTTTAAACTGATTGGGATTGGACTGTTTGTCCAATTCCTTTTCTTTGTGTAAAAGAAAGGATCTTTATTATTAAATAGTCTAAACGCCCTGTGACTTATTCCAACCATAAATTCTACATTCGGCACTTCATAACGATACATTTCAGTCAGCGACTATGTTAGAGTCCTTCCGATAAGTACCGGTATAATCTACAGTCAGCATAAATAATGAGTACTTTCTGTCCAGGCAGGTTGTAGAAATGGAGTGTAATTTTGCAAAGTAATGGAATAAACCTTAACGTCGCCTGGTTTGGCTTCTTAACTATTCTGGCCTCAGTCTTAATCTCTTCAGTGTCGTGGGATGTTTTCTATCATAAGTTCGATACTCCTAAGTGGATAGTATTTGACCTTTTTATTTGTACGACCCTTACCTATGCATTTATTCAAAGAGTTGATATTGAAATCGGCCGAGTTGGCTGGCTTTGCATTGGTCTATTACTCCTAATGCTTGTTTCATTAACATATGCAGTGAATCCTTATGAAGGAGGAGTGTTTATTCTTAGGTACTTAGGGAGCGTGCTGCTTGGTTACTTTCTGTTTAAACACATATGGCACAGGTATGGTGTCAAATTGCTCTTTGATATTGTTATTTATTCTTCAGTGGTTTTCTCGCTATTTTATATTGAATCGCGGATAAACGATTATGATTTGGTTCATATAACGGCATTTTCTACATTTGGATTCATAAATAACCTGGGGCAAGTGCTCAATATTTGGTTACCAGTGCTTGTTGCTGCGATCTTGTATCAGGGGAAATTAAATGCTCGCTCTGTTTGTGGTTTCTTGTCTTTTATCATCTGTATTTGTGCGTTGCTCGGGTCCGGTACTCGCGGCACGATACTGGGGTTACTGCTCGGCGAAGCTGTTCTTTGCTTGCTTGTTTTTGTCAAACTCAAGCGCAAAGCACTAACCTACCTCACAATAACAGTCAGTTTGATAGCTGGAGGCTTTGCTTACAGTCAGGTGGATAGCTATATGGGCGGAAGGTTGAATGCCAAACTGCAAAGTATAAAGGAGCTGAATACAGGGCGAGAGGAGTTGTTTGTCAATACGTTTGATATGCTCCTTAATAAACCTTTTGGGGTAGGGGCCAATAATTTTGAGTACATTCACCCCAAGTTTGCAAAGCTTGGTACTGATGAGGCGTCGCCTATGGTGGGCGAAAATCAGATCCTCAGGACGCCACATAACATAGCACTGAAGTTTTTCAGTGAAACAGGTTGGCTTGGTGGGCTTATTTTTTCTTCAATACTTGCCTTGCTACTGTTTAAGTCAATGGTGAATGCTTACACAGGAAATCAGACAGATAGATGGTTACTTGTTGCTGTGGTGTCTACTGTGTTCCACTCGATGTTTACTGCGCTCTTCCTGACTCCGGCAAGTCTGTTTTTCGCAATACTTTTGTTCTCTTTTGTGTTGTACAGAAATAAGGAGTTAATTGAAGAAAATACAACGGATATGAAAGTGCTCAGGTTTCGATACCTTGCTGTCTTGCTCGTTTTATATGCGGGTGTTTTTACATCAAATCATCTGGCTAGTTACTATGCCCACCATGGATACGTGTCTGCAAACCAGTTATACATGCAACGCAGTCTTACACTAAACCCTTACGATAGCAAAGCACTCTATGATTATTACATTCTTCAGAGGTACTTCTACAAAGACCATGAAGAGGCGCTAAGTGCGCTTGAGAAATTCTTACTGTTATATCCCTACCATACAAGTGGGCTCCTTGCGGCGGCTGAGATCATGATAATGCGCCAAAATTACACAGGGGCATTGGAGCGGTTAGATTTTCTGTTGACATTTTACCCAGAACTAGCTCGCGCTCATGAGTTAAGAGCCGATGCACAGAAAAAGTTGGAACAGCACCTCTTTCTTTGAATGACATTGTGTGGGTAGTTTCTTTCCCATTAAGCTTTTGTAAAATAATAAAAAAAAGTTGTTTGTATAGAAGTGACTTGGTAGACTTCTCTTGTAGTATGGACCTGCTATAGTTCCAATTTTAAAAATAATACTTAATTCAGGACGAAGAAAATGACTAAGGAAATTCCATCGCTATTGTTGGTGATTGTTATGGCTGCCTCGCTTTCTGCATGTGGTTCAGGGGACAGTAAAGATTCAGTACAAACTGGTGATCAGGGTACAAATGTTGATAAGCCCGTCACGTCAAAACCTAATCCAGAGCCGAAGCCTACTCCCGGCAAAGCAATTCACACAGTGTCTCAAACGGCACAAGCCCAGCCTGTAATACAAAGCGCTTCTTCTGGCCGTCACGATCTAAAAGCTTCAACAGTCATCGTGACTCAAAAAGCAAGCTCCAACAACTTCCAATTAGACAATGCTCAAACCGCTCTAGACTAACTTTTAAGGGAAATTATGTTTAAAGTTAATGCGTTAGCCGCAATGATTGCTGCTGCCAGTGCTATTTCTATGCCTGCAATTTCAGCACAACTAAATCACCAAGGTACATTGACCAATTCAAATACACAAGAGGTCGTCAATGATACTTTAACCATCACATTTACACTGTATGCCAATGAACAAAGTTTGTGGCAGGAAGTCAGAGAAGTCCAGGTTGTAGACGGTCAATATAGTGTCCGCCTCGGGGAAAACAACGACATTGATGCCGCTATTTTTCAAAATACGGAATTAGAGCTTGGCATTAAAGTCGGAGACGATATTGAAATGTCTCCCCGATTACGTATCGACGCAGTCCCTAGTGCATATTACGCTGATGTGTCTGGCTCGGTGAAAGGGGCGGTTGATGCGACTCAAGTTTCCGTTGCCGGGATCCCTGTGATCAATGAAAACGGTGAATGGGTTGGTTCTACTACCGGCTTGAAAGGAGAGCCAGGCGCTGATGGCCGTGATGGTGTTGACGGTAAAGATGGTATTGACGGCAAAGACGGAGCTGATGGTCAAGATGGCGCACCTGGTGCCAATGGTCTCGATGGCGCTAAGGGTGAAAAAGGCGATCAAGGCGAGAAGGGCGACCAGGGTGAAAAAGGCGACCAGGGTGATAAAGGCGACCAGGGTGATAAAGGCGACCAGGGTGAAAAAGGCGACAAAGGTCTTCAGGTTCAAGGTGCCTGGGCAGAGCTTGCTGCCTACGTCGTTGACGATTTAGTTAGCTTCAATGGTAGCGCTTACATTGCTATTGCAGATGTCGCTGCCGTAGAAGAGGGTGGCGACGCAAATCCATCGCCAGATGTTGCTGCGCAGTGGTTGCAACTGGTTGCAAAAGGCGAGCAAGGTGAGGCCGGAGCAGACGGTAAAGATGGCGCTGATGGTCGTGACGGAGCCGATGGGGAAAAAGGCGAACAGGGTGAGCCAGGCCTGCGAGGTGAAAAAGGTGAGCAGGGTGAGCCTGGTCTGCAAGGCGAAAAAGGTGACCAAGGCGAACCGGGCAAGCAAGGTGAGAAGGGTGACCAAGGTGAACCTGGCCCGCAAGGTGAAAAAGGTGACCAAGGTGAACCTGGCCAGCAAGGCGAAAAAGGCGAGCAGGGTGAGAAAGGTCAGAAAGGGCTACAAATTCGTGGTGCCTGGTCAGAGGAATTGGCTTATTCCATCGATGATGTCGTCGTACTAAATGGAAGTGCCTACATTGCTATCGCAAATATTGCGTCAACACAAGAGAGCGGAGGCATCAACTTATCACCCGAAGTTGCAACAGAAAGCTGGCTACGGCTCGTCGCGAAAGGTGAGCAAGGTGAAAAAGGCGACCGAGGCGAGCAAGGTGAAAAAGGCGACCGAGGCGAGAAAGGGGAACAGGGTGCCAAAGGTGAGCAAGGTGAAAAAGGCGACCGAGGCGAGAAAGGCGATCCTGGCGAGAAAGGTGAACAGGGTGCCAAAGGTGAGCAAGGTGAAAAAGGCGACCGAGGCGAGAAAGGCGATGCTGGCGAGAAAGGTGAACAAGGTGCCAAAGGCGAGCAAGGTGAAAAAGGCGACCGAGGCGAGAAAGGCGATGCTGGCGAGAAAGGTGAACAGGGTGCCAAAGGCGAGCAAGGTGAAAAAGGCGATCGCGGCGAGAAAGGAGACCCGGGTGAGCGAGGCGAGCAAGGTGCCAAAGGTGAGCAAGGTGAAAAAGGCGATCGCGGCGAGAAAGGTGACCCGGGTGAGCGAGGCGAGCAAGGTGAAAAAGGTGACCGAGGCGAGCAAGGTGAAAAAGGTGACAAAGGTGACCGTGGCCTGACCATTAAAGGCAGTTGGTCCGCAGAGTCTGCCTACAAAGCCGACGATGTGGTTGTTCATGAAGGACAAGCATATATTGCAAGGGTGGATATCATTGCTACTGAGGAATCAGGCTCGGTGAATGACGCGCCGTCTGCTTCCAACGACTGGTTGTCACTGTTTGCTGGTGTAGGATCAGGTTTGCCTGGTAAAGATGGTCTTGACGGTAAAGATGGTATTGATGGTAAAGATGGTTTACCAGGTCAGGATGGTGTGGACGGTCAAAAAGGCGAACGCGGCGAAAAAGGTGACCAAGGCGACAAAGGAGAAAAAGGCGATAAAGGTGACCAAGGCGAACAAGGTGAACGCGGCGAAAAAGGTGACCAAGGCGATAAGGGCGAAAAAGGCGACAAAGGTGACCGCGGCGAGCAAGGTGAGCGCGGTGAAAAGGGTGACTCAGGCGCCAAAGGCGAAAAAGGCGACAAAGGTGACCAAGGCGAACAAGGTGAACGCGGTGAAAAGGGTGACCCTGGTGCTAAAGGTGACCAAGGTGATAAAGGAGACCGCGGAGAACAAGGTGAGCGCGGTGAAAAGGGTGACCCAGGTGCCAAAGGCGAAAAAGGCGATAAAGGAGAAAAGGGTGACAAAGGTGACCGGGGCCTGACAGTCAAAGGCGAGTGGTCAGCTGAATCAGCCTACAGCATGGATGACGTGGTCGTGCATGAAGGACAGGCTTATATCGCACGTGTAGACATACTGACGACCGAGGAATCAGGAACGGCTAACCTTGCTCCAGCATTGTCCCCTGACTGGCTATCGCTGTTTGCTGGCGTGGGATCTGGTATGCCTGGTAAAGATGGTCTGGACGGCAAGGATGGTGCGCCCGGTAAAGATGGTGTTGACGGTGCCCCGGGTAAAGATGGCGCACCAGGCAAAGACGGTGTTGACGGT
>NZ_JXYA01000056.1 GCF_000967655.1 Pseudoalteromonas rubra
AACCAATGGGGTCCAGCTCTTTTTTAATCGAAAAAGATCAAATATGGAACCTTAGATGATGTATCAAGAAGATACAGCAGCGCCTTTCCGGTCTATCGGTTTGGAAGCAGAAACAGGCGTCACAACTAAAGGAGTCTTGTGCTGGAGAACTGAATGAAACAATACTCAGTCGTAAGAATAAAGTCTCTAAACAAAGAGTTTCAACATTCAGAGCAAAGCTTTGGTTCGCGCGCTCCTCAGATAGGCGATGTCGGAACAATTATTGATGTTTATGACGATTGTCTTGAGATAGAGTGCAGTGATGAAAAAGGCGTTACTCTTTGGTTAGAGTTGTTTGAACCTAATGACGCAGATTTGGAGTTGCTGTACATATAACAAGCGTATAAGGAGAAGGATTGCTAACGTTTGGCCCGGTTCCTCTTCGCTTTATAGTATGGCCATGCATTATCAGCCTTTTATGCGGGTATTAGCATGCAGGAAAGTTTGTGAGAAGATTTCTAGTTTTTGTGTCATTACTCCTAATTGCGTGCTCGCCATCTTGGGAAGAGTCGCCTTATGAGGTTTACTATATCGATGGTACTAAGACGTTAGGATATAGCCTAGGTGAAGGCGGATATATTGGGCGTATTGATGAGCCTGTAAATATCACAGCTAATGAAAAATTCATATCAGTTTATGCTTGCCCATATAAAGCATGTGGCTTTTATTACATTGATAAAATTAAAGACCACAAGTTTGCAGAGCACGATGAATTTGTGTTTGGGCCGTATACAAACGAGCAGTTTATAAGGCTAGTTAAAAAGTTAGGTTTACCGAGCATCAGCTCAGAGTAAACTGATTACCAATAAACGCTATAGAGAATGAGGACAAAAAGCTTGGCGTGTGCTTCTTTTTCGCAAAATTAACATGCTATTCCGCGGCAGATAAAACACCATTCAGGCGCTGTGTAAGTTCACTTTCGAACCGCGTCAGCTTTTCTACTCTTAATTTATTGTGTGTCAGGTAAAGGTAATCGTTGAACAGGCGCAACAGACTCCAGCAGGCTACGCGTTTTTTAAGCCTTGTTTGTTCTGCCGGGTTTTCACTGTAAAGCGCGATAGCGCGGGTTTGTAATGCTTGATCGGCGATGGGGCCATCGCCGTGCCAGTTGAGCAGGGCCAAATCAAAGGCCGGATCGCCAAAGTGGGCGCGCTCCCAGTCAATGGGGATGAGCTGCTGAGCAGGCGTAAGGATGAGATTGCCGGGGTGCAAGTCGCCATGATTGAGCGTAAATGTGCTGAGCTGGTCAAAACCAGGCTGGTGCGCCTGCAATACCGGGTATAGCGAGTGGTAGAACTCGCTCAGTTTGGCCCGTTCAGTGAGGCGGCTGCGAAAATATCGCCAGACAGCGGTGAGGTGGTTTGCCGGGTTCAGGATGAGCGAGGTTGGGGCGCTGATTTTGCCGTGGCGTGGTGCGCTTATCTGATGGATTTGTTTGAGCAGGCCGATAACCTGCTCAAGATTGAGTGCAGCCCAGTCGGCCATGCTTGTTCCCTCAATATAAGGGCGTAACAACGTCTGCTGGCCATTTTCACTTTGGTGAAGTTCAACCGGCTGCGCAAAGCGGGTGGGTTTCAGCAAGGTGTACACGTAGGCCTCAGTTTCCAGCCCTGCATGATTTCGGCCAAGTGAGCGTTTACATACCCAGAGGCTTCCGTCATCTCTTGTCAGCAGAGTGTTGCTATGGGTGAGGCCGCCGCTAAGCGGCCTGTGCTGTGTAGGCTTGCGGTGCAATGGTGGCAAAGCATTCACATTCATGGTTTATGTTGCATATTAACGCTGGTGATTAACGTCGATCCGGGTGCGTCCACTGATAGGGCTGCATGGGCGAGTCCAGCTCGGTTTTGGCCAGGGCATTGGTAAAATTGGAGATAAGCTTTGCAGCAAGGCCGGTCAATACTTCCAGCGCTTGCTGCTTGTTATATCCGGCAGCAAGAAACGCATTCAGCGCGTCATCGCCAATGTGGCCCTGTTTGGCCAGCAAGGCTTTTACAAAGTCCTGCAGTGCTTGCAGTTTGCTGTCGGGCAGCGCTGTGCCTTCACGCAGTGCGGTGATCAGCGCCTCGGGCATACCGGCAGATTTCATCATCCAGGTGTGGCCGGGCACACAGTAGTGGCAGTTATTTTGGTAGTTGGCGGTCATAAAAACCACCTGCTGTTCAACCGCCGACAAGCTGCTGTCCTGCATGAAAGCGGTAAAGGTGTCGTTATACGCCTTATAGGTGACGGCCGACTCAGCCAGTATTTTGTGTAGATTGGGCAGCATGCCAAAGCTGGCCAGCGACTGCTCCATCAGCGGTTTCGATTCTTCTGGTGCCGTATCGGGTTCATAATAGGTAAACATGGTTTTTCTCCAGCGCAATTCGGCTTAGCGGTGCATACCGCGTATGGGGTAGTTATTATCCGGGTCGCGGATCCAGGCCAGTCCGTTGGCCAGCGAGGTTAAGTCCGGGCGAACAAACGGGTTGTTAGAGATATCCGTCACCTGGATGTTGCCGGCTTCATTGACGACAAACAGTCCGGGTTCCGCAAACGGATGATCGGTTTCATGTGCTGAGCGCGGATCAGAAATAAATAAGCCCAGCGTCTTCATTTGCTCAAGGCTCAGGCCATAGCCGAGCTCAAAAGACACATCCAGCTGCTCGCTGTGGCTTTGCAGTTGTGCCAGGCTGTCGCCCGACACGGCAACAATATCGACTCTGATAGCGGCCAGCTTATCTTTGAATTGCTCAAGCTCGTTGAGGTAGCGGGTGCATAAGGGGCAATGGCGACCCCGGTAAACCAGCACCAGCTGCCAGCGCTGGTCATTATTGGCCTGTGCCAGAGGGCGGGTGCTGCCATCGGGCAAAGTCACCTGAATATCCGGAAACGGGCTGCCGGGGTGAAGTTTTTGGGTGTACTGGTATGCCTGGCTCATGAGTATTCCTTAAAAGTGGGTGTTTAAATGGCTTTCGAAGCGTGCAAGGTCGTGCTCAATGTCTGCGTTTTTCATCACATCAAAACAACTAAACGTAGGTATAGACTGCATGCCAAAGAACTTAAAGTTCATATGTGCCGGAAATAGTAAGTCGTCTACACTTTTGCCTTCAAAAAACTCGTGCTCGTCATTAAACGACTCCGCCGGGGCATTAAAGGTTACAGACAACATATAACGTGTGTTAGTGAGTGTTCCGCCACGGCCATAATTGGCTTTGGGGTTGTCTGCCGAGCGGCCATCGCCATTACACAAAGCGCCGCCCATGCCTGCGGTGTATACCTCGTCCATGTACTTTTTAAATGACCAGGGCAGGCCCATCCAGTTAATGGGAGATTGCAGGATCACCACATCGGCCCAGCGATGTAGCTCAAGTTGCTGCTCAATATCCAGCGGCTCAGCCATAGTAACCACCCGGGTCTCATAACCTTTGGCATTGAGGTGAGAGACCGTTTTATCCACCAGAGTGGTGTTCAGTTTCCCCTCAGAAAATGGGTAGTACTGATGGGCGTTTATGATCAGGGCTTTGTTCATGTTTATTCTCCAGTAGGCTTAATAACTTGTGTGGTTTATAATAGTAACCTATAGCGTTTATTCAATTAGTTTACTTTTGGTAACCACCCTGATTTTGGAGTTGTGATTGTGGAAAGTGTTGTTAAAACAGATAGTAAGGGCAGGAAAAAAGTTTTAAATGCCTGTCTGGAACCCTGCGCCATCGAAAAAGGCATGCGTCTGATCGGCTCTAAGTGGACGGGATCGATCATTTATCATCTTAAAGATGAACCTGTGCGGTTTAACGATCTGGCCAGAATGCTTGGCGGTGCCAGCAAAAAAATGATTGATCAGCGCCTTAAAGAACTCGAAGCACGGGGCATGGTGCTGCGCACGGTTGTAAATGAACGCCCGGTGGCGGTCACCTATGAACTGACTGAGTTTGGCCGCTCGGCACTGCATATTCTCGAGCAGCTGCGGGTTTGGTCGGAATCTCATCAACTTGATTAGGGTAAAAGTATGCTTAATCAGTTCGTAAAGTGATCAGACCATGCTGCAAAAACCAGCATGCCCGGATCCAGATCAATTTACGTTTATTCATTGTAAATAAATATAGCTTAATTGTTTATTCCGGGTTAATCTTCTCTCGTTCACAGGAGATGAGCTGAATGTGCCTAAAATAGGGCATAGGCGAGCGAAAGGAACCGGGAAAACGGTTATACACTTTTAAGCAGTTAACTTTTAATTATCATTTTAAGTTGCCCTCAGCGTCAATGGCTCTCACCTGTCCTGTAAATCAAGCGCGTTTATTGCGCCTGATTGATGTATCACAACACGAGAGAGACAAGCTATGAAATCACTTAAGCGCACCAGAGACATTACGCCTCTGCCTTCGCGCAATTTTAAAATTACCGTCGATGATCAACCGGTTGAGGCCTGTGAAGGGGAAACCGTACTGTCGGTTTTGCTGGCCGCAAACTATGCCAGAGTGATGGAAAACGACCGCAACGTTGCATCGGGCGCCTATTGTGGCATGGGCGTGTGCCATTGCTGCCAGGTTAAGATCAATGCAAAGCACAAGCAGCGTGCCTGCCAGACTTTGGTGGAGCCACAAATGTCGGTTGAAACCCTGACTAATCGTTTCAAGGAAGAGGGGATCAAACATGACTAGCCAGACACACGATAAAGTGGTGATTGTTGGCGGCGGCCCGTCTGGCACGGCGGCAGCAGCAGAGTTGGCACGCCATGGATTAAAGTCAGTGATCATCGACGAAGCGCCTAAACTGGGTGGGGTGATCTATCGCGGACCACTGCGTCAGACCGACTCATTGCCACATCTGGATGACAATCTGAAGCGCGCCATGACCGCCTTGCAAACGCGTTATCAGGCCCACAGTGATTCCATAGAAGTTAAAACACAGACGCGGGTACTGGGTCCGGAAGGCAGCAATCAGCTGTTGCTGAGCGATAACTCAGGTTTGAGCCGTCAGCCTTATGGCCACCTGATCCTGGCAACGGGTTGTCACGAGCGCAGTGTGCCGTTTCCAGGCTGGCAGCTTCCCGGGGTAATGCTGCTTGGCGGTGTCCAGCTACAACTTAAAAGTGGCCTGGTCAGACCGGGACAGCGCATGGCGCTGGTGGGCACCGGGCCTTTATTACCTCTGGTTGCCTGTCAGCTGCATAAAGCGGGTGTTGATGTGGTGGGTGTCTATGAAGCCAGCCCGTTTGCCAAACTGGCCAAAGAAGCGGTCGCGCTGCTTAACAAACCTAAGCTAACGCTGTCTGGTATGAGCATGATGAGCTACCTCAAAAAACATAAAATTCCGTTCAAGTACGGCTGGGGTATTGTCAGTGCGCAGGGTAAGGAGCAGCTGAACAGCATTCAGGTGGCACCTTACGACAGTCAATGGCGCGCGCAACGTGATCTGGCGCAGCAGGTGGATGTGGATGCCATTGGTGTGGGTTACGGGTTTGTTGCACGCACTCAGCTGGCTATGCTACTGGGTCTGGATCACCACTACAGTAAAGTCAGTGGCTATGTGCCTGTGCTGGATGAGTGGCATCAGAGTCAGAATCACGAGGCATTTGTGGTCGGCGACAGTAATGGCCTGCTTGGCGCCGATGCGGCCATTTGTGAAGGCCAGCTGGCGGCACTACGCCTGGCCTGGCAATGTGGCAAAATCACCGAGGCGCAGCTGAGTGCTCGCTCTACCAAAGTCAAAAACAAGCTGGCACGAATTAAAAAATTCCGTTTCGGGTTTGACCGCTTCTCCGACCGCCAAAGCGGACTGTTGTCTCTGGCGCAGCCCGAGACTGTGGTATGTCGGTGTGAGCAGGTGCGTCGGGAGCAGCTCGACGAAGCCATTGCTCAGGGCGTAAAAGACATCACCAGTTTGAAGATGCGAACCCGCATTGGGATGGGAGATTGTCAGGGTAAAACCTGTAGCTCTTATGCGCTGGATTATTTGCATCAGGCCGGTTTGACTGAAAATATCGGCGTGATCAAACCGCGTTTTCCTCTTGATCCTATCCCCTTTACCTTAATGGAATGAACACAATGAAGAAATATGATGTTGTCATCGCCGGTGGCGGTGCTGTGGGTGCGGCGTGCGCATACTTTTTAAGCCGCGATACCGATTTAAAAATCGCGTTAATTGATTTAAAGAAACCCGGCAATGCGTCGCGCGCTTCAGCTGGTGGACTGTGGGCCATTGGCGAGTCAGTTGGTCTGGGTTGTGGGGTGATCTTTTTCAAAACCTTGTCTAAGTTACACAGCGAAGCAAAGGGTGAAGAAGTACCCGTGATGCGCCCGCACCAGCTGCCAGACTGCTTTTTTGAGTTTGCCTTGACGTCTAACAACATGTATCCGGCGCTGCATCAGGAAATGCTGGAAAAACATGGGGTGGATTTTAAGTTTGAGCGCACGGGCCTGAAGTTCATCATGTATAACGAAGAAGACCGATTATACGCTGAGCAGATCACCCAGGGGATCCCGCACCTGGCCGATCAGGTACGCTGGCTGGATGCCGAGGAGCTTAAAAAGGAAGAGCCGTATGTGACGGATGATGCCATTGGCGCTATCGACTTTATCTGTGACCATCAGGTGAACCCGTATCGCCTGGTTGATGCCTATCTGGAAGGCGCGCGGCAAAACGGGGTGTCTTTGTATCTGAACACCGAAGTAACTTCCGTGATCCGCAACGGCAACGTAGTGGAAGGGGTGAAAACCGCTGACCAAACCTTTTTCTGCGATACCTTGATCAATGCATCCGGTGCCTGGGCCAATGAGCTGTATCAGCAGGCAACCGGGCGTACTATGCCAGTTTATCCGGTCAAAGGGCAGATTGTACTCTCAGAGCGTATGCCTAAGATCATGAACGGCTGTATCAGTACCAGCGACTGTTATATCGCGCAAAAAGACAACGGCGAGATCCTGATCGGTTCATCCACCGAAGAGAAGGGCTTTGATACCACCAACAGCCTGGACAAAATTCAGGAGCTGTCGCAGGGCGCAATGAAGTGCTTACCTATTTTAAAAGAGTCGAGCATCAAGCGCTGTTGGGCAGGACTGCGTCCGGGTACGCCGGATGAGCTGCCGATCCTGGGGCCGGTTAACGGCGTTGAAGGCTATCTGAATGCCTGTGGTCATTTCCGTACCGGAATACTAACCTCAGCCATTACAGGGCAGTTGATGACGGAGCTGGTGACGGGCAAAAAGACCACGCTGGATCTAACGCCGTTTAGCGTTGAGCGCTTTGAAGAAGCTGCGCAAAAAGCGGGTTAAAACCGTTTAACTTACATACGTACAGGGAGCAAGGACGCTCCCGACCTCACTCTCCTGACTGGCTTGTTTTTTATCAAAAAAGCGTCATATCAAATACACAAAACTTCATTGATTATTTCTTAACACTTGGCTGCATTCGTGGTACAGTCCTCGCGCAAAATTGTTATAGTATATCATAATGAAGGATTGATAATGAAACCCTTACACTCTGCGTGTCGTTTAAGTGTACTCTCTTTGTCTCTGGCTGCGGCGTTTTCTGTTTGTGCTGACAATGCCATTGAAACGATTGAAGTAACGGGAGAGCGTCAGGCCTATCGTGGCAACTTTAGTCATCTCCAGTCGCCCGAATCTTTGTTTGAATTTGACGCTGAATTAATTGAAAAAACGGGTGTAACCGGACTCACTCAGGTGCTGGATATGTCGGCGTCGGTGAGTCGCCAGAACAGTCTGGGTGGTCTGTGGGACAGCTTTGCGATCCGCGGCTTTTTTGGTGATGAAAATGTGCCCAGCGGCTATCTGGTTAATGGATTTAACGCGGGCCGTGGGTTTTCTGGTCCGCGCGACGTATCGGGTATTGAGCGCGTAGAGGTGTTAAAGGGGCCAAAAGCGGCCTTGTTTGGCCGAGGAGAGCCGGGCGGCTCGATTAACCTGGTGACGAAAAAGCCGACCTTTGAGTCTTCCAGCGAATTTGAACTAACTGCGGGCAGCCGGGCTCACCGTCGCCTGGAAGGGGATGTGAATGCCGTACTATCCAAGTCAGTCGCCGGACGCTTTATTGGTTTCTATCAGGAGGAAGACAGCTTCCGCGATACCATAGAAACACAAAAGCACGGCGTAATGGCCTCATTTGTCTTTGATCAGAGCCCAGATTCAACCTGGCATTATGACTTTGAATATGCCGAGCAGGAGATCCCATTTGACCGTGGCATCATCGCGCCGAATGGCAACTTCGACTTTATGCCCATCGAGCGTTTTCTGGGTGAGCCCGGTGATGGCCCAACCACGACTATGGTGCATGGCCATCAGCTTAACTGGTTGTACGATCTGAACAACGACTGGCAGCTAAGCTCCGCACTGGCATTCAGACAAACAGAGCTGGACAGCCTCTCCAGTGACGCCGATATCGCGCCGTCCAGACAAAAGTTATATCTCGACTTTCAGACGCTGACGCGTCAGCACAGACAGCGCGCTTACGATACCGACCAATATGTGGCACGTTTCGAACTGGCTGGAGATGTTACCACTGGCGCCATCAAGCACCACATCATTGTGGGCGTTGACTACGACCGATTTGAATTTGACCGTGACTACCGGGTTGCCCGCGCGCCTAAGCTGGCCACCAACCCGACCGATGCGCAGTTGTATGCCATTAATATTCACCAGCCAGTGTATGGTCAACATACGCCACCCACACCAAGTCCGGTGATTGTGCGTCAGCAAAACCAGTGGGCAACAGGTTTATATATTCAGGACCAAATTGCCCTGACGGATGCATTTCAGGTGCGCATTGGCGGTCGTTTTGACTGGTTAAAGCAAACAACAGACGACAAGGTCAGAATGCAAAATGCCTCACAGTCTGAGCAACATTTTAGCCCGCAGCTTGGCCTGGTGTATCAGTTCAGTGACAACTGGTCACTGTACTCAACCTATGGGGAAGGCTACCGTCTGAACTTTGGTACTGACTATAAAGGCGATGGCTTTGATCCTAACCAGAGTGAGTCAATTGAGTTTGGCAGTAAGTGGTCGCTGCTGGATAACAATCTGGATATTACGCTGGCGTATTTTGACAGCGAGCAGACCAACATCATAGTTGCAGACATCAATAACCCCGGGTTTAGTGCTGCCATTGGTCAGGCGACCAGCCAGGGTATTGAGCTGGACGTGGTCGGTCAGCTGCCGGCAGATGCCCAGATCCAATTCTCATACACACATCTGGATGCGCAGGTTGACAAAGACTCCATTGATACTGGCCTGGGCGTAGCCATTAAAAAAGGCGACGATCTGCTTAATATCCCTGAAAATGCAGCCAGCATTCAGCTGAGCCAGCAGTATTCGGTGGCAGGTAATGCCTTGTCTGCGGGGATTGGTGCGCAGTATGTGGACGAGCGACTGGGCCAGCGTGGCACAGACTTCTATCTGCCTTCTTACGTAACGGTAAATCTGTTCGCAGAGTATGCGATAAGCGAGCGCTGGTCGGTTAAGGCACAGGTACATAACGCCTTGGACCGTAAGCACTTTACCAACTCATATTCGCAGATGTGGGTACAACCGGGTGAGCCACGTAAGGTGTTGGTGTCGACCTCTTATCAGTTCTAACTTTTGCCCTTCGACCTGTTGAGTCGTTTAATGTGCCCTTGCGCTCCCTGCCTGGGCACTTTTTTCTATCCTGAAACGGTTATCAGATAGCTGTCTGCGTTTTAAATAGGATGCCCGGCAGTCCTTGCCGGGCTTTTTTATGTCAGCTTCGCAGCAACTTGAGTGGCACGATCTTTGTGCTTAGCAGGCGTTTAAGATCTTCGAGCATCACATACAAACAGGGCACCATCAGCAAGGTCACTCCGGTTGCGAACAGCACCGAAAAGCTCAGAGAAATGGCCGTTGGGATCACAAACTGCGCCTGTAAGCTCGACTCAAACATAATCGGCACCAGTCCTAAAAAGGTGGTCAGTGAGGTGAGTAAAATGGCCCGAAAACGGCCAATGCCAGCGCGGATCACTGAAGCTTTTATATCCAGGCCCGCTGCTCTGTGGCGGTTGATCACGTCGGTCATTACCAGCGAGTCGTTGATCACCACGCCCGCTGCAGCCACAATCCCAAACACCGACATCATGCTCAGGCTGTAGCCGAGCAGGTAATGTCCCCACAGTGCGCCAACCACGGAAAAAGGGATCACCGACATCACCAGCACAGGTTGCAGGTAGCTTTGCAGCGGCAATGCCAGCAGACAGTAGACAACCAGTAAACCAACAACAGCAAATATCAGCACTTGGCTTTGTTCCTGACGCTGAGCTTGCAGCGCGACCCCCGGCTGGGTGGTTAGTCCCGGATGGGCTGCTGTCAGCTCGTTCAGCAACTGGGATTCTATATATTCGGTGACTTGGGCAAGGCTTGTGTGCTGTTCATCGACATCCGCACTGATGGTGGCGACCTGGTATCCCTGCTCGCGGCTAATACTGGCAAAGCCCGGTACTTCAACGGTGCGTGCCACATCGCCAAAAAACACCTGCTCGCCATTGGGGAGGGTGATCAATGTGTGAGCCAGTGCGCTTATCTGCTGGCGATCGGACTGGTCGCCCCGGACCTTAAACATCACCTCCTGACCTTCACGCATAACGCGCTGCAGTTCAAGGCCGTAAAACCTGGCGCCAACTTGTCGGGTTATTTCCCTGGCGCTCAGGTTGAGCTGGTGTGCCAGCGGTTTTAGCTGGATCTGATATTCAGTCTGGGCACTGTTGAGAGAAGAGTAGACGCTGTGTACACCTGCAATGCGGTTTAGTTTGTCAATCATGGCTTGGCTGGCCTGATAAAGGGTGTCAGCGTCGCTGGCAAACAGGCGGTATTCCAGGTCGCTTTTCTCGGCAATGTCGATAACATCTGATTCTATCGTGAGCTTTTTCACACCGGGTATATCTGGCAAGTGTGCTTGCCAGCGTCTGGCCAGCTCAAAGGTGTCGAACGGACGCTGTGCTTCCGGCACTAACGGCACCACCACCTCGGCCTCAGTCAGATGGTCGATGCGGGTATACATGGCATCCATCATGGGTTTCCCGGTTTGTAGCTGGATATCTTGCTCAACCTGGTTGATCAGGGTTTCTATTTGTTCAACCGCGGCCAGAGTTTGCGCTTCAGAGACATTGTGGTCCATCTGAATATTAATTGACGGATAATCGTGCGGCACTTTGGGCACGGGAGTAAAGCGCAGCAAGCCGCTGACGGGCAGGCAGATGGCCAGGGCCAGCAAGGAGAAAAACCCGGCAATGACGGCATAACGATAATGAATACAATGTTTGAGTAAAGGGGCATAATGCGTGTTCAGCCGTTTCTGCAGCCCGCTATTAAAGCGGTTACGCCAGTGGTTGTTTGGCTTTGCCGGTAAGCGGGTTGCGGCCAGATGTGCCGGTAAAATCAGTTTTGATTCAATCAGGCTGAAGAACAGGCATAAAATACAGACTCCGGCTATGGCAATAAACTGCCCCGAATTTGGACCACTGCTGAACATAAACGGCATAAACACGGCGATGGTGGTCAGTACACCAAAGGTGGCAGGCATGGCCACTTTTTGCGCGCCCTGGATCACTTGCTCTGGCGAATGGCCCTGCGATTCAACCTGCTCACAGACGCTCTCGCCTATCACTATGGCGTCGTCCACCACAATGCCCAGCACCATGATAAAGGCAAACAAGGAGACCAGGTTCATAGTGATCCCAAGCAAGGGCATCAGCCAGAAAGCGCCCAGCATAGAAACTGGCAACCCCAGCATCACCCAGACAGCAAGGCGGGTGCGCAAAAACACGGCCAGCACGATGAACACCAAAATAGCGCCCTGCGCGAGGTTTTCCAGCATCATATTGAGGCGCCCTTGCAGGTAAAAGGTGACATCAACAAACTCGTAAATGTTGATGTGCTCAGGCAGCGCCTGACGCTTGTACTCTACATACGCCTTTACCTTTGCCACCACATCGGTAAGTGACTGCTCTTTGGCCGCCAGCACCATAATATAAACCGCCTGCTCGCCGTTAAAGCGCCCCGCATCCAGGGTTTCACTAAAGCCATCTTTGATGGTGGCGATATCGCGCAATTGCACGGTTTCGCCAAGCAAACCTCTTATAATGGGCGTACTGGCCAGAGCCGAGCCCTGATAGCCTCGTTGCGCCAGCCTCAGGTAGATGTTGCCACGCGCCGTTTTTATTTGGCCCGCTGACAGGTTGTCGGCGTGTGCCTGAATCGCACTGACCACGTCAGACAGGCTGAGGTTATATTCGCGCAACTTGAGTGGCGACAGTTCTATGGCGACCTCGTAGTCGGGAATGGCCGATAAGTCGACATGGGAGATCCCCTTTAACTGCAACAGCTCTGCTTTTAGTTCATTACCGAGTTTGCGCAGTTCAAGCGGGTCGTCCGGACCGGACAACACCACACTCAGTGCGCGCTGACGCTGTGCCCGCTCAACAATTTGCAGTGGCTCCATAGCGACGGGGAAAGTGGCAATGGCATCGAGCTTCATTTTGATTTCGTCCAGACGCAATGCCAGGCTCTGTCCATGTTCCAGCTCAATCTCCACCCGGCCACGCGAGGGGGTCGCCTGGCTGGTGAGGCGTTTAATGCCTGGCTGAGGTTTTAGCGCCTGTTCAATTTTGAGCAGGATATTTTCTTCAATCTCTCGGGCCGAGGCACCCAGCTCGGTGGCGGTGACGATAATCTTATTGTTATCAGAAACCGGAAAGGTTTGCCGTTGGATCCCCTGATAGCTCAGCAAGCCCATGCAAACGATAAACAGCATCAGCAGATTTGCGGCAACACGGTGGTGCACAAAATAGCCAATTAACTTGCTTTGCCGGCTCATTGCTTATCTCCTTTACTTGCCAGTTGGGTATGATCCGTGCCGCTGCGCACCAGCATGCCCGTTTGCGGATAGTCAGGTAGATGTGTGATCAGTTGATAGTCTGTGCGCGGTGGTGCCACGATCAGCACACTGCTTTGCTCCCGGCGCAGTATTTTGGCGGGATATTGCACCAATCTGTGCTGTGGGTTCATAAGCCAAAGCGTGTCATTTTTTACCCACTCCTGGGGTACTTTCAGGACGTTTTTCAGCGTGACGCCAGCAACGTGTGCGTGTAAAAACTGGCCGAAATACACCGGCTGATCGTCGCTGTGTAGCGCATACGGATCGTCTATTCGGATCACATAGTAAGCCATTCTGGTGGTATCGCTGAGCTGACCGGTATGGCGGGTGAGGGTACCGGTTCGCGTTATCTCACTTGCGCTGACGGTGACGCCGGATGCGGGGAGTTGTGGTAAAAAGGGCCTGTCAAAGTTTGCCACGGGCACATGCAGTTCACCATAGTGCAGGTTTACCAGCTGCCCCAGTGGCTGGCCGGCTTTAATCACCTGACCCAGGCCTGTATCTCGCTTTGCTATCAGCGCATCGTAAGGAGCATAGTAGTGGGTTCGTGAGAGGTTTTTTTGTGCCTGTGCCAGTTGGGCTTCGGCTGCTTTAAGGCGCGCACGGGCACTGGCAACCTGAGGTTTTCTGAGTGCAAGCTCGGTCACATGTGCGCTGCGGGCCCATTCTTTTTTCGCCACATCGGCCAGCGCTAACTGCTCTGACAGGTGGGCCTTTGCCAGTGCCAGCTCCGCTTGTTTGTTGAGTACCTGGGTCTGATAATCAAATGCATTCAGCCTGGCAAGCAGAGCACCTTTATGAACAATGCCACCTTCTATAAAAGCGTCGTTTAGCCAGGCAATTTTGCCCGGTAATTCAAAGGCTATGTCTGTTTGTTCGGCAGGCTTTAATACACCGGACAGGTGTAACGAGGTTTGATAGTCAGTGGGCACTAAAGGTGTACTGGAAACCCGTGGCGGCTGTGCCTGTTTTACTTTGGTGTCTTTTGGGGTTTTTGCGAGTGTTACCAGGGCCACACAGGCACTACCGCCTAACAGCACAACCAGGAGCAGCGCCAATGACCGGCGCTTAAGTTGATGATAAGAAGACTTATTTTTATTTGACTCCATAATGGTTTCCCTGCTTGTCATATAACTTTAATGGTAAATTATTTGTTTCGTAAAAATGGTAAGTGACTTACTTAATTAAAAATTTCTAAATAAAGTGGTTTACACACAAATAACGTGTGCGTTATGTTATATCATAAAATCGGAACAGTACAGCAGTGACTTACTTATGACTATCGCGAATCACGTAGGGATCCACGCCTCGCAAATTGTGGACGTTTATGAACAAATTCATACCATGGAGGCCCTGACTATCAATCCGGATACCATGGCCGTCTTCGATCGCTTTCTCAGCCTGTTATCTAATGAGCATGGCAGCGAGTTTGCAGAGCAGGTGCTGGCGCAAGACAAGATCAGAGCCATTAAGCCTCAGATCCAACACTTGTTTAGCCTGGCATCCAGCATGTATGAGCGGCACTGGGCGCAGCGCCTGGTGAGCAGTAACACGCCGCAGAAGGTGTTACAAACAGAATATCCCTATTTTAAGCACTACCAGCGCGCAACGGGACTGGAGATCAATGCCATTAACTCTTTGGCAGCAGACCCGGTAAATCGGGTTCTGATGGTGGGCTCAGGGGCATTGCCGCTGACATCTTTGGCTTTACACAATGCCGGTTTGCAGGTTGATAATCTGGACATACAGCAGGACGATCTGCTGCTTGGCAAGCAGGTGTGCAAAGCACTGTCTGCTGATAATCAGATGGGCTTTATTCATAGCGACATTTGCGAACAGGCTGATCTGGACCGATATGATGTGATCTGGCTTGCCGCCCTGGTGGGGGATGAGCAGCTCAAAGATAAAATCATTGCACACTTATATGAGCACATGCGCCCGGGCGCTCAGCTGGTGGTGCGCACTGCGTTCAACCTGCGCACACTATTGTATCCAAGTGTGGACGAGGGTGGGCTGGCACCGTTTCAGCTGAAACTGAAGATCCAGACTTACGCCGATAACTTTCATTCTATTTTGATTGCACAAAAACCGGTGTAGCAGTTATGTCGATATTCACCTCCTATTTCAGGCTCAGTGCCGAGTATCGTTGGATGCTCGTTGCTGCGTTTGTGTTTAATCTGGGATTTTACATGCTGATCCCGTTTTTGGCAGGCTACCTGAAACAAGACTTGTTGCTGAGTGCCACCCTGGTTGGATTGGTCCTGGGTGTGCGCTCTTTTTGCCAGCAGGGCCTGTTTTTAGTGGGCGGCTTACTGGCCGACTTGTTTGGCGTAAAAAAACTGATAGTGATCGGGTGTCTACTCAGAGCGCTGGGATTCTGTCTGTTTTTGTTTTCTCAAATCACAGAGCTGCTGTTTTTGGCGGCCTTTATGACCGGGTTTGCCGGTGCTTTGTTTACCCCTGCTGCTCAGTCTTACTTTTCTAAACAAACTGAGCTTAGTCGCGCGCAAATGTTTGCACTGGTCGGGGTTGCCAGAAATGGCGGGGAGTTACTCGGCCCGGTGTGTGGCCTGCTATTACTGAGTGTCAGCTTTGATGTGTTGTGCGTGGTTTCGGCGTTACCTTTTGCATTATTTGCGCTGCTATTCACGGTGTTATTGCCAGCTAAACAAGCCCCGGCGGACAACCAATCTACCTCAGAAAAGTCGTCGGGAGGCGGGGTGTCGGCCATGATTGCCGGTGTGCTGAGCAACCGGCCATTTTTGCTATTCTCATTGCTCATGTCGGGCTACTTTATGCTGATCAATCAGATCTCTTTTGCTATTCCGCTGCATCTGGTTAATCAGTCCGGGACGCCGCAGGACGTGGCCTGGGTACTGACCTTGTGCGCGCTGATCTCAATTTGTTTGCAGTTTCCCATCACACGTATGTGTGAGCGCTGGCTGTCGCCCGAACAGTGGATCAGCATAGGTATTGCTTTAATGGGGCTATCGTTTGCCACCCTGGTTCCCGCCTGGCCTTATCAATCCGGCGTTTTGTATTACCTGCCGATGAGCCTGCTGGCAGTCTTGTTTACCCTCGGTACTATGGTGAGTTTTCCCTTTATCATGAGCCAGATTTCTGTGCTGGCACAGGACAAGTCGGTTGCCACGCACTACGGATTTTTTTATTTGTTTGCCGGTGTCGGGTTAATTGCAGGCAGTGCAGTGGTCGGGGTGGCGTTTGATTATGCCAGTCTGAACCAGAACCTGGCCTGGTATTGCCTGATAGCCATTGGGGTGGGCACGGCGGTGTTAAATACGCTGTTTATGTCAACGCCCGCCATACATGCCCAAATTCAAACAACCAGTCCATCTACATCAAAGTAAGGATTAACCATGATTCAACTTACTCAAGCGCAGCAAAGAGCCTATATGTCAGACTATCTGGAAAATGGCTGGCGTGAGGAGCGCATGTCTTTTAGTTCTGTCTCATTAGAACCCGGCTATATTGATGGCCGCATTAATGTGGAGCATTTTCAAATGCCTGGAGATGGCCGTTTTCATTTCAGCGCCCAAAGCGCGATGATCTGGATCTCACAGCTGGGCATTATTTATGGTTGCTGGGACAACCAGTTAAGTGAAAAAGCCGGTGAAGTGTACCTCAGAGATCTCGATATTAAATTTAAGCGCACTATCAACACGACCGAGGAAGTGCGCTTTGAAGGCTTCTTCCCTAAACAGTGTAAAAAGCGTTTGTCGGACGACCTGGTGTACTACAAAAATGCGCAGATCCATGTTGAGGGTGGCGCGTTTACCGGCACCGCGAGCTTTTTGGTACCTACCGGTTAAGGTGGCAAAGTAATAAAAACTGTTCCTATTTAGGTAATTAATGTTATGTTATAACCAATCATGACTAATGACATTTTTCAAACCGCCCATACACCGCGTTTATGTTCGTTCATAAACGCGGTGTGCGCGGTTTTTATTGTATCAGGGAGAACTTTTTGTGTTAGAAGCCATACAGTTAAGCAAATCATTTGCTGATAAACAGGTGATCACCGACTTGAGCTTTAAAGTTGAGCAGGGCGAGATCATGTGTCTGCTGGGTGCCAACGGTGCGGGAAAAAGCACCACGCTGAATATCTTTCTTAACTTTTTACAGCCCGACAGTGGTCAGGCGCGCATTGACGGGGTCGATGTTCAGCAAAGCGCCAACGGCAAAGATAAGCTGGTGTATCTGCCCGAGCAGGTGAACCTGTATCAGGAATTTAATGCCATTGATAACCTCAAATATCTGGCCAGCTTATCCGGGCTGTCGGTTAGTGAGGCGCAGATCAACGCCGCACTTGACGAGACGGGGCTTGAGCAAAATGCCCGTAAACAGTCATTAAAAAATTACTCAAAAGGAATGCGGCAAAAGGTTGGCATTGCCTTTGCCATCATGCGCCAGGCCAAAGTCTTGTTGCTGGACGAACCTACGTCGGGGCTGGACCCCAGCGCCACATTGGAGTTTATTCGGATTGTTGAGCGGCTGGCGAAAAAAGGTGCTGCCATCTTGATGGTGACGCACGACTTTTACTGTGCACATACCCTGGCCGACAAAATTGGCATTATGGATAAAGGCAAACTGCTGACGCTGTTAGATAACAATAAACTGCCTTTAAGTAGCCTGGAAACCACCTACCACGAACTGATCTCCGGGAAAGCGGCCATGCGCGAAGCCAGCTAACGCGGTTGGGCTCATGTATAAACAGGAATTGTCTGATCTATGAATAATAAAATAATGCAGATCTGCCGCCATGAATTGGCCAGTAAACGCAAAAGCCCCAGTCTGTGGCTGATCTTTTTTATGACCCAACTGCTGCTGGCGGTTGCCTTATTAACCGGTTGGCAGCAACACCAGCACAGTATGCACACTCAGGCCAAAGCACAGGAAATTGTTGAACAACAATGGAATGCCCAGCCAGACAGGCACCCACACCGGGTTGCACACTTTGGCCATTTTGCGTTTCGCCCTCCCAGTGCGCTGAGCTTTTTTGACCTGGGCGTTAATGCCTGGGTCGGCGACAGTATTTTTTTAGAGGCGCACAAACAAAATAGCGCCAATTTTGCCAACGATCAGGATGGCGGCACCTTACTGAGATTTTCTGAGCTCAGCAGCGCTAACATTCTACTGATCATCTGGCCTTTGTTGATCATTGCGCTGGGTTTTGCCAGTGTCAGTGGAGAGCAAAAAAGCGGCACACTGCGCCAGCTGATGTCCATGGGCGTGTCTTTTCGTGAATTAATTGCCGGTAAAAGCCTGAGTTACTTGCTGGTGTCTGTGGTATTTATTTTACCTGTGTTTGTTTTAGCCCTGGCCCTTGCTGCCGGGTCAGGCGCTCAGTTTTCAGCAGAAGCACCACTGAGATTAACGCTGCTGTTTGGCACCTATCTGCTTTACTGTCTGTTCTGGATAGCGCTGACGTTATTGATTTCGAGTCTGGTTAAGGCACCAAAACAGGCGTTGGTACTGCTAACGTCGGTATGGTTTATCCTGACTATTCTGATGCCGCGCATGCTGGCAGAGTTTGCCCATCACCAGAACCCCCATCAAAAGCGCAATGACTTTGAACTGGCCATTAAACTGGATAACCGTAAAGTCGGAGACAGCCATAACCCCAACGACCCGTATTTTAGCCAATTCCGTGAAGAAACCTTGAAAAAGTATGGGGTATCGACGGTTGAGGAGCTGCCGATTAATTACAAAGGGCTGGTGATGCAGGAAGGGGAAAAACTCAATGCTGAAATCTATAAAAAGCACTATCAGCAACAAGTAGCGCAGTTTGAGGCGCAGCGCCAGTTTGTTAGTCAGTTTTACTGGCTGAATCCGTATTTGTTTGTACGGGATTTTTCAATGGCGTTAACCCGCACAGACACCCGACACTTTTTGGATTTTGAGCAGCAGGCAGAGGCCCACAGATATGCGCGGATCCAAAAACTCAATCAGTTACACACTCATGAGATCCACCATCATAACGACAGAGCGCAGCGGGTTGATAAATCCTATTGGCAGGAATTTGAAGCGTTTAACTATTTAACGCCTAAGCTCAGCTGGTCATTGAGTGCGTTTTCTCTGGCCTGGTTGCTGCCGCTGCTGGCGGTCGCAGCACTGTTTATTTTCCTGAGTTCAAACCCGATGCAGAGGAGGATCTATGCTGCTGTTTAAACTCGAATGCAAGCGTTTGTTTGCTGGCACCATAAATAAGCTGGTGCTGGTATTGTTCATCGTATCGGGTGTGTTTGCCATTTATCAGGGCGCGCTTGGTTATAAGTCACTGCGCATTGATCAGTATAAGTCGATGGTGGTGTTCCAAAAAGAGCGGGAGCATGTAAACAGTCGTGAAACACTACCCGAGGCAGGCTCTTTGGCCTACTATGCCAGCGCTCCGACCGAATGGAAACTAAGCCCCTGGGCTGCTTTGTTTGTGGGTGAGACGCCGTCTTCTATGGTTGCAACTAAAATTCGCGCCACTGCATTACAAAGTCAGGCCTTTAATCGCGAAATTGTGAACCCAGCTCAGCAACGGGCAGGCGGCCTGGACTTAGGGTTTGTGCTGGTTTACTTCTTGCCTCTGGTAATTGGCATACTCACCGTGACGCTTATCTCAGACGAGCAGCATGCCGGTCGCTGGCGATTACTCAATGCCTTGCCAGGTAGCGCATTGACTTTGCTTGGTAAGCAGATGGCGCTGCGTTTTGCGGTGATCTGGCTGCTGGTGGTCATCTTGCTGGTGAGTGCGGCACTGATATTGTCTTTACCGTTTGATGCACTATTTTGGACTGTGCTGGGTGCCACCAGTTTGTATATGGTGTTCTGGTTTGCACTGGCAACCTTGATCATGAGCTTTGGTAAAAATAGCGTCGTGAATAGCCTGGCTTATCTCAGTAGCTGGGTGGTGCTGGCGCTGTTGATCCCAGGCGCGGTGCATTTGTATTTGTCTGGTCAGTATCAAAGCGATGCGCCGCTTGAGATCACACTGCAACAACGCACAACGCTCAATGATGGCTGGGATAAAGACAAACAAGCCACACTCGATGAGTTTTTGACACACGAAACACCCTGGCAGAATACCGCACCGTTGGGCGAGGCGTTTGACTGGAAATGGTACTATGCGCAGCAGCATATGAGCGACCTTGCAGTGCAGTCGCTGGTTGAAGCTCATATTCAAAACAACCAGGCACGTCAGGCACAGTTACAAACATTGAGTGTGCTGTCTCCGGCGTTGCTTTTTCAGCTTTCTCTGAATGAACTGGCTCAGACCAGCAGTGGCTACCAGCTCAAGTACCAGCAGCAGGTGGCTGACTATCACACGGTGATGCGTCATTTCTTTTACGACTTTATGTTCTTTGATAAGCCGGTAACCCGCCAGGATGTGGAAGACTTTCCGCTGTTCAAAGCGCAGGTCATGGAAACACAAAAAGGACTGTGGAAGTGGTTGTTCAGTGCCTTACTTGTGCTGGCTCTTTGCGCACTGGCAATAGCCAGGATCCGTCAGGTAAAACCGTTTTAACCCCTCAGCACGTACGGGCAGTTTTCGCCCGTACGTATTACTCAGATAATATGAAAAATTTACCAAAAAGCGTGTTGTCCAATTAACGCATGCGCAGTAGGATGGATGTTTCCAATTTTTATCCGCTTTGCTAAGGGACACGCATGTTATCACTCAGACCTTTTGAATCCACCGATGAGCCAAGCCTGGTTCGATACTTAAACAACCCGGCCACCGTGCAATACTTATCACCCAAAGTCCCTTTTCCTTATACTCAGGAAGATGCCCAGTGGTGGATCTCGACCGGCAGTAAAGAGGGGATCACTCGTGCGATGATGCTTGATGGCGTGCTGATCGGGTGTATTGGCGCCCGCCCTGGCACCTTCGAGTATTGTCGAAGCGCGGAAATTGGCTACTGGCTGGCCGAGGAATACTGGGGTCAGGGGATCACGGGCCAGGCATTACAGCTGTTGATAGACGAAGTTGAAACCACCACTGAACTGGTACGCTTAGAGGCCGTGGTGGTCGCACAAAATACCCGTTCAGCCAGAGTGCTGGAAAAAGCAGGGTTTGAATATGAAGGCCTGCGCCGTATGGCAATCTGTAAAGATGGCGAATTTTTTGATGCGCGCTTGTTTGGCAAGTTACTCGCACAGTGACGCATTATCTGTGTAAGCCATAGTCATCTTATCTGTTAGGGTCTGAAGCCAGTGGATGATTGGTTAAGCAAGGTATTGACGAAAAAGGGCTTTTAGCTTAATTTTTTGCTACAACCAGATGTTCTAGCGCAAGGAGTGACAGACAATGGAAATAAATCGAGCAGGCATGATAGCGCCCGCGTCAAGCAACACCCGCAACAGCGAACAATCCGCCACAGAGCAGCTCAGGGCCGCCAAAGTTGAGCCTGAGAACCCCGCCGTCAGCGGTAATATCACCTTTAGTGAAGACAACGGCTTAATGAATGAGGAGGAGATTGCCCGGTTCACAAAGGAACTGAACGACGAACTGAAACAACAGGTTAAAGATTTTGAACGAGCACAGAGCGCATTGGTAAGCAGTCTGGATCTATTCGGCCAGTTTAAAGAAATACAAAAAGTGGCGAACCCTCACTTAAACTTAGACTCGGTTGATTTGGCACAAAATGAAGACGGCTCGCTGGCGCTGGTTGGCGGCAGCATGTCCAGGGCTCAGCGTAGTGAACTTGAGGAGCTGCTCAATCTTAACGACGCTCTGAAAGAAGCATTTACCGAGGTGCACAAAGGCATTTTAAGTGTCTTTCAGTTTCATACCTCTGACTTTGATGTACTCCGTGAAGAAGACTTACGAGGCACACTCAAGCTCAACGAAATGACCGAAAAATACACCCGGCGCTTTACGGGCGGAATTGGTCAAAGCCTGCCGACAGATGAAGAAAAAATCATGGCCGACCCGCTACTTTTCTTCGGCATGATGGTCGATGCACTCAAACCCAGAGTGAGCATTAAAGTGTAACAAGCTATGCCTGTCAGGTTACGTGTGGCCTGGTCGTTTTCATAACGCAAGTTTCTCACGGATAACGGACTACACTCGCATAGTCCGTTATTTCAATTAAGTTAGTCAGCAAGGTCAAACCGCAGCGCAGCCGGCTCCAGTAACTTTACTGTGGGAATAAAATACCGGGTATCGTAAATACCATCATAGTTATGCCAGTGCAGGCCTTCGCTGTCCGTGTCTGCGTCATCGTGATGCCAGGGCTCCAGTGGCTCGCTCAGAAAGCTGACGTGCAGGTGATTTTTATGATTGGCTTTGACCTGGGTAACACCGCGCAGGTTGTCGGCAAAGATGATTTGGGTGGCGCCCAGCTGGACCAGCGCATCGACCAGGCTTTGTGTTGCCTGGCGGTCATACGCCGCATCGCCAACACTGATGGGACCGCTTTGCGTGCCAAGCGGTCGAATGTCCACGGTGCCGCCAAACTTATGAGTAAAATGCGGTGGGTTAATGCCGCCCCAGCGCATGGTGGCACCGGTAATGGTTAAGTGATCTGGCATACCGGCCGGTTTATCGGGCTGGGCGTGCCAGGCGCGGCCTAGGTTTTGCAATGCCGCGAGTAAATTGGGGTGTAAATGGCGACCGACTAACCCCGCCGTGGTGAGCCCCTGATTTGGAGTATCCGGTATAGGCACTAAGCCGTTGACCGCGCATTTTACCTCTAAAGTTTGTTGCTGTGAGCCCACTCGGGCGACAAACCTGTCTGAGCCCGGTACGCTGTCATTGCCGCAGCTATGAAAGTTGTGAATAGCAACCGTTACCTGTCCGCGTGCATCTGTCACCGGGCTGGATACGTCAAACGGTGCTGTTAAGCGAAACAGGCCTTGCTCAATGCGGGTCAGTATTTTAGTGCGTACACTGCGGCTAAATCGGGCAGCCATATCATCAGGCTCTCGCCATTGGGGTGCCGTCAGCGTCAGAGGCGCAGTGCTTATCTCCACCGGCTCGCCCGCAATGGGTTGACCCCGCCAGTTGGTTAATGTCAGCGTCCAGATGGCGGTATTGCCATTTTTTGGAAACAGGGTGACGTCTGTGGCGTTTTCCAGCCATTGCTGGCCAAAGTAGCCGTTGCCGTCAGGCGTTACTATCAAACCATCGTAATAAAACTGGCTGGTCAGAGCCGAGGTGTGTGCTGTGTTTGCAAAAACCGGGCAGCATAAACCCAGTGCCGCGCTTAGCAGCGCAATCCGTGCTTTCATGGTGTCTCTCCTTGAGTTGTCTACTCAAGGCTAGCAGCTCAGACGGGTGTGACAAATTTATGAAGATGCATATTTTTCATGCGTCAGGAAGGAATAGCAGGGGGCAGAAACGAAAAAAGCGAGCCTTAGCTCGCTTTTTTTGCAAAATGCGTAGTAATTAAAGAACTACGATTTTGTCAGCCTGAGGACCTTTTTGACCCTGAGAAACTGTGAATTCTACGCTCTGGCCTTCAACCAAAGTTTTGAAGCCGTCGCCTTGGATAGCGCTGAAGTGAGCGAATACGTCTGGGCCATTTTCCTGAGAAATGAAACCAAAACCTTTAGACTCGTTGAACCACTTAACTGTACCAGTAACTGTGTTAGACATAGTATTAACCTGTAATATAAATAAAAAATTAACCTTCGATAGGTGTGAATGCATCAAAAGTAGAGGTGAAACTTAAATACTGCAGGTTGTGTTACGCGGTGTAAAACAACGAATTGTAGGATGTAAATATCGACTTTCTTTCTAGCGGCCTTCACTCTACAGGGACTCACTGGGTCTGTCTAGTATTATTTGTACAAATTTTAAATTTATCTGCGGCGTACCCCCAACCGGGTGGTCAAAGTACGCCTTAGCAGAAGTTCAATGCTGGCTTGCGCTTAGATTTCGTCAATCACGTGAAACGCCCGGTACTCATCAAAAGCAAACTGGTCGGTCATACCGCTAATATAGTCAATGATCAGCCTGGTTCTGAGGTAAAATTCCTGCTCCTGCGGATTTTACTGCTAAAAGTCGTCACCATCTTTCCTTATGATTTATTCATACCGCTCTATGTTGTCCGTTTTTTATCCACAAAGCAATCCCTTAGCACTTTATGATAAGGGCTGTTTGAGCAAGTTCAGCAAGGCCTGAGGAACGAATTTGCGAGACGTGGTAATGGCGTAAAAGTGCTCAAAAATAGGCAGCTGACTTTGATACTGCTCCAGTAAGCCCTGGGCAATTTCGTCTTTGACTACCACCGGAGGCAGCACTGCAAGCGCGCCACTGTCCCTGGCCAGTAGTCGCAGCATGGCCATGTCGTCCACCTCTGCCTGGATATTGGGTTTGTACTCATGGGCTGCGCACAAGGCATTAAAGGCCGAGCGGATCTCTGTGGTTGGCCCGGGCAATACCCAGCGCACCGCGTCATACCCGTTTGGAAAGTCACTTTTGATGGTCGCGCCTTTGGGGCCGACAATGGCAACTTGCTGGCGCGACACCAGCTGAGTATGCCAGCGGGTTTCGTCCTGGCTGGCAGGGCGGTTGGTAAGCACTAAGTCCAGTTCATGGTTGCTTAATCCCTGTAACAGGCTGTCCATATCGCGGGTGGTCAGGGTAAAACTGATATGAGGATCATCAAGCAGAGGGCTGATAAAGCTTTCAATAAAGTTTCGCGACAGGGTGGTTTGTACACCGATAGACAGGTGTTGCCGCTCGGTGGCTACGCCTTTAAGTAAGAAAGACTCCAGTTCTTCCCCTTTGTAAAAAATGTCGTCGGCGTAACCGAGCACCTGCTTTCCGGAGTCGGTCAGGATCAGTTTACGTCCTTGTTTTTCAAACAATGACACACTCATGATATGTTCCAGCCGCTTTATCTGAATAGACAGGGCTGACTGGGAAATATGAACATCCTGCGCAACCTGAGTCAGGCTGCCTGCTTTGGCAACGCGCCAGAAATAATAGAGGTGGTGATAGTTGAGTCGATTCATTTTATAGTTATATAAAATATATGGTTTAGTTAGAATATATATATTTTTTATATCTTTCAACGTCTGACATACTGAGCCCGTTCTGAATGGAGTGGGATAATTATGTCAATATCGTTAATGATGATGCTCGTCATCACGTTCAGTTTTGCGCTCAGTGCCTGGTATTGTGGCCGTGCAGGTCACATCAGCAGGCGGTTTGTTAACGCGCTGTCTGGCTGGTTACTGGTTTTGCTCACTGCGGCCATTGCCGGGCAGGGCACCAGTGTTGATTTACTCTCGCAAAGCGCGCTCGTTCAAGTTGTGCACGTGACGTCGCTGGGCCTTATCATGTCTGGCCTGGTGGTATTTATGGCCATCATTCTTATGCGCTTTTCGCTTAACTATATGGCCGGGGAGCCACGCCTGGCTGTTTACTGGCGCTGGTTGCTGGGCACACTGGCCGCGGTGTCTCTGGTAGTTTTGAGTAATCATTTACTCTTATTCCTGCTGGGCTGGACCTTAATAAGCCTGGCTTTGCATCAGTTGTTGCTATTCTATCCCGAGCGTCCCCGGGCTGCGCTGGGCGCACACAAGAAATTTATTCTGGCACGTCTGGCCGAGCTGGCGTTGCTTATTGCCGTGCTGTGTTTGTATCAGGCCCACGACACCTTCCTGTTAAGCGATATTCTGGCCCATTATCAGGCACCTAACCCAGAGGTCAGTGTTTACGCCCAGATTGCAGCCGTCATGCTGGTCATTGTTGCGCTGATCAAATGTGCACAGCTGCCAGTCCATGGCTGGCTGATGCAGGTGGTTGAAGCGCCTACGCCGGTCAGTGCCCTATTACATGCTGGTGTAATTAATCTCGGTGGTTTTTTAATGATAGTGTTCGCGCCCCTGGTGATGCAGGTCGCTGCGGCTCAGTGGTTGCTGCTGCTGGCAGGTGGACTGACCACGGTGCTTGCGGCACTCATCATGACCACCCGGGTCAGCGTAAAGGTGCGTCTTGCCTGGTCAACCAGTGCGCAGATGGGCCTGATGCTGGTTGAATGTGCGCTGGGGTTATACGAGCTGGCACTGTTACATTTACTGGCTCACTCCGCCTACAAGGCACACGCCTTTCTTAACTCAGGCAGTGCGGTTCGCGATAACCTGCAGGCGCGTTTGGCGGTGTCCGTTACTCCGT
Source organism: Pseudoalteromonas rubra (assembly GCF_000967655.1). Lineage (GTDB taxonomy): Bacteria > Pseudomonadota > Gammaproteobacteria > Enterobacterales > Alteromonadaceae > Pseudoalteromonas > Pseudoalteromonas rubra_A. The sequence continues at coordinate 26,051 of NZ_JXYA01000056.1, forward strand.
CGCTGGCACGCTGGCTGGGCGCGGCACTACTTAGCCTGGGTCTGGTTGCGTTCACCTACTGGCTGGTCGGTCAGGGCACTGCATTAAGTATGTGGGCTTTACTGGCCATGTCGCTGACTTTGCTCCTTGCGCAGCGCAGCAGTGCTCACCATAGCCTGCCGTGGACAGGTGTACTACTGATCAGTGTACTGCTACTGGCCAGCTATGCGGCGATGAAGACACTGCTGGCACAAACCGTGTTTGCCGACGTGTCTTTACATGAGGCCCCACTGAGTGCCGCTGATAGTGTCGTGATGGTGCTGTTTATCAGCTTATTTGTGCTGAACTGGTTATTAACCTACCGCGCAGCACATCCCCGGGTGCAAAGTTTATCCGTGGTGCTTTTTGCCGGTTTGTATCTGGATGAGTGGTGGACCCGTCTGACATTGAAAATCTGGCCTGTGAAGTTACCCGCACCAGTTAAATCGCAGCGCGCCGCCAAGCGCCAGTATGGATTAATTCAGGAGTCTTAACATGGCAAGTGATACATGCACGCTCACAAAGGCACAGCACAGCGCTGTCCAGGGGGCCTGTCAGCAGTTAGCACCCAGCTGGCCGCTGGATCAGATGATAGCCGTCAGCCCTTACTGGCCGATGCGCCATGAGCGCATAGAGCAGGTCAGTGCCCGGCTCAGCGCGCTGGCGGGTATTTCCATGCTAATGCCTGAGAGCGACTACTTTGACTGGTATCGACGCGGCCTGATCAGCCCGCAAGCTCTGCGCACTGCATTGGCAGAATCCGGGCTGGGATTAAACGTCGATGAACTGATCCAGACAATCGAACAGAGCGGGGAAAAGCTGCCCTGGCAGTCGTTATCGGCGCTGCTTGATGAGCACCGGGCGCGCCACAAAATGGCCTGGCGCGACGAGATAATTCATCAGATCAGCCAGTTTTGTGCCGCTCATTTTCAGCAGGCGCAGCCAATGTTGCACCGCGAGCACAGCAAGGCACAGCCGGATTTGTACGCGCACTGGCTGGTGGTCAGCCAGCGCGACCGGGGGCTCAGCATTGTACTGGACGAGCCCGACCTGCACCGCTACTTTAAACAGTTACCGGATGATCCGAACGCATTGATAGCCGAGGCGCTGAGCACTTTTGGTGTGCAGGACGAGCAGGTTGAACTGTATGCACATGCATTGCTACTGGATATTGGTGGATGGGGCGCCTGGGTTGCCTATCTGCGCTGGCAGGGCGAGCTCAATGGTGAGCCACACGACCAGATGCTGGACCTGCTGGCAATTCGTATGGCCTGGGAGCTGGTACTGTGGCGCTATCAGCAAGCACATTTTCCAACTTTTTTTACCACTTTGGAGCATTCATGGAAACAGTCTCTCGGCCGGTTGCAAAACCTACCGACGCAACATCAAACACAACAAAAGCCTCTGTGGGTTTGGGCCAGAGCGGCGGAGCTAAGCTATCAGCAGCAGCTTCACTATGCATTGAGCAGCCCGGTAAACACACCGGCGCACCCCATACAGTGTCAAGCCGCATTTTGTATCGATGTACGTTCTGAAATCTATCGCCGCGCGCTCGAAGCACAAAGCGATGGCGTCCAGACTATGGGGTTTGCAGGCTTTTTTGGCCTGCCACTTTCCTACCAGCCGCAACAGGCTGACGTGAACCGGCCTCAGTGCCCGGGGCTATTACTGCCCAGCCTGGTGGCCACACATGCACAATCCGACAAGCACGGTGCAGCCTCGCTGAATGCTCAGGCCCGCTGGCAGGGATTTTCTAAATCAGCCACCGCGTCCTTTTCTATGGTGGAATCGGCAGGCTGGCTGGATACGTTTAAGCTTCTGAAAAAGGCATTCTTTGCCTCTGAGCAGGCCCACCCGGTCGATAAGCTGGCCAACAGCCAGGACTGGTCGCTGACACAAAACGGCGAAGAGCTGAGTGCCCAGCAAAAGGCTGAGCTGGCCGCCGGTGTGTTGCATGCAATGGGATTCGAGCAGTTTGCACCCACGGTATTGTTAGTAGGCCATGGCAGTCACTCGACCAATAACTTGCAAGAAGCCGGGCTGGGATGCGGCGCCTGCGGCGGACAAAGTGGTGAAGTGAATGTCAAAGTGCTGGCCTGGCTGCTTAACGACAAAGCGGTGCGCACCGAATTGCAGGCGTTGGGGGTTGAAATACCAGAGCAGACCCGATTTATTGCGGCGCTGCATAATACCACAACCGATCATCTGCGCTGTTATGGCGAACAACCGGGTACTGAGATTATGTCCTGGTTGCAAAGTGCCACGGCGGCGGCGCAAAAAGAACGCGCAGCGAAGCTGGATGAACAGCTGGCAGATGCCGACCGTGAAGCGCTGGACCAGGCCCTGATAGCCCGCAGCCTGGATTGGTCTCAGACGCGTCCGGAATGGGGGCTGGCAAATAATGCGGCGTTTATTGTGGCACCGCGCAGCTGGACCCGGGGCATTGATTTACAGGGGCGCAGTTTTTTACACGACTATCAGTGGCAGCACGATCCGGACTTTAAGGTGCTCGAAACCATTATGACCGCGCCTATGCTGGTCACTCATTGGATCAACATGCAGTACAACGCCTCGACCACAGACAATTTGCATTTTGGCAGCGGTAACAAGGTGCTGCACAACGCGGTTGGCGGCAACATCGGCGTGTTTGAGGGTAATGGCGGAGATCTCAGAACTGGTCTTGCGATGCAGTCACTGCACAATGGACACGACTGGATGCATCAGATGCAGCGACTGTCGGTCTACCTGGCTGCGCCCAAATCGGCAATTAAAGAGATCACCGCGCGTCATGATGTGGTTAAACAGTTGATCGATAACGAGTGGTTGTACGTATTCCAGTGGCAAGAAACAGGCGAAATTAGCCGTTTTTATCAGCAGCGCTGGTGGCCGGTGTCTGCGGCGCAGATCAGCCAAGATGAAGAACAGAAAATAGTACAGTGTCTTTGATTTCTGGTATGGCTAATACCAGAACAAAGCTGTGGGGCACGAAGCGGCAACCGTAAGGTTGCCGCTTTTTTTATTGCCAAACAGTTTGGTATATTGGTGTTGATCTGCCAAAGTTAACAATAACCCGGTCAATTTCATCAAGGGTTTGGGTGAGATATAAAAGAGGCAAGCGCAACAAGTCATGTGGGAGTGAACATGTCGGGAGATATCGTCAAAATTCAGGCGGAGCACTGGTCCGCCACGCAGCTGAAGCTAAAAGCACTCAACGAAAAAATGGCTGATCTGGCGCCTTTGATACTCGAAGCGGCCGAGCAGCTCGACCCAGACAGTAGTAGTTACGATGCCAGCCAACGGCAGGCACTGGCGCAACGTCTTAAAGCAGCGCTTTGCGCAGATGAGCCAGACTCAATGGCATAAATGGGTGGGTAACAAATGCCCCTCATTCTGTCATTGCACCGGGCATAAACCGCTCTAAAATAATAACGATAGCAGGAGGCCGGTAAATACGATGACGTTATCACAGTGTGTTTTTATTTGTAGTGTATTGATATCCGGCCTGTCTTTGGTCAAGGTGGCCTGGGCAGAGGTGCTGGATGTCTCGGTTGGCTGGACAAAGCCGCCGTATGTCATTGAGCAGGGCGATACCGGATTCGAACTGGATATGGTGAAAGCCATTTTTGCTGAACTGGGCCATGAAATTCGTTTTTTATATGTGCCTTTTGGCCGCTCAGATTCTTTGCTGAAAACGCAAAAAGTGGATGCGGCACTGACCATGAACCGGCGCATGGACCTGGCCGGTGCGGTTTTGTCCGAACCCTACATTACCTACCACAATACCGCCATCAGTTTAAAAAAACGCAACCTGAAAATACACAGTGTCAGCGCATTGGAAAATTATGCCGTGATTGGCTTCCAAAATGCCTCTGTGGTATTGGGTATGGAGTATCGGCTGGCCACTGCCAACAGCCCTTTATACATTGAGCTGCCTGATCAGCAAAAACAAGTAGAATTATTGCTTAGGGGCAAAGTGGATGTGGTGGTGATGGATATTAATATTTTTAACCACCTGAGCAAGGCCGTTCTGGGTCAGGATCAGATGCCCAATGTCACCGTCCACCATTTATTTGCGGCTTCGCCTTATCGTATTGCCTTTCGCGACCCGGCCCTAAAAGACGCTTTTAACCTTAAAATGGTCCAGTTTAAAAGCAGCTCCGCCTATTACAAGTTGCTGCACAAGTACGAGTTTTTGCAGTGAGTAGGGTTGAGTTACAACGCCTATAAATAGTGATATCGGCCTGCCTGGTTCGGTAAACCCAGGAGCAAGGCGATGGTTTGATTGAACTTCCTGAGTTCCGCACTACTCTAAAACCACTTCTCTGCGTGCTTTTCCTTTTCAGTGGCCTTCTGACAATACGCAGACAGGGCTTTTGTGTGTATAAGTCCAACTGTGACAATGAATGTCTGTTTTTGTCGTTTTAATGCATTAAATGACACCTTTGCATCGGTTATGATAGATGCCAAAGGAGTAATGCATGACCACAAAACAAGTATATTTTATCGCCGACGGGTTTCAGGCCCTGGATTTATTTGGGCCATTAGATGCGTTTATGGAAACCAACTGCCATGTGCCCAATGCCTATGACTGTAAGTTACTGAGTATTGAGGCCGGTGCAGTTGCAACTGTGTATGGCCAGCAAGTTCAAGCTGATTTTGGCCTGGACGACGAATTTGCTGTGGACGACCTGATCATCTGTGGCGGCAATGGCATGCGCACGCTGTCGCTCAGTGCTGCGCAGCTTAGTGCGCTATCGGCACTGGCGGCCGGAGCCAGGCGGGTGTTTAGTATCTGCACCGGTGCTTTTGTGCTGGCCCAGCTTTTTCCGCAGCAGGCGTTAACGCTCACAACCCACTGGCGGCATTGTGAAAGCCTGGCCCGACAAAATGCCCATTGCACCGTTTCGCCCGATCCGCTCTATATTCAGGACGAGCACATTTGGTCATCGGCAGGGGTGTTGTCGGGGGTTGACCTGGCACTGGCCATAGTACGGGAAGATCACGGCAACAGCATTGCCGCGCAGGTGGCAAAAGATCTGGTGGTCTACTTGCAACGCGCCGGAAACCAGCATCAGTATTCAGATGCCCTGGCGCTGCAATCTGGCGACAGTTTAAAGCTCTCTCCGCTATTGGACTGGCTAAGTACGCAGCTTAATCAGCCTGTTACGGTCGCGAGAATGGCTGAGTTTTGTCACCTCAGCGAGCGACAACTCACGCGCTTGTTTAAACAGCACCTTAACTGTACACCCAGCCATTATTTTAAAGTCCTGAAACTCAATCACGCCCGAGATCTGTTGAGTGAAGAAAACATCAGTTTGCAGCACGTGGCGACAAAACTGGGGTTTACTTGTTATGACAGTTTCAGGCGTGCATTTGTCAGGCAATTCGGCGTATCGCCTTCACACTACACAAAAGGAATTAACCAATGAGACAGGTACTTAGGGGGCTGCTGTTTACTTGTATGGCTGCGCAGGCCGACGCGGCATTGCTTAACCAGGCCCAGCAGCAGGCCTGGCTTGAAGACATTAATTTCTATGCCCGACAAGTAAAAACGCAGCATATTCAGCCATTTCATACCCTGGCAGAATCGGACTTCGATCAGATGATTAGCGCGCTTAAAGCGCAATTAGGGGCGCTGAGTGAAGTACAGGTAGAAGTGCGATTGATGGCAATCAGCCGGGCAATAGGCGACGGACACTGCAACTATTTAATGATGTCGGGTAAGCATCAGCACTTTCCGTTTCGCTTTAAGTTTTTTGGCGAAACTTTACGAGTGGTCGATACCATACCTGAGCACCGTCATTTACTGGGTATGCAGCTGCGTGAAATCAATGGGGTGAGTGTGAGTGAGCTGTATAAGCAGTTGCCTGCCTTTTTGCCTGGCGTGGATAATCAATTCAGCAAGCAAAGCAGTTTTGAATATTACCTGACCTTGCATAAGTTGTTGTTTGGTCTTGGCATAGTTGATGAAAAATCACCAGCGTTATTTCGCTTTACGGGCGAGGAGGGTGACGTTAGCGCCAAAATATCGCCTGTGAGTATGCGGGAATTTGGCAAGCTGAGCTCTGCATATGTGCGCTCAGAGCCAAAGCTATCAGCGCTGGATATAGGCATGCCTGGGATCAGCCTGAGCCTGTTAGACAAAAGTAAAACGGCTTATTTTGACTTTGCATCGTACCCGACACCCGAGCAAGTGATGTCGCACTGTGATGCACTTCAGGCCAGATTAAAGTCGGCCGGTTCGCGCTATCTGATCATCGACTTCAGGGGCAACCGTGGTGGTAACTTTTACGCGGGCCTGGCGTTGTCTGCCTGTTTATTGCCACTGGATCAGTTTGACTGGATGCAGGGTGTTTATGTGTTATCCGACGGCGCGACTTTCTCTGCTGCCATGTCTAATACTGTGCAGTTTAAGCAGATCCTGAATGCCAGAGTGGCTGGCACGCCAACTGGAGGAGATCCCAACCATTTTGCAGAAAATAGCGTGTATTCTTTGCCTAATTCAGGGCGGCGGTTCAGCTTGTCTAAGCGTTATTACCCGTTCAGCGACGTGCAAAGCCATGCGGTGTATCCGGATATCAAGATAGCGCCGAGCTGGGAGGATTATCGTCAGGGGAAGGATACGGTACTGATATATATCTTATCTCAACTCTCATACTCAGCTGTTTTTGTCGAATAGATAGTACGATTAGGCAAGATGCCGGGTATAGCCTGAATGCCTTGTTTCATTATGCGTTTGCGATTACACCTGACTGTATTTTTTTCAAGGTGAGGTGATCGCAAACGCTATTAACCTTAGAAAGGGTAGATCAAAAACAGTTTCTAATAATAAGAGTAGAATTTGGGCTTCTGGCTACAGATGAGAAATCATTTTATAGTATTTCTCAGCAGGCATACTCTCAATGTCCCTGCCACTATCTACTCAATAAGGGAAATAATAATGAAATTAACTCAACTTCTTTGGGTTGCGTTGTTGATGCTATCACTGCGCACCTTTGCTTTGGAGCAAGTGATTATCAAGCGTTACTTGTCTGATGAAGATAGCCCAATTAAGCACATACCACATTTATCGTATTTCCACCTCGATGATTTCGAATCAGGTAGCGTGTCAGTACCCGGTGTTACAATTGATCAAGGTTATATTCGTGCACCTGCGAAATATGTGGATTCGGTAGACGGTGACGACGGCGTAATAAACAGTCGCTGTGGTGGTTGCCGTGGTTACTTTGTCTCTCAGAAGAACCAGTTAGGGGTCAACATTACGTTTGACCGCGAAGCACTTGGTGCACTACCTACAGATGCGGGTCTGGTCTGGACCGATGGAAAGGGGCTGACAAAATTCATTGCCTACGACGAAGCTGGCAATGTGATAGCTCAGTCTGACCCTCAGGACATTTCGGACAGTTCATTTCATGGAACCACTGGAGATGATCACTATTTTGGTACTTTTTATGAGCAGGGTATCGCGCGTATCTATATTGAAAGCACCATTGATGCGTTGGAGTTTGACCACCTGCAATTTGGCCATAGATTGCAGGAACGCCAAGAGCCAATTGGGCCTCTGAATTACACAAGCTTTGAGAAGGATAGCCCTTTTTATAGCGAACAGAGTGCATTCGACTACTTCCACCTGCTGGATTTTGAAAGCAGCACAGATCTTGAAAAAGGCGCTATTTTCTCAGATGGCTATGTTCGTACGCCAAGCAATTTTGTCGACTCTGTAGATGCTGACGATGGTGTACTGGATGGGCAGTGTGTAAGCTGCCATAGCTTTTATGTGAACCAAAGTAACAAGCAAGGTGTGACAATAACGTTTGACGCTGTGAGCCTGGGACACTTACCTACACATGTGGGTGTTGTTTGGGTAGACGGTGCGGGGTTAACGCGTTTTATTGCCTATGACAACGAAGGCGCTGTCATAGCAGACTCAGGCTTGATCAATATTGCTGACGACTCATTTTATGGTACCACGGCGGATGATACATTTTTTGGTGTGATTTCAGAGAGCGGTGTTTCCAGTATCTATATCGAAAACAGTGAAGATGATCTGGAAATTGATCATGTTCAGTTTGGTTACCAAAACCTTCAACCCGCCTTGCCTATTGGTCCAACCCCTTATTTGAGTTTTGAACAGGATAGCCCTTTTTATGCACTCAAAGATGTGTTTGGGTATTTTCATTTGCAAACATTTGAGCATGGCATGGGTGATGCTGTAGGAGCGAGCTTTTCACGCGGAGTGGTGCGCGCACCAGCTAGTTTTGTTGACTCTGTTGATGGTGACGATGGGGTTGTTGATGGCAAGTGCGCGTCGTGTAAAAGTTTTTATGTTGACCAGTCAGCCGAGCTGGGCCTGATGATTACCTTCAATAAAGCCGAGTTAGGTACATTGCCGACTCATGCCGGAATTGTCTGGACCGACGGCAAAGGCGAAACACGCTTTAAAGCTTATGATGAGTTTGGCAATGTGATTGCTGATTCTGGTCAGGTATCTATTGCTGATGATTCATTTTATGGCACTGTTTCGGATGATCACTTTTTTGGCGTGACTGCGCACAAAGGCATCGCCAGGCTGTACATTGAAAATACAATCGATGGCCTGGAGATAGATCATCTGCAATATGGTTATCTGGGGGCACCACAGACCATTAAGCCATTATCTTATCGAGATTTTGAACGTGACAGTCCGTTTTACTCCTATGCTCAGAGTGCGCTTTACAGTCATCTGGAGACATTTGAATCGGGTCACCTTAGTGTACCAGGCGTGAGTGCTAGCCGTGGTTTGGTGCGTAATACTGCTCGTTATGTTGATTCTGTGGACGCGGACGATGGAAAGATAGATGGGTACTGTACAGGCTGTCGAAGTTATTATGTTAACCAGTCCACGCAAGCGGGAGTCAGCTTTACATTTGATAAAAATACACTCGGCAAGCTCCCTAATTATGCAGGCCTGGTTTGGGTTGATGGTAAAGGTCTAACCCGCTTTATAGCCTACGATGAACAAGGGAACATGATTGGTGATTCGGGTTATGTATCAATTGCTGATGACTCATTCTACAGTACCGTTGAAGACGACCATTTCTTTGGTATTGAGAGCAGTCAGGGAATTTACCGGATCTTTATTGAAAACACCGAAAATGATCTGGAGCTTGACCACCTTCAGTTTGGTCACAAGTAGTCGTTTAATATACTTGCGGTTTAGTGCGGGCGCTATTTTTTGATGGCGCCTGTTCTCATTTTTCAGTGCATGGCTCTGCATTATTGTGTGATAAAACTCGTAATGATGGTTTATGACATTGCAAAGAACTGAAAAATTCGCTTGTTAAACAAAGGCGGCAGGATTTATGACAATCAATGGTCAGACTAACATCCTTCACTGTACTCAGCGCGTTTCATACCAAAATAAATGTATGCCTGCTTGTTAACTATAGAAAGCTTTTTATTGTGTGTTTCTGTCTAATTATCTGATTTAAATTTAAAAAAGGAATTATTTTAAAATTTATTTGTTAATTTTATTTTTTATTTATGTGAAATTTATTTCTGTGCCACAGGTCTTGTTGTATGAATTTTAAAAGGAGATACAACATGACCACATTATGCAAACCAGCGACTTTTTACCCCGAGCATTTAGCCAATGCCGATGACATCATGACTGTGATTGAAATTTGTCACCCCGATAGCCCCTACAAGCAGCGGGCGTTTGAAATGATCCAAAACACCGAAGTGAAAAACCGGCACCTGATCTTACCCCTGACTGAGGTTGTTAAGCTTGGGGACTTTGGCGCGCGGGCCGCCCGTTATAAGGATGCGGCTATCGACATGGCCGAAACCGTTGCCAGGGAGGCGATAGATAATGCCAAACTGGATAAGGCCGAGATTGATATGGTGATAGCCACGTCCTGCACCGGGTTTATGATGCCCTCGTTAACCGCGCACCTGATCAACCGCCTGGACTTGCCAAACGAAACCAAGCAAATTCCTATTGCACAACTGGGTTGTGTGGCGGGGGCCTCGGCGATTGGCCGGGCGTTTGAGTATTGTCAGAATCGTACCAACAGCAATGTTCTGATCGTCTGCGTTGAAACCTCCTCATTGTGTTTTCATAAAGAGGCCAACCGCTTACAGGACTTTATCAGCGATGCGCTATTTGCCGACGGCGCAGCGGCTGTGGTAATGCGTGGTGACAGCCAGGTGCCAGGCCTTAAGCTTATTAATAATCAGAGTGTGACTATTAAAGATACCATGCCTTACATTGAGTATGATATTACCCACCAGGGCTTTAAGTTTTCTCTGGATAAGGAAGTTATGCACTCAATTCCCCATGTAGCACCTTATTTGCAATCATTTTGCAGACGCAGCCTGTCGCGCGATGCCAATCAGGTCGACAGCACCATTTTTCATACCGGTGGTAAGCGTATTCTCGATGAGCTGGTTCGGTGTTTATCGCTTGAGCCTGAGATGGTTGCACGCTCCCGAGCTTGCCTGGCCGAAACGGGCAACACCTCCAGCGTGGCTGTCATTGATGTCTTAAAGCGTACCTTTGACAGCGCCAGACGCGGCGATGCCAGCCTGCTTGCGGCATTTGGCCCCGGGTTTACCTCAGAGATGAGCGTAGGCGTGTGGCACTGAGTAATACTCAGGCTATAACAAGGTTAAAAACCAAAGCCGCCTGGATAAACAATCATGCAGGTTGGTTTTGGGCACCTGCCAGCGGGTAAACCATGCTGCCAAGCGTGGCGTTATTTTCTAGCGGGCCGCTATTCAGAGTGACGGACCAACTATTTGCGCATTTTTAAATCGCATTTTTATTTTGATACTGCCATGCAGATTGCAAAAGTTTCTTTCAACGAAATTTTAAACCCTTTAATTTCAATGGTTTAAAATTGGCCTCATGCTTGCAGTCTCCAATGTAGCAAAACAAAACGTTGGAGAGTCACATGAAAAAACTAGTTTTTGGAGCCTGCGTATTTTGTGCAGGGGTATCAGCCGCCCCGTTTGACACATGCCCGTCAAAAGCATTCCTGGTGCAGGGCAATACTGCAACTATGTACGGTGTTAATCTGGTGTCGGGGTCGTATACCACCTTTGCGCAAAGTGTAGGCACCAATAATAAACTCAATGGCATAGGGTTTAGTGTTCATGACCGCTACATCTATGGCTGGGATTACAGCAACAAGGATATCGGTCGGGTGGGAAAAGATTACGTCCTTGAGCCCATAATGACGTCGGGGTTTCCGGATACGAACTTTTATGTGGGTGACGTTGCCATTCATGAAAACGCATTTTACGTTTATAAAAAGGGTGCCAGCCTGGGCCTGTACCGTGTATCGCTCGATGAAGACAGCGGCGATTATCTGCAAGCACAGCGAGTCATTGATGGCAGCGCACTCAACCTCAATATTTTCGATATGGCGTTTGCGCCAGATGAGAATGCCAGCCTGGCCTACAGTGTAGACAGCAATGGTAATTTGTATCGCATTGACGTATCGAACGGCACCAGTACCAACCTGGGCAATGTGGGTCAGTCGGGCACATTTGGCGCGGTGTACTTTGACGTTGAGAGCAACTTTTATATCAGCAGAAACCAGGACGGCCATGTTTTTAAGATTGATATAAACAACCCGGCTAACACCCAATTATTTGCCTATGGCCCGCTGTCGAACACCAATGACGGTGCACGTTGCGCAACAGCCCCCATTATTGATGACACGCAAGAGCCAACCATAGACTACGGTGATGCACCCGACAGTTATGGCACGTCGCTTAGTGCCAATGGTGCACGTCATCATATTGGCGACTTATTTTTTGGTCAGAGCGTGAGTGCAGAGCACTTGCCCAAAGCGGCAGATGATGACAATGGCATTAGCTTTTTAACCAATTTAGAAACCGGGTACGAGACGCTGATCTCCTTTACGCTATCTAAGTCTGGCTATGTGAATGGCTGGATTGACTGGAACGGGGATGGGCAGTTTCAAGCTGCGGAGCAAGTGATAAGCCAATATCAGGGCGTTGCCGGTGAGAACCGTATTTTGGTGCCGGTACCCGTTGATGCAGTGGCTGGCGATACCTGGGCCAGATTCAGAGTATCTCACAATCGTGATATTGCGCCTCAGGGGGGCATTGATAATGGCGAAGTGGAAGATTTAAAGGTATCCGTTGTTGCCAGCAGCCTGATCCAGAACTCGACCTCGTGGAAAACGGCGGCATTTGAAGACTTGTGGCCGCAAAAAGGCGATTACGATTTTAATGATGTGGTGGTCAGATATCGTGTGACGACCAGTCAGGTTGGTAACCAGGTTGTTCGCTATCACATTGAGGGGGCGCTTATCGCGGTGGGTGCAGGTTACCACAATGCCTTTGCCATCCGGTTAAAAGACATCGCCCGTCGGGATGTGGATGAAGCGCAGATTGAGCTGACCATTGATGGCTCGCAACACGCTGGCAGCCCGCTGGAAGCCAATAGAAACGAAGCCATAGTGGTGATCTTTGCCGACACCAGAGAGATGGTACCGGTCCAGCCAGGCTGTAAGTTCTTTAGAACTGAAAGCGGCTGTAGTGATATCCAAAGAGCACCTTATCCATTTGAAATTTCTATACCACTGGCTACCAGTTACAACGCAAACGTTGCGACAAGCGCCAAGGTAGACCCATTTATTTTTGCGGTTGATGGCCATTACCACGGTCCTTTTGTTGACCAAAACAATGGCCGAGGCTGGGAAGTTCACCTTAAAAACCATGAGCCAACCGAAGCCTTTGATAGCAGCTACCTAAATCAGGGGGATGATACATCATTAACCAATGGATATTTCCAAACCTCAACGGGTTTGCCCTGGGCTCTGATCATCAATGCTCAGTGGGACCATCCAATGGAGCGCGTGGATATGTCGAGCGCATACCCGCAATTCGCGACCTTTGCTGAGTCGGCAGGCGCACTCAATGCCACCTGGTTCGAAAACCCGGTACCTGACTATCAACACACCATCAGCAACGCAGCACAAAACTAGGAGAACATCATGAACAAGTTAATCGCAATTCTTATCCCTTTTATGTTGACGGCATGCGGTGGCGGCTCGGGTGGCTCAGAAGGGCAAAGCCAGCCTGCGAGCAGCACTGCGCAGGTGAACACATCAAGCACCACCGAGGCACAACCGAATGAAGTCGCTTCGCAAACGAGGGCGACTGAGCCGCAACAGGACAGCACCCAAGAGCAGGGTTTGAACGAACAGCCGGTGGAAGAGCAAGCGTCTGCTGGAGAGGGAATGGAAGCGGTGGTCGTGGATGAGTCATTTGATTTTCAGACCGATGTGCCGCTAACCGTCTCTGTTGCGCCAAATGTGGTAAACAGTCGTGCCTATCTTAATGTTTGCAAGCAAGGTGCCGCGCTCATCAACGATGATAACTGCTTTTTACGAGCACCTGTTGATAGCACTGGATTAACGGTCCAAATTGAACTGCCACACTCAGAGCAAAAGTTAACAGCCGAGATCTGGTATTACAGCACAGGTGTTGAGCCGCTGGTGTATAGCTGGGAGTTTGATACACGCCAGCAACAGCAAGCCTGGACCATAAATTAGCCTGTCACATAGAGCAAAATTCGTGGTGACTCACGATAGTCCAACGTAAAGCATACCCCAGTATTGAGGTATGCTTTTTTATTTTAAATACAATCATATTCCGGTTCTGTGGTGAATTCTCTGCATTGATAATTAGCGGACGATACGACACAAAATTTTTAGGTCAACAAATTGAACCTTCACCAGAGAATATCGAAGGTGATGCATTATGGCTGACTGGATGGACGGAAGCCCAAAACCGACACTCCCAATGTTAAATGTTGTTTTTTGTGTGTTTTTGTTGTTTATTTGTTTATATATTGGTTTTTTTTGGGTTGATTTATGCGCGGTGAAAGTTCAGGCTCGTCACAAAAAGAAGAGGTTACACATCAATTTCCGAGTTTTCTATTTCCTATACATGAAGACTCTGAGTTTCCGAAAACAATAAGTCGGTTTTTTGTTGGCCGAAGCTCACTGAGAATAGATCTTCTGGGTGCCTTAGAACAATCGGAGGAGCTGGGCGCGTGCTATTTGGTTGGTGGATACAGGGGAGTAGGTAAAAGTCAATTAGTTGAAAAAGTACTAGCAGATTACAAAAGCAAAGTTGAATCTCATGCCGGGCCTGTAGAACATAAAGATCATAACAATACTGAATGTAAAGTTGAGGAGGCAGCGGGTAATAGTAACGAGGATGAGCAAGATAAAGCTAAGTCAAAGCTAAAGGAAGTAGTATTCGCAACCAGGCAATTCATCTCAAACATTCCAAAGATCTCAATAAAGATATACAACAATCATTTTAAACAGTTTTATACAGATGTTCTATCTGATCACAAAAGGGTAATTAAGCTTAACGTTAACTTAAGCGATTCAAAGGTTCTTCATTTTCGTGGCGTTATGATGGACTGCATTAGCTTAATGTACGACCGGGTACTAAGTGAACAAAGTTACTGCGCGAGATTTTCTACACGGTTTATGGCGGTAAATTTCTGGCAAAAAGTCACCTCCTTAATACTCTTTTTACTATGTATACCTTCGATTTTACTTTTCCGGGTACCAAACATTGCGAGTCGGATTAATTGGTTCAGTAAATGTAAAAACTTACTGATGCAAGCCGACTATGAGCAGGAACTAGAAATGTCGAGCAGTTTAAAGTCTGGCATGAGCAATGTAGCTAATAAAGCTAAGTATAAAAGAAGGCGGCTTTCAGACAGGCAAGTTGAAAATAAAATGCTCGAACTGCTGAAAATTGAGAAAAAAAGATCCACATTTGTTTTCGTTTTTGATGAGCTTGATAAATTAGGAGATAAAAATACAGAGCAACCGGAAGGCACAAAACGGGATCTCATTGAAGACTTTCTTGGTAGAATGAAGTCAATTCTAACTTGTGGATATTGCCGGTTTATCTTTATTGGCGATAGGGAAATTGTCGATAACTACCACTCTGAGTCGGGTTCCAAAAATGCACTTTATGAAGGGGTTTTTGACCAAATATTCTACGTTCCCAGTTTACTGTCTGACTACTCTGATCGTCGTCCCAATGTACTACATAGTATGGTTTTTGAATATACAATGAATGTACTCTTTGGCTCTAAGAATATGGAGGGATTTTATGATAAAGCAGGTTTTTCAAAACCAAATCATGATACCGTGATTAGTCGTTCAGATGAAATACAAAATAAATACATAAGATGGGTTTTTGGATGGGAAGAGCAAGGCGGTAAGAAAAAAGAAATAGAAGGCGATGATCTAATTGTCTATAAAAACTATCAGTTTATTTTAAACCGTTTTATCCGTTTCCTTACTATTCACTCATGGGGTAACTATCGAAGATTAACAGTTCTACTCCACCAGTTTCTGGAACAGTCAACGAAAGAAAACTATAAACGTCATAACAAGCAGAGTTCTGTACAACACCCCAAACTTAATATTGAGAATGGGCGTTTAAAATATCTTCACCTGGATAAGAAAGAGATCTCCAGGATCCTGCTCGCCGCGAATGCTTACGAAATGGTTTCCTGGGAAATGGAAGCAAAGCTTGGGGGGAATGACGATAAGTTACTTATTTCAACAATTAACTCTGTTGTTGACCTGTTTAAGTTCCATGAGCTTCCTTTTTCGGGTTCTTACTTGGACAGAACATACGAGGGAATAGATATACATGCCGAGCCACATCTTAAAAATGCGATCAAAGACGTCATAGAACATGTTAATTACTCTTTTATTAGGAAGGTTAGACGCGGACTATTTGAATACAGGTTTTTCAATCATCATGAAGAAGAAATAAAGTATATTTCAAAAAGTGTGGGAGCAAAAGCGTCTAATTACACCTTTGGCCTAAGTTCCTACGATAAGGTAATTCAAATATACGAAGCACAAAGACAGTGGCTGGATAGAAGTGGCATTGAAACAAGCTTACAGGCAAGGGCTGATGTAGATGTCATTCTGGGTGATATCAATACATGGGAGCGGTCTTATGATAAAGCCAGCAGTCATTACAGCAACGCGGAACATCTGCTAAAAAAAGTATTGAGAGAGCCAAAAGGTGAAACCTGGAGGCATGACGGAGGACCCAGTTTTTCGTCTCACTATATGCTAATTCGGGTATTACTTAAAAAAGGTCTTATTTCTGAAGTTAGAAGAAACTACATGTTAGCATGGAGGTATTACAGAGAGGCGTTAAATGTTTCTTGCCAGTCATTGGGTATGCCTTACCGCAGTACTGAGTTGAAAGTAATATTTAAAAAGTTATTCAAAGATGGAGATATAAGACATAGGGAGGTTCTGGTTCTTTCCATGTTGTCATTGAACTCTCTGTCGCTAAAGACGAATCAGACACCAAGGATAGAGATGGAAGAGGTAAAGCGCTCTCTTACCTGGAGTAATGTTAATGTCGGCCAGGGAAAATACAATGGCAGTCTATATCTTAAGTCCGTCGATCCTGATGTTATATACCAAACTTTGCTGGTTCATTATTATTCAAATAACTTTGTTGGAGTAAGGGATGGAGTCGGTGAGTTTGTAAAAAAACTCATTGAGGAAAATAACGGATTTTCTAATTGTAAGAAAATTGAAGGGATTGACTTTACGACATGCTTGATACTGCTTACTTGGTTGCAGTCAAATTTTATTATTAAGATTAATGATATAGTTGGTGAGTATGTGGATGGGCTTACCCAAAGGAAAGGGGATTACCATGATAAAAATGATTGGAAAGAAGAGTTTAGTGAGAGGTGGGACAGTTATATAGAGAAAATTTATTCAATCATCTTTCCGCAATGTTCTGAAGAACTCATTGATGGCAGCGTTTCTTTTTCTGACTTTTTATACAAACAATCAGTTTGTTATCAAGACCTTGATTCGAGTAAAGATAGTAGTGTTGAAGGCTGCTTTTCTATGTTTTCATACGTAAAAATGTACTACCTTATAGCTGAATCTTTAATTGAGAGAGGCTTCAAGGTAAGAGCGAGTTATGTTTATTTGAACTTTATTGTTACTTATATAGGCGTTATGGAGATTTTGCCATGGAATGGTTGTAGTGAAAGAATAAATAAATTGAAAGATGAATACAAAAAAAAGTATAGATTTTATGACTGGTTGACTGAGATATTCAAGTTGCACGCAAAAGCTACGCAGGTGCATGATGAAGGGCTGTACCATCATCAAAGAGATATGTGGGAAGAGAAGAGTGAGCCCAAGGATGGTTTTGCTCAAAAGCTTCAAAATCGAATTAACAGTAAGCAGCTGACTGCCTGGCATCAGAGCCATGCAAAAAATACCAATATCATCATGAACCTTTGGTATGCTCAGGCACTGGGTAAATTGACAGGTGTACATCAAGAAGAAGCAGGAACTGCTCACCTCAGGCAAGGCAAAGAGGAAGGTTCAACAGACACTTATGCCTGCTGGGATACAAGTGATATATCGGATAGGATTAGAACACTTAACAACTGTATTGATTCCATAGAAGTTGACAGAGTGCTCCCACAATACCAGAAAAATTTAGCTCTCTTGTATTGGCTAAAAGGGAGAAGAAATCTTCATTTGCATTTGTCTAAAGACAATAAATATACAGAGTTGCCAGTTTCCCTGCTAGATAGTATTCAGTATCTATATATGGCAATTGAAAAGTCAGAGCAACTTATAGGGTGTGGAAGTATTGATTCCTGGCCGCCTAGATCGCTTGTGTTGCATAATTTACTTGAAGCTCTATGTGAATCAGCTAAATTTTACAACTGTATTGTGGCAAAGGCTAAAGAGTTGGTTTCAAACAATCTTAGTGACGAGCTTTCAAATTGTGGCGGGATGGGAATTGGCAGCTTTGAAGGTTACATTGAAAAGCAGAAGGAGTATTTTGCATCTCAAGATAACGCCAACCCCTACGAGTTAATCATTAATGATATGCAGTTGGATATTCTAAACCAAGTTAGAAGTGATTTTTTTATTACTGAAGTAGGTTCAGGCTCTGCAAATAAAGAGCGTATTACGCAGTTTATTCATAACACCAACATCAAAAAAATTAGATTTAAGCTCATAAAATCATTAGAAACAATGCTTAATGCAAGAGTACCCAGAAACTTCTTGGATATTCGTTCTGTAAACATTTTATTGAAAAACACAAGCAGAGATCTTGAGAGCATAACAACGCGATATTCATCTTTCTACCATCAGCTCTTACAAGGGAAGTACTTCTTGTATGACGATTTTAAAGATCCTCAGTTTAAAATTGAGTGGATGTTTTTACACATTATCAAAAATAGTGGAAAAATTAACAGAGAAAAAGCGTATGGATTTAACGTCAAGGGTAATGATGGGCAAGAGCTGAGTGAGTACTTTTCATAGCGTTAGGCGATTATCAGCTTGCTGGCTTGCCCAAAGTGAACAGGTTACGGTCAAAACTGTCATTTGGACATGGAAAATTAAGGCTTACACGCTTTGGTATAGATGATTGCCTTTGCTCAAATCAACGTATGAGCAACACTCATGTTACCGCCAATAATTCGGTCACTGGCATATGGCTAGCTTCATGGCTAGTTAGCCACTTTATTGTATAATTTAGTAAACACCCTTGAATGACCCGGGTTATGTATAAAAAAGCCTTTCTCGCGCTGAGCTTATTTTTTGTTTCTATGCTGATAGTGGCAACGCTGGATACCTTTTGGTTGCACGGTGCCAAAATGCAGCGCCCAGCTCAAGCACCCTTAGTAATACCGCCCGAAGATCAGTTAAAGCAGCGAGACCCATCGCATCCGCTGCTCGATATGTATGCACTGGCCGCACAGTCGCCGCAGGCGGCATTATCGCAACTGGCTCGGTGGCAACAAGACAACCCTGATTTAAAGCCAATCGAAACCGTGTATGTGCTGTGGACTGCCAGACGCGCCGCGAGCGACGATGACGAACGCGCTGCGTTAGATAAGCAGCTCTCTGAATTGGCACAAAAAAATCAGCTACACTGGTTGCAGGCTTGGGTTGCACAAGCCCGGACAAAGGTTGCGCTGCGCACAGGCGACCTGGAAGCGGCGCGCACTGCCATTGTGGAAGGGGCGACGATTGCGCAAAAACACCATGTCGGGTTTCTTTTAACAGAGCTTTATAACACGGCTGGTGTGGTTTTTAACGCAACCAATGAGCTGGTTAAGGCGCAGCAGTATTTTCTGAAAGGGATAAAGCAGGTTGAAGCGTGGCCCGATGACCGCCTGCATGCGCTGTTGCACAATAATCTTGGGCTTTTGTATGTGCACCTGGAGCAATGGCAAAGCGCATTAAAGTACCTGAGTGAGGCCGAAACACTTTACGGCCGTTATGCCGGTGCCACCCCTGAGTACATGTCTATGATCTTGCTGAACCAGTCTTTTGCACATAACCGCGCCGGGCAAGTCAGCCAGTCCAGAGAGAAATTCGAACAGGCGCTCAGCTATCTGGATGAGGATACCGGGGGTTTCTATCGAATTGTGGCACTTAAAAATGAAGCCAGGTTGCTTAATCTGGAAAAAGACCTTGATGGCGCGACACAAAAAGCCACCCGCTGCATCAATATGACCAGCGCAGAACACTATCCTATGCAGCACGGGATCTGCTGGCTGGAGCTGGGCTTTGCGCATTATGCTGGCGGAAAAATTGATGCTGCGCAATCGGCAACCCAGTCGGCCGTGGCGGTATTTAGCCAGCTTAATCACACCCGCTGGCTGCTCAAAAGTCGGCTTTTTCTGGCACAAGTACTGGAAAGCCATGGCCAGGCAGCAGCGGCACTGGCACTGCTGAAAGAGGTCAGGGTAGAGGAAAAAGCCATGATCATGAATGAGCTGGTTGCGCTGGATACCGCCCTGGAAGTGCAGCAAATTGCTCAGGAGCGTGACCTGTTAAGTGCTCAAAGCCGGTTATCTAACCTTGAACTATTGCTTGATAAACAGCGCTTCAGGCTGTTGGTGTTGTGGCTGATCCTGGCATTCACTGGCGCCGGGTGGCTGGCACTGCGGGCCAGAGCTGTGAGCAAAGACAACCGCCGCTTGTACGATTTGAGCTTTGTTGATCCGCTCACCAAGGCGGCCAACCGGCGTTTGTATCAGCAGGAAATGACAAAGCCGAAAAGGTTGCGCACCGATGCGTTATACCGGCTGGTGGTGATCGACCTGGACCACTTTAAACAGATCAACGACAGTTATGGCCATGACAAGGGAGATGGGGTGCTGGCCGAGGCGGCAACCCGACTGCAAAAGTTTGTTGCCGATGATGAGTTGTTTGTCCGCTGGGGCGGTGAAGAATTCCTGATGGTGGCAAAAGAGCGTGATGATTTTCAGGCATTTAGCCAAAACATGGTCAATGCACTAAGAGACGCCCCGTTTAAACTGGGAGACACCACACTGCGTGTGACCGCCTCGTTTGGTGTCAGCCATGCGATGAATGTACAGCAGCTGGGCACATCGGACGCAGCATTTAAATGTGCCGATCAGTGCCTGTACCAGGCTAAAAGCAATGGCCGGGATCAGGTAGTAATGCCCGAAGCAACCCACTAACAGGGCACTGGATGTAAAGGTTATGTCACAAAAAAATCATCTTCTGTAAAGAAATTTTGAGCAGTTTTTGTTCCAATTTAATGAATATCAAGGATACAATGCAGGTACTTAAGGAGAAAGTATGCTGCAAAACACCCTACGCCACAAAATAAAGAAACGCTCAATCATGCTGCTGGTCTATCCCTGCCTGGTTTTTTTCTGGCTGGTAAGCCTTGGCCCGGAGTTAGCCCTGAGCAATTTTCATAAGCAAATACAGATTGCCCTGACCATGGTGTTCGGCTCCTTTATTGCCGGCGGTACGGCGCTGGGCGGCGGCGCGGTCGCGTTTCCGGTGATGACCAAAGTACTGGCGATAGAACCTGCCACCGCCAAAGTGTTTTCACTGGGTATTCAATCTTTTGGCATGGTTGCTGCCACACTGACCATTTTGTTTTTTAAAATCCGTTTTTATCATCGAGTCGTATTTAACGCATTAACCGGCGCAATCCCGGGAGTGATCGTCTCCTTGCTCTGGTTAAGTGATCTGCTGCCAAGGCTGGCGATTAAATCATTATTCAGTGTCCTTTTGGTGTTGTTTGCCATCACTTTGATAAAGCAGCTCAGAGTGGGGATCCAGTCTCATATCCACGAATGTTCAACCGACTACCGGGCCATTCCTTTGGTGGGCTTTATTGGCGGGCTGGCCAGCGGCCTGGTTGGCTCAGGAGCCGATATCTTTATCTTTGCCTATCTCGTTTTAATGCTGAAAAAAGACATCAAAGTCGCGACCGCAACCAGCGTGATCATCATGGCCGTCACCTCAGTGGTGGGCACTTTTACCAATATTGCGTTGCTACACACATTAACCCCCGACATTCAGTTGATGGTGCACGCCGCAATCCCCGTCGTGATCATCGGCGCGCCACTCGGCGCCCTGGTATGTGCAAAACTACCAGAGCGCGGCGTGGTTAATATGCTTCTGACACTCATCGCACTGGAAACCGGCTTTACCACCTACGAGTGTGTACGGCTCTACTTATAGAGCCCAAATCCATACCGAGTCGGTTTGTAGTGGCATAGTGATTTTGGCCACCTAAAATATCGAGTCATAAATAATATTCCTTTAATCTATATACTGTGGCAGAGGATAGAGACAAAGCTTACTGTGTCTTCTCAGGAGCAATACTAGCTGTAAAACGCCTTTGTAAAATGATAGCTGCCTTATGTTTACACCTCATCTCCAACATACCTTCGCATCAATTAACGCGAAATACCGCATGAAGAATGATTAAATCATGCTTTTATCGTTTGACATAATAGGCATTGCATGTGATTATTAATCGTTTTAACCTGTTTTTATTTATATAATTCAAATAGTGAAGGATACTTTGCTCTATCTACAATTATGGATGATTTGATCTGGCCGTTGTCAAATTTACATGTCGCCGCCTCTTTTTTAGCAAGTGATATTAGGGGTACTAGCGCATGCCCAGAATTTGCCTCAGCAACGAAAAATGCAAATAGGAGTGATGTAAACCTTGATGATTGGTTCGAGCAAGTTGCCAACTGCTCAGGTGTTGACATTCAAAGCAATACATCAAACTATCCCGATGTAATTAAAATGTTAAAGTGTTGCGGCCCGTGTATTTTGATGATGCCAGATAATGGCTTTATCGTATTGCTTAAAACTAAACGCCAAAATGCGGTAATACTAAATTACAAGCAACAATTTAGCCTGCTGCCTTTAACAAAGCTCAAAGATATACTCACAAAAGAGCATGTTCTCCCCTTAAGGCAATCATTGTCAGAGCAACTTTTACCATTGGGGCTACCTACTAAGCAGCATGAAAAAGTACTTGAGTCATTGCTAATCGAAAAATTATCAAATACACCCGTTATACAAGCGTGGATATTTCACCCTGCTGCATATGACAACATATTTGCACAATTCAAGCAGGCAAAGTTTTTAAAAGGTCTAATGCTGAGTATTGGCGCTGCTTTATTATTTCAAATAATGTTGATTATAAGTTGGTATGTGATCGGACTCGGTGTTTTTGAAACAAATGATCATGACAGTGTATTCTCACTTTGGGCTTTACTGCTGTTCAGTGCCATTCCTTTTTACTATTTAAGCCTGAAGATTAAAAATAGGCTGTCGCTTGATTTTGGCGCAGAACTTCGTAAACAGCTATTGCAGGGGATCTTAAAACTAAAGCCCAATGACGTTCGCCGTCACAGTAGTGGCCATTTTATGGGTCAAGTGATGGACATTGATTTACTCGAAGCGCAAAGCTTTGGCATGTCATTTATTGCTATCACCGCGTTAACTCAAGTGTTTTTAGCAGGTATCATCTTGGCAGTCGCAGGGGTAAGTTGGTCACATTCAATACTGTTAACTACGCTGCTAATATTGATAGGCATGTTAAGTTTGAAATACTATCGAGAGATTAAACGCTGGCTTGCCTTTGATTTACAATTAAATTGTAAACTATCTGAGCAATTGGTAGGTCACCGGACTCGATTTATTCAAGAAATGCCCGAGCAACGACACTTAGTAGAAGATGAAGACCTGAGCAACTATACAAAACTTTGCGAGCAGCTCGACAAATGGGGAGCGGTATTAACGACATTTGCTGGCCGAAGAGTTTGGCTGTTTTTGTCGTTGCTTCTGCTCATGCCTGAACTGACAAGTGATAATGTAGATGTTGCGAGTTTGTCAGTCTGTATTGGAGCTATTTTACTCGCGGCTATTTCTCTTGAGCAATTTGCCAATAGTGTAAAATATTTGCTCGAAGCAAGATGTGCTTGGGTAAACTTACGGCCTATGTATGAAGGCGCAGCCGAAACCTGCGCAAACTCAACTCAATCTCAAGCAAGCTTTACTCATGCAGACTCAAAAGGCGCAGAATATCCGACTATACAAGCTCGTGAATTACACTTTTCATTCAATAAGCGCAAAATATTGGATGGCTGTGACTTTAGTATCAACGCAAAAGATAAAATGTTGCTAGAAGGTAACTCAGGTGCCGGTAAGTCTACCCTAGGTAATGTAATCGCGGGCGCATATATGCCGCAACAAGGTGAACTCTCATTAAACGGTACGTCTTTCAAAGCAGTTTACAATGAGCTATGGCGTAAAAAGATTGTCATGGCCCCACAATTTCACGACAACTATCTGTTTTCGCAAACATTGGCTTTCAATCTACTAATGGGACGTTGTTGGCCGCCAAGTGAAGCTGACTTAATTGATGCTCAAACGGTTTGCAACGAGCTAGGCCTTGGCAAGCTAATTAATAAAATGCCTGCGGGGTTGCACCAAATGGTTGGTGAAGGAGGCTGGAATTTATCTCATGGAGAGCAAAGTCGTGTGTTTATCGCCAGAGCACTCCTTCAGCGAGCGGATTTAATCATTTTAGATGAAAGCTTTAGCTCGCTAGACCCCAAAACATTCAATATTGCATTGCCTTGTGTACTAAAGCGAAGCAACGCATTGCTAATTATCGCCCATCCTTAAAGGAAATAAACAACTATGGCTCACACTTCTGATACACCTAAAAATGAGTCTCCTGATAAGGCTAGTTTACCTAAGCCTATGATGAAATTTTGGCAGCGGATAAAAAACCATATCTCGCTAAAAATGCCTGCGAAGGTTGCTTTGGTCTTATTAGCGTTAGTGTTGCTTATTGTGCTTTGGAAACGTGCCATTGTTTACATTGAGGCGGGGGAAGGGGGGGTGTTATATCGCCCATTTGATGGCGGGGTAGTAACCGATCATATCTTAACTGAAGGGATACACTTTCTGTTTCCTCTCAATTATGCGGCAATTTACGATACCCGAGTGCAAATCATTCGCCATGAATTTGATGTACTAACAAATCGAGGCTTGCCCGTTACGCTCAAGGTTGCTGTACGTTATCGACCAATCTTTGAATTACTTGGTGTATTGCACCAAAAGGTAGGACCAGATTATCCAAATAGAATTATATTACCGCAAATAGAGTCGGTTTTACGTAAGGGCTTGGGTAACCATACGCCAGAGGAAATATATACCAACAAAGGTATGTTGCTTAGTAAGTTAATCGCACGAGCAATAGAAGAAGTGGGTAGAAAGTTTGTCATTGTTGATGACATCGTCATACGCAGTGTTTCTCTGCCTTCAGGCGTTCGCACTGCAATAGAAGAAAAGCTCGTAGAAGAGCAACACTTCTTAGCCTACACATTTAAATTAAAAGCAGAGCAACAAGAAGCGGAGCGCAAACGTATTGAAGCCGCTGGTATACAAGACTACGCAGAGAAAATAAACGCCACTATGAGCGATAGGGTTTTGCGTTGGCATGGTATTCAAGCAACGAAAGATCTTGCGTCATCGGATAATGCAAAAGTGGTGATCATCGGCGGACAAAAAGACGGCTTGCCTTTGATGCTCAACGCTGGAGATTGGGCGGATAACTCTGAACCAGAGCGACAAGACAAACAATAGCAAAGGCTGAAAAAATGAATAATTTGAGCCAAATGAGTGCGCTCTTTATCAATAAAAGCATCATACATAAAGTATTTATTTTATGTGGTTTATTGTTATTGCTCATGGCTTGCGACACAAAGCAATCCAAACAAATAAAAGCGTTTCAAGAAGACGGTACTATCACTATCGGTGTAGCTTGGCCACAAGGAAGAGGGCTGTTTGTAGAAGGCGCAAAACTTGCTGTACAGGAAGTTAATGACGCAGGCGGCGTGTTAGGCCAAACGGTTGAACTCGTAATCGACGAGCGAGAAGAGGCGCTGTATGAAGCGCTAGAAACAACCTCTATTTTGACTGCTGGTGAAGGCATCAAAGAATACTCCCGTGTTGTTGCAAGAGATTTCTCATATCACAACAAGCAAGTGGTTGCCGTAACAGGCCATCAGTATTCGGCTAGTGCTTTTTCTGCCGCACAAATTTACCAGCAAAATCAAAAAGTGTTTATCGCACCCACGGCCACCAACGTGTTACTCACAACAATGAATTTTGATTATGTATATCGAATGTTACCCACCAATATTGAACTTGGTCATCAACTTTCACAGTTTGCAGGACACAAAGGCTTCAAAAGGGTTGCAGTGTTTAATGAGCGAAGCGAAGGGGCACTAGAGTTAAGTGAGGCATTCTCTCAAGCAGCGGAAGAAAACTATGGTATAGATACCGCTATTCAACGCTCATTTTTTTCAGACATGCCTGAACGTGAGTTCACCGATTATGCAGTTAGTTTTGTACGAGCGCATAGAAAAAACCCATTAGATGCCATTTTCTTATTTACCGATACCACATTGGCAATCCAAATCATTCGAGAATTTAAAAAACGCGGGCTAGATGATGTTTTATTTGTGGGAGGGGAGAACTTAGATAACCAATCATTTTGGGAAAAGTTAGGCAAACTTCAACAAAATGAAGACTCTCAGATTAATATCTCTGTGCCAACAGTATTTAAGTCAACAAGCCAATTAAATAACACATTTATCAGTAAGTTTGAAAGGCAGTACCAACAAGCTCCTGATAGGTTTGCAACGCTTGGTTATGACAGTATCAATGTCATATTGAGAGCGATAAAACGAGCAGGAACATCAGAGCCAAGCAAAATCGCTGACGAAATACGCTACTCACCAACTTGCAGAGGCCTCACTGGCACGGTAGGTTTCCAAGATAATGGCGATGTGAGCGGCAAAACATATATCATCAAATCGTTTATGAACGGTCGCTTTGAATATCGAACTTTACAGGACAAAGCGGTCAGTGAGCCTAGAGCAAAGTCACTCAACCTGTGTGTAGAACTTGATAGCGACGATGACGGTGTGGTTAATAAATTAGATGTATGCCCGAACAATACAAAGCTACAGCTGAGTAAGGGAATTTATCTTGATGGGGATTTCCTAG
The DNA here is from genome assembly GCF_000967655.1 of Pseudoalteromonas rubra. GTDB lineage: Bacteria > Pseudomonadota > Gammaproteobacteria > Enterobacterales > Alteromonadaceae > Pseudoalteromonas > Pseudoalteromonas rubra_A. Next base: position 52,519 of record NZ_JXYA01000056.1, read on the forward strand.
GCTGTCCAATAGAGACCGATAGCGACGGCGTACCAGATTATCGAGATCAGTGCCCAAATGATGCCAAAGAAAAGTTGGTAAACGGTGTTAATGAACAAGGCTGTCCAAAAGATACTGACGGCGACTCAATACCAGACTACCGTGATAAAGCGCCCAATAACACGCAAGAGGCAATCAGCGCAGGTGTGAATAATGACGGGATCCCACTTGATTCAGACTCGGATAATGTGCCGGATTATCTCGACAATTGTGTAAATGATTCAGTAGAAGCACAAAGTAAGGGGCTGAACGCCCAAGGGTGTCCTAACGATAGTGACCAAGATAGCGTGCCAGATTATCGAGATCTATGTCCAAATGATAGAAAGCAAGCACTGAGTAAAGGCGTTAACTCTGAGGGCTGCCCTATAGATACGGATCTTGATAATATTCCTGATTATCTTGATGCATGTCCATTAAGTGGCAAACGAGAGAAAGCTGGCGGTTTGGATGCCAAAGGGTGCCCTGTTGATAACGATAATGATGGCGTTGCCAATTATAGAGACAGCTGTCCAGATAATGCACAAAACGAACTGCGCTTCGGCGTGGATGCTGTTGGCTGTCCCATAGACAGTGATAAAGACAATGTATCTGATCATGCTGATGCCTGTCGTATGGATACACAAAAAGCGCTAGCAAAAGGTGTCGATAGCTCTGGTTGCCCATTAGACCAGGATAAAGACGGTATTATAGACGTGTTAGATACATGCCTTGATACTTTGGCTGAATCTCAGATATATGGTGTAGATGCCCAAGGGTGCCCAGTAGATAGTGATGAAGATGCCGTAAAAGATTACTTGGATAAATGCCTAAATACGCCAGAAGGTGTTCAGGTCACCCCAGATGGTTGCACAGTATTATATGTTCATGAATTATTCGCCGAGCATTTTGATAGAAAATACAGAATAACCAACGAAGCAAAGTTAACGCTTAGCACTTTTATGCAACGTTTCGCGCGCACGTTGGTTTATGACGCTCAAATTATAGTTAATACTTCCGATGAACAAGCTAATGACAATGAATACATAAACGCGCTACAAGACTTTTTGATTGCCAATGGCATCGCCAAAACTAAGATAGTCACAAGATATAGTGATATATCTAAAGACAGTGCATTATTACAAAGTTTGATAATTAAACTCGAAGTCAGGATGCAAACCCTCCGCGAACGCCCCATGAATGGAGGTAACTAACTTGGCTGTTCATTTTTCCCAAACGTTACACGCTCTCAATGGCGAACGTCATCGTTCATGGATTGGGCTAAGTTTAGGTTCAATATTGCTGTTCTTGTGGATGATGTGGTTTTTTATGGGCCGCATAACACACCTTGCTTACAGTGAGTCTGTTGAAGTGACCCTAGAAGCTCAGCCTGTGTGGCGAATGAAAGAAGGCAGGGTAACACCTTATCGACAATATCAGTTAGATGCCGTGATTAGTAAAGAGCATATTGAAGATGTTCATGAGGGCCAGCCCGCCATTATCACCTTATCGGGAGCTACAACACTTCCCCTTAAACCTATCAAGTCGTATGTTACCCAAGTTGACTCGACGCAAGGCACTGTGAGTGCAACGTTCGAAGTGGATACACTATTAGGTAACAGTATTGACATAGGCTTTGCTGTTGAGGTTGATAGTCAATCTCCAGCATCCTACTTGTTTCATCTCACACAGTAACTTTAGGTTGAATATGCATAACTCAGAACGTCTTTTTTTCATTCCTGAAGTTATCCAAAGCTCAGCGCTAGACTGTGGGCCGGCTGTTTTAAAAGCAGTGTTATCTGGTTTTAACATTGACGCAAGTTATGAGCTTCTTAGAGAGTATTGCCACACTGATATTGATGGCACATCAATTGAGGCACTTGAAAATGTATTAACAGACTTTGGACTCAATGCAACTCAATTACTCACACCAAAAGAGCACTTTTTACTACCTGAGGCGGAAGTATTACCCGCTATAGCCGTGGTTGTGCAACCAAATGGCATGCCGCATTTTATTGTAGTGTGGCGTATAGTCTCAGGCTGGGTGCAAATCATGGACCCCGGGACTGGACGACACTGGGTAACGCTCAAATCATTGCAAGAGAGGCTATATACACACCAGCTACTGATAGATGAGAGCGCTTGGCAACAATGGGTGACATCTGGTGAGTTTACGCAATTATTAAAAGTCAGAATGCTCACTATTTGTAATGATGCAGATTGGGCACAATCCTGTATTGATATTGCGTTGCAAAGCGATGATTGGCAAAGTATCACTAAACTCGATGCCGCAACCACAATGACTATGAAGGTGATACGTTCAGGCGCAATAAAACCAGGTGAACAGGCTGCTTTATTGCTTAACCACAGCTATCAAACACCGGAACTCATTTCGCCTGATAATTATATTGCAGAGCCTGAGGGTGAAGGCATTGTATACATGTCTGGGGTGGTGATAATACACGTTGCAGGTAAACAAAGTTCGACAACCCCAAGGTCGAATGAGCCGAGTAATGACTGTGGAAAAGCAAAGTTTGATGAGCAAAGTGTAACCCCTGAGTGCTCTATTTTACAAGCCCTCATGGAGGATGGCTTGTTACATCCCATGGTGGTTTTTGTTGGGGTTTTGCTCGCTAGTTTTGGCTTGGCGCTTGAGGTGGTTGTATTACGAGGTTTAGTTGAAATGAGTCAGCAAATTAGCTTGTTTTCACAAAAGCTTGAAATCATGCACTTTGTATTGCTGTTTTTCTTTGCACTACTGTTACTTGAGTGGCCTTTAGCGGTAACTTCTCGTGCCATAGGGCGGCGTATTGAAGTTCGTATTCGGCAACGCTTTTTGGAGAAACTCCCCAATCTTGGTGAGCGCTACTTTAACAGTCGATTATCTTCAGACATGATCCAACGTGCATATGAGCTTCGCCAGTTACGTAATATACCAGTCCTAGGGTTTAACGTCTTAAAAATTACATTGCAAATTGTGTTTATTACTATCGGTCTTGCGGTGTTATTTCCACAAGGTACCGTGATTATCGCTTTTAGTTGTATCGCGATACTTGCTTGTACCTTTGCAACTCAACCTTTAATGCAGGAGCAGGACCTCACGTTTAGAACGCATATCAGCGGATTAAGTAACTTTTATTTAGATGCGCTTCGCGGCCTAAAAACCATTCGTAGCCACAGTAGTGGCGCAGCTGTGAGAATAGAGCATGAACGGCTGCTAGTTAATTGGGTTAGAGCGGGTTGGCGTTTTTGCGCAAGCTATGAACATGTCGCACTTTTTAACTTTTTGGTCGGCTCAGCGTTGACGGTATGGGTCGTATTGTCATACGTAGATTTTGGCGGCGATGCCAGTGGGCTTTTAGTGTTGTTGTATTGGATGCTGTACTTACCTCAACTGGGCGGAATGCTTGCTGAAAATGTGCAACAGTATCCTTCACTACGCAACCGCTTAATACGTGCGCTGGAACCACTGTCGGTACCAGACGAAAACACCACTTGGTACCCACAAACATCTAACTCGGAAGAAAAAACGCACATAAAGCAAAATCAATCTCATGGAGCCAAAATAACGCTCAACAACATTGATCTGGAGTTAACGGGTCAACGGGTATTATCAGACTGGAATGTATGTATAGAGCCTTCAGAACATATCGCTATTGTAGGCCAGTCGGGGTCGGGAAAATCTAGCCTGGCTGGGTTGTTACTTGGGCTATATAAACCTACCAATGTGGGGACGCTGGTTGTTGATGGAAGCCTGTATCAAGGGGAACAAATCCATAAGCTACACCAAGAGATGGTGTGGATAGCCCCTGAAGTACAAATTTGGAATCAGTCACTTGCAGCAAACATACTGTATGGAAATGATAGCCAACGAGATGTAACGCCTACTGTATATGAACAAGCAGAGCTTATAGATCTACTCAATCAGCTATCCAATGAACAGATTGACGCCTTAGGTGAGTGCGGTGGCATGCTTTCAGGCGGTGAAGGGCAACGAGTTCGTATAGCCCGCGCGTTTAACAAACCATCTCCACGTCTTGTGATTATGGATGAACCTTTTAGAGGGTTACCAAAAGTGCAGCGCCAACGGCTCCTGCGCAAAGCGCAACTGTTATGGAAAGAAGCAACCCTAATCATTATTTCCCACCACATTGAAGATACCAAAGACTTTAAGCGCGTGTGGGTGATTGAAGAGGGCCAGCTATGTGAAGACGACTCTGCGAGCACATTGTTGTCAGACCCTAACTCGCTATATACACAGCTATTTCAAGCGCAAGACAATACACAAAGAAGCACTTTGCAAGGCACACAGTTTAAGAAATTTAAACTGGAAAATGGCAAATTGCTTGAGGATTAAAATGTGTTGCTACTTTTTGAAATTCATAAAAAACTGCTGACACATGGGGTTATCATTAAATTAACATTGGCGCGCACATTTTGTATTCAATTAATGTATACTTAATCGACATCTATAATGTCAGTACTTTGAATCAGGTTTATGTTGTTATCGGTTAGATAGGAAAGCTTGTGAAACATATCACTCGAAAATCACTCACCGCTGTGTACGTACGCTATTCAAGGAATGTTAATTCCTTTATTTAATCTTCGATATTTGGTTTTAGCAAACAAATAGACAGTCGTCGCTAGTATTTAAAGATAACGAAGCAAAAACTATTTTGCTCGTTCCATTTCCTGCATTTGCCGCAGCAAACGGCATTATCAATGGTCAAAACATGTTATTGGAGGCGGGTAATATTCCAGGGTGAGAGCATGAAAAATCATTTGCTATTCAGTACCTTTTCAAGGTAGCTCTCGCTTCTAGCTGCTTTCATTTGTTTGGCGCGTACGCCTTTTAGAGCTGGACCCCATTGGTT
>NZ_JXYA01000057.1 GCF_000967655.1 Pseudoalteromonas rubra
AACTGAACTACCACTCCGCAGAGATATAATGCAATTTTTTACTCGTTAAAATGTTGGCGGAGTGGACGGGACTCGAACCCGCGACCCCCGGCGTGACAGGCCGGTATTCTAACCAACTGAACTACCACTCCACGAGTAAATAACGATGTTAGTGACGTCGTTTTGTCATAAACTCAGACTACATTTAACCTGATAATCCAAACTAAACCCTGGCTAGATGGCGGAGTGGACGGGACTCGAACCCGCGACCCCCGGCGTGACAGGCCGGTATTCTAACCAACTGAACTACCACTCCACGGTGGTTTAGCTCGGTGTACTTCTTAAAGGTGTTGGCGGAGTGGACGGGACTCGAACCCGCGACCCCCGGCGTGACAGGCCGGTATTCTAACCAACTGAACTACCACTCCAAAGAAGTACTGCACAGGATAAGCGATTGGCGGAGTGGACGGGACTCGAACCCGCGACCCCCGGCGTGACAGGCCGGTATTCTAACCAACTGAACTACCACTCCAGCGTGCGCTTATAGAGAAAATGTAAATGGCGGAGTGGACGGGACTCGAACCCGCGACCCCCGGCGTGACAGGCCGGTATTCTAACCAACTGAACTACCACTCCGCAGCATCTTGTTCTCTCGCTGTTCAGGTGTGCTCCCTGACAGCGGCGTGAATAATACGAATGCCCCCCTTAAGAGTCAACACCTTTTTTGAAAAAATCGGGGATTTTTAGTCATCCGACATCGAAAGGTTCAAAATATCAGCTGATTTATCATTTTTTGAACTCTGTTTGCCGGACTTTTCTGTATCGTCTTCTAACTCTTCTAAATCTAACTGCTTTTTCTTACCAATAAAGGGCAGACTTATTTTAAGTTTGATGGGCTTTTTCTGTACAAAGATGCGCACTGCCAGCCAACCCAATAGCAGGATCAGCAGATTGCCAACCAGCACAATGGCAACAATGGCCCCGGTACTGAGTCCCGGTTCAGGTTCAGGCACTGTGACCGTACGTTGTGTTGGCCGCTCTGACTCGGGCAATTCAGGTACCTTTTCAATGGGACGTTCTATTTCAAAGTTATAATCTGGCAGGCGGGCCATAAATTCACGACCATTAATGTTTTCGCCAAAGGCTGACAGCTCCACACTATATCTTCCCCAGTCATAGTTCTTAATGGCCAGCTGCCGGTATAAACGTTCCTCACCACTGAGGGTAAACATCTGCTCTTCGCCATTGGGATATAAAATCTTGCCCTGGAAGATCACGGTTTCGGGCTTCACCACCTCTGAGGCCAGCCGGATAGTCAGCTGGTGCTCAAATTCTTCCGGCCCCGCCAGCATCAAGTCAAAAGAAAATGGCGGCTCTGCAATAATAATGGGATCTTTCACAACCCGACGCTTAAGAATGGGAGTTTCTATAAAGAACTCAGGTTGCCACTCGCCGGCAGGGAAGTTGAGCCGGAATTCGCCAGTGAAGATGCCATCAAGCGGGCGCTCATCAAACTCACGGCCATCGTCTTTAAACTCGGCCACACTTTGGGTGCCTGCGCCAAAGTTGGCGTACTGATCATTGTTGGTACTGACAAATTCCACATAGAGGGTGACCACATCGCGGAAATAACCGATATCGACAGGCTGGCCATCATTGGTCACTTGCCCCTGAATTTTCAGCATTTCACCACGGAATATCAAAGGCGGTAAGGGGTCGACTTGTAATTCAATGTCGCCTAATACCATCACGCGGCTGTCCTGGCGGATCTGCCCCAACACCTGCCAGGGACCAGGCATAGGATCCGTCACTATCACCAGGTCATAACTTATTTCGTCATACCATTCGAGTTTTTCTTCCGCGATGGCGTGTGTTGCGTAATACTTACTGCCATCGGGTTTCACCAGCACCACGGCCGGCGTACCGGGAGCACGAAAGAAGAGGAGCGTGATTTTCTTCACATTGTGATCAATGCGAAAGCGATTATCCAGCAGCGGAATTTCATTGATTTTACCGTCACGCTCAAGCAGCGTAATTTGCGGTGTGTCGGCCATCGTCATCGCGCTGAACAACGCGCTATATAGTAACATCAATCCTGCTAAGCCGATCCGCATGCTCGTTTACCCCATATAAATTAATCGTTCTCTTTAGACACTGACCTTGCCCCTGGCAGCCTTTATTGCTGCCACAAACTTTGGCCACTGGCCTTGTTGACCAGCTCCATACGCGCTTCATGGGCGTCCAGCTCATCGGCAGTCGCCATCACCACCTTTAGCGGCGCTCGCTCAGCACTTAACCGGCGAATTCCACCGCCACTGCCCTGCTGAGCCTGCTCATTATGTTGCGCCAGATTGAGCTTCTTCTGGCCGCCCGTCATGGCCAGATAAACATCCGACAGGATCTCGGAATCCAGCAATGCGCCGTGCAGCGTACGCTTAGAGTTATCTATATCATAACGGCGACACAAGGCATCAAGGCTGTTCTTCTGACCCGGATGCAAGTCGCGCGCCATAACCAGCGTATCTAAGACTTCACATACATCATGGGTTTTTGCAAACCCCTGGTTGAGCATAGCAAACTCGTGGTCCATAAAGCCGACGTCGAACGGGGCATTGTGGATCACCAGCTCAGCGCCCTGAATATAGTCGTAGAACTCCTGGGCAATCTGATGGAAAAACGGTTTATCTCGCAAAAACTCGTTGGTAATACCGTGCACGTCTATGGCTTCTTCTTCAATGCCACGTTGTGGATTGATATATACGTGAAAATTATTGCCGGTCAGACGACGATTCACTAACTCCACACAACCGATCTCAATGATCCTGTGACCTTCTTTGGGGTCGATGCCCGTGGTTTCTGTATCCAGTACTATTTGTCTTTTATGCATATCGTCGTTTGCCTAACTTTGCTATGGTTAGCGTCTATTGGAGTATTTTACATAAAAACAGGCGAATTCGTGCAAAAATCCGTAGAGATCTATACCGACGGTTCCTGCTTAGGCAATCCGGGACCCGGCGGCTATGGTGTGTACCTCAGTTATCAGGGTCATGAAAAAACCCTCAGCGCCGGATATCGGCTCACCACTAATAACCGCATGGAGATGCTGGCAGCCATTGTTGCACTCGAAACCCTCAAGCGCCCCTGCCAGGTCATTTTGTATACCGACAGTCAGTATGTGAAACAGGGCATTGAATCCTGGCTGGCAAACTGGAAAAAGCGTAACTGGAAAACTGCCGCCAAAAAGCCGGTTAAAAATGTCGACTTATGGCAGCGCCTGGATACCGCCGTGCAGCGTCATACCGTTGAATGGCGCTGGGTAAAGGGACATGCTGGTAATAAGTACAACGAACTGGTTGACGATCTGGCCCGCGACGCCGCCGGTGGCAGCGACCTGTTAGAAGATACCGGCTACCAGAGCGAGTAGCCGCCTAGCCTTGTTCCTGATTGCGGCTGTGTTTCAGTCGCGCCCCTTTTACTGCTGGCGTCCATTTGGGCCGGGCATGCCATTTAGGTTTAATCGGCGTTAAAGGGGCAACCCGTTTGCGGGCCACCAGCAAATAGACACTGCCCATCGGCTTCATATAATGTCGGCAAAAGCGGCGCCAGGGCGCAAAACGCGATAAACGAGAGCCCCTGGCCAGTGAGGCATGGACAAAACGCTCATCAGCTAGAATTTCAAACCCCAGCAGATCCAGCCAGTCTTTAACCCGCGACGGCGTAAAAAAGCGCCCGGACCAGGGCAGCTTTTCTTTGCTAAAGGGCAACAAATGCGCCAGGCCACACAAGCTAAAGGGGTTAAACCCGCTGATCACAATATACCCACCTGGGATCAAGGTGCGGTGCGCCTCCCGTAAAATATGGTGGGGATCAGAATGATACTCCAGACACTGGCTGAGTATGCAGGCATCTACACTGTGTTCATAAAAAGGTAATTCGTCAATCTCAGCCAGCACTCCAACATGCTCTCCCTCCGGTGCGACGCAGATCTGGTGGCTGATGGGGCTTAAGGATGTGTCGAGCTGGCCGCTCAAACAACCCAGCTTGAGCATATGGTAACCAAACATGCGAGGTAACCAGTTGGCCATTCGCCTTTCAATGCCCGCGCGCACATAATCACCATGTGGAAAATCCTGCCACTGATAGGGCTTGGGCCCCTGCTGAAAACTTAGAGCTGGTTTCATGATACGCACTCGCTATACTAGTTACACCTTCACTTTATAGAGCAATGAGTTATGGCGCAAGTCGCAGTGCAGATCCACCCCATCAAGGCCTTCAGTGACAATTATATCTGGGCAATATGTCCGTCAGATAGCAATCTGATGTGGGTCGTTGACCCGGGACAAAGCGAGCCCGTCATTGAGTTTGCCACGGCAGCGGAAAAACAGTTGGCAGGCGTTTTAGTTACACACTATCACTGGGATCACACCGATGGCATTGCCCCTTTGCGCGCGCATTATGGTGAACTGGCGGTATATGGTCCGCACAATACGCCCTTTAATGGCATTACACACCCTTTGCATGACGGTGATAGGGTGACCATTGCCGGGCTGGACTTTGCTATCATTCACACCCCCGGACACACACTGGATCATATCTGCTACCTGACCCCTAAGCTGGCATTTACCGGTGACACTCTGTTCAGCGCAGGCTGTGGTCGTTTATTTGAGGGCAGCCCGCAGCAAATGTGGCGGTCATTACAACGGCTATCCCAGTTACCTGCGCAATGCCAAATTTACTGCACACATGAGTATACCCAGGCCAATCTGGCGTTTGCCGCTGCAGTCGAACCAGAGAATAAAGACATAACTCAGTGGCAACAATGGGGAGAGCAGCAACGCGCTCAGGCGCAGCCGACATTGCCCACTACAATCGCACGCGAGTTAAGCATCAACCCTTTTATGCGGGCGAACCTGCCACATATGCTAAATACTTTACCGGTTGATATGCAAACCGAGGGAAGTGAAAACTGGCAAAGGTTTGCCGCGCTCAGACAATGGAAGGATAATTTTTAGGCACTGCTTTAATTTTTACAACTAAACAGTTAACATTGACGGGTTTTAGCTGTGGATTTTTCTGCGGCGCCGTACCCTGACCATGGATCAATGACCGAGTTTTATGAAAAAGCCTCTCTTGCTGCTGCTAGTATCAGCACTGCTGAGCGGTTGTCAAACTACGTTCGACAGCCCGACAATTGAACAAGCCGAACAACTGGATCATGCCAGTCCGGCCGAGATCAGCGACACTCTGATGAGTGCCATTCAGGAACCCGTGGAAGCCGATGAGCCACCACCGGTGTTTGACGACGTCTGGGAGCGGATCCGCTATCAGCTGTCTATTGATGTGCCGCAAAACCGTCCTGTGGTCGCAGAGCGTAACTACTATCAGCGCCACCAGGCTTATCTGGATCGTATTTCAAAACGCGCCGAACCTTATCTTTACTATATTGTTGAAGAAGTTGAAAAACGCGAGATGCCGATTGAAATTGCCCTGCTGCCAATCGTAGAAAGCGCCTTCGATCCGTTCGGGTATTCTCACCGCAGCGCATCTGGAATTTGGCAATTTATGCCGCAAACTGGCGAGCGCTTCGATCTCAAACAAAACTGGTGGTACGACGGTCGTCGCGATATCGTTCAGTCAACCCGTGCCGCACTGGATTACCTCACTTACCTGCATAAAACTCTGGAAGGCGACTGGCTCAATGCCATTGCAGCCTACAACTCTGGAGAAGGCCGACTGCTAAAGGCCATTCGTAAGAATCGTAAGAAGCACTTACCGACCGATTTCTGGTCTTTGGACCTGCCACGCGAAACCACTGCCTACGTGCCTAAGCTGCTGGCATTGTCTGACTTGTTAAAGCGTCAGGATGAGTTTAACGTTAAGTGGAACAAGATCATCAATGCCCAGGTGGTTGATAGCGTGGAAGTGGGGTCGCAGATCGACTTGGCGCTGGCGGCTGAAATGGCCGACATATCCCTTACTGAGCTTTATCGCCTGAACCCGGGCTTTAACCGCTGGGCCACCGATCCGAACGGACCACATACCCTGTTGCTGCCGGCAGATAAGATAGACGCATTTAAATCACGCCTTGCCAGTACGCCAATAAAAGATCGTCTGCGCTGGCAATACTACACCGTCGCCCGTGGCGATAGCCTGTCAGTGATCGCCAAAAAGTTTTCCACCAGCACCAGTGCCATTCGCTCGCTCAACAAACTGGATTCGCACATTATCCGGGTGGGTCAGAAGCTACTGGTTCCACTCAGTGACGGCGAACTGCAAAGTGAGCATTTACCGGATGCGGTGCGCAGCGCAGCGAACAAGGCAACGCGCAACAAGAAAACCCACACAGTCACCAGCGGTGATACCCTGTGGGATATCAGCCGTGAGTATGATGTCACTGTCGCGCAACTGGCCAAATGGAATAAACTCAAGGCCAATTCGGTACTCAAGCTTGGCCAGAAGCTCACTATCTACCAAAGCCAAACCACGACTCAACCGGTTGCGAATACCACAGAACGCACCATTACCTATAAGGTACGTAAAGGGGATTCTCTGGCACGGATCGCGGCCAAGTTTAACCTGACCGTCAGTGAAATTGTTAAGTGGAATAAACTTGCTGGTCAGAAGTATCTTCAGCCAGGTCAGAAGTTAAAACTGACTGTTGATGTGAAAAGCTCATAGCCTATTTAGATATAGAAAAGCCGCTGACATCAGCGGCTTTTATACATGATTAGTCGTAAGCTCATCAAAAATGTTGCAGCCACTTTTTCAGCCAGGGGGCAACCGCTTCGTAGGGCTCAAAGTGTTCGCACGCGTCTACATCCAGCCGAGGCTCCGTCACTGTGGCGTTGAGCTCCTGAATTAAAGTATCTATCTGACGCCCGGCACCACAAAAGGTGTCACCGTAACTACTGTCGCCCAGGGCAACAACTCCTACGGTTTTCCCCGTCAGCATGGGAAACTGACTTTGCATTTGCAATATTAAAGGTAGCAGATTATCTGGAATATCGCCTTGTCCGGTGGTCGAAGATATAAACAACAGGTTTTCTGCCCCTTGCACCTGCTCCAGCGTCGGTAGCTCGGCAATGATTGCACTGTGCCCTTGCTGCTCAATATCTTGTTTAACTTCTTCTGCCAGGTTCTCTGCATTGCCAAATACGGAGCCGACAAACAGTGTAATTGATGCCATTATTGGTAGTCCTTTTCGGTGTCTGGCCAGCCCAGCTGTTTGCACAGGTTCAACATACCTTCTCCCAGACTGGCGCGAATGGTGATCGGTTGTTGACTATAAGGATGCAAAAACTTCAGCTCAGTTGCAAACAACATCAGGCGGCGAATGCCAAAATGATCCTGAAAAAAATGGTTCTGCTTGTTATCCCCGTGGTTTACATCACCAATGATGGGGTGGTTAAGGTGGTTAAGATGGCGCCGGATCTGGTGTTTACGACCTGTTTTAGGAAAACACTCCACCAAAGAGTAACGAATGCTGGGGTATTTACCGAGCGGGATATTCAGCGTTGCCTGGTGCAAACAATTGAACTGAGTCTGTGCTTCCTGGGGGGCTTTATCCTGATCCGCGAATTTGTCGGCAATTTTATCCAGCTGTTCTTTCAATGGTTTATCAACATAGACGTCTGCGGGTGCGAAGCCACGAACCAAGGCCAGATAACGCTTTTGTACGGTCCCGTCGATAAATACCTGATTCATATCGCGCGCCGCCTCTGAGCTCAGCGCAAACAACAGAACACCCGAAGTGGGCCGGTCAAGTCGGTGGACAGGGAAGACATGCTGCCCCAGCTGATCTCTGAGCATCTGCATCGCAAACTGCGTTTCATGCTTGTCTAAAAACGAGCGATGAACCAGCAAACCCGATGGCTTATTGACCGCCACATAGTGCTCATCCTGATAAACGATTTCTAACATGGGGCCGACTCCGATACAACTGAGTCTAAGCGCTGTAACACACTGTGCAATGCTTGATAGTCAGGGTGTTGTGCGAAGCTGACTTCTGCCATTGGGGCGATGGCCATATTAGCCGGTAAGGCTGCGCCGCTTTGTATGAGTGCACGCATCTTAACGATAAAAACAAACTGCAACCACTGCTCAAAACGTAACGTATCGCAACAAAATGGCTGCACAGACAATAACGCCTGTGCCGGGACTGGCTTTGCCTGCCAAAGCTCTGCCTCGCGCAGCGTGTGCTCCAGCTCGTCGAGCAATTGCCATACAGGGTGATCCATAGTGCTTCCTCACACAAATACAAAACCCCATTATACCCCATCAAACCCGGGCGTTTGTATCTTTATGGTCACCCTTACCAGTGACCATAAATAACGTTATAATCGCGCCTCAACGCAATAAAGTGAGATGAAAATGACAGCGCAAATTACGACTTTAGGTGAACTACTGACTTCAGCCGGCACGCAATGGCGCGCCTATGATATTGGCCGTCGCATAACCAAAATCGATAAAAAGCAGTTTGCGCAAATCGAAACCACTCAGGTGCCCTACCCTTATCCGCTCGCCGGTCATGCCCTATTGGCTATCCAGTTCTGGGATAACCAGGCGACCCAGGACCCATATGTATGGTTTCTGAAGCTACCGCTGGATGAACAGAGCAAGCTGGTTGCAGCCAGCCGTGACCACTTTGCCTCTATGGTGATTGACGCGTTAGGTACGCAGCTCACCGGCGAAGCGGCGCAAGGCAAACTGGATAACAACCCCTATGTCTATGCGCCTAACGCCAATAAACTGGCCGCGTTTAATGCTTTACTGAAAACTGAACTCAAACGTCCGGCGTCACAATATTACGAATATGCCGAACTGTATTTTGCACAAAAGCTGGGGCTGGATCAGTGGCAAAACCTGGCGGTACAGGGCCTGGCCGACTTTGCCATGCGTCTGGAGCACGGCAGCAATCGTGATAATTTGAAAGCCTGCTGGTCACACCTTCCCGCACAAGTGCAATCTCCTTTGGCTGCCATGCTGGAGCACGTGGCCATTGGCGTTGAGCTGACCGAGCACTTGCTTAGCGGCCTGAAAACAGCAGTAGAAAGCGAAGATCTGACAGCCAGCATAAATCACCTCAGAGCCTTATCTGGCAGCCATAGTCTGGGGCTGATTGCTGAGGCCGTAGACACCATTCTGGATTCTCCACTCGCTACGCAGGCTGATCTGCAACTGACCATTACAGGACGTTGCTGGGAGACACTGACCGACTCATCAAGGCTTATCAAACTGATGGATTGTGCCGCTCACAACACGGAAGTGGACGGCTTATTTGAAAGCATTTTCGCCGATCTGGTTGCAATTCCAACACTGCGCCCACATGTATTAGCTCTACTTAGAACAGAAAATCGCAGTGAAACACTGTCCAGAGCAATAGGCAGGCTATTTAAACGATGATCACTCTTTGGCTTTTTATTCTTATCGGCGCAGTCATTGCGTTCTTTTGGTTTGGCCGCCAGATAGCAGAAGCGGCACAACAGCATGCGGTTGGACAAGCTGAAAAGCTCAATGTCCAGCTACTCAGTGTCGCCTGTGTTAAACGCAGGCTCGCAGTGCTGAGTAATGGCAGGCTGGGAATAAAAAGTCAATTTGCCTTTGAGTTCAGCTCAGATCAGCAAAGTGCCTATACCGGCACTATGCACCTTGAAAACCTGCGCCTTAAAAAGATGGATATTCCGCCGCACCGAATGGGCTGATGTTACAGCGCTGCTCATGCAACAGTAATTGACCATTTGAGTTGATGTGTTAGGTGAACTTAAGGTGTGATAGTAAAGAGTACTGTGTGGTGACTTAAACAAAAAAACCAAGGCGTAACCCTTGCGCTACGCCCCAATCTGACGAATTTCCTGGGAGGTATCCGATACCTCTGCCTACAACAAACTAGCAAGCCGCCAAGCTTCATCATCCCCTGAACGGGTATACATCCTGACACACCCGATCTTCTTCCCTGACTTCATCCGATAGGTTACATCCTGTAGATATCCTTACCGCATCCAAGCACATCCTTTGTCGGCCGATGTGAACTGTTTCGCACCTGTCGACGTGTCTTCCCTATTCCTTTTATAAACAACGCCCTTTTGTGTCCTGAGCCATCCTGACTCTATCCACTTCGCTTATCCTAAGCGCTCCTGACCTTCCTTTGGTTCACATCGTCCTGATGTTATTTGAGCCATCCTGACTCTATCCTCTTCGCTTTTCCTAAGCGCTCCCGACATTTCCTTGTTTAACATCGTCCTGATGTTGCCTGAGCCATCCTGACTCTATCCACTTCGCTTATCCTAAGCGCTCCTGACCTTCCTTTGGTTCACATCGTCCAGATGTTGTCTGAGCCATCCTGACTCTATCCCCTTCGCTTATCCCAAGCGCTCCTGACCTTCCTTTGGTTAACATCGTCCTGATGCTGCCTGAGCCATCCTGACTCTATCCACTTCGCTTTTCCTAAGCGCTCCTGACCTTCCTTTGGTTAACATCGTCCTGATGCTGCCTGAGCCATCCTGACTCTATCCACTTCGCTTTTCCTAAGCGCTCCCGACCTTCCTTTGCTTAACATCGTCCTGATGTTGTCTGAGCCATCCTGACTCTGTCCACTTCGCTTATCCCAAGCGCTCCTGACTTTCCTTTGGTTCACATCGTCCTGATGTTGTCTGAGCCATCCTGACTCTGTCCACTTCGCTTTTCCTAAGCGCTCCTGACCTTCCTTTGTTTAACATCGTCCTGATGTTGTCTGAGCCATCCTGACTCTATCCACTTCACTTTTCCTAAGCGCTCCTGACCGTCCTTTGGGTAACATCATCCTGATGTTATCCGAGCCATCCTGACTCTGTCCGCTTCACCTCTTCCTGGCGCTGGTGTCCTTCCGTCCTTGAACATGATTAAGTTTACGCAATCCTGGACAATGAAAAAGGCGCTTTTTCGCATGTTTTTTTCGTCATTTACATGAAACAATAAAAAACTCATTACCATTCATAGTGTTAATTGTTTTTAGGGGTTAAAACAGCAGGTCTAAAACGCCTTCACCTACAACCTTGTGAGAAAAGTCTCACAGGCTTTTTTCCATAATGGCTGCTCGAGTTTTAAACAGCAGTTCGCCCTGAACTGACTTGAAGGTTAAAACCTGAAATTTTTCATAGCCATGCTGGCGAAAAAAGGCGTTCTGATCCGCCTCTGAAACAAACACGCCAAGGCCACTGGCGATGGGGTTTTCTTTTACCAGCTCATCCAGCGCATCCAATAAATGGTGCCCCAGCCCCTGGCCCTGGTAATGCGGCTCAACGGCGATAAAAGACAAAAAATAATAATGCCCCTGATCCGCCAGGGCTTCACGAATGGTTTTTTCTTTGTCTATTAACTGCTGTGTTTGCAGGTATCCGGCGCTCATCATTAATCGTAAACGCCAGTCCCAGCGTCGCGAGGCCTGTAACTCAGTTTGCGCTTCAAACACACACGCAATCGCGAGCAGAGACTGCGCCTGATACAGTCCAATCAAGGGCTGAGCTGACTGACCAAAGCACGACAGCTCCTCACGGATCAATGCACGCAGACGTGATTCATAAGTCTGCGCATCCGAGCCTCCCAGCACATCTTTAAATAACTTATCATCATGGTAGGCCCTGTATAACAGACTGGCAGCTACGGTACTGTCTTCGGGGAGTAAGTGTTTAACGGTTAGTTGTGCGCTGGATGCCGGGTTAGTCATGGCGATTCCTTGTCTTGTTGTTGTGATTATCCGACGAAATTTGCTTGGTCGGTGTGCTAAATCTACTATAGTTATAGCGCACTATTTAAACAATAAGAGGGGCATATGGATACCAGCGCACATAATTTGAAAAACTTATTCGCTCAGCTCGGGTTAGACAACAGTGAGGCCAGTATGGAAGCTTTTTTCGCTCAGCACAGCCTGCCCAGTGATATGCTGCTAGCAGAAGCGCCATTTTGGAATGAAGGGCAAAAACACTTTATTGAAGAATCACTTAGAGAGGATGCTGACTGGAGTGAAGTCATCGACGAGCTTGATGCGCGATTGCGTTAAGGGACCCGCAACGAGAAGGTAGTGCGCGAGCGTATGCGGTAAAATGCCCGTTACGTCTGCTCCTTACCTGCTAGTCGTGCGTAGTGCCTGCGTTCACGCCGCCATTTGCACAGCGGGGCCAGGTTTTACTGGTGATGTTCCTGCGGCTAAGGTGTTACAATGCAGTGAGTTTTATTTTCCAGAGGCCGCTATATGCATCCCGCTGTTTTGAACGCAATTGCCGCACTCGTTGCGCAAGGCAAAACCCCCACCGTTGCCACCACCAAAGCCAAACTGGCAGAGCCTGTCGCCATGCCCCTGATCATTGCGGGACTGACGGCGTACAAAAACAATCCGGATCTGTTATCAACACTTGAACAACAAACTGAGCAGGCCGCGCAGCCAAGCCAGGAAACGGACCAAACTCAGCTGGACCGCATTGAGGCTAAGCTGGACAAACTACTCGCCCTGCTGGAGTCTCGCTGATATGTTTGTGGTTGATCTTACTTTTGACTGTTACCAGGACACCACGCTGGAACTGGCCGAGCAGGCCATTAACCGGCTGGTCAATGCCTTGCGTTTTAATGGCCAAATCATCGGTGATGAATTTCCCACCGTGCTGAAAGAGGGGTTTTTTATCACCCGGGTGATGTGTCCACTTGAAGACTCTTTGCATCCGCTACATCACAGCCCTTTTGTCAAACATGCCATTGAGCAACTGCAACAGGCAGGATTATTGGCCCCAAAAGTAAAAGTGATTGGTCAGGATATTCACGCCAATGGTGCCGATCAGTGTCAATCTCCGTCCAGCTTTATTCTTTACACCACTTATGTGCATACCTGCAGCCCGCTCTATTGCGGTGATGATTTTCAGCCGGTTCCGCTATACACCATTCCGGCGATCGCCAACGGGGACTACAAGGCATTAATCAAATGGCAGGAAGACTGGCAGGCCTGTGATCAGATCCAGATCAATGGCGCCACGCGCTGCGAGTTTGCCGCCCTGAACGAGTTGACCAGCCTGGACAGCGATCTGACCCGGCGGGGGCTGGACCTGAGTAAACGGATCCGTTATCTCACCAAAAAACCCGTATATTACTACCTGTACCGGGTTGGTGGTGAGAGTCTGGCACAGGAAAAGGCGCGTAAGTGCCCGGGATGCGGTGAGCACTGGGCATTGGATGAACCCTGGTTTGGGATTTTCGACTTTAAGTGTGATACCTGTGAGCTGGTCTCTAATATTTCCTGGGACTTTCAATAAGGGGTGATGAGGCCATCACCCGGCAGGTCTTTAAAACTGTGTCGTTAATTGGCTCAGGAATACGCTCAGGCTCGGCGCCAGCACGGAATGTGGTGCCTTACCGACACGCTCAAGGCACACTTCTCCGCTGCTCAGCTGCACAGTGATCAGCACATCTTCCTGTGCAGTCAGGCCAATAAAAACGGTATCAGCTTGCTTCAGGCGGCGCTTCATCAGTACATGGCCTGTGATATTCTGCTGCAAACGCTCAAAGTCCTCTTCATTCCAGGCCTGCAACAACTCAACTTCTTCTCCCTCCAGCATAAGCAGAATATTGCCGCCATAAGCCGAGCCGTAAAAGTCATTCAGCTCAGCGCTAAATTGGGTGTCCAGTGCACTGGCCAGCGCATTCAAGTCACCGCCCGGCGTTCTTGGTACTGCCTGCCAGGCTATCAGGCCATCCCCCCTTGGCTCACCGGTCTCACAGGGGCTGGGCCATTGTTCGTCATGTTGGATCAGTGGCCAGTGGCCCTGGGATTGCTGCACCGAGTTGGCAAATTTTTCGTGAAGTTCGAGGATCAAAGTGCGCACGCTCATACTGCTATTCTCGCTCATTATTCGCTATAATCGCTGTCATTGTAACTACTAATGGATCAACATGACAGACTACAATAACGCCCCGGAGTTAAAAGCTTCTGTGCTGGGTAAAACCACAGAATACGCCAGTCAGTATGACCCCAGCCTGCTGCACCCTATCGCCCGTAAACTCAACCGCGATCAGATAGCCGTAGACGAGCAGGCATTGCCGTTTTTTGGTGAAGACATCTGGCACGGCTATGAGTTGTCCTGGCTGAATTCAAAAGGCAAACCTCAGGTGGCAATCGCGCGATTTGTGTTCCCTTGTCAGAGCAGCCACATTATCGAATCCAAGTCCTTTAAGCTCTATCTGAATAGTTTTAATCAGAGCAAGTTTGACAGCTTTGATGCCGTACGCGATGCCTTGCAACAAGACCTATCCGCAGCAGCCCAATGCGACGTGGCAGTGACGCTGTATGGCCCCGACGACCATGATTGCCTGCCATTTTCAGCGCTGCCGGGCGATTGTATCGATGAGTTAGATATCACAGTAGATGATTACAGCCCGCGCGATGGCCTGCTGGCGCTGCAAAGCGACGAGCCGGTCAGTGAAACCCTGCACAGCCACTTGCTTAAGTCGAACTGCCTGATCACCTCACAGCCAGACTGGGCCAGTATCGTGATCCGTTATGAGGGCGCGAAAATCTGCCGGGAGTCATTACTGCGTTACCTGATCTCATTTCGCGATCATAACGAGTTTCACGAGCAGTGTGTTGAGCGCATTTACTGCGACCTGCTGCGCGCGCTCAACCCCAGTAAGCTGGAAGTATACGCCCGTTATACCCGCCGTGGCGGCCTGGATATCAATCCATTTCGCTCCAGCGAGCAAAATCAGACCGCCTTCAACGTGCGGATCAATCGCCAGTAAAGGCTTGTACCGGCACGTTAATGGCGCACACATCGGTGTGATTGGCCTGGTGTAAAAACCAGGCTTCCGGGCGGTTTTTACGCGCCGCAATCAAGGCCCGAAAAGCCCGGCTTTCGGTGTTAAATACCCGAAAACGCTGTTTATCCGTCTTCTCGATGTCCGCCAGTACCTCAACCGCCAGAATAGGATTAAAAGGCAGGTTAACTTGGGGCTGTCGGTGCAATCGCTGCACATGCTCCATCCCCGCTAACACCCGGCCAAAAACCGTGGTATTTAAATCCAGATAACGCTGTCCGCTGAGCGTAAAATAGAACTCAGTCCCGCCGCTGTCGGCGTCATTCTGCCGTGCCATGGCAAACGCACCGGGGCAATGAGTCTGCCAGGTGCGTGTCCCTTCGTCGTTCTGCGCCACAGCAAATCCGTGTAAAAATCCACTACGTGGTGCATATCCGTCGACCAGATTTAAGCCCGTGATCTCCAAAGGCTTGGCCGTTTCCAGATAAAACTCGCCAGGGATGGTTTTTTTACCATTGACAGGGCGCTTCTCGTCACTTTGGTCTCCACCTTGTGCGACAAAGCCTTCAACAAAGCGGTATATCGACAACCCCTGATAAAAGCCTTCCCGTGCCAGCGCTTTGATATTGCTCACGTGTCCCGGTGCAAGCTCAGGATTAAGCTCAACATAAACCGGGCCGCCTGGCAAGGTGATTTTAAGAATGTGCTCCGGCTCGACAGTGCGCCACTCCGTCTCGCTGGCCTGTGCAATGATGTCAGCGGGAGCAAGGCCAGTTAACGCTGAGGATACCTTATCAGTACTGGCCTGTTCAGGGCTTGACTGGCAAGCAGTGAGGGTGAGGAGCAACATGGCTGCCATGCTCAGTCTGGTTGGTTTGCGTGTTATTATTGTCATTGTATTTTCCTGGTTGATACCACAGTTCGCTCCGTGACAACGGCGTCTCGGCAGGCAAAGTCGGATTTGGTAAGTTCAGTCGTGTGCGCCCGGCCAGGTCCAGCTGTTCAAGCTGCCTTGCAAAGTGGCGGCGAAACAGCCACTCGAAACAGCCATCAGCAATTGCCTGCTCAAGGCCTTTTTGCAATAACGCGTGGAGCTGGGTATTGGCTTTATCAACAAACAGATAGACGGCAGACGGGTAATGGATCAGCAGCTGGGGTTGCACCATGATATCGCTGCGCGACGAAAAATCGCCCGCGGCCAGTATGTCCAGTGGCACCACATCCAGGCGCTTGCTGCTGAGCATACTCATCGCTTTTTCGGTGTCGTGAAATGCCACAACCTGCAACCCATTAAGTTCAAAGACCTCTCGGTCGGGCCAGTCGTGGCGCAGCCCAAACAACACAGGCTGTAACTGCCCCCAATGCTTAATATCGACAAAATCGGCGGCCCGGCTGGCTGCAATAAACAACACCCGATATCCCAGCAGGCCTTTTACCAGAGGAATACGCACGGCCAGCGCCTGCTGCTCACGTGCCCGACTGGTGACCGACCAAAACACATCAATGCCCGACGGTTTGCCAAGCAATCGCACGGCCCGACTTTGCGTTGGGATCCCGGCGACCGGCTTTAATATCACCGGTCGGGACTGATAAGACAGCGCCAGCTCAAGCAGCTGTGTCACATAGGGATCGGCACCAGCAGTCACCCGGATCTCCAGCGGCTGAGGTTTAGCCGCTGCCACAGCGCCCGAGGCACACAGCATTAGTAGCAACAAAAAGCGGCGCATTATTCGTCCCAGTCAAACTTGTAAAGCAAGTCAATACTCTTATACAAACCGCTGGTGGCTTCAATATAAAACTTTGAAAAAATCCGATAGCGCACCGCCACCTCACTGAGCGACGCAAACACCCCAACCCGGTAACTGACCTGAACACTGGGTGTCAGATAACCTGATACTTCAACCTGAGTGTCATCACCGCTGCCCTTGGCCGCCAGATTCACATCCTGGAACCCTATCGTCTCGCCTGCTTTGGCAAAGTAACCCTTACTGCGGTCTATACTCTGCGACAACAGAAACTGGGCCAGCATGGTATTGTTGTTACTTTCGCCCTCACCCAGCGGCTGGCCATTAAGCAGGTAAGCCAGTGCCTGGGCCTGATCCATCGCAGGCTGCGAATAAATCACCAGCTCAGGGCTGCGAATACTGCCTTTCACTTCGACACCCGCAATCACCCCATCCGCGGTGGTATCCGGGTTACGGATGGCCCGCACATTGATATAGGGCTTGTCCAGCGGGCCATTAAAGCCCAGCTGACCCGTCTCAATACTCAGGTCCTGGCCAAAGGCTTTATACTGACCCTCTCTGAGGTTGATCTCGCCACTGGCCAACAGGGCCGAAGCAAGCTGCTTTTCCAAAGACAGTTCACCTGTCAGGTAAGCATCCAGTCCCATCGCCTTGACCCTGACGTCATCCAGCAAACGCACATCCAGGTCAAGACGATAGTCCATCATCTGGTTTGGCTGAGTGACGCTGGCGCTATCCACTATCACCTGATCGTCACTAACGGCGACCACCCCTTGCGGTAATTCGGCAATTTCAATCCGCCCGTAAGGAACAGTCACCGCGCCGGTGACTTCGCCATACTGGCCGTTATAACGCAGTGACAGATCCGGGGAGATGTCCAGCTCTATGCCCGGCTGTGGCATCAGTGTCAGTCGCTCACCATTGAGTTTGAGCGCCGCAACCATAGATGACTGCCAGTCAAGCTCACCACTGAGTGCAACCTGACCTCTAGGTGTGGTGCTCAGTTGACCGGTTAGCTGAGCCCGCTGGCCTTGCAGTTGCACGTCCAGGTCCAGGTCGCTAATGGCGACGGGTATTTCACTGGCCTTGAGCTGAATATCTGTGGCGCTGAGCTGGCCACTGAGCTGCGGCTGAGCCAGCGCACCGTCAATGTTAACCTGACCGGCAATGGTGCCACCCAGCTCCAGATCTGGCCATAATAAGCGCCGTAACAGCGGGCGGAATTTACCAAGCTCGATGCCGGCTATGTTGACAAAACCGCGCATAGTCTGAGGCTCGGCCTGTAGTGGCATAGCCAGCTCACCATTAAAGTGCCCTAGTTTTCTGAGCGCCAGCTGCCAGTCTGCTTTGGCCTGCTGCGCATCACTATTCAGTGCCAGTGAAAAGTTTTCAATTTCAAGCGGTAACGTCGGGGCAACGTTATCTTCGTTGTCGCTGAGCTGCTCTGCCGCGGCACCATAGAGGGTAACCTGAGCGTCCGACATCGCCAGTTTGCCATCCAGCGCCTGTAACTGGCCCTGCGACCAGGCTGCGCTGGCACTGGCCGATAACCGACCTTGCAGGTTCGCCAGGTCGCTAAGTAGCGGATTAAAATGCGTCAGATCCAATTCTTGCACCTCAACGCTGGCCTGGCCCTGAGTGCCATGCTGCGCTGCAAAACAGATCTGCCCGGGTGACAGTGTCCAGCACTGGCGAGCCACTTGCACCTGAGCGGCTTTGACGGTAAGCGCCGCCGGGGACACCAACGCCAGCTCACTGCCTTTCAGGCTCAAGCGTCCGGCATCCAGCTGACCTGCCCAGGCTTGCTGAGCATACTGACCACTCAGGGTCAGCTCGACGCTGCCATCAGTATTGTCGGCCTGTACGTTCAGCTGATGCAGGCTTTGATCGCCCTGCGCTGTGACGCTGAGATCCGTTGCGCTCAACTCACCCACGCTCACCGCAGACAAAGACAAGGAAAGATCGGTCAGCCAGTTTCGGGCCATATCCAGACTCAGTGCCAGTGTGCCGCTATCGATCGACGTATCCTGATAACCCAGTTTGCCAAGCTGGCTGTTGAGCGTCAGTTTTGGGTTATCAACCGGCCCGCTTGCAGTGAACTGCCCGGATAACTGAATATCCGCCGGCAACAGTGCATTATGCTGATGCGCAAGTTGCAACTCGCCTTGTAAGTCCAGTTGCTGGTCAGCGGTGCCAGACACAGTGATCTGGCTCTGCCCATAACTGAGCCGGGCAGCCTGGAGTTCACCATGTAAGTTACTGTTCACTTTTCCCTTAGCGACCAGCTGCAGTGGCAAGGCAGCCAGTTGCCCGCTAAGGGTCAACTCGTTAACCTGTGCCTGCCACTGGTTACCATGCTGCTCAAATTCAAGTTGATAAGCGCCCGACAGCTGAGTCTCATCGAGCGCCAGCCAGGCACCTAAGGGCAATGCATGCAGCTTGCCCTGAAGCTGGCTGCGGATCCCATCTTGCCAACTTACCTGAGCGCTCAGTTGGGTATGCGCTTCTCCCAGCCCCAGTGCGGCTTTTTGCAGCGTCAATGCGCTAAGACCACCGCTGGCAGCCAGTTGCACCGTGAGCTGATTATCCGCCAGCGCCAGCTGCTCGCTCAGCGTCACGTCGGCATTGGCAGTAAGCTGATAGTCATCTGCCGTGCCTGCTGCGCTGAGCGTTAGGAGTTGTAACCTGTGCTGTGCGCCAAGTTCGGATTGTTCAGCGCGCACATCCAGTGAGAATGGCCAGTTTGGCTGCGCCGGACTCACACTTAAAGCAACTTTACCCTGTGCATTACCGGCAACCGTGGCTGCCAGCTCAAGTTGCCTGAGATCGCCGCTGAACGTCAGGTTACTCTGGTAATCGGGGTGCTGATAATCAAGTGCCCCCGACACTGCCCAGTTGCTAAGGTCTGCCTGCGCTGTGAGCGCCAGCTGATGGGCAAGATAAGCCAGTGACAAATGACGTACCGACAATCTGGACTGTCTGGCATCTGCACTAAGCTGAAGCTGCGTCAATGTCTGGCTGTCTCCCTCATAGGGATGATAACCCAGCTCCGTCACAGTGAGTTGTTCAAGTTTAACGGCCATGGGGAGCTGTACGGCGGGCAGCGCCAATGCCGGAATTTCTGTCGGCATTGCAAAAGGCTCAGCAGGCGCCGGCGCTTTAGTTTGTCGGACCTGCACGCTGCGCAGCGCAAGCTTGCTAACCTGAATGCCCTGCTCATTAGCACTGGCTGCCAGCGCCAGCTTAGTCAGGCTGATCTGGTGCCCGGCGACCTTGATGTCTGCCCCACCCACACGGAGCTGCTTAATGGCGATAGAGAAAGGCACTGACAAAGGGGCTGCCTCCGCGGCAGGCTCTGGTTGTGCTGGCACAGCTGACTCACTGTCCTGCTCTGCCAGATGCAGCGTTATTTTGTCGGCACTGCCAGACAGGCACACAGTGGCACAGCTAAACCAATCCAGTGACAAGCTCATCCGGCGCGCACCAAAGCTCAGCTGCTCATGCTCATAGCGAATATCCAGCACGGCATTGGATAACAGACGCGCCTGAGGCGAGCTTACCTGCAACCCCGCTACACTGTGATTGGCCACCCACACAATAAGCTGGTGACCGGGTAGGGTAAACAACAGACAAAAGACGGTTACAAACACGCCTGCAACGGCATAGCTAATTCGGCGCAGCCAGGTTTTCAGTCCCATTACATCTCCGGTCCAATTACAATACTTAAACGCGTGCTTTTGCTGTCTTTACTCAGCCCCCAGGCGTGATCAAGCCGGATAGGCCCGACCGGCGTCAGATAACGCAATCCAAACCCCGCCCCCACGGCCCACTTGTCTTTAAAATCATCCGTAGCCGTCCCGGTATCCACAAACAGGGCAACACGCCAGTTGGGTAAGAACTGATAATTATACTCGCTGCTGGCGGTCGCAAGATATTTACCTCCAAGCAGGTTTCCCTCTTCATCGCGCGGTGCCACAGACTGATAGGCAAAGCCGCGTACACTCTGATCGCCACCGGCGAAAAAGCGCATATTAAAAGGCACGGCCGAGATATCATCCGTGACAATGGCACCGGCTTCCAGGCGTGTCAGAAAGAAGTGTCGCTGCTGCAGATTACGCAGCCAGGCATTTTTCCATCGCACCTTAAGTAAAGACGTGGAAGAGATGACTGAATCGCTGGCCAGCTCAATCGAGATCAACCGCTCATTGCCCCAGTAAGGCAGCATGCCACCCTGACTTTGCTTTTTCGCATAGCTGATCCCCGGAATAAGCATTTCGGTCTTGAGTGTCTCACCTCCCTGCTCACTGGTTTCATGCTCTCGCTTTAAAAACGCGGTACGAACCCAGTTACCGGACGTCAGCCATTGACGCTGAACCTGAATGTTCCAGGTCTTAGTATCGACCCCTTCAGTGAGGTCGTCCTGTAGCTGATAACCCCCTAAGATGCGAAATACATCGCTGTTTGGGTCGTCCACCGGAATGGTATACGCTGCACTGATATCCTGCTGACGCTGCGACACATTGAGATCTGAGGTCATCGAATGCCCGCCCTGGGTGATCCAGGGTTTGCTCCATTTAAAGCGCGCCTTTGCCCCTAAATCCGTGCTGTATCCTCCGCCCACTTCATAGCTGTTGGCCGGCTTGTCGACCAGCTCAACACGAATAGGTACCTCGCCGTTTTGTCTGGCTTTGAGTAGCGGATAAACGCGCACACTCTGAAAATACGGCGTTTCATTGAGCGTCAGGTTATATTGCGACAACTTTTCTGCGGCATATAACTCACCCGGCTGAAATGGGCTCAGCGCTTGTGCAAAGGCAATCGCCTTAGACTGCGTTGATAATCGTAACGCGCCAAAGCGATAACGCTGGCCCGCCGATAACACTAAGGTCGCAGAAACCTGTTGCTGTGCTTTATCCACACTAAGCTGTTTTTTTAGCCACTGAAAATCAAAGTAACCCAGCTCCAGCAACAAACTTTCGATCTGCGCTTTGGTGGCTTCATAGCGGTCATGCCTGACTTGCTCGCCAACCTGGATAGCCCCGCTCAGCAAACGGGTACGCAGTGCCGCATCATCAATGCCCTGCAGGGAGATTTCGACTTGCTCCCAGCGCCAGGCATCACCCGGGTTAAGCTCCAGAGTCACGCGGCGCGTCTGAGCGTCAAAAGCCAGGGAAAGCGTATGGTCATAATATCCCAGTGCCTGCAACGCCTTGATCACGTCTTTATCAATGAGTTTTTTCCTGCGCGGCGTGAATGGCTTGCCTACATATGAAGCTAAAAAGCGCATCACATTGTCACGAGCTTCATCCGTTAATTCAATGCTGTCTGACGCACTGTGGATGGTAAACTCTGTGATACCAGATGGCGGATTGGCCCAGGACTGAAATGAAAAAAGCAGCGCAACAAGGATGGCACTAAACGCAGATAAACGCACTAAATAACCCTATAATTCACATTGGCATTATCATACCACAGCAAGATAACACTGACATGGCGAGAAGCACCTTGGCAGTGGGTTATTTTTATGCGCTTAGGCGCAAATTTTTGCCCTCAGTGCTTTTTATTTTGTGTTGGATAGCGGACAATATCCCCAGCTATATTAACTTGAGTACGATTATGCAATTCCCTGATGATGACAACGGCCAGCTTCTGTCTGAAATAGCCGCCGCCGGTGTCGATCTCACTCAGATGCACAGCATCGATTTTTTTATTTTGTTCGAACAAAAGGCCGACGCAGAGCGTTTTATGAGTGCCATTGCCGCCGATGAGCTGGCACCCAAAACCAAACTGGATACCTGCCCGGATACCGGTGTATGGGAAGTCGTTACTTCTGTCACTATGGTGCCGGATCACCAGCTTCTAAGCCAGACCGAGCAATATCTGGAGTCTATCGCCAACAGCCACGAAGGCTATGGTGACGGGTGGGGAATACTCGCCGAATAACACTCGGGCCTGAAGGATGCAGAGCCCAAAGTGCTCTGCATTAGCTTTTGTCTGCGGTACGATAACTGCCCTGATAATCAAAAAGCTTTTCAGTTATCTGCCAGCCATACTTCTTGTGTTGCCGGGCAATCACAAAGTCAGGCGCCGACAGTAAAGTGGCATCCACTTGCGCGACCTCAGTCCACGCCTTCACGTTCACGCCACTGCGGCAATGCTTGGCAAACTGACGAACAAAATGGTGTCGGCTAGCCGGTTTGGCAAAATCAAACACCTCGCTCACGCTCGCCCCGTCTTCATCAAAGTAAGTGATTTTCAGCAGCTGAGCTTTAATCACTTCACCGCTCAGACCACTACAGCGGATCACCATGGCGTTTTTCAGGTTGAGCGCCGCACGCAGCTTGTCGTCCGGGTCTGCCAGCATCACGCCACAGCTGTGGCACTGGCGTGCTGCGATATCATTTTCTGCGCCACAGTTATCGCATTCTTTGAATTTAAAACGGTAGTCGCATTGCTGCTCATTGCCTTCGTCATCCTGCAGTAACCCCTGGCAACGTCGGCCGAAATGTTCAATCACACGCCCCTGCTCATCATACTTGCCCCAGAAAATATTGCCAAAGCCACAACCAGGGCACAGCACCTGGACAGGTTCATTGTCTGAGTCAGGCTTTTTACTGCCCACTTCAGGGTGAAACAAATCGAACTCGTTGGCGGCGTAATCAACCACCAGGCAGTCTTTTTTGCCTTCACTCAGACGCAGGCCCCGGCCCACAATTTGCTGGTACAGACTCACCGACTCTGTGGGCCGCAAAATAGCAATCACGTCCACATGAGGCGCATCAAACCCTGTCGTTAATACCGATACATTTACCAGATATTTTATTTCTCGACGTTTAAATGCCGCGATAATATTATCGCGCTCCCGGTTATCTGTATCACCAATCACCAGGGCCGTCTGTTGCGCAGGTAAATAACCGATAATTTCTTTCGCATGTAATACTGTTGCCGCAAAAATCATTACCCCGTGGCGGTCTTTGCTGAGCGAGACCACATGATTAATAATGCTTTTGGTTGCCCGGGTATTGCTTTGTAGCAGCTGGTTCATATCCGCCTCGCTGTAGCGACCAAACGCATTGCTAGTGAGTGCAGAAAAATCGTAATTTTCTACAGCCGGGTCAATTTTATTCGGCGGTGTCAGATAACCATGCTTGATCATATAACGCAGCGGCAATTCATAAATACAGCGACGGAAGGGGCTATTTTCACTGCCACGCACAAAACCATGATAGTGGCTGTGGTACACCCAGCCACTGCCTAGTCGATACGGTGTTGCTGTCAATCCCAGTATTTTTAATGCCGGATTAAACTGCCGCAGGCGTGCAATGACCGCCATATACTGACTGTCGTCTTCACCGCTGACCCGGTGACACTCATCAATAATTAATAAGGAATAAAAGGTATCTATCGCATCTATATTGCGAGCCAGTGACTGAACACTGGCAAACGTCACCTGATGGGTCAGGTCTTTTTGTTTTAACCCGGCTGAGTAAATGCTCGCCGTTAAACCATAGCTCTGGTACTTCTGCGCATTTTGCTCAACCAGCTCTTTGACATGCGTCATCACAAGAATTTTATGTTTTGCCAGCCGGGCCAGCTGAGCAATCACCAGGCTCTTACCAGCGCCGGTTGGCAGTACAATCACCGCACTGTCATCTGACTTTTTAAAATGTGCAATGGTATTAGCGACGGCTTCTTCTTGATAGGGTCTTAGCGTGTAAATAGGAACACCTGACAGTATTAATGAATAAAGATTTTGATAACGTTGAGAAGTGAAAAGATTTAGAACAGGGACCCGGTCGGGTTACGTTTAAATAGGTTAAGCCAGTCACTTTAAGATAACTGGCTTGTGCAAGGTCACTTAGATTTTGTGATCTTCTAAGTCAACACCAACAAATGCTTTTGGTGTTTTACCGCGACCTGTCCATTCAAATACTTCACCGTCTTTTTCAATGCGGTATTTTGGACGCACTTTGCTGCGCTTATCTGTTGCGCTTTCCGCTGCAAAATCTTCTAAAGACAATCCTTTTTCTTTAATCAGCGCCAAGACTTCTTTTTTGGCTTCTTCCTGTTTTGCCTGCTCATCAATAGCAGCTTGGATAAGCTCCAGCGCTTTATTCAAATCACTGTAGCTCGCAGTCTTTATAAAAGATCTTATTTCACGCATTGGATTACTCTCATAGATTGTTGAATTAGAATTTTCTAACTTAATTAAGCTCGATATGTAGAGAGTATATTATATTTATCTCTTTTCAAATTAAAAGTCGTTAAATTTATAATCTCCGTTGATATTTACTCAATATTCAACCTCATTTATACGCTTTTTCCACATTTAGAGACAAACAACGCAATTAAAACAGACTAACGCATCCATACTTTTACTTCAGCCAGCCCATTGGACTGCAACAGTTGTAATTGCGATTCCACGTTCTGGCTCTGTTCAAATTCAAAGGCATCGAGCTGCTCATCAAAGGTAATGGTCGCAGCACCATCTCCACCGCGTTGTTTCACTTCATGTAGTGCGATATCGGCAAGATTAACCGACGCCTCCCAGCCAATCACCTGGCCACCAAGCAGCGGCAGAGGATAGAATGACCAGCCAACGGACACGCTCAGGTTCAGCGATTTACCGTTAGGTAGCCTGAAATCAAACTGCGCGATGGCTTTACATAATTCACTGACATAACGCTCAACTTCAGAACATTTAAAGTCGCGCAGCAGTAACAAGAACTCATCGCCACTCCAGCGCGCCACATAATCTGAGCCCTGCGTGCGGGTGTTGAGCAAAGTCGCCAGTTGCTGCAAACAACTGTCCCCGCCAATTGGGCCATAGGCATCATTGATTTTACTAAAACTATCAATATTGAGGATCATTAACACCAGGCTCTTATCTTGCTGACGCAACGACTGGGCGTTGCGCTGATAATGCTCAATGTCCTTCGGCAATTGATCGAATAAAAAGCGTCGACTGCGTAGTCCGGTCAGTTCATCGGAGTGACTGACCAGTTTAAGCTGCGTATTGACCTGATTCAGCTTGTCATTGGCTTTTCTCAGCTCCGTCGTGCGCTCTGCCACCAGGGCTTCCAGCGCCGCCTGTTTGCGCCTTTCCTGAGTACGGAATACCCAGAACACCAGGTAGAACAAAAACATAAAGCCACAGGTAATAATTAGACGGAAAAATACCGTCTCATCAAAGCGCTGTGGTAACAGCAAGTTGAGCGACAGGTTATGTGCCTGCTGCCAGTCCTGGCCACGCCGTTTTACCTGCAACAAGAAGGTAAAGTCGCCTGGTGGCAGGTTGGTATAAATCGCCTCGCGTCGCGACTGGGCATCACGCCACTGCGCATCATGGCCTTCCAGTTTATAACGAAACTCGATACTCTGCGGCGCATAAAAGTCGATAGCGGTATAGCGAATGGTCAGGTCACGTTCACTGGTGTCCAGCTCAACCGGGCCTTCCAGCCTGTCCGGTGTCAGATTTCGATACCCTGTGACTATGCTCTCAAATTTAGGGGCCAGCTCGGCGGCACTGAATAACTGCACTTTTTTCGGGATCCGCACGATACCTTGCAGACTGGGATACAACAGGTAATCGTCCTGCTCCACCACTGCATCATGCCCTAAACCAGTACAGCACTGACTGGGGACGCCATCCAGCTGACGGTCAAATGGGTTTATCACCTGCTCAACCTGTAAGTTTTCCACCGCCTCACTGAACTGGGCGACAGGCATCCGGTACACCCCTTTCATGGTGCTAACCCATACCAGCTCCTGGGTTTTGTCAAAGTGCAGCGACAAGATTGGACCATAAGGCAGGCCATGAGAGGCATCCAGCTGATGCCAGTCGCCATCCTGACTGCGATAATAGAGCCCGTCATAGAAAGTCCCCACCAAAGTGGCGCTGTCTTCTACGTGCAAAATACTGGTCACGTAAGCGGATTCAAGCGAGGTTTGCCCACCAATTTTTTCAATTCCCCGCTCATTGTATTTATAAGCCCCTTTGTCGGTGCCGATAAAGCCAAAGCGCGGAAAGTCGACGACATAAGTTATAAACTGACTACCAAGAAAGGCGTTGTAGGTAAACGGCGTCAGGCCGCTATAATCGAGCCGGTACAAACCACGCCCGGTGCCCAGCCACAGTCCTCCCTGATTGGAAGGAGTCAGAGTAAAGACCTGAGTCTGGCGAAATTCTCGATTCGGAATGGCGAGTAATTTATCGTCTTCATAAATCACCACACCACGACCGGTACCTAAAAATAAGCGCTCCCCGACAAACTCCATATCATGGATTTCGACCCCTTTGAGCTGCTCGGCACTGATCACAGGTTCAAAATTATCACTGCTGTCTAAGCGCCCAACGCCTTCGCGGGTTGCCACCCAAACGTTGCCCTGTAAATCCTGAGTGATCGCCGAAATCGCCTGCTCTCGCTGCGACCCAATGGAAAAACGCTCCACCCTGCCCGCGTGTGCAAGCCACAGGCCCTCGTTTATACTGGCCATCCATACGTTAGAGTCATTGTCGATGAAGATATCGGTAAACCAGATCCCCTGATCAAGTTGCGCCAGCTCGACAAATTGCCACTGCCCGCCGCTTTCTTTGTACAGCAGCCGACCATAGGTAGAGACCCACATACCACCTTGCTGATCGCTCAGAAATTTATAGGTCGCGTTATTGCCAATCTCGTCGTAGCGTCTCAATACTTCATCAAAGTCGAGGAAATAAGCCCCTAACTGCGACGCGAGGAAAAGCTTGCCATCTATCCAGGCAAGGTCATGGATATTGGTTTGTGCCAGCTGTCGTGGCAGCGAGATTTTGCTGGACAGTTCCAGTCGCATGTCATTGGAGCCCATCGACTGAGATTCACTGATCCGCAATAAGTGACGTTCATTAACCAACCAGATCCCCTGAGGAGAGGACGTCATCTTGGTCACTGAGCCAACAATTTGACTGATATGTGTCAGAGAGAGTTTTTTACTGTCGAGGTTATTTTCAGCTAAGGTCAGGCGTTTGGCCGACACATAATACAAGCCATTTGCGGCAACCCAGATATTACCATTGTGGTCTTCAAGAATATCTCTGACTTCGCCCTGGACTTCAAAGCGCTCTGCCATCAGGGTTTGCGGGTTTAACCGGGTCACCCCTCTGCGGGTACCAATCCACAGCATACCAAAGCGGTCAACAAAGAGCTTATTTACCGCATTGCTGTCCAAAAAGTCACTGTTTTGCGTTGTATAATTGCTGAACTGCAAGCCGTCAAAACGACTCAGTCCAAACTGTGTGCCCAGCCAGATATAGCCCTGCTGATCCTGAACCACACTTTTTATACTTTGCGACGGCAGCCCATTTTGCATACTCCACTGTTTAACAACATAATC
This sequence comes from Pseudoalteromonas rubra, assembly GCF_000967655.1. GTDB lineage: Bacteria > Pseudomonadota > Gammaproteobacteria > Enterobacterales > Alteromonadaceae > Pseudoalteromonas > Pseudoalteromonas rubra_A. The sequence continues at coordinate 27,870 of NZ_JXYA01000057.1, forward strand.
ATTAATTGCCGCATTCACACTTGTGGTGAATATGCACAGCAACAGTAGCAGTATAAATCGCATAGGCTCCCTCTTAGTACCCGTAATAAAATTAGCCGCCCAGGACCCCTGTTTTAAACAAAGCTTGCAGACAAATCAATGAAAATATCCCGGCAAGCAAGTCATCCGCCATGATCCCTAAACCACCATGGAGTTTTCTGTCCAGTAGTCTGATAGGACCCGGTTTGGCAATATCGAAGAAGCGAAACAGTAAAAAGCCGACCAGTAAGGACTGCCAGCTAATGGCCGCCCCTACCATAGTGATGTAAAACCCGGCCACTTCATCCCAGACAATCGCGGGATGATCGTGCACACCGACGTCTCGCGCCGTTTTACCACAGATCCAAAAGCCAGCCAGGCTGATCACAATCGCCAGGCTTATTTGCAACCACAGAGGTTGACCCATGGTCAGCAGAATAAAAGGGAGTGCTGCTAAAGTACCGAAGGTACCCGGGGCTTTGGGTGCCAGTCCTAAACCAAACCCCAAAGCAAAAAAGTGATGTGGGCGTTTAAGGTTGAATGATAACGGCTTATTCAAACCTGCTCCTCGTTAAAAATGTTGATAGCCGCTGCGCGGCAGTGGGCACTTTTCGCCCTCATTGAGCAACTCCAGCTTACCTGCTGAGGCGGTGATTTGGCCAATGCAAACAGGCTCGACGCCATACTGACGCAGACGGGCTTCGACGGCGCCTTTGTTGCTGTCATTGACGGTAAACAACAGCTCATAATCGTCGCCATAAGCCAGGCTCAGCTCCCGCCGCAAAGCCTCGGGCTGAAGTTGCTGCATAACCGCTGATACCGGCACATCTTCAATATTGACGATGGCCCCGACCGCAGATTTATTGAGAATGTGCTGCAAGTCAGCTAACAAGCCGTCTGAGATATCGATACAGGCTGTTGCCATGCCACGTAAAACCTGTCCAGCCGCCACTCTGGGGGTTGGAAAGTGCAGTTTCTCTTCAAGCCGTTTTAGTTGCTTGTCACCGAGTGGGATCTGGCGCTTACGTGCTTCAATAGCCAGTGCAGCATCGCCCAGCTCACCTGTGACATAGATCCAGTCACCGACTTTAGCGCCGGAGCGCGTCAGTGCTTTGTCATTGGGAATGATCCCTTTGGCACAAATGGTAATCGTCAGCGGCCCCTGCGTGGTATCTCCGCCAATCAGCTGAACATTATAGTATTCGGCAATTTCATGCATGCCTTCGGTAAACGCTTCCAGCCACTCCATATCGACCTCGGGTAAGGTCAAACCAATAGAGATCCAGGTCGGCTCCGCTCCCATCGCAGCCAGGTCACTCAGATTGACGGCTAAAGCGCGATGCCCCAGGGCTCTGGGTGGAATGTCTTCAAAGAAGTGTACACCCGCAACCAGGGTGTCTGTGGTAATGGCAAGTTGGTGCTTTTCAGGAACCGTCACTATGGCACAATCATCACCAATACCAACCTTTACATCACGACGCGCAATGCCACGCCCCTTGAAGTAATGATTGATTAACTCAAATTCCTTCATACATTAAAAAAGCCGGCCTATGCCGGCTCTCCTCACGGTCTCGATTACTTGCGGATTATCTTAACCGCTTTGTCCAGTACGCCGTTGACAAATTTGTGACTGTCTTCGGCACCAAACATTTTCGCCAGCTCAATCCCTTCGTTAATGGCGACTTTGTAAGGGACGTCTTCGCGGAACTTTAACTCGTAAATGCTGACGCGCAATACGGCTTTTTCAACCATATCCAGGTCATCAAATGGACGAGATAAATGCGGCGTCATCAATTCATCTAGCTGTTTGCAGTTTACTGCAACACCACGTGCCAGATCCTTGAAGTACTCTACATCAACCTTTGAAACGTCGTTTTCGATCAGCATTTGCTGCTCGATATCAGCAATGGGGTTGCCACTTAGCTGCCAAGAATATACTGCCTGAAGGGCAAGGACACGCGCCTTACGTCTAGCTGCTGGTTTCACTGAGATTCCTCTTAAATTTGCTCTAGCACGTTAACCATTTCTAGTGCACCAAGTGCAGCTTCGCCACCCTTGTTGCCCATTTTGGTTCCCGCGCGCTCGATGGCCTGCTCAATACTCTCTGTGGTTAACACACCAAAGGCAACCGGGATATCGTAGTCCATAGACACGCTCGCCAGGCCTTTGTTTGACTCATTTGCAACCAAGTCGAAATGAGGTGTACCGCCACGAATGATGACACCTAATGCAATGATGGCATCGTGTTCTTTTTTCATTGCAACACGCTTAGCCGCTAAAGGTAATTCTACTGCACCCGGTACATACACAACAGTGATGTCCTCGTCCTTTACGCCACCTGTACGCTTTAACTCATCAACAGCGCCTTCCAGCAGGCTGTTGCCAATAAAGTCGTTAAAACGAGAGATGACAATGGCAAATTTCTTGCCCGGTGCGTATTTATTACCTTCGATGATTTTCATTAGATGATTCCTAATCTAGTATAAGCAATTGCCAAATTGAGGCGCATAATAGCATAGAAAAAGACGAAACGCCTACAGGGAAATCCCTGTCAGGCGCGCGTGCTATTTTAAGTAAATTATTGAGGTTCGACGTAATCGACAACTTCTAAGTGGAAGCCAGACAGTGCGTGATATTTTTTCGGTAAACTCATCAGGCGCATTTTACTGATCCCCAGATCAGCGAGAATTTGAGAGCCCACCCCCACGGTTCTGGAGGTGCCCTGGAACTTACGATAATTGGGCTTTTCACCGGCATCTTCTGCTGCAAACGCTTTCACCAGCTGTTCCAAATCTTCGGTTTTCTCTTGTTTACCAAGGATCACTAACACACCGTCGTTATCCGCGATGTACTTCATTGCGCCGTGTAAGGTCCAGCTGCGATCTGCACTGCGGTCTGACAACAAAGTATCATTGAACGTACTTTGCAGATGTACTCTGACCAGGGTTGCCTCATCAGCACTGACTTCGCCTTTGAGCAATGCATAATGCAACTGGTTGTCTATCGTGTCTTTATAAGTAACCAACTCGAATTCACCATATTCAGTCGGCAGTTTACACTGGGCCACTTTTTCAATGGTCGTTTCGTTGAGGTTACGATATTCGATTAGATCGGCGATGGTGCCAATTTTGATGTCGTGCTCTTTGGCGAACACTTCCAACTCAGGGCGTCTTGCCATGGTGCCGTCCGGATTGAGGATTTCCACAATCACAGAAGAGGGCTCAAGGCCTGCCAGGCGCGCCAAGTCGCAACCCGCTTCGGTGTGACCTGCACGGGTCAAAACCCCACCGGGCTGTGCCATAATTGGGAAGATGTGGCCAGGCTGCACTATGTCTTCAGGCACCGCGCCTTTAGCGACTGCGGCCTGGACGGTGCGGGCACGGTCGGCCGCTGAAATCCCCGTCGTCACGCCTTTGGCAGCTTCGATAGACATAGTAAAATTGGTTGAAAACTGGGCGCCGTTGTTTTTCACCATCAGCGGTAAGTCAAGCTGCTGGCAACGCTCCTGCGTCATGGTCAGACAGATCAAGCCACGGCCGTAGGTCGCCATAAAGTTAATGGCTTCTGGCGTGATATGCTCCGCCGCGATGATCAAATCGCCTTCATTTTCCCGGTCTTCATCATCCATAAGAATGACCATTTTACCGGCTTTGATGTCGTCGATGATTTCTTGTGCGCTGTTTAAGCTCATAATCTTCCCGTTTTTAAGTGCGTTATAGGCAAGTTATTTAATAAAGCCAGCTTTGGCCAGTAAGCTGGTTGTGAGAGTTGATTGCTGCGTTGCAGCCGGTTCGCCCTGGATCAACCTTTCCAGATAACGTGATATCTGATCCACTTCGAGGTTGATTAAGGTCCCCACCTTAAAGTCGACAATGGTGGTTTCCTGTGCGGTATGCGGCACAATCGTCAACTTAAATTTATCGCCATCCAGGTCATTAACCGTCAGACTGATCCCATCGATGGCCACGGATCCTTTATACGGTATGTACTTCATCAGTTGCGCAGGCGCTTTAAGCCAGTACTCAGTGGCACGGGCGTTGGGCTGCACCGCAACCACTTCAGCAATGCCATCAACATGACCCGAGACCAGGTGCCCGCCGAGTCGTGACGTAGGCTGAAGTGCCTTCTCAAGATTGACTTTTTGTCCTACCCGATACTCCCCGAAGCGGGTCAGTTTCAGTGTTTCATTAGACACATCGGCACGAAAACCGTCGGAAAACTTTTCAACAACGGTCAGGCACACCCCATTGGTCGCAATGCTGTCTCCCAGTTGCACATCATCCATATCCAGTGTTGCGCTGCTAACTTGCACGCTGAGATCACCTTGCTTGAGCGTTAACTCAGTCAATGTGCCCGTTGCTTCAATGATGCCTGTAAACATAATGCCTTACTTACCTTGTTGTTTGTGTGCCGTAATACGAATATCGGTGCCAATCGAGGTGACCTCGGTGAACTGTAGTTCAGTGATCTGGCTCATCGACGAAAGCGCTGCACTGTTGAATAAGTCTCTGCCATCCGTACCAATGATCTTGGGCGCCAGATAAATCAGATACTCATCAATCAGGCCTTGCTGATGCATGGCCCCCGACAGCGTCGCACCCGCTTCCAGCCAGATCTGATTAATATTGCGCTCAGCCAGCGTATTCAGCGCCGCTTGCAGGTCAATTCTACCTGCCCGGGTGTTAACCTTAATTTGCTCTACGAAATGTGGCCAGTTGTGCTGATTATCAAGGTCTGATCGCAAAATAACGACGGGAGATGGGATTTTAAATAACGCCAGCTCGGGATGCAGACGGTTTTGCGAGTCGATAATCACCCGAACAGGCTGACGCCACTGCTCGACGGGGCGCTCAATATCCGTCAACTCCTCAGCCCTTACATTGAGGCGCGCATCGTCGACCAGCACAGTATCGGCGCCGGTCAAAATCGCACAACTTTGTGCCCGGCCCAGCTGAACATCGCGCCGTGCTGCGGGCCCGGTGATCCATTTACTTTCGCCATTGCCCAGTGCCGTTTTACCATCCAGGCTTGCTGCGAGTTTACAGATCACATACGGACGCCCCTGCTCCATACGTTTCAAAAAGCCCTTATTCAGTGCGCGAGCCTGCTGCTCGAGCAACCCAAAAGCCGTTTCTATCCCGGCCTCATTGAGCATCGCAAGCCCTCGCCCGGCCACTTCCGGATTGGGGTCAACCATAGCGGCAATAACTTTGCTCACGCCGGCCTCAATCAGCCCTTTTGCGCACGGGGGTGTACGACCGTAGTGACTACAGGGCTCCAGGGTGACATAAGCTGTTGCACCACGGGCACGCGCTTGAGCTTGTCGCAGCGCATGCACTTCTGCATGAGGCTCGCCGGCGCGCAAATGAAAGCCTTCACCAACAATCTCACCGTTTTTGACGATGACGCAGCCGACATTGGGATTTGGGGTAGTGGTAAAGCGGCCCTGTTGCGCCAATTCAATGGCGCGTGCCATATAAGCCTGATCGGCTTGTGTAAAACTCATTCATCCCCCAGTCGGGCAATTTCTTCACCAAACTCTTTCACGTCTTCAAAACAGCGATAGACCGACGCAAAACGAACATAGGCCACTTTATCGAGTTTTTTCAGCGCTTCCATAATGCACTCACCCACCAGCTGACTGGGCACTTCGCGCTCGCCGGTGGCGCGCAACTGAGACTTGATCTGATGGACCACTTCTTCAATCTGCTCGGTGCTCACCGGACGCTTCTCCAGTGCGCGATGCAGACCATTTTGCAACTTATCTTCATTGAATGGCTCTCGTGAGCCATCTTGTTTAATGACCCTGGGCATCACCAGCTCAGCGCCTTCAAAGGTGGTGAAACGCTCATGACATAAAATACATTCACGCCGCCTGCGAACCTGATGGCCCGAGCCGACTAACCGCGAATCAATCACTTTGGTTTCTTTTGCTGTACAAAATGGGCAGTGCATAAACGCTCACTATGAAAAACTGACAAACACCCAAAGCGCCTCATTTAATTGAGAGCACACTTTGAGCCAATTGCCAGAAGTATATCAAGATAGTGCCAGTGGGTGCACATAAAAAAGGCCGCACTCAGTGCAGCCTTCTTTGCTATCTCTGTGGTATCTGAGATTTATGCGTATACAGGCAGTTTAGCGCAGATTGCTTTTACTTTTTCTTTCACTTGTGCCTGAACTGACTCGTCTTCGATGTTGTCCAGTACATCACAGATCCAGCCTGCCAGCTCGCTTGCTTCAGCTTCTTTAAAACCACGGCGGGTAATTGCCGGTGAACCAATGCGCAGACCTGAAGTCACGAACGGAGAACGCGGATCGTTAGGTACTGAGTTCTTGTTAACCGTGATGTTGGCACGGCCAAGCGCTGCGTCGGCATCTTTACCTGTGATGTCTTTGTCGATCAAATCCAGCAGGAACAGGTGGTTGTCAGTCTTACCAGAAACCACTTTGTAGCCACGCTCCTGAAGTACAGCCACCATAGCTTGGGCGTTTTTAACCACTTGCGTCTGGTAAGCTTTGAAGTCGTCCTGTAACGCTTCTTTAAAAGCAACGGCTTTGGCTGCAATCACGTGACACAGAGGACCACCCTGACCGCCCGGGAAAACCGCACTGTTAAGCTTTTTATAGATGTCGGCGTCGCCACATGCAGACAGGATCAGACCACCACGAGGACCCGCCAGGGTTTTGTGAGTAGTCGTAGTCACAACGTGTGCGTGTGGGATTGGGCTTGGGTAGATACCTGCCGCAACCAAACCAGCAACGTGTGCCATATCAACCAACAGGTAAGCACCTACTTTGTCTGCAATTTCACGGAACTTAGCCCAGTCAACAATACCTGAGTAAGCCGAGAAACCACCGATGATCATTTTTGGCTTGTGCTCTAATGCCAGCGCTTCTACCTGCGCGTAGTCAATTTCGCCCGTTTCTTCATTCAGACCGTACTGAATGGCATTGTAAGTTTTACCTGAAAAGTTCACGTGAGAGCCGTGTGTCAGGTGACCACCGTGTGCCAGGCTCATGCCCAGAACGGTGTCGTGCGGCTGAAGCAGTGCCTGGAAAACCGCGGCATTTGCCTGAGAACCTGCGTGTGGCTGAACGTTTGCGTAGTCACAACCAAACAGTTCACAGGCACGGTCAATCGCCAGTTGCTCAACCACGTCAACGTGCTCACAGCCACCGTAGTAGCGCTTACCCGGATAACCTTCAGCATATTTGTTAGTTAACTGCGACCCCTGAGCCTCCAGTACACGCGGGCTACAGTAGTTTTCAGATGCGATAAGCTCGATGTGCTCTTCCTGACGGGTTGTTTCCGACTGGATCGCTTGAGCTAGTTCAGGGTCAAAATCTGCAATATTCATGTTACGTTCTAACATGGTGTCTCCTAGGTACACGTAAGATTGGTTTTTGAAGGCTTGATTGTACGCAAATTGCGGCCATTTGCCTATGAAATCGGCGTGAGCCTATTTAATCAAGGATTGAATTTATTTCACAGTGTTTGGGGGATGATATTTTCTTATTTAAACATTTATATTTTTTATTAAAATGTGAAATTACATTTCAAATTGAAATCTACTGAATGCGCTTTGCTGGTGCCTCATCGGGTCACCAGCAAAGCAACTTACCAGGGTTTAACGTGTCAGACGCGCCAACACGGCCTGCTTGAGGGCAGCATAATCGGCAGACAAAGGCTCAGCCAGGCAGGGTTTTTCAAGCGCCGTTGCCAGCGCCTCTGGCATCTCTATCGCCTGCTCCAGCACCGCTTCCACGGTTTCTCTGAATTTGGCGGGGTGTGCCGTTGCCAGAAAAATCCCGGTTTCTTCGGGCTGACCGTCCAGCAGTAGCCCTTCATAGGCAATTGCAGTATGAGGCTCTGTCACGTACCCGGCTTTTGCCACCGTACGCATCACTTGCTGCGTTCTCTCTTCAGACACAGAACGTGAATAAAATTCATACTTAGGAAAGTACCCTTGTTCCAACATGGACTCAACCCGAGGCCAGTTATTAGGTTTACTCACATCCATCGCATTGGAAATTGACTCTAAAGTCGCGTTCGGCTGCCACTGACCGGAGTCCAGATAACGGGGCACAGTGTCATTCTGGTTGGTGGTCGCACTGAGGCGTTTTACCGGCAATCCCAGTGCCGCGGCAATCATGGCAGCACACACATTGCCGAAGTTACCACTGGGCACAGAAACATGAACCTGCTGGCGCTGAGCCGCGTTAAGCTGGGCAAATGCCTCAAAGTAGTAACAAACCTGGGCCAGCAGGCGGCTAATATTGATTGAATTGGCCGAGTTCAGACCTAAAGTCTGCTTAAACTCATCATCCAGGAAGGCTTGCTTTACCAATGCCTGACAATCATCGAAGCTGCCTTCTACCGCATAACAATGGATGTTTTCACCCAACGTAGTAAAGAGTTTTTGCTGAGCCAGTGAGATTTTCCCCTGTGGATAGAGGATCACCACATCCACGCCCGGCATCTGATAAAAGGCATGGGCTACCGCAGCACCAGTATCGCCGCTGGTCGCGGTGAGAATGGTGACCCGCTCTCCCTGACTAAAGGCACCAATGCATTGCGCCATAAAGCGTCCGCCAAAATCTTTAAAGGCCAGCGTCGGGCCATGAAATAGCTCAAGGCAATATTTATTTTTTTCAACTTCAACTAAGCGCGCAGGAAAATCAAATGCCTGCTCACACATGCTCTGTAATGAGTCCAGAGGTAACTCATCTCCGATCAGGTGTTTCAGGATAGCCGCGCTGCGCTGTGCAAAAGGCTGTGCCAGCAGGCCATCAATGTCATTCAAAGGCTCAAGCGTTTCGGGGAAAAACACCCCCTGATTGCGACCCAACCCCGTTTTAACGGCGTCAATAAAGGATACCACCTGAGTATCGTCTTTTAAGTTAACCAGTTTCATTCTACTCTCCTTCCTTTATTTCTCTTGTACCTTGTGGGTCTATTCGGCAAATGTGGCTGAAGCCTTGTTCATTCAGGTAATTTTGTTGTAACCACAGCTGGCAACGCTGCGCATCCTCCTCGCTTGCGCACAATGCAAACAAGGTTGGCCCGGCTCCCGAAATGCTGACGTTTAGCGCGCCTAATTCAGGCAGGCTTTGTCTGGCCTCGGCAAACCCTTTTATCAAAGGTGCTCGTGCCGGCTCGGCAATCTCATCCTTCATTAATGTCACGGCCTTATCAAACTGCTGCTGCGCCATTAATAAAGTAAAGGTGCTCAATCGCTGGGCAAACTCTACCGCATCGTGTGTCGCCAGCTGGTGCGGCAACACCGCTCTGGCCGCAGCGGTATTCAGGGCAAAACCGGGGTACGCCACCACCAGTCGCCAGTTGTCATCGCTAGGCAAGCTCAGTGCCCTGTCGGGGACCAATTCGGCTGTCAGCTGAAGCCCACCCAAATAGCAGGGCGTAATATTGTCATAGTGGCGTGCACCACTGACCTTTCCTTCGAAGTCGGCCATCAGCTCAATCATCTGAGTCTGAGACAGCTGCGTCTGTGCAAAAGCATTCAGCGCCGCAAACGTCGCGACCACGGAGCAGGCACTGGAACCCAGCCCAGAGCCGATCGGCAGTCGTTTTTCCAGGGTTAATTTCACCCCAGGCATGTTCGCTGCGACATGCTCCCTGAAATGAACCAGACATTGATAGGCGAGGTTTTCCTCAGCCTGTGCGGGCAATTTAGCCGCATAAGGGCCGATGCAGGCAAAGCTGTCCTGCTCGGCAGCTTCAACACTCACCACATCGCCCAGTAAAGTCCCATCTAAAGGGGCTATGGCGGCCCCAAGGGAATCAAAACCGACACAAAAATTACCAATGGATGCCGGTGCAAAAAATCGTTTCATAGCCACTCCTAGCGTGTCAGTGTTTTCAGAATATCAGCAAACACCCCGGCTGCGGTGACTTCCGCACCGGCACCATACCCCCGGATCACAAAAGGTTTTGGCTGATAATACTGACTCAATATGGCAAGGGCATTTTCCCCGTCACGAATATCCGACAGTGCATGAGTGCGCTCCACCGCTTCAATCCCGACCCGGCAACGGTCATCGGCAATGCTGGCCACATAACGTAATACCTTACCCTCACTGGCCGCGCTTTGAATGCGATCCGCAAACGCGCCGTCCTGTTCATGCAGCCGTGCCATAAACTCATCCACAGAGCTGCCCGCGGCAAAGTCTTCGGGCACCACAGGCTCGACTTCGATGTCAGACAGCTCCAGCGCTAAACCCGACTCACGAGCGATGATCAGCAGTTTACGCGCGACATCCGTGCCGGAGAGGTCATCGCGCGGATCCGGTTCTGTAAAGCCGCTTTGCTTCGCTTTGGCGGTGGCCTCTGACAGGCTCAGGCCATCTTCCAGCTCACCGAAAATGTACGACAATGAGCCCGACAAGATACCACTGAAAGACAACAGCTCATCGCCCGCACCGAACAATAGCTGCAGGTTATCGAGTACCGGCAGGCCCGCGCCGACATTGGTTTCGTATAAGAAGCGTCGGCCCTTTTGCTGTGCAACCTGCTTCAGCGCCTGGTAATAGTCATAGTCGCTGGTGTTGGCTTTTTTATTGGCTGCCACAACGTGAAAGCCTGCCGCGAGAAAGTCCCGATATTGGTCGGCCAGTTGCTGAGACGAGCTGCAATCGACAATAACCGGATTGATCAGGTGGTTACGACGCACAAAAGCTTCCAGATCCGTAAGTTTAAAGCCCTCGGACGCATCTGCCAGTGCCTCTTGCCAGCGCTCAAAAGGCACGCCCTGTTCATTCAGGTAACAGTGTTTTGAGTTAGCCACACCATAGAGGTTGAGCTTGATGTTGCGCTCTGCCAGCCAGCTTTGCTGACGTTGCAACTGGGCCACCAGCTCTGTACCAACCAGACCACAGCCAAGTAAAAACACATCAATTGAGGGAACATGGGTAAAGAAGTTCTCATGGCACACCTTCACCGCGTCCTGACATAGCTCGCCCTGGATCACGGCAGAAATAGCGCTTTCGGTAGAGTCCTGGGCAATCGCCACAATATTCACCTGCGCCTGCGCCAGCGAGGCAAAGAATTTGGCCGCCAGACCTTTGTGCGATTTCATGTTATCGCCCACCAGGGTAACGATTGCCAGTGAGCGGCGTACCTCAATGGGTTCAATCAGCTGAGCCTGCATCTCCAGCTCAAAGGCGCTTTGCAGTGCCTGCAATGCCAAAGGCAAGTCTTGTTCGTGCACACAAAAACTGATACTGAACTCGCAAGAAGATTGGGTGATCAACACAATAGACACATTGTCTTTTGCCAGCGCCGAAAACACCCTGGCCGCCATACCCACTTTGCCTTTCATACCCGGCCCTGAAACCGTTAACATTGCCAGCTTATCCAGACTCGATAAGGCTTTAACCGGCTCATCACCACCACCCTGAGCCGCAATCACGGAACCCGGCAGCTCCGGCGCATGGGTATTTTTAATCTCGCAGGGCACCCCGGTTTTGGCACAAGGTAAAATGGTTTTAGGATGCAAAACTTTGGCGCCAAAATACGACAGTTCCATCGCTTCTTTATAAGACAAGCGATTCACTTTGGTGGCTTTTTTAATCAGCCTGGGGTCGGCACTGTAGACGCCGTCAACGTCTGTCCAGATCTGGCAGACCTCTGCCTGAATACAGGCTGCGGCAATGGCGGCTGAATAATCCGAGCCGTTACGTCCAAGTGTCGTCAGCTCGCCTGCGGAATTGCTGCCGGTAAAGCCGGGCATGATGTAAAATTGTGCGCGGTGGGCCTGTAGCTGCGCGCTAAAACGAGCACGGCTTTCATCCAGCAGAGCCTCCGCATCCAGGTAAGCGTCATTGGTAGCAATACACGCGGTAGCATCAAGATAATGGGCCTTGTCTTTACCCAGCATGGCCACCATCAGAGCGACACTGACGCGCTCACCGAAACTAATCACATACGCCTGTACGGCATCCGGGCATTGCCTGAGCAGTTTCACGCCCGCCAGTTTATCTGCCAGCGCGGCTAAATCGGGCCAATGCGCCGCTTCACCAAACTCAGCTTCAACCTGAGATTTTAGCGCATTCAGGCGCTCTGTCAGTGCTTGCCATTGCGCCTCATACGCTTGTCCCTGACGCGCCAACTCGCATAGCTCAACCAGTTTGTCTGTAACACCACCCGGTGCAGACAACACCACCAGCGCCTCGTTACTCCCCTGAGTCAGGATCAGTTCCCGAACCCGTTGCAGACAGCCATAATCGGCCAGCGATGATCCTCCAAACTTCAATACTTTCATGTCAATTTTCCTCATTCCAAAAACAAAAAAGGCCTGTGCTCGCAGTGAGCACAGGCCTTTTCGAATACGCACCGACCTATGCCACTATCCAGTTAGGATGGTGGTGGTAATAATGGTCGTGGTGTTAATAATCTTTTTCATAGACTTTAGACTGCCTGAACACTGGATAAGCTGTCAAGCACAAAAACCGAAATAATAGCGCGAAAAACTATGCAAAAAACTCAAGTTGCGAACAGCAAAATGCAAAGTTTATGTCAGAATTACGAAATAATTGATGTGAGGGACGGCAAAATTGATGTTAATAAAAGAGACTGGCGTTTACAAACGGACCGCTGTTAACGGATCCCAAAGCGGCTGAGTGTCGCCTGCAAGGACTCTGACTTGACCGGCTTTTCCAAAAACGCCAGCGCCCCGAGCTTAGCAACCCGCGTTTTCATTTCGTCCTGAATATCGGCTGAAATCACCACAACGTAGGTTTCTATCACCTGCTGTTTGATTGCTTCCAGCACGCCTATTCCATCCAGTACTGGCATGGTCAGGTCAAGACAAACCAAGTCTATCTGCCGCGATGCCAGCACCTCCAGGGCTTCACGTCCATTACTGGCTTGGCAAATATCCGCATCCAGCATGCCATTGAGGCAACGGATAACTTGTTTGCGGGCAACGACCGAATCGTCACAAACTAATACAGAGTAACTCATAAGGTGAATTGTCAAATAATCTTTATTGTTCTGTTCTGGGATAAAGGTTATTGTTGTGGTTAAACTTATAACACAATAATCTCTGTCCAGTAAGTGCCACAGGAACAAATTCCTTGTGATATCAGATTGAGATTAATATTTATTTTTAGCACTTTATTGGCTAACTTTAAGTGTATTAAGCACGCAAAAACTCGTTGTTAGGAGCAAAGAACTCTTCATGCTGCAAAAAAGTCTGTCAAAGAAGCTGCTCACAAACGTCTTGTCGGTTTACTTTTTGCTCACCTTTGTCGTGACGTGCGGACAAGTGGTGGCCGAATATGTCAATACCAAGGACTATATTCGCAACGAGTTAACCATGCTGCAAAAAACCTTTAGCCGCAGCCTGACCCGTGCCATCTGGGAGCTCAATACCAAACAAACCGTCACCACCGCCGAGGGTTTGCTGGCGATCCCTATGATTGAAGGGATCATTGTGCGTGACGACAGTGGCGAGATCATTTCGCAGCTGGGTCGCTCCCTCAACATCCATGAGCTCTACAGCCAACAACTGGTACAAGAAGAGGCGCTCATAGAAGACACGCCTTCCGGGTTATTTGGCTATACCTTTCCGCTTATCTTCGAGTTTTCCGGGCGTGCCACCCAAGTGGGTGATGTCACCTTGTTTTCAAGCCGCGAAGTGGTGTTCAGTCGCATCATGATCTCCATCTACTTCCTGATCGGTAATGCGATGGTCAAAACCACGTTTCTGATCATTTTGTTTTTACTCGCATTTAGAAAGTTACTCACCGAGCCTTTAACCGATCTGACCGAGCAGATTGATGATTTTGAAATAGACAATGTCGATGGCCACAAAATAGATATAGATACCACAGAGCGTAACGAGCTTAAGGTGATGGAAGAGGCCTTCAACAAGCTCATTGACCGCATTGCCGATTACCGTAAAAAACTCGACCAGGCACAAAAAGAGCTGTTGATAAGTAACGAAAAACTGGACCAGCATAATATTCAGCTTGAGCAGGAGGTGGCACGCAAAACCTCCAACCTGTCGCAGGCCATGATGGACCTGCAACAACAAAAATATGAGCTGGAAAAGCAAAAGCTCACCTTAACAGAAGAAATCGATCTCAGACGCCAGACCGAAGAAGAGCTGCTAACCAAACAAAAAGAGCTGGAAAAGTATGTTGATGAGCTCAACATGGCGCAGGAGCGTCTGGTCGGCTCAGAAAAAATGGCGGCACTGGGCGGTCTGGTCGCGGGGATAACCCACGACATTAATACCCCGGTCGGTATCGGTGTTACAGCGACCTCCTTCCTGGAAGAACGTCTGCAGCGCCTGGAAACGGCCTATCGGGATAAAACCCTGTCACCTAAGGCACTGGAAGAATTTATTAATGAAGCCAAACAAAGCACCAGCTTACTCACAACGAATTTAGATCGGGCCTCTGAGCTGGTGGCCAGCTTTAAGCAGATTGCAGTTGACCAGGCCAGTGAAGCCGTGCGCACGATTAACTTTAAGCAGTATCTGGGCGAAGTGATCCGCTCCTTGCACCCTAAACTCAAAAAGACTGCGCATATTGTTAACGTTGACTGCCCGGAAGAGCTCACCTTGCACTTACCGGCCGGCGCCATCAGCCAGATCTTTACCAACCTGATCATGAACTCCCTGATCCATGGCTTTGAAGGCATAGCCCAGGGCACCATAGACATAGAGATCAGAGAAGAAAACAACGACGTCTTTATCGTTTACAAGGATAATGGCAAAGGCGTAAGCAAGGCGCAGCTTGAAAAACTCTTTGATCCCTTCTTTACTACCAAGCGCGAGCAAGGCGGTAGTGGCCTGGGTACCCATATCACCTTCAACCTGGTGAAACAGACACTCAATGGCGATATTGAAGTAAATTCGGAAGAAGGAAAAGGGCTGACCTACTACATTCGTTTCCCCAAAGAGCTACAAAAGAACGTGGCGATGTTCAGTTAATAGACGTCGATACCGACTAGTCGAATAATCTGCTCAGAGCCTTTGCCCGAGAGGGGATCGGTTTGCTATGATGCGGGTCGATTTTACTCTTCGGAACCTGTTCTATGTGGTTTAGCAATCTTATCTGTTATCGATTTAAACAAGACGTCTCCTACACTCAGGAAGACTTTGAAGCAGCCCTGGAGCACGACGTATTTCGTCCGTGTGGTAGCCAGGATATGAGCACTTTTGGCTGGACCAAAGCCCTTGGCAAACACGGCCAGACGCTGAGCCACTTTTCTCAGCACTGTATTTTGGTGTGTGCGAAACGAGAAGAAAAAGTGCTGCCAGCCTCTGTGATCAATGAAATGGTTGCGGAAAAAATAGAATCGATCGAACAGGAAGAGAATCGTCCGGTCAAGAAAAAAGAAAAAGACGAAATCAAAGAAAACATCACGGCAACCTTACTGCCGCAGGCATTCAAAAAGTCCAGCCTGCAGTTTGCTTTTATCGACCAGAAAAATGGTTGGGTTATCGTCAATAGCGGCAGCTTCAATAAAGCCGAAGAACTCACCGCCCTGTTGCGTAAATCTTTGGGTACGCTGCCGATTGTCCCCGCATTTGCCAACTATGATCTGGATCTGTTTCTGACCGACTGGCTGACCAAGTTTGAGGTGCCGGAAGGCTTTGCAATTGGTTCTGACGCCGAGCTGCAGGAAGCCGATGACAACGGCGCTCAGGTGAAACTAAAACAACACGACCTGGCAAGTGATGAGATCAAGCTGCACCTGGAACACGGCAAGCGAGTCACTAAACTGGGGATGGACTGGCGTGAGCGCGTTCAGTTTACACTGCAAAACGATGGCTCACTTAAGCGCCTGAGCTTCAGCGATACGCTGAAAGAGCAAAATGCGGATATCCCCAAAGAAGACATGGCGGTCAAACTGGACGCAGACTTTATTCTGGTCACCGAGGAGATCAAAGAGCTGCTCGAAGAGTTGTCACAGGGCCTGGGCGATCAGGACGACCTGTAACACGGCCTGTTAATCCAGTAACTTAGCTGGGTCAGAAAGCCGGCAGCGGGTGCTTACCCTCTGCCGGCTTGTTGTTATAAGGATTATGAGAAAGCGGCTTTTATGTCGTTCAGCATGTCCTGATAATCATCGTCATAGAACATATCGACCGACCCCAGCACTCCTTTTTCTTCATACACATGCAGCGCCGCAGCTTTATCGGATACCTGTAAGATCCCTTCCACAATAGCGCCAACACGAATAAAGTCGACGTAACAAACATGAGCCGGTTTATAATTAGGGTTCGCCCAGCTCTCCGCCACTTCCACAAATTCCTCTGTGAACCCCCACTCGCGCATGATGGCGCCACCAATACGTCCACCCAGTTTCTGGATAGCGTGCGCCAAAAAGCTCGGATTAGCAAACACTTCCGGGTGGTGCTCCGCTTCGGTGAGGATTGGCAGTACACCTATGTTAAAGACCAGCGAGGCCAGCGTGATGGTGTCTTTGTTAAGCGAGGTGTGCTTATTCACCCGCAAGTAAAAGTCCATGGTGGTGATCGCCTGGCAGGCAACCTTGAGGGTTTTTTGCCAGGCCTTGTCCATATAGGTTTTGATCAGTTTGTTTTGCGAAACAAACAGTTGCTCCATCGCCATCGCGGTGGCGACATTTTTAACCTGGCGCAGACCTATGCGAGTCACTGCCTGGTTAAGGGTGTTGACCTTCACCGTGCGACCCAAAAATGCACTGTTGGCCACTTTAATCATACGCGCCGCCAGCGCCGGGTCGTGAGAGATCACTTCAGCCATGTGTAATAAATTCACTTCCGGATCATCTGCCGCCTGGCGCACCCGCACGGCCACTTCGGGCAAGGTTGGCAATACCAGAGTATCGTTATTAATTTTATCAATCAGAATCGTCAACAAAGCATTTTCAGTAGACATATTGGTTCAATCCTCGAATTTACTGGCCTATTGTGCGCACTTCTGGCGTGCAGCAAGGGCCATGCGCTCAGAGCAAGGTGCTGTTCATGTTATTAGTATTGTCTAACTTAAAGAGTAAGTTAAGAAAAGTATAAAAATTATTCGTGACGCAGGTAAAACCCCCTATCGGTCGCGGCTCAATAAAATATTCTCCGACTTCATATCGCAACAGCAGCAAGTTGCCGTCATTTCATGTAAGGTATAGCACCGAAATAATAATACGGACCCCTGAGCAGTCACTGAGTACTGAGTGACCGCATCACAGAATAGGTCCGACTTACACTCCGGATGAAGGAAAAATGATGAAACGCGCAATCTTATCAACGGCCGTGATGCTGGCCTGTAGCGTTATGCTAAGCGCCTGCTCTGAACCACAACAGACAAACGCTGAATCTCAGGCACAGTCACACCAGGCAAGCGAAGGCTATCAGCTGCAAGACCTGTCTCCTGAGCGACTGGATATTTACACTCAGGTCACCCTGAACAGCGATCTGTCGCACCTTAATGACAACCAGAAAAAAATGCTCGGCCTTTTGATAGATGCCTCTAAAATCATGGATGAGTTGTTCTGGAAACAAGCCTTTGGCATGGACAAAACAGCCTTTCTGGCGAACATTCAGGACCCCAAAGTTCGTCAGTTTGCTGACATCAACTATGGGCCATGGGATCGCCTCAACGGTGACAAGGTCTTCCTGAGTGGCTTTGCAGCTAAAACACCGGGTGCCGAGTTCTACCCAAGCGACATCAGCAAAGACGAGCTCAATCAGGCCGATGTAAAAGACAAAGCGGGCTTATACTCGCTGATCAAACGCGACGCACAGGGCCAGCTGTACAGCGTGCCCTACTCTGAGGCCTATCAGGCAGAGCTGAACACCGCTGCGCAATTGCTGCGTGATGCCAGTAAACTGGCTGTGGACAAGCAGTTTTCTAAATACTTAAACCTGCGTGCCGATGCGCTGGTGAACAACAGCTATCAGGCTTCTGACTTTGCCTGGATGGACATGAAGAACAACCCCATTGATGTGGTGATCGGCCCTATCGAAACCTATGAAGATCAATTGTTTGGCTACCGTACAGCGTTTGAGTCTTATGTGCTGGTTAAAGACATGGCCTGGAGCGAGCGCCTGGCTAAGTTTGCCGCTTTTCTGCCTGAACTACAGCAAGGCCTGCCGGTCGATGCCAAATATAAGCAAGAAGTCCCAGGCTCCGATGCCGACCTTAACGCCTACGATGTGATTTACTATGCCGGTCACTCTAACGCGGGCAGCAAGACCATCGCCATCAACCTGCCAAACGATGAAGCCGTTCAGTTACAAAAAGGCACGCGTCGTTTGCAACTGAAAAATGCCATGCAGGCCAAATTTGATAAGATCCTGGTGCCGATTGCCGAGCAGCTGATTGTGCCCGAGCAGCGTAAACACATTACCTTTGACGCTTTCTTTGCCAACACTATGTTCCATGAAGTGGCACATGGTCTGGGGATTAAAAACACCATCACAGGTCAAGGCACTGTACGTCAGTCGCTGCAGGAACATGCCAGCGCACTGGAAGAAGGCAAAGCCGATATCCTGGGCCTTTACATGGTTGAGCAGCTGCTGAACAAAGGCGAAATCACCGAAGGCACACTGGAAGATTACTATGTAACCTTTATGGCCGGGATTTTCCGCTCGGTACGTTTTGGCGCATCCAGTGCTCATGGTAAAGCCAATATGATCCGCTTTAACTTCTTCAAACAAGAAGGCGCGTTTTCAAAGAATGCCGACGGCCTTTACGCCGTAGACATGGCCAAAATGGGCGCAGCGATGGAAAAACTGTCTAACCTGATCCTGACGCTGCAAGGCGACGGCGACTACCAAAAAGTGGATCAGTTGCTGGCAACCCATGGCGACATTAAAGCAGAACTCCAGGCCGATCTGGACAAGCTAGCAGCCGCCAATATTCCGGTTGATGTTACCTTTAAACAAGGTAAAGCGGTACTGGGCTTATAACAGCCCAATACACAAACACTGCTAAACAGGCGCTAACACTCCAGCGCCTGTTTTATTTGGGCAATTTGCTGGTTGCTGTATGGCACGGCAGGCAACGCCCCCCACACGGGCTTTGGCCAGGCTGCATCGTGCTCAAAACGGGCAATATGATGAACGTGCAGCTGTGGCACCATATTACCCAAAGCCGCGACATTTAACTTATGCGGATTAAACACCGCTTTGATCAAATGGCTCAGCTTTGCGGACTCCTGCCAAAATACTTGCTGTTGCTGTTCACTGAGATCAATGATCTCACGCAGCCCGGCTATGCGTGGTACCAGTATAAACCAGGGGTACTGACTGTCGTTTAATAACAGCAGTTTACACAATGGCCAGTCGGCCAGTTCAATACAATCACGCGCCAGTTCCGGCGCCAGTTGAAATGTGCTCATTGTTCTTTTTTAAGTCCGTTGGTGGTGGCCTCACTGTAACTAAGTTGCGCCGTAAAAGCGACAGTATGCAGACAAGATTTCCCCCCTGACACGTCCGTCTGATTTTATTGCCATCATGGTTGACAGTCTTTACCATCAAGGCACTCATACCAACATAACATAATTAAAAGGTGACTCTGTGCGCAATCTGCTATCTTACGCCGCGCTTGCCACCGGTTTGCTGGCCACCAGTCAGTTGACCGTGGCCCAGCCGCTGACGCTGGAACGTATCTTCGATGACCCCTCTTTGGCGGGCAAAGCCCCGGTGAAGCTCAAGTTCTCACCCGACGGGTCCCGGGTAACTTACCTGCAAGGCAAAGTCGATGACTACAACCGCTACGACCTGTGGGAATACAATATTAAAGCCGACACCAATCGCCTGCTGGTTGATTCACAGGCGTTGTTCTCAGGCCCGGAAACCCTGTCAGACGAAGAAAAAGCGCGCCGTGAAAGGCAACGTATTTTTGGCCGCGGGATCCTCGAATACAAGTGGTCGAAAGATGGCAAGGCCCTGCTCTTTCCGCTCAATGGCGACCTCTACTATTATGAGCTGAGTTCCGGAAAAAGCCGTAAGCTCACCGACACCGAAGCCTTTGAAACCGATGCGCGTTTTTCACCCAAAGGCAACTATGTCTCTTTTATCCGCGAACAAGACTTATATGCCCTGGAACTGGCGACCGGCAAAGAGATCCGTCTGAGTAAAGGCGGCGGCGGCGTAATTAAAAACGGCATGGCCGAATTTGTGGCGCAGGAAGAAATGAGCCGTATGACCGGCTACTGGTGGGCCGGTGATGAAAGCAAAATTGCCTTTACCCGCATCGACGAAAGCCCGGTACAGGAAGCCATCCGCAACGAGATCTATGCCGACGAAGTGAAGCTGTTTAACCAGCGTTACCCGTTTACCGGCACGGATAACGTCAGGATCGATCTGGGCGTTGTCACCCTCAATGATCAAAAAGTGGACTGGATTGACCTGGGTAAAGACAAAGACATCTATATTGCCCGTGCAAACTGGCTGGAAGACGACACCACCTTGTCGTATCAGTGGCAAAACCGCTCCCAGCAAAAGCTGGAATTGAGATTCTACAACGCCGACACTAAACAACAGCGCGTGGCCCTGACGGAGACCAGCGACACCTGGATCAACCTGCATTTTGATCTGCACTTTTTAAAAGACAAAAAGCACTTTATCTGGGCCTCGGAGCGCGATGGCTATAAGCACCTGTATTTGTATCGCACCAGCGGCCAGCTGGTTCGTCAGCTGACTCAGGGCGACTGGATTGTCGAAAAGCTTCAGGGCGTGGATGAGAAAAAAGGCCTGGTTTACTTCTCCGGTCGTAAAGACACGCCGCTTGAAAGCCATCTGTATGCCGTTCCCTTGTTCAAAAAAGGCAATATCAAGCGGATCACAGAAGCCGGAGCCTATCATAAGGTGGTCATGGCCGAAGACAACCGTACTTTTATTGACAGCAAGTCTGCGGTGAATCAGCCGACTTCCGTATCCCTGCGCAAAGCCAATGGCGAATTCATTACCTGGCTGGAACAAAATAAACTGGACGAGCAACACCCGCTAACGCCTTTCTTAAGCGATTTATCGACGCCTGAATATGGCACGCTAAAAGCGCAAGATGGCCAGCTGATGCACTATCGTCTGTTTAAGCCTAAGCAGCTGGAAAAAGGTAAAAAGTACCCGGTGATCGTCAACGTCTATGGCGGTCCGCATGCCCAGCGCGTGACCAATAGCTGGCGCAGCAAAAACCTTTATTTCCAGTACATGGTGCAACAAGGTTATATTGTCTTCCAGCTGGACAACCGGGGCTCGTATAACCGGGGTAAACGCTTTGAAGACCCTATTTATAAACACTTAGGGGAAGTGGAAGTGGCCGATCAGATCCGCGGCGTCGAGTTTTTACGCACGCTGGATTATGTTGATCCATCACGCATTGGCATTTATGGCCACAGCTACGGCGGCTACATGGCCCTGATGACCATGTTCAAGGCAGGTGATTACTTCTCAGCTGGCGTCTCGGGCGCACCGGTCACCGACTGGGCGCTGTACGATACACACTACACCGAGCGATATCTGGGACACCCGCAAACCAATGCTAAGGGCTATGAGCAAAGCGCCGTATTCCCCTACACAGATGGCTTAAAGGGCCCATTAATGATCTATCATGGCATGGCGGATGACAACGTGTTGTTTACTCATGCCACTAAGCTGTTTAAACAGCTTCAGGATGAGGCTAAGCCTTTTGAAATGATGACTTACCCGGGCTCTAAACACAGCCTGCGCGGTAAAAAAGTGCAAACCCATCTGCACCAGACCATCACCAACTTCTTTAATCGTCACTTTGACGTGAAGTAACTCCCAGGCGCGGGCCCGCTTTGGCCCGCGTCCCTCATACGCGTAATTCTCTGCCGGCACTATTCGACAAATAGCTAATTGCTTTTTCCTTTCCTCTGTAAATATATTATTCACTTGATTTAGAACAAATTTCACCCTCACATTTATTGCAAACTATGCAATGTCAGTCTGTTCAGCACACAACCTTGTGCTTTCAAAAGGAGCCTCAGCTATGGCATTTTTAAGACAGTTCACCATTTTTGGCCGCCTTGCGATGCTGGTGGGGGTTGTGGTGCTTGGCCTGATTGCGCTGGGCGTTATGAACTTGCAGCAACAACATCAGGCACTCAGTCAACAGCAGTACGAAAAAACCAAAAACCTGGTCGAAACGGCTCACAGCCTGATAGCCCACTTTCACCAGGCGCAACTTAGCGGAACACTCAGCGAAGCCGAGGCACAAAGCGCCGCGCTCAGCGCCCTGAAAGCGCTCAGATACGATGAAAATAATTATTTCTGGGTCAATGACCATTATCCACGTATGGTGATGCACCCCTTTAAACCTCAGCTCAACGGACAATCGGTCAGAGACAGCAAAGACCCAGACGGCGTTGCACTGTTTCAGGAAATGGTCGCCGTCGTTAACGCACAGGGAGACGGGTTTGTGCCGTACAAATGGCCCAAACCCGGCAAGTCTGCTGCGGTCGACAAGATTTCCTATGTAAAAGGCTTTGCCCCCTGGCAATGGATAGTTGGCTCCGGGGTGTATCTTGACAGTATAGACGTGCAATTTGCCCAGCTGCGCAATCAGATGATATTCAACATCGTCGCGCTGCTGATCGTACTGATAGTGCTGAACTTTGTGATCAGCAACAGCATTTTACAGCCCATCCGCTCTGCCGCTGATATGATGCGCGACATTTCCCAGGGAGAAGGCGATTTAACGCAACAGCTGGATGAACATGGCCGCGATGAGATCTCCCGTTTGTCTCGTTTCTTTAATGCTTATACCTCTAAAATGCGCCATTCGATTGCCGCCGTGGCAGGCAATGCTACAGAGGTGGAGGCACTGGCAGACAGGGTCGATAACACCGGCGAAGTCAACCTGGAGTACATCGAGCGTCAGAATGACAGCAGCCGCCAGGTGGCAACGGCCGTGGAGCAAATGAGCGCTCAGATCAAGGAGATCAGCCAGCATGCCGAAGCCGCAGAGCAGGCTGCAGGTGATGCGATGCGCACCAGTGAAACGGGCAAAGCAACGGTCAGCACAACCATCAGTGCCATTGGCACGCTCTCCGGCACCATTGAAGAAGTCAGTGTTGTCACTCAGGCACTGGCAGAAGAAAGCCAGCATATAGGCTCTGTGCTGGACGTGATCCGGGGCATATCGGAACAAACCAATCTGCTTGCGCTTAATGCGGCCATAGAAGCCGCCCGGGCGGGCGAGCAGGGTCGCGGGTTTGCGGTGGTGGCCGATGAAGTGCGCACCCTGGCGAGTCGCACCGGGCAAAGTACCGATGAGATCCAGTCAATGATTGAGAAACTACAAAAAGGTGCTCAGGCTGCAGTGGACGCAGTACAGAAAAGCCAGCGCCTGTCGAGCAGTACGGTCGATCAGGTACATG
This sequence comes from Pseudoalteromonas rubra, assembly GCF_000967655.1. Classification (GTDB taxonomy): domain Bacteria; phylum Pseudomonadota; class Gammaproteobacteria; order Enterobacterales; family Alteromonadaceae; genus Pseudoalteromonas; species Pseudoalteromonas rubra_A. The sequence continues at coordinate 51,250 of NZ_JXYA01000057.1, forward strand.
AGGCAGAGCAGGCATTGAATGAGATTGAACGCCTGATCACGGTGATCCTGCAAATGAATGGCTTGATAGCCCGGGCCACAGAAGAGCAAAGCAGTGCGGCGGCCGATGTGAATGTGCGTATCAGTGACCTGTCGGACGCAACCCATCATTCACTCGACACCACACAGACTTTGTCTGAGGCCAGTAAATCGCTCAAACAGGCAAGCCATCAACTTGCCCAGATTGTAGAGCGCTTTAAGGTTTAGCGGCAGTAACGGGCAAACAGGCTGCTGACGGTTGCAGCGGTTGGCTTACCATGCTGCCAGTCGCCGCCTTCTACGCCGCTACCTGCAATGTCCATGTGCACATAAGGCAGCGGCAATTCAGAGTCACTACCATGTTTATCCAGCCCGCCCACAATGGCCAGAAAAGCCATCGGGAATTGGTGGCCACGGGCAGTGACAGCTGACGGCGCATTGTTGCTCGATAAAACATCATCCGCCAGAGTGCGTGGCTGAACAAAGTCATAATCTTCGCGACGACTGCGCGAGACTTCTGCGCAGTCGGCCCACAGGTCGCCGATATCAGCCAGCTGACGAGACACTTGTCGTGCACGCGCCGGGCCATTTTCCACATACGCACTATAAGGACCTACCGCACGGGCAGCATGTCCGGTGAGTGTTGCCACAGTAAACAGCTCAGGGTTAACTTCCTGAGTCGCCATGTCTTTGAGCTCGCTGAGCAAGTCACCCATTGCCAGGCGCCCTTCCGCATCGGTGTTGCCAATGCGTACTTTTACGCCTTCGCGCGTGGTGATGATCTCATCTGGCACAAAACAATCAGAGCCAATCGAGTTACGTACCACGGCCAGATACGCAATCACTTTAACCCCTTTTGGCTTAAAATCGGCCACGGACTTCATAAAACCAGCAACAGAGGCAGCGCCCCCTTTATCGCGGCTCATGCCCGCCATAAACCCGCCCACTTTGAGGTCCGCACCACCGGTGTCATACACCAGGCCTTTACCCACAAACATCAGCGTACGCTCAATGTCACCTTCAGGGGTGTAGACCAGTTTAACAACACGCGGATGATGGCGCTCCACCGCGTAAGAGGCGCGCGCAACAGTGCCCAGCATAGGGTAATCTTTGTTAATGGTCGCCGGATCCGCTACCACTTCAACACTGACACAGGTGTCTTTGAATAGCTCAACGCAGTAATCCGCAAACTTAGGAGGCGCCATACGCTCAGGTTCGGTACCACACAGGTCCCGGGCTGCGTACTGACCGGCAGCTATGGCGTTCAGTTGACGACACTGCTCATCGCTGGCACCCGGCAGCGCAATAGATTCAATCGGCTCGATTGCCGGTCCACGGTATTCACGGGCCTCTAGTGGCTGCCACAATGCCTGACACGCGCCCAGGTAAGCCACTTCCAGGGCATTTTGATAACGTGCATCGCTCGGTACACCTGCCACCATCAATACCGGTTTTACCGCACCAGCGGCTTTGGCTTCCAGCACGGCAGCTTTACCCGCTTCAAAAAAGCGTCGTACGTCGTCATAATCACGGTTAAGCGGGCCTGTAGGTGACACAATCAGGCGCTTGCCCGGCACACCTTCTGCCAGCAGTAAGCTGGCCTTGGTGCGCAATCGTGCATCAACCGCCAGATAAGGGGCTGCCGCACTGTTTAGTGCCGCATTGGCAAGATCTGAGACATCGGAAGTGACGACGATAACAGCATCGGCGTCCTGAACTTGCCAGTCACTGACCGGCAAAGCGAGAGGAAAAGACATATAATCAGCCCTTGGTTATTAAATGCTGGGCTGATTATCGGTTATTTGCCGGCAAGAACCAAGGCCTTAGGGACAAATGCCGGAGCACACAGAGGTGCATTATCCGCTTTTAGCGCTGCCTAGCGCAGCGCTAAAAACCAAAACGCGTATTAATCCGACTGGGCTGTTGCACTGTCGTCTTTTTGCAGTTTCAGCTTACTGACCACAGACCAGGCTTCTAGCATCACCAGAACGCTGACAACCAGCACTATTATATCGAGTGCCACCAGCAACCAGTTACCTTGCTCGTAGTATTCGCCCAGCTTGATCACGCCAGCGAAAAAGGCCATCAAAATCACAAAGATCATGGGGATCAGTGTAAACTTGGCCGGACGACCCAGCTTGATCAGATACACAGAGATCACCAATAAGGTCAGGCTCGCCAGAATCTGATTGGTCGAGCCAAACAAAGGCCAGATGATCATGCCGCCGCTGCCCGACGCACCGCCGGCACCAAATGCCAATAACAAACAGCAACCTACCGCAACCAAAGTTGCCAGCACTCCGTTTTTCAGTGCAGTGAGCTGATAGATTTCACCCCATTCCTGAATAATGTAACGCTGCAAACGCACACCAGAGTCCATAGTGGTACCGGCAAACAACACCACCATCACCGCCAGCAAGGTCGACGCAATTTCCACCGACAGTCCCCAGCCGTTGCTGATCAAATTAGCACCCCCCTGGATAAACGCACCCACGCTGCCCGCGCCGAGGTGGCTGTATATTTCGTGCCACTCTTCAGGCGACACCGCCAGCATTACGCCACTCACGGCCACCAGGGTGATCAATGCCAAAGAGCCCTCGCCCACAGCGCCCAGATATCCAACGAAACGGCCATCCGTTTCTTTGTCGAGCTGTTTGGAGCTGGTACCCGATGACACTATGCCGTGGAACCCAGAAACGGCCCCACAGGCAATCGTCACAAATAACAAAGGAATAATACTCGGCGTATCCACCGCAGTTTGGGTATTAAAGGCCGGCGCCGTAATATCCGGCATAACCACAAATACCGCGCCATAGAGCAATACCAGGCCAACCAGCAGTTGCATGCCGTTAATGAAGTCTCGTGGTTGTAATAACATCCAGACGGGCAGCAAAGACGCTACCGCTGCGTAAATAAACAGGATAATGATCCAATTGGCTTTATCGGCCAGGCCAAACAATTCACTGGGCAATGCCAGCGGCATGCCCGACCCCACGTAAATACTGGCGTACAGAATCGCCACGCCAACAACACACAAGGGCACCAGCGGCACCTGACGTTTCAGCAACTGACCAATCACCAGCGCCACCAAAATGGCTGCCCAGGCAGGGAATACGGCACTGGGGTTGGCCACAAAAGAGTTGGCTATCACCACCCCAAATACGGCATTTACCATCAGCAGCACTAAAAAGACCACTATCATAAACAATGAGCGGGTGCGCTTGCCGATAACCGTTTCAGACAAAGCTCCCATGGACTTACCCTTGTGCCGGGCACTGGCCCACAGCGCGCCCATATCATGGACCCCGGCAAAAAAGATGGTGCCAAACACCACCCATAAAACGGCCGGCACCCAGCCCCAGTAAACGGCGATAGCCGGGCCAACTATTGGCGCAGCCCCCGCCACAGATGTAAAGTGGTGCCCCCAGAGCACCACTTTATTAGTCGGTACGTAGTCTATTCCGTCGTTTAATTCATGCGCCGGTGTCACGAACTTATCGTCCATTTTAAATATTTTTTCGGCGATGAACTTTGAATAGACAAACCAGCCAAACAGCATACCCAGTATGCCAAACAGCACGATCATGATTGACTGCATTGTATTCCCCCTGTTGTGGTCCTGTTGTTGTTCTTGGTGTCCGCTTTGACTCAGTCCGTTATTGCCTGATACCACCCGCTTTGCTTTGCGGCAATCACAAGTCTGTTGAACGAAGTTGATGCCATCGTGGCGCTGGCACTTGTGTTATTTAAGCACATAAAACCTGGCTGCCACTGGCGGTATCGTGCAAAATAGTACTGCTGCGTAGTCGGATAAACTATACCCTAGCACACCGGTGAATAATCGCGGAGTACTGTCCTTGTTATCTTTTAGTCGAAGGTCTGAACATCAAACAGGCCCAATTGCGCCTGAGCAGAGGCCGCCTCTCCCAGGCCCAGCTGAATGCCTATGAGCCTGACCGGTTTGCTGCCAAAGCGCTCAACCGCCTGCTCCAGTAAAGTAAACAGCACGCCTTCATCAATCTCATGATACTGGCACTCTTTGGTGGTTTGCGAAAAGTCATAAAACTTAACCTTAACGCCCAGCTTGTTGAAGGCCCGCGCCCCGCGATAGGGCTCAGCCCGCCGCTGTAACTCAGGCAGGAGCCGCTGGCGCAGTATGTCTTTGAGCGCATCCAGGCTTTGGATGTCTTTTTCAAAGGTGGTTTCAACCCCGACCGACTTGCGAATGCGCTCAGTTTCTACTTGTCGCTCATCAATGCCCTGACAACGCCGCCACAGTACATCGCCAAATTTACCAAAGCGCTCCGTCATCTGGGCTCTGCTGTAAGACTTGACGTCGCGGCCATACTGCAAGCCCATTGCAAGGAGCTTTTCATGCGTAACTTTACCCACACCGGGGATTTTTTTCAGTGGCAAGGTATCAATGAATCCGGCGATATCATCCGGAGTGATCACATACTGGCCATTGGGTTTGTTTTCATCACTGGCAATTTTGGCCAGGAATTTGATGGGCGCAATACCAGCCGAGGCCGTCAGGCCGGTTTCACGGTAAATATCGCTGCGGATCTGCTGAGCAATTAAGGTCGCACTGCCCTGACACACAGTGCAGTCGGTCACATCCAGGTAAGCTTCATCTAAGGAAAGTGGCTCAATCAGTTCTGTATAACGCGCAAAAATCGCGCGGATCTGCGCAGACACCGCCTTATACACCGCCATCCGCCCCGGCACAATCACCAGCTCAGGACACAACTGCTTGGCTTTGTAATTAGACATAGCAGAGCGCACCCCGTATTGACGCGCGATATAATTGGCCGTTGACAGTACGCCGCGATGGCTTTTCCCGCCAATCGCAATCGGCACATTGGCCAGCGCAGGGTTATCGCGCATTTCTACCGCGGCATAAAAGCAGTCCATATCAACATGGATAAACTTACGCATGATTTTATTAACTGGTTATTTATACAGTTATTATGTGCAAAGAATCGCATAATGGCAATATGATTGTTCATTATTTGTCATCGCATCTGATCTGTATTTTACTGGGAAATACTCTAAACTGGTCAGACAATGCCTGCGTATCACTATGTATTTTGAGCCGATACGCCAGACCTATTTAACACAAGGAGCAACTATGAAGTATAGCCGCCTGGGTCATTCTAATTTGGAGGTGTCACGTGTCTGTCTGGGCAGCATGACATGGGGTGTGCAGAATAATCAGCACGATGCCGATGAACAGATCAATTACGCACTCGCACAGGGTATTAATTTTATCGATACCGCCGAGATGTATGCCGTCCCGCCGTCTCCTGAAACCTATGGTAAGACCGAGGAAATCATCGGAGACTGGCTACGTCGTCATCCGGAAAAGCGCCAGGACATCATTATTGCCACTAAAATCGCCGGCTCAGGACTGGCCTGGATCCGTGGCGGCGCGCCTATAACCGCAGAGGCCATTGTGACAGCGGTCGACGCCTCGCTGAAACGGCTGCAAACCGACTACATCGATGTCTATCAGCTGCACTGGCCAAATCGCACCTCTCCACACTTTTCTAAACACTGGCCCGGTATGATCACTTTCAGTGATGTATCCACAGAGCAACACAGAAATGAGATGCACGAGATCCTCGGCGCACTCCAGCAGTGTATCGATGCCGGAAAAATTCGCCACTGGGGGCTGTCTAACGACACCCCCTGGGGGATCAATACATACCTACAACTGGCACACCAGCACCAATTGCCCAGGCCGGTTTCAATTCAAAATGAATTCAACTTATTACATGCGAAGGACTGGCCCTACATCATCGAAAACTGCGTCCATGAAGACATTGCCTATCTGCCCTGGTCACCCCTTGCCGGAGGCGCGTTGTCGGGCAAATATCTGGGAGGTGCCCGACCGCAAGGGTCGCGCTGGACCCTGATCCAACGCAATGGCTTGTTCCGGGATACCCAGCTTGCACAGGAAGCCACCGCGGCGTATCTGGAGATTGCCAAAGAGCATCACCTCACGGCTGCGCAGCTGGCACTGGCCTGGTGCGACCAGGTCGATGGCGTTACCTCGACCATCATAGGCGCTACCACCATGAGTCAGTTGAAAGAGAACATTAAAGCGTTTGATCTGACACTGCCACCGGAAGCGTTGGCTGAAATTGACACTGTGCTCAAGGCCTACCCACTGCCTTATTAAACACAGCGCGCCCGACAGGCTGTACCCGGGCGCTGTCGCCTGACCCGAAATGTGCTAGACTCGGCACTTTTTCGGGACCCTGTCATGCGCGTTCTTAATCCAGCCCCGGCTTTGCCTTTGCCGGGCACTTGTTTTACCCGGCCGGCAACACGAGCCATTATTACCCGTCAGTCGCAGATTTTACTGCTCTATACGCAAAGATACGATGATTACACTTTGCCCGGTGGTGGTGTCGATGCAGGGGAATCCTTAACCGATGCCTTAGTACGCGAAGTGAAAGAAGAAACAGGGGCGCGCTCAGTCACCAACATTGCGCCCTTTGGCGTGTATGAAGAATATCAGCGCTGGCATAAGCCTGACTTTGATAATGTGCACATCGTTTCTCACTGCTATTTGTGTGAAATTTGCGGCGAGTTTGATGAACCAGATATGGAACATTATGAGATAAACAATGGCATGCGCCCGCAATGGGTCGAGATTGCTGAAGCCATCGCCCACAATGAGGCGGTACTGGCAAACAGCGATAAACAAGGGCAATCCCTGCTCCGTGAAACCCGATTGCTCAAACTGATTGCAACGGAGTTGATGAAACTGAACTTTTGATCACAAGCTCAGGTCCTAACAGTGTTTTGACTATAAAACAAAATAATAAATTCAGAACACTAAGGAAAAGTGATGCGTTTATGGCTCAGTGCAGTTGTTACTTCCATCGCCTGCCACTTAATCATACTGTGGCTGCTGGCCCAGCAAACCGTGGTGGTCCCCCTCGGGCCGCCTGAGCCAACCATTAAAACCTACCTGGTGATAGAGCAACCAGCGCAAAAATCAGATACGAATAAAGCCAGCTCCGAGCCGCTTCCTGTCACCAAACCTGCACAACGTCCCGAACAACAGACTGTCGCTGTCAGCTCTGCACCTTTACCCAAACTGGTCGAGTCGAGCCAGCTCGACGCCATGACAGAGAGCTCAGTCGCAGATATCCACACCAGTACCGACCCAGTTCCTGAAAAACCAGCGCAGGCTGCAGGTGTGCAACCGAACAAAAAACACCCGCGGATCGACCCGGCACTGGGTCTGTCACGACTGCGTCAGCACATCTTAACTCAGCCGGTATCCAGAGACATCGAGTCTCGGCCACAACGCCTTAGTGTACCTAAGTCTCACCAGACGCAGGGTCAGCCGCTACGACAGATAGAGTCTCAGAATCACATTTTTACCGAATATCGCATAAAAGACCGCTGCTACAAAGAAGTTCAGGGTGACCCCAATAACCCGCCCCCGGAAGGCTTTGCTAAGAATTGGCTCACCGCCAGCAGCACCTGCGATAAAACAGCCATCACAGACGCCTACGATGCCGCGATGGGAAAGTGGCTGAAGACCAAGCGCTAAGCTTTGTGTCGTCATAATCACAGGTTCACACGATACTTATGGTATCCCTTGCTGCACGCAAACTCGACTGAGATCAAAACAATCCCAGCTTAGACTCGCAACCTGCCACTAAAGCGATTAATATTTAGCAAATAGCCCGCCCATAGTCTGGCAAGTCAAGGAGTTAGTATGAGTATCAAGCGCATCGGTCAATTTTTTAATCCCAGCTCGGTGGCGGTGATTGGCGCCTCCAGCAACCCGGGCCGGGCCGGTAATGTGGTGATGCGCAACCTGCTACACGGTGGCTTTAAAGGCCCCATCATGCCAGTCACCCCAAAATACGCGGCCGTACAAGGCGTACTGGCCTATCCGACCATTGCCAAGCTTCCTCAGGTGCCCGATCTGGCCGTTATCTGCACCAATAAGTCGACCTTGATCCAGGTACTGACCGAGCTGGCTGAACTAGGCTGTCGTAACGCCATCGTTGTTGCCGCCGGGCTCGACAAAGAACAAAAGGCACGTTTACAGGCACTGGCCAGAGAAAAGCACATCACGTTGCTGGGCTCAAACAGCCTGGGCATGCTGGTCCCGCACTTAGGGCTGAATGCCAGCTTTTCTCATACCACCGCCGATGCCGGCAAACTGGCTTTTATTTCCCAATCGGCTGCCGTCTGCTCCACGATCCTGGACTGGGCTAACAGTAAACGCATCGGATTTTCCTATTTTATTTCTCTCGGAGATAGCCTCGATATTGACTTTGATGAGTTGCTGGACTTGTTCGGCCGGGATGGCAAAACCAAGGCAATTTTGCTTTACATAGACAATATCCAGGACGTCAGGCGGTTTATTTCTGCGGCCCGGGCAGCCGCTTTTAGCAAGCCTGTGATCGCCATCAAGACCGGCCGTACCCAAGCAGGTGCCGAAGCGGCCATGATCCACACCGGCGGCTCAACCTCAGACGATGCTGTGTACGATGCCATGTTTCAGCGCGCTGGTATGCTCAGAGTGACCGACTTACGGGAGCTGTTTGCAGCCACACAAACCCTGGCACTGCATCCTAAACTGCTACAGGTTGAGCACCTCACCATACTCACTAATGGCGGCGGCCCCGGTATTATGGCGGTAGATACGCTGTTACAGCGCAGTGGAAAACTCGCCGAGCTGAGTGATAAAACCATTCAGGCGCTCAATGCGGTGATCCCCCAGTCTAACCATACCGCAAACCCGATTGACATTTTCGGCGACTCGGCGCCCCACCGCTATCAGCAGGCACTGGAGATTTTACTCAAAGCTGACGAAGTCAAAAACTTACTGATCATCCACACACCATCGGCACTGGCACCCAGCGAAGCCTATGCCCAGATCATTGCCCAGACTCTGGCCACTTTACCCAAAATGGCTCGCCCCTTTGTGATGACCAACTTTATGGGTGAAGAAGCCGCCTTTGCAGCGCGTGATGTCTGCGTCGAGCAGGGTATCCCGACTTATCGCACCCCCGAAGGCGCCGTGGGCGCATTTATGCACCTGATCAGTTATCGTCGTAACCAGAAACACCTGACTCAAACCCCTGAATCTATCAGTCAGGATGAGCTGATCCACAGCCACAGTGCAAAACAGCAGATAGACAGCTACCTTGACCAGTCACTGACCCAGCTATCAACCCATCAGGCCAGCCAGATCCTCTGTCATTACGGCATGGAGTGCATAGATACAGACATTGCGCTGACGCCCAGTGAAGCCAAAGAGCAGGCCCAGCTGCTTGGCTTTCCCGTCGCGCTCAAGCTGATCAGCCCCTCTATTCCTTCTAAATCCGAGGTCGGCGGGGTGGTCCTCAATTTGAATGACGCTGACGAAGTTGAGCAAAGCGCCTTTGCCATTTTGCTGCGTATCAAGCAGGCCTATCCGGATGCCATCATTGAAGGTTTTTCATTACAAAAAATGGCGCCCAGGGCTGGCAGCCAGGAGCTGCGTATTGCCGTCAAAACCGAACCGGATGTGGGCCCGGTAATTTTACTTGGTGAGGCCGGTACCGGATTTAATTTTAATCAGGCAGCCGTTGCTTTGCCTCCATTAAACATGAATCTGGCCAAATACCTGATTGCCGCGGCCTACGACAAAGGCGTGCTGAAAGAGCGCTTGCTGCCTGAAAAAGTCGATAAATATCGGCTGTGTGCGCTGCTGACCCGGGTTTCTCAGCTGGTGATCGATCAGCCAGACATTCAGACGCTTGAGCTCAACCCAATTTTGGCAACCGACGGGCATTTTTTGATTCTGGATGCCAGCATTACCCTGCAACGTTTCACGCCGCTCCCCGGCCGTAAAAGACTCGCCATTAAACCCTACCCTAAAGAATGGGAGCGCACCGTCATGCTGAAAAATGACACACAAGCGCAGTTAAGGCCGATCCGTCCGGAAGATGAGCGCAATCATCAGGAGTTTGACCAGTCGCTGAGTAAAGAAGACAGATACCGGCGCTTTTTCGGTGAACTGCCGCAGTTTACCCATGAGCAGCTGGCTAAAATGACGCAAATTGACTACGACCGTGAAATGGCGTTTATCATTACCCAGCCCTATAAAAGCGCCCAGCGCACCCTGGGGGTTTCCCGGGTATTGATGGACCCCGATAATCTGCTCGCAGAGTTTGCGGTGGTTGTACGTTCTGATTGTCAGGGCCTGGGACTTGGCAAATTATTGATGGAGGCCGCAATCGCCTACTGTAAACGCCAGCGCGTTGGTGCTATCGAGGGGATCACCTTACCGGAAAATACCGGCATGATAGGATTAGCAAAGAAACTGGGGTTCACCATCAGCCGGGATTTTGAAGAAGGGACAGTGGTAATGAAAATGCCACTGACTAGCGAATAATACAGCCCCGCCCACATTAGTAAGGTTAACAAGAGACTTATGGATCTGACACTCAGACAAAAAGCCGCGGCGCTGCTGGAAGCCAGCGGGCGATTCAGAAAAGCCGGGCACGCGATTGATGTCTTTCTGATATCGCTTATCATCATTAACGTCATTGCGATAGTGCTGGAGTCTGTGCCGACGCTGGCCGCGCGCTATCACACCCTATTCTTTTTCATTGAAGTGATTTCGGTGGCGATATTCACCATTGAATATCTGCTCAGGCTATGGTGCTGTGTTGATAAACTGGAATTTAAGCACACTAGAGGCAACAACAGCAGAAAGCGCCTGCGCTACGTACTCTCTCCGTTAGCCATTATCGATCTGCTGGCCATTCTGCCTACCCTGCTGATGGTGTTTTTCACGTTTGATCTGCGCTTTTTACGGGTATTCCGCTTGTTGCGGATCTTCAAACTAACCCGCTACTCACGCGCCATGCAACTGCTGTTGGCCGCGTTCAGAGAAGAAAGTAGCTCATTGCTGGCCGCCTTCTTTATTATGTCACTGGTATTGATTGTCGCCTCATGCGGCATCTATTTGATTGAACATGATGTTCAGCCCGACAAGTTTGGCTCTATCCCCGCCGCGATGTGGTGGGCCATGGCGACCCTTACCACCGTCGGTTATGGTGATGTAGTCCCTATCACCCCACTGGGGCGCTTTTTTGGTGGCGTGATCACTTTACTGAGTATGGGCATGGTCGCAATTCCCACCGGCCTGCTGGCCTCCAGCTTTGCCGATCAGCTGCGCAAGCGCCGCGATGCCTTCAATGAGGCCGTGCTGCATTCTCTGAGCGATGGTGTGGTAGATGAACAGGAGAAAGAGCACCTTGAGGCCCTGAGGATAGAACTGGGCCTTAGCCCGGTGGAAGCCAATCAGGCGATCAAAATCATGACCAGCCAGCGAGTACATAATCTGTATTGTCGACACTGTGGTGGCAAACTGTAAGATGTTCAGGCCTGCATCACGCAGGCCTTAACATTAACTGGCGCGAACAAACACCTGATGCCAGTTACGGCGCAATAACTCGCTGGCCTCGTCAGCTGGCAGCGCTTTGCTGAACAAGTAGCCCTGAAAGCGCTCACATCCCAGCATACGCAGAAAAGACAACTGCTCCATGTGTTCAACCCCTTCTGCAACGCAGTACTTACCCAGGCTGTGTGCCAAAGACAACGTGGAGTGAATGATCACTTCGTGTTCTTTATCCCGGCCAATGTCGTTCACAAAACTGCGGTCTATTTTCAGTGCATCTACCGGATACTGTTTAAGATAAGTCAGCGAGGAATAGCCGGTGCCAAAGTCATCCATATAGAGTCGACATCCCAGCGCCCTGAGTTCATGCATACGGGCAATGGCCTGCTCGGCCTCCGCCATCATCACCGACTCGGTGATTTCGAATACCAGGTAGCGCCCGTCGATGTTATTTCGCGAGAGGATCTCGGTGATCCGGGCCAGTAAATCATCGTACTGAAAGTCCAGCGCGGAAAGGTTAACCGAGATATACAAGTCAGGATGCAAGGTGTGCCAGCCTTTGAGGTCTATCAGCGCCCTTTCCAGGGTTTGCAACATAACCCGGGTAATGATCCCGGTCTGCTCTGCGGTGTGGGCCAGCTCTTCAATGCTGTAACTGGGGTCCTGTGGCCAGCGCAGCAAGACTTCAAAGCCCTCTACCGACATATGCGTTGCATTGATAATCGGCTGATAGTGATTGCGAAATGCTTCTTCCTGATATGCCTTCAAGAGCGCTTGCTCAATTGCCAGAGCGCGCTGTACCTGTTCATTGATCTCACTGTGATAGAACTGATAATCAGTCACCAGTGACTGTCTGGCATGGTTCAGTGCGGTCTCGGCAGCCTGATTGAGGTCGAACGCATCACAGGCATCATCGGGGAACATGGCAATCCCCAGCTTGGCCTTCACATGCACTTGTTGCTGTTCAATCTCAAATCCTTTTTCGAAGCGCTCCAGCAGGCAATGAATATAACGCATCACCTGCTCCACGCCCGTCAGCTGCTCCATCAGAATATAAAAGTCTCGCTCGTTGCCAATCGCCAGGCTGTCTACTTCGCGGAAGCAGCACTGCAAGTTAGCCGCCAGTTTCTGTGTCACCAGGGCCAGAAAATCGTTCCCATAGGTATCGGCAAATCTCTGTAAGCGACTGAACTTAATCGCGATGATGGCCAGTGGCTGGCGCGACAAGCGCGCCTGCTCAATGGCATGCTGAACCCTGTCCATAAACAGCACTTTATTGGGCAACTTGGTCAGCGCATCATAGTTAGCCAGTTGGTAGAGCTCTTTCTCGGTCCGCTTTTGCTTGCTGATGTCGGTCAGCACCAGAATATAATGCTTGTCTTGCGTTGCACTGATCTTGAGCAGCACCTGGCGCTTTTCGCCACTGGGCAGGCGCAGGGTTTCTTCGGCAACATACAGGTCATCGACCTTTAATTTACTGATCTCGCGCAGATACTTCATTCTAACATTACGCTCTAGCCCCAGAGTAACGCTGGTACTGGACGAAGGCGCCGCACTAACAGAAAAGGCATGCTGCAACGCCTTGTTGCAGGCCAGAATACGCAGGTGCTTGTCAAAGATCATCACCCAGTCCCGGGTTTGTTCAAACGCCGCGCCAAACAGTGTGGCGCGCTCTTCAAACACCCGCTCGCGGGTCAGGTTAGTGTAGGTCCCGGCAACCTGTACCGGCACCCCGTCCTGCCACACCATTACTTTGCCGTAGTCTTTGTACCAGCGCCACTGTCCATTGAGATGGCGCAACCGATATGTACAGTCAATAAAGCCCTTCTCAGTCGAGACAAACTCCAGCCACTCAATTCGAAACAGGGCACGATCCTGAGGGTGAATAAGCTCCAGGTATTCGTCCAACACTATGCTTTCGTTGTCGTAACCAAGGTCGCTGACCAAACGGGGTTGATAGACAAACTGGCTTCCCGAGTGCCAGTCCCAGACCCCAGAGTTGCTGCCCTCCAGGGCCATTTTTAAGCGCGTTTCGCTGTTTTGTGTTTCACGGTGCGCCGCCAGGATCATACCCGCGACCTTGTTTTTGCGGTGCACCCAAAAAGCAAACAGGGCCGCCGCCAGCAGGACATAACAAAACAATGCCCAGGGCGCGCGCCATATCGGGTAATGCACCACAATCTCAAGCTGAGCTGGCGGCGTATAATCACCAGTCAGCGGATCTTTTGCCCACACCTTAAGACGATAATTGCCCGGGCTGAGCTTGGGAAACACCACCCGATTACTGTTACGACTGAGGATCCGCTGCTCACCGGAGAGCTGGTACTCGTAGACAATGCGCTCTTGCAGTGTAAACGCCATGGCCGAGAACGACACTTCCAGCCCGATGTCGTCATGATTGAGCTCAATATATGAGAATGACTTGAGTCCCGAGGGTAAAATGTCCCGCGACATCAGATCGACATCGGTAATATTAACGCGATTTAACAGCGATTTAGTAGGGCGATGCACCTTAGGATCAAACAAGGTAAAGCCCTGCAATGAGCCATAGCCAATCCGGCCGTCCGCCAGCTTAACCGACGCTCCGCCATTGAATTCGTTACTCATCAGGCCATCTGCGGTGGTAAAGCCCTGCAGGTGGAAATTATCCGGGTCGAGTCGCCAGATCCCCTGGTGAGACGACATCCAGATCATGCCCACATCATCCTGTACCATTTCATACAAAATATTATTGGTGACGGTGTGCTGCTCATTAGGCATTGGCAGTTGCTCGTAGCCATCTGCGGTCAGACGTACCAGGCCATGTCTGGCAAACGACAACCACAGTACATTATGCTTGTCGATGGTATAACTCAGCAGGTCGACCGCACTTTGCTTGTGTGCTTTGGGCACCTGATAAATTTCGACCAGCCGATGCGCCTGTGTATCGTAGCGGAACAACCTACCTTCACTGTAAAAGACCGGATCTTCCGGGTGTGTACTCAACGGCTTGTAAAAACCATAACTCAGGAAAGGGTCAAACCGGTCAAACTCTTCACCCAGCTTGGTGAGTGTTTGGGTATTAATATCAAACACATAAAACCCGGTTTTTTCATCCACCAGGTACAGCTGCCCGTCGCCCACTATCACGGCACCTTTAACAAACCCGGACAACACAGCGGTCGCAGCCGCATCCTGAGCCTGGGGTCGATAGATATCCTCTGATCCAGGTTCGAATACAAATAGTCCACGGTTACTACTGAGCCATAGCTTGTCCTGATAATTCAGCAGGCCAAAAATGGTAAATTCGGGGTAGAAGCCATCACCCAGAAAACCGGCCAGATACTGCTCTGAGGTGCGAGTTTGCGGGTCGTAGCGGGTCAGGCCATCTCGCGTGCCTGCCCAGATGTAGCCATCGTACTCTACCAGGCCCCATACCGTCCCCTTGGAAAAGTTGCCCTGTACGGAACCCGGGTGAACATTATCAAACCCCTGCGACTCAGCAGGCAGGTAGAAGGCGCCATCTTTTTTGGTGGCAGCCCAGATGCCGCCAAAGTCGTCGCGGATAAAGTAAATTACACTGTTGTCCGAGACCGCATAATGGCTGCTGGTCAAACGTGTATCCCGATGTACCTCGCCACTGGCGATATCGTAATGCATCAGCCCGTGATCTGTGCCCAGTAACAAGCCAGTGCCACTGCGCTCAATTTGCCAGATATTAAGTTCTTCAATCAGTGTCTGATAGGGCACCTCAGCATCAAAGTCACGGCGCAGAGCGCTGATATCCAGCTGGTACATGCCAATCACGGCCCCTAAAATCAGCGTATCGTCGTCCAGCAAATGCAGAGACTTGGTGTTGGTCTGAAATGGATGAGTGATCTTGTCACGGTGCTCAATGGCACGAAGCTGCTCGGTATCGGTGTTGTAAACAAACAGGCGTTCGGCAGAGGCGATAAACAGCAGGTTGTCGTGTTTAAGCAAGCCGCGCACCGCTATCTGTGGGTCTTCAACAGGCAATACAATCTCCTGAGTGATCGTGCCTGTGCGCGTGTCCATCACCGCCACATTTTGTGCTCTGCCAAGCCACAGCTCATGCTTACTCTTGCTCAGCATCTGGAATACACTGTTTTTAAAGTAGTCTTCTTCAGATTCCGGTGCCGAGGTGTAACGGCGATAACTATCCTGCTCCGGGTCATAACTGAACAAGCCGGCGCGTCCCGAGGCTATCCAGATGATGCCGTTATCATCCTTATAGATGCGGTCTATTTGCATTTTGTTCAGATCCTGGTTTGGCCCTGCAACCTCCAACACCTGATACCCATCGTAGCGATTCAGCCCTCCTTCGGTTGCCAGCCAAAGATAGCCGTTATCGTCGAACAGCAAAGTGTTCACATAGCTTTGTGACAGGCCCTCAGCCGGAGAGAGGCGCGATACCTGTGCGTGAGCAAAAAAAGCCGAAACAACAAGGATAAAACTGAGGATTATTCGCAACATAGTCGATTCTGATCGGGGTTAATATATTGCATCGCCAGGATCTGCCGCCCTTGTGCAACATAACAATGATATTTTTCTGCCAGTTCCTGAGGCAGCGCTACAGGGTCTATCACAGTAAAACCCAAGCCTTGATAAAAGGCGCTCAAATGACAATAAGCAAAGGTGTACAACGAGCGCGGTTGCGACGCCAGTACAGCGGTTAATAGTCTTCGGGCAAAGCCCTTGCCTCGATACTCGGGCGCCACCAACACCGTGGACAAAAAATACGCCCCCGAAACGTGCTGTACCCTGCACGCAGCCACAATGTCTGTGGCTTTAAGCACCCAACTCTGATCCTGACGGGTCGCCTTACCCCTGGCCTTATGAGCCTGATAAAACTTATTGACCAGCGGCGTTTGGATGGCCGGTAGTAGCTGAGCAACAACCTCCATGGCTACGCCAGCATCAGTCCCAGGTAAAACTCGAACTTTTCTTTCAGCACCGCCTGCTCAGAGATAGGGCGCTGATTAATCGCATCATAAATGGCCTCACGACTGTTCTTGCCGCGTTTGATCTGATAAGCCCAGAAAGAGGCTTCATATTCTAATTGAATTTGATACTTATCGTGTCTCGATAAATTACACAGGTTATAGCTCATAGTAAATTTGGTTACTGCAATCTCTGTAAAAAGTGTATCATAATTACGCTAAGGTGTATCCGTTGATGTACACGCGCCGTTCATATCGCACAAGTACGCGTTGAATGGCGAAAGCCACGCTAAGTAAGTGGGTTCGTTTATTACAAGGAGATCCATTGCGAATTTTCAGTTTGTTATTGTTATGCTGCCTCAGCGCACCCAGTGTAGCAACAGATAACCGCACGCTGTACTTTAACCGCCCGGCTGATACCCCTCAGGCGAGATACGTCATTGAGTTACTGCAAACAGCCTATCAGCAGCTTGGCTACACATTAGAGGTAGTGGATTTTAACCGCCAAAGTGCTCTGATTGCCGCCAATAGTGGCGCACTCGATGGGCAGCTAGGACGGATCCATGGCGTAACCCAGGCCTACCCCAATTTACTTCAGGTGCAGTTTCCTTTATACAGCTTTAATTTGCAGCTACTCAGCCGCTGTTTAGAGTGCACCTTTAAACAACTTGATTCTTTGGTTATTCAAAGCGGTTACCTGGTCGCGAATCGGTATCTGCAAAGCGTTCCTTTTAATGGTCAGGTAATAGAAGTAAAGAACAACATTACTCAGCTTAATCTGGTTACTCAGGGCAAAGTCCAGGCAGCGTTAGTGGTAGATTTTCATTTGCGTGAACACCTGGCAGATATTGACCTGGAGTCGTTTAAAATTGAAACCCTGTTAACCATTGAGACCTATCATTATCTGCACAGCAAGCACGAAGCTCTGATCCCACAACTGGAAGAGGTGCTTAGCCGTCTTGCAGAGAAAGGGACGGTGGCGATGCTTAAAGCTAAGTACCAGATTTAAAAAAGATCTTCCTGCTCGCCATGCTTCGGGTTATCAACTGACGGAGTATCTGAACTGCGTTTTTTTGCCGCCATCACACGTTTTTGCCGTTGCGCGCACTGCTCAATCACCTTGCGTTTTTGCTGCTCGCTCAGCGCATGCCAATGAAAGCGCTCTTCGCGACTGCGAAAGCACCCCTTGCAATAACCCCGATTATTCACTTCACAAATCCCACGACACGGACTGGGGATCTCGAATATCTCAATCTGTTCCATAACAAACCATTACTACTTGCTAGGTTAAGTATATGAGCAAATTAGTGACAAAGTCATGGTTTGATGTGCAAAGGCTTAAATCAATCGTTCTGCTGGTCTGTGTAATTTCGCCAATCCGCAATTGCTTAGCATCAGAAATGAAAAAGCCCCGCTGATGCGAGGCTTTTCAATAATGGTGCCCAGAGGCGGACAAAGTGGTCCGGAACCACTTTGAACAGCTTTAGCTGGCCGCTTGCGGTGAAATACAAGGACGTATTTCATCATCGAACCACCCGCAGGCGTGTTCGATTACGCCAACTCATTTAATTTGGGGCAGAAAGTAAAAAGCCCCGCTAATGCGAGGCTTTTCAATAATGGTGCCCAGAGGCGGAATCGAACCACCGACACGAGGATTTTCAATCCTCTGCTCTACCGACTGAGCTATCTGGGCTAAAACTGGTTATATCGTGCTGCTCTTTCGTCCATGAAGCGAGGTCCTGTCGGCGTCCTGCCTCCACCTCAACAAGCTGCGAAGCGGTGCTTCGGTCTTGTTTCGCCCAACTGAGCTTCCGGGCTAGGAATAAAATGGTGCCGACTATCCGAGTCGAACGGATGACCTACTGATTACAAGTCAGTTGCTCTACCAACTGAGCTAAGTCGGCGCACCTTTTAATAATGGTGCCCAGAGGCGGAATCGAACCACCGACACGAGGATTTTCAATCCTCTGCTCTACCGACTGAGCTATCTGGGCTAAAACTGGTTATATTATATCAAGACAATGCCTTGATAATGACCGAAACTTTATCATTTCAGTCGAACTCAAACATGAGTTAATAAATGGTGCCGACTATCCGAGTCGAACGGATGACCTACTGATTACAAGTCAGTTGCTCTACCAACTGAGCTAAGTCGGCACACTTAATAATGGTGCCCAGAGGC
>NZ_JXYA01000058.1 GCF_000967655.1 Pseudoalteromonas rubra
GCATTATAGGGAAATCGAAACCCAGCGCAACCCCTTTTTTGAAGAAAAGTGAGAAAAACAGTGCGCCCGGGCAAAATTAAAGCAAATCGCTCAAATTGAGTACAAAACTTGGCTTTTCATCACCTAAAAAGGAGCACAAACAAGAATATTGTGCTCCCTTCATACTTCGGCCTCTATGGTGACGAGCTGCTCACAGTGCAATTCGAAAACTTTATTTAGTCAGAAACGGGCCACACCTGCATGACTTCATTCTCTTGATTCAAGGATTATCCACTCTATTCCAGAAACACTTTCTTGAATTTGAGCGTGTATCCAGCATCCAGGTATAGCGACAGTTACTGTCATAGCTATATCGGCCTACATCGATTTTATAAGGACCAAAAGATATGTCTTGCAAGGACTGAAAGCGGCCATTGTAGAGTAATGAAAAGTGTAAATGTGGACCCGTTGATGATCCGCCCTGACACAAAGCAATATTTTTCTGGCTGGCATAAGTGCCTATACGCTGATCCTTGTTAACCCAGTCGCCATCACTCACAGTTATGCCATCCATATGATAGTAATTAGTCGCCCATCCATCCGGATGAGTCACCCTCAGCTGACAACGGGAAAAGACCGACACTTGCCCTTCATGAGCTGCAGTCACACTGTAAGTTTGTCCGCCCCAGCCCGGCCAGTCATAAGCTACATCGATTGACGACAATGGATAACCTGAACCCGTATGCGAATGAGGTCCGTTGGGTATCCAGTTATATCCAGCCCGCCAGGGCCATTGCATATCCGGTATAGCCGTTACAGCGCGTTCAGGAGACTTGATGGGTTTACCAAACCAGCTGACATAGCGACTCTGCCACTTCGTTACCTGATCTTTATCATTGAGTGAAGAGGCAATCGCATAGGACGCCGCACTCATTCCCTGCACATTTTGAGAATGAAAATGATAAAACAACTGAGATAGCTGATTGGCTATCGACTTTACTTCCTGCTGGTAAATACTGAGTGATGATACTGACACTTCGCTCGCTGGCGACCAGTTGTGAGACATAGCTAACGTCGTCAGTATGATCCGTGGGTCGACACCAAATGCAGCACTCCAGTGCAAAAGCGCTTCTTCTAAAGGCTGCCAATGAGCGTTTGCAGAAAAATAATCGGACATCTGAAACGGATACGTTATAGGACGATAGACAAAATGATCATCCTTTAGCCAAGTCAGCGTCTGCTTATCAGAAATATTACTCGCATCATATTTGCCAATATCAATATCCGGCATTAATGAATGGGAAAAGCCGTTGAAGCTCATAGACAGAGCCAGCAAACTTAGTAGTGTTCTCATTATTCCTTCCTTCTGAACTGAATAGCCGATAAAACCGGTTCAGCAACTCATAAACAGAGCCAGGTTTTTAGCCGAAGCTCCGTGGTGCGAAATAATGCGACTCTAAGGCAGTGTCTCAAAGAGGATTCGTCAAAACAGCCAGTCACACCCAAGCGTAAACAGCTACCAGTAATCTATCAGCGTACGTTAACCACTGCTAAAGTAAAAATAGTGTATATATTGTTAAAAATAAACATCCAACTTTATTAGTGGAGGAACATAACTACATAGGTGGTTAAGTGTCAGCTAAGCCTTAGTGGGCGGAAGTTCACAAGCCAGTATGACACCTCTGAAACATGGGGCGCAAGTTGCCACTCTTCAACTTCTGTAACACCGGCTTTATTTTCGATATTTCATCTTCGGGCTGATATATCCCCATACAATTCACGCACTCTTGGGCTGAATAGCGCCGCAACGCCTTCAACAATGAGGAAAATAATAAAAAGGTCAGGCTTAGCTGTATTAGCGGTACTTTCAACAACCGCATCTGCCTCTGAAGAAACTCAAAGCCCTTTGGCATTATCTGCAACGGTTGGTTACATCATGGGCGGTAACACAATAGGCACACTCAACTATAAAGATGATAGCAGCGACAGCATTCAGGCCGGGGATGGCTTCATCCTGAGTGGTGCTTTAAATTATACACTCAATCAACAGTTTGATATTCGCTTTAATGGCGCACATCACTTCGATTCTGCGAACGCAAAAAATGGTGATGTGACCTTTAGCCGCTTTGCGCTCGAAACAATCCCTACTACAAAAGCAATGAGCAGTTTAAATTCGGGCTGGGCGCAGGCTTGGATATGGTCGTTGAACTTGATAATGGCTTTGCTGATGACGCTGAATTCGATAATGCAGGTACACTCTTCGTGACATTCGAAAGTTTCAATAGCAGCCTGGAGCTTAGATACTGCGTCGTAGAGTATGAACTGTCAAAATCCACTGGTTCTAGCTATGGCAACACCCCCAAAATGGATGGTAACTACCTAGGTTTGTTGTGCCACTGGAATTTGTAATAGGTAAATAACGGTAACTATTCAGGAAGATACCTATCCTGTAGATGTAGAAAAGCCGGGCATTGCCCGGCTTTTCTGTGTCTTAACTAGTAAGACTTACTCTGCAGACTGCGCGTCTTCTTGAACTTCTTCAGTCGCAACTGGGCGATCTAGTAGTTCAATGTAAGCCATTGGCGCATTGTCACCTGCACGGAAGCCACACTTCAGAATACGAGTGTAACCACCTGGACGATCCGCGAAACGAGGACCGATCTCAGAGAACAATTTACCAACTACTTCTTTATCACGCGTGCGAGCAAACGCTAAACGACGGTTTGCTACGCTGTCAGTCTTAGCCAGTGTGATTAAAGGTTCAATTACACGGCGCAACTCTTTCGCTTTAGGCAAAGTTGTTTTGATGATTTCGTGCTTCACCAAAGAACCAGCCATGTTGCTGAACATCGCTTTGCGATGGCTGCTGTTACGGTTTAATTGACGACCACTCTTACGATGGCGCATGACCCTATCCTTCTAACTAAACTAATATAGTAACTTAGATTACTCAGCCAGACTTGCAGGTGGCCAGTTTTCCAGGCGCATGCCCAGAGAAAGACCACGTGAAGCTAGCACGTCTTTAATTTCAGTCAGAGACTTCTTACCAAGGTTTGGTGTTTTCAGAAGCTCAACTTCAGTACGCTGTACTAAGTCACCGATATATTGAATTTGCTCGGCTTTCAGACAGTTCGCAGAACGTACAGTTAGCTCTAAGTCATCGACTGGACGAAGCAGAATAGGATCGAACTCTGGCTTCTCTTCTTTTTCTTCCGGCTCAGAAACATCACGTAAGTCTACGAATGCTTCTAGCTGCTCAGCAAGAATAGTAGACGCACGACGGATCGCTTCTTCAGGATCCAAAGTGCCGTTCGTTTCCATATCGATGATTAGTTTGTCTAAGTCTGTGCGTTGCTCAACACGAGCTGACTCAACCGAGTACGCAATACGCTCAACCGGGCTGAATGATGCATCAAGCAGCAAACGGCCGATTGGACGCTCATCGTCATCAGAGGATAAACGACTAGACGCCGGTACATAACCGCGACCACGCTCAACGCGAATGCGCATGCTGATCTCACTATTGTCAGCCGTAAGGTGACAGATCACATGCTCAGGGTTGGCAATAGTCACGTCTCCGTCGTGCTGGATATCAGCCGCAGTCACAGGGCCTACACCAGACTTAGTCAGGGTAAGGAAAACTTCATCTTTACCTTCTAGAGATACTGCCAGACCTTTGAGGTTCAACAGAATTTCAATGATGTCTTCTTGTACGCCTTCTTTCGCGCTGTACTCGTGCAATACACCGTCAATTTCAACTTCTGTCACAGCACAACCAGGCATAGATGAAAGAAGTATACGACGTAGAGCATTGCCTAGTGTGTGGCCGAAACCACGCTCTAGAGGCTCTAAAACTACTTTAGAACGCGTTGAGCTTACAGCGTCGATATCGACTAATCTTGGTTTTAGGAATTCGGTTACAGAACCCTGCATTTTATCCTCTCTTAACTCTTAACTTTACTTCGAGTAAAGTTCGACGATTAGTTGTTCGTTAATGTCCGCAGACAGATCAGAACGCTCTGGTAGGCGCTTGAAAGTACCTTCCATTTTTGAACCGTCAACTTCAATCCAAGTTGGCTTTTCGCGTTGCTCAGCCAACTCTAGAGCAGCGATGATACGCGCTTGCTTTTTAGACTTCTCGCGAATTACTACCACGTCTTCTGGAGTAACTACGAAAGAAGGGATATTAACAACACGACCATTAACCATAATCGCTTTGTGGCTTACTAGCTGACGCGCTTCAGCACGTGTGCTTGCAAAACCCATGCGATATACAACATTGTCCAGACGTTGCTCTAGAAGCTGAAGCAGGTTTTCACCTGTGTTGCCTTTAAGGCGAGCAGCTTCTTTGTAGTAGTTACGGAATTGCTTTTCAAGTACACCGTAGATACGACGAACTTTTTGCTTTTCACGTAGCTGTAGACCGTAGTCAGATAGACGACCTTTACGTGCGCCGTGCTGACCAGGTGCTGTTTCTAGTTTACACTTAGAGTCAATAGCTCTTACGCCGCTTTTAAGGAACAGGTCAGTACCTTCACGACGACTCAGCTTGAGCTTAGGGCCCAAATATCTTGCCATGTTCTTTCTCCTAACCTATTAATTATACGCGACGTTTCTTCGGTGGACGACAACCATTATGTGGGATTGGCGTCACGTCAGTGATGTTTGTGATACGGAAACCAGCAGCATTCAATGCACGAACAGCAGACTCACGGCCTGGACCTGGACCTTTGATGAACACTTCTAGGTTCTTAAGACCGTACTCTTGAGCAGCAGTACCTGCACGCTCCGCAGCAACCTGTGCAGCGAAAGGAGTAGACTTACGAGAACCACGGAAACCTGAACCACCTGCAGTCGCCCAAGAAAGAGCATTGCCTTGACGGTCAGTGATGGTCACAATCGTGTTGTTGAAAGATGCATGAACGTGAGCCATGCCGTCAACAACCTGCTTTTTGACCTTTTTACGACGAATTGGTGCTTTTGCCATAACTTACCCCACCTTATTTCTTGATAGGCTTGCGAGGACCCTTACGAGTACGCGCGTTAGTCTTAGTACGCTGACCACGTAGTGGAAGCGAACGACGGTGACGTAAGCCACGGAAACAACCAAGGTCCATAAGACGCTTGATGTTTAGTGTAACTTCACGACGAAGATCACCTTCAACAGTGTACTTGCCAACTTCTTCACGAAGGATGTCAAGAGTTTCGTCGTTTAAATCGCCGATTTTAGTAGTTTCAGCGATACCTGTCGCAGCTAAGATAGCCTTAGCGCGAGTTTTACCTACACCATAGATGCTTGTTAAACCGATAACAGCATGCTTATGATCAGGAACGTTAATGCCTGCGATACGGGCCACTAACATATCTCCTATAAATAAACCTGATTATCATCTTGCTGGAAAGCCCGTATAGGATACCCAACCGACATTCAGGTTTTACCAATGAAACAGGCTAAGTAAATTACTTAGCCTGCACGACTAGATTTCTTAGCCTTGCCTTTGCTTGTGCTTAGGCTCACTGCAGATCACGCGTAC
Source organism: Pseudoalteromonas rubra (assembly GCF_000967655.1). Classification (GTDB taxonomy): domain Bacteria; phylum Pseudomonadota; class Gammaproteobacteria; order Enterobacterales; family Alteromonadaceae; genus Pseudoalteromonas; species Pseudoalteromonas rubra_A. The sequence continues at coordinate 5,514 of NZ_JXYA01000058.1, forward strand.
CACACCGGCACGTTTGATAACTTTACAGTTACGGCAGATTTTCTTAACGGAAGCACGTACTTTCATTACTCAACTCCGTAAACAGACCTTAGCGGCCGTAGCCTTTAAGGTTCGCTTTTTTCAGCACAGAATCATACTGATGAGACATCAGATGGGTCTGTACTTGTGCCATAAAGTCCATGATAACCACAACGATAATCAAGATTGATGTACCGCCGAAGTAGAACGGCGTTTGCCACGCCATGGTCATAAACTCGGGCACCAGACAGATAAAGGTAATATACAACGCACCGGCCAAAGTCAGGCGTGTCATTACTTTATCAATGTATTTAGATGTCTGCTCACCTGGGCGAATGCCTGGAATAAATGCGCCAGATTTCTTCAGGTTGTCTGCTGTCTCACGCGGGTTAAATACCAACGCAGTGTAGAAGAAGCAGAAGAAGATAATCGCTGCTGCAAGTACCATCGCATACAGAGGCTGACCAGGAGTCAACACTGCAGAGACGGCTTGTAAGAAGTCAGCAACTGGACCTTCACCTTGACCGAACCAGCTTGCAATTGTACCAGGGAACAAAATGATGCTGCTAGCAAAGATTGGTGGAATAACACCCGCCATGTTTACTTTCAATGGTAAATGCGTGCTCTGCGCTGCGAAAACCTGACGGCCTTGCTGACGTTTTGCGTAGTTAACAACGATACGACGTTGACCACGCTCAAAGAACACTACCAAATAAGTTACAGCGAATACGATTACCGCAATCACAACCAAAGCTAATACGTTCAGATCACCTTGACGCGCCATTTCTGCTGTCGAACCGATTGCAGACGGCAGGTTAGCTACAATACCAACAAAAATCAGAACCGAGATACCGTTACCAATACCGCGCTCTGTGATTTGTTCGCCCAGCCACATCAGGAACATAGTACCGGTTACTAAGCTCACCACAGCGGTGAAGTAGAAACCGAAACCAGGATTCACAACCAACCCATCCATCATATTAGGAAGGTTAGTCGCAATACCGATAGACTGGAATGTAGCAAGCACAAGCGTACCATAACGCGTGTACTGACTGATCTTCTTACGACCTTGCTCACCTTCTTTCTTAAGCTCTATCATCGCAGGATGTATGTGCGTTAATAGCTGCATAATAATTGAAGCTGAGATATAGGGCATAATACCCAGCGCGAGTACCGAGGCACGCTCAAGCGCACCACCGCTGAACATGTTGAACATTTCAACAATGGTGCCCTTTTGTTGCTCGAAGAATTCGGCAAGTACGGCGGCATCAATCCCAGGGATCGGCACGAACGAACCTAAACGGTAAATAATGATAGCACCCAATACAAACAGTAGTCGGCGCTTCAGTTCCGCTAGCCCACTCTGTGCGCTTTGCATATCTTGACCTGGTTTAGCCATAGTGTACTTCCTTAGTCTTCTACCTTGCCTCCGGCAGCTTCGATAGCTTCGCGAGCACCTTTAGACACTTTAATGCCTTTAACGGTAACTGCGCGTGAAACTTCGCCAGATTTAACAACTTTTACGAACTGGATGTTCTTTTTAACGATACCAGCTGCTTGTAACGCGTTTACGTCTACCACATCGCCTTCAACTTTAGCGATTTCGTATAGGTTAACTTCTGTAGATACTAGTGATTTACGAGAAGTGAAACCGAACTTAGGCAGACGACGTTGCATAGGCATTTGACCGCCTTCGAAACCAACGCGTACTTTACCGCCTGAGCGTGATTTTTGACCTTTGTGACCACGACCACCAGTCTTACCAAGACCAGAGCCGATACCACGGCCAACACGCTTACCAGCTGTCTTTGCACCAGCAGCAGGTGAAAGTGTATTCAAATGCATCGAATTAACCCTCTACCTTAACCATGTAAGAAACTTGGTTGATCATACCGCGAACTGCTGGCGTATCTTCTAGCTCAACAGTGTGGTTGATACGACGTAAACCAAGGCCACGTAATGTAGCTTTATGCTTCGGTAAACGACCGATTGAGCTACGTACTTGAGTTACTTTTACTGTGTTTGCCATGGTGTCTTACCCCAAAATTTCGTCAACGCTAAGACCACGTTTAGCAGCAATGCCTTCTGGAGAATTCATGTTCTCTAGAGCGGCAACTGTTGCACGAACGATGTTGATCGGGTTAGTAGAACCGTATGCTTTTGAAAGTACGTTCTGCACACCAGCAACTTCTAGTACTGCACGCATCGCACCACCGGCGATGATACCTGTACCTTCTGATGCAGGCTGCATGTATACTTTAGAACCAGCATGGCGACCCTTGATAGGGTGCTGCAAAGTATGACCGTTAAGGTCTACTGAGATCATGTTACGACGTGCTTTTTCCATTGCTTTTTGAATAGCAGCTGGAACTTCACGTGCTTTACCGTAACCGAAACCTACTTTACCTGCGCCGTCACCAACTACAGTCAGTGCTGTGAAGCTAAAGATACGACCACCTTTAACTACTTTAGACACACGGTTTACCGCGATTAGCTTTTCAGCCAATTCAGGCTGTTGTGCTTTTGCTTCTACGTTAGCCATTGTCTACTCCTAGAATTGCAGACCGGCTTCACGCGCTGCATCAGCAAGCGCCTTCACACGGCCGTGATATTTAAAGCCACTGCGATCAAAAGCGATTTTTTCAACGCCTTTGTCAGCTACGCGCTCAGCGATTGCTTTACCAACTGCTTGAGCCGCTTCGATGTTGCCTGTGCCTTTAACTGTTTCAGCAATTGCTTTTTCAACAGTAGAAGCAGCAGCCAGCACAGTACCCTCAGCGTTGATCACTTGAGCGTAAATGTGACGTGGCGTGCGGTGGATAACAAGGCGAGTTGTGCCCTGTTCGATAATATTTCTACGAGTGCGCTTAGCACGACGTAGACGAGCTGTTTTCTTATCCATCGTCTTACCTTACTTCTTCTTAGCCTCTTTACGACGCACGTATTCGTCAGCATAACGTACACCTTTACCTTTATAAGGCTCTGGCTCACGGTATGAACGAATGTTCGCAGCAGTTTGACCAACAAGCTGCTTGTCTGCGCCCTTAACAACAATTTCAGTCTGGCTTGGAGCTTCGATAGTGATACCCTCAGGGATCTCGAAGTTCACTGGGTGAGAGAAGCCAAGAGTTAAGTCTAATACTTTACCCTTAACTGCCGCACGGTAACCAACACCTACTAGTTGTAGTTTCTTCTCAAAACCTTCGTTAGCACCGATGATCATGTTATTGATCAACGCACGTGCAGTACCTGCTTGAGCCCAAGCATTAGCAACTTCACGTGGAGCTGTAGTGATAACGTTGTCGTTAAGTGAAACTTCAACCGCAGCATTGATAGTGCGCGTTAATTCACCGTTTTTGCCTTTAACTTTGATGTCCTGGCCGTTAACTGTAACTTCAACACCGGCAGGAACAGTAATAGGAGCCTTCGCTATACGAGACATAGTTCCCCTCCGATTAAGCTACAAAGCCAATGATTTCACCACCAACACCAGCGTTACGCGCAGCGCGGTCTGTCATCAGGCCTTTAGAAGTTGATACGATAGCGATACCTAGACCACCCATTACCTTAGGTAATTCGTCACGTTTCTTATAGATACGTAGACCAGGGCGGCTAACACGCTGGATGTTTTCGATAACAGCTTTGCCTTCGAAGTACTTAAGTTCGATAGTCAATTCTGCTTTAACGTCACCAGATACTGCGAAGTCACCGATGTAACCTTCGTCTTTTAGTACCTTAGCAATAGCTACTTTCAGCTTTGAAGTTGGCATAGTTACAGATACCTTCTTCGCAGTCTGACCGTTACGGATGCGTGTAAACAAATCCGCAATTGGATCTTGCAAGCTCATGTCTTACTCCCGTGATTCTATTACCAACTAGCCTTTTTAAGGCCAGGAATTTCACCGCGCATAGCAGCTTCGCGTACTTTGATACGGCTCATGCCGAACTTGCGAAGGTAACCATGTGGGCGGCCCGTGATGTTACAACGATTACGTTGACGTGAAGGGCTAGAATCGCGTGGTAAAGACTGTAGCTTTAACACTGCATCCCAACGCTCATCATCAGATGCGTTAACATCGCTGATGATAGCTTTTAACGCAGCACGCTTTTCAGCATACTGAGCAACTAATTTAGCACGTTTTACGTCACGTGCTTTCATTGAATTCTTTGCCATAACCCTACCCTTACTTTTTGAATGGGAAGTTGAACGCTTCTAACAACGCACGGCCTTCGTCATCTGTTTTCGCAGAAGTAGTGATTGTGATGTCCATACCGCGAACACGGTCGACTTTATCATAATCGATTTCTGGGAAGATGATTTGCTCACGTACGCCCATAGAATAGTTACCGCGACCGTCAAAAGACTTTGCGCTAACACCGCGGAAGTCACGAATACGTGGCATCGCGATAGAGACTAAACGCTCTAGGAAATCCCACATACGCTCGCCGCGTAGGGTTACTTTACAGCCAATTGGGTAACCTTCACGGATCTTAAAGCCAGCAACAGATTTGCGTGCTTTAGTTACCAGAGGCTTCTGACCAGAGATAGCTTCTAGGTCTGCTACTGCATTCTCTAGAATCTTCTTGTCAGCTAGGGCTTCGCCCACACCCATGTTTAGTGTGATCTTTTCGATCTGAGGGACTTGCATGACAGAGCTGTAACCGAACTTTTCAAAAAGTTCTTTTACTACTTTGTCTTTGTACACTTCATGCAGTTTCGCCATCGTCTACTCCAACTATTAGATAGTTTTACCAGTAGACTTGAAGAAACGGACTTTTTTACCGTCTTCAAATCTAAAACCTACACGATCAGCTTTGCCAGTTTCGGCATTGAAGATCGCGACATTAGATACGTCGATAGACGCTTCTTTCTCAACAATGCCGCCAGCTTGCTGTAGTTGTGGTACAGGCTTCTGGTGCTTTTTGATGATATTGATGCCATCGACAAATACTCGACCAGTATCAGTTACAACTGAAAGCACTTTACCGCGCTTACCTTTGTCTTTACCGGCTAGTACGATTACTTCGTCATCACGACGGATTTTTGCTGCCATGATCGACTCCTTATAGTACTTCTGGTGCTAGTGAAACGATCTTCATGAACTTTTCGTTACGTAGTTCACGAGTCACAGGGCCGAAGATACGAGTTCCGATCGGCTGTAGGCTATCGTTAAGGATAACAGCAGCATTACTGTCGAAACGGATCAAAGAACCGTCTGGACGACGAACGCCTTTTTTGGTGCGCACAACTACTGCGTTTTTAACATCACCTTTCTTCACTTTACCGCGAGGAATTGCTTCTTTAACAGAAACTTTAATGATGTCGCCAACCGCTGCGTAGCGACGGTGCGAACCACCTAAGACTTTAATACACTGCACTTTGCGAGCGCCGCTGTTATCAGCAACGTCCAGCTGAGTTTGCATTTGGATCATCTTGATGAGCTCCGGTGTAATTACAACTCGCCTAGATTTTGTTTAAAACCCAAGCATTTAGATTAATTTCCACTCAAATTACGAACGTGTCGTGCTTCAAGGGCGGGCAATTGTAACAGCAAAGCAGCGCTAAAGATAGTTCAATTTTTAATTAATTTGACCGGGCTGCTGCGCCGAACTTGCATTAAAACAGGGATATGGGGACAAACTAAACGTTCACAAGTCGGACAGACAAACTAATTATGCAAATGTGGTGCAAAGACCAGGATGATAACTGCCTATCAGCGAACAAAAAACAGGCTATTCGGGCTGTTTGCGGTGCATTTTTATGTAGTGAGACACTTTATCGACGGTTTCCAGCCAAAAGCCATTTTTTGGCTCTTTTAGATAATGAATTAATTGTGACAGTACCTCGGCATCGACACTGTAAAGGCCATTTTCGCCCACATCGTGACCTGCCAGGATGATCCATTTGTTGTCTTCACGAAGCGCTTCTATCATTGTTTTTAACTCCTCAAAGCGCATACCATCCATACGTATTCCGGTCAGCTGAGCAAAATCAAGGTAGGTCGGGTTATTCGCCGTTTCATCGAGCCAGGTGCGCCCGGAGCTGAAATGTTTGGCTATCAGAGGCACATAGCTTTTCACCTGAACGCCGCGACCCACAAAGGTATTACCGCAAGGATAGGCAAAACTTTGCGCAGTCACACCCAACTGGGTTTTCAAAAACCGGCTGGTTTTAAGAATGTCCTGTTCCAGCCAGTCTAGGTCAACCTGCTCCAGTCCTTTGCCCTGCGCTCTCAGCCAGGCGAAGTTGCCTGTACACAGATGAGACTGAGTATGATTGCCCAGTTCATGTCCCGCTGCCACCACTTTGCGCCAGTCGTTTAGTCGCTCGCGCACAGGATCTGGCATCACATAGAAAGTGCCCCTGACACCGTGTTTATTCAAAATAGGCACTGCCACATCCAGCTGACTGACTCGGGCATCATCAAACGTCAGGCTCACCGCATTGCGAGCCCCATGAGGGTAATGGAAAATGTCGCCCGGCTGTTTGTCTGGGTTACTGTGCGTGTCAGCATGAACCAAAGGCAGGGCCAGAGTGCAGCTTAGCAGGGTAAGCAGTGTGAAGATTTTTGTCATGGGTTACTCCGGGAAAAGGTATAAGAAGGTCTGATTCAGGTGCTCAGTGTGGCTAAGTCTAAAGAATGACGCCACTTAAGGTTTTCTGAACAAAGCTTATGACGGGCTTAGCACTTTGAGTTTAATGAAGAAAAAACCGGGCCAGGCGGCCCGGTCAGAGATCGATAAATGCCGCTTTATCCGCCAAAGAACCCTTTCAGTTTGTCTTTTAGCTTATCTTTAACGGCATCTTTGGCTTTGTCTTTCGCCGCGCCACTCAGGTCCAGCTTAGTTTCCACCTTGTGGAACGGACCCTTAATTCTGACCGGCACTTTAAAGCCGGTGCTATCATCCTGGCTTTGCTGGCCTTCTATGGTATCTACGATTCCGGTCACAACCCGATAATTCACATAAGTTTTGGGTAGGTCGACTTCTCCTTCTCCGGTAATACGGATCAACGGACTTGCCAAATTCAGGTCGCGGTTGCGGCCAACGCCGTTAAGAAACTGAAAGCTGCCAGTCAGTGCAGAGAAGTCCGTTTTCTGGTTTGGATCAAAGTCGGCATTCAGCCCTTCAGAAACAGAAGAAAAGTCGCCTTTTAGCATTTCTTTGCCTTTGCGCACCATTTCGGCCAGGTTGGCGCCTTTGACACCGCCATCTTTAAACTCAAACGCCAACTCCCCGGCCAGCGCCGAGACAAACTGTTTCTGGCTGACGCCTCGGGTTTCCAGATCCCAGTTCAGACTGCCTTTGCCCAACACCTTATCGAAACCAATGGCATCGGTCAGCAGCGGCTCGGCATTGATGCGGTTGAGTGCAAAGTTGGTGGTAATTTGATACGGCTTAGCCGCAGCGTTGACATGAACCACCCCTTTGCCATTGCCCTCATAGGCCGCAAATTTGTCCATCGACAGCTTAGCCTTGCCTTTGTTCAGCGCCACGGAAAACTGGTTCTCGCCCAATTTAATCTCTCTGGCGCGCAGGCCACTGGAACGGATCACGACGCTGGCGTCGAGCATATTGAGTGCCGATAAATCAATTTCGCTGTCATCCCAGACGATCGGCTGCGGTTCACCCGGTGCACTCTCTGGCTGCTTCGGTGCCTCCACAGGCTCTGGCAAATAAGGGTTAAGGTCCAGCATACCCAGGTCCACGTTGGCATCGACGTGCAAGCGTTCACCCAGTTTAATCTCACTACGGCCCTGGATATCGAGCTTATCCAGTTTGGCCGTTAATGACTGCAATGCAAATACGTCATTGGCAAAACGCATTTCGCCGGCCACTTCAAACTGATTAAAGGCCTCGGGTTTGGCCTTAAGATCGACCTTTTGCCATTGTGCAATGTCTTTTACTGAATCGCCGGACAGCTTCAGTGCGCCGCTAAAGACTTGGCCCTGCTGCGCAATCAGACCATCAAAGGTCATATTAACCAGGCGTGATTCCAGCGTCTGTGAAAAACTAAAGTCTTTGCTTTCTATGGCCTTAGCTGGCGTATCAACGGCCATTTTGAGGGCAAAGGTTTCCCCCTGAAAGGTCACCTTGCCATCCAGCTCCAGCGCCTTATACAAAGAAGGCAGCGTTATAGTCAGTGCCAAGTCGGAAACTGTATGACGCGCCCCTGAGGTGGCATCTGCATAGATCAGCTCACCGCCATAAATGGCCACCTCACCCAGTGCAATGTCAAAGCCCTGTGGCAATGACACCGGGCCCGATGCAGGCGTGGCTTGCTCTGAAGGCTGTTCTGGCGCTGCGCCCTTACCCAATGCCAACACCCAGTTGGCCTGGCCTGCGGCATTTTTCTCCAGCAGAATTTTCGGGTTGCGGATCACAAACTGTTCCAACTGAAACTCGCCGGAAAACAGCGACACCCAGGGAATATGCACGGCCAGCTGGTCCATGGTCAGCATATGTGGCTGACTACCGCCCGGCATATTTTCAAAGCGCACATCATTAAGGGTAATATTCAGGCGCGGCAGAATACTGAGCTCACTGTCGCCTGCGATTTGCAACTTGCGCCCGGTATTCGCCTCAACCTGCTGCTCCAGCTGCGCAATGATGGTCGAAGTCGGGATCAGCATTGGCGCCACCACAACAGTAATCACCAGTAACAGCACCAGAGCACCGACCAGTTTGAGTACGCGTTTCATAACTCTTCCTTTATAAATCATCTATGACTCATTCTATGATAGCGATTTGGTTGATAAATTCACCTTCAGCCCGGAAGATTTTTCAATCCGCCCTATCTCGCATTGCACTTGCGGGAGATCCCGGTATGATCCACGCCCTTGTCAGTTTTGCCGACCTTTCGCTAAACTGAATAGTCTGAATTTAACCCTCTAGTTGGAGAACCGCTGCGACATGAAGAAGCTGCTCATTTCACCGTCGAATATGGCTTTGGGCGAACAAGAAAGTCAGATCTACCAGAACATCCTGAAACAGGCGACCGAGATCAGCCTTAACCTGATGGCCGTCAAGGTCGAAAATCATCCGGAAGACTTTCTGGGGTGGTGCTATGAGTTACTGGACGTAGCCAAAAACCGCATTAATTTTGAACTGCTTGACGACCACCAGTTGCCTATCGTGAAGAAACTTCAGGATATGCTGATCAGTGCCATCAGCTTTTTGCAGCTAAAAACCTTACGTATTGCACCCTGGCCGGTGATCTGCGAATTCATTCGTCAACGTGAGACCGAGCTGGCACTAGACGAGCAGCTTAAGCTGGTTGATTACCTGGCCCCACTGCGCGCCACGCCATTACAGGACATGATCAGCGAAGATCGCCTGGCATTCAGTGGCAAACATGCCGCCAGCCTGGATACGGGTGTATATCAGTTCGACGTCGAGTGGTTTGCCTCAACCAAAAGCGCCAAAGGGTTCCACCAGTTACTCGCCGACTTACCAGGTGAGTTCGATACGGCACTGGCTCATATCCCACTGGAAGGTGAGGTAACAGCGCAGCATTACCAGGAGTTTGTCGTGGCTTACCTGATGGCATTCAGTCACAGCGATGAAAAACCCACTCTGGCGCCCGCCACTCGCCTGCTGGCGATGCGCCGCCCGGATGTGTTTACGCCGCTGGTCAACAGTAAGCTGGATCCCCTGTGTCAGGCATTGGGCATTGCGAAACTGACTAACCGGGACTTTGAGCGTTACTGGCAGGATGTGGTGGTCGCCATCAACAAGATGCCCTGGTTTGCAACGGGCAGCGCCGCTGACGAGCTTGAAACCAGGCTGAGTGCCATTAAAGCTTTACTGCCGTGCTTCTTCTATTATGCAGACAAAGACACGCCGCAAAGCTCTAACTATTACAAATTGCTTAATAAACCAAAGCGGACCACAAGCAGTGGCGGGACCAAAACCACGCGTCGCAGCAAAGAGTCGGCAGAAACTCTGGTTGACCGCGCCTTGAGTGATGAGAGCATCCCGGAGCATATCCGTGCCAAGCGTGACTCTATCATCGCTGAAGTCGAGAAAGGCCGCAGTGTCGATGAGACCATTTCACTGATGCGCGCCATCTTCGGTTAATCGCTCAGAGACGATTATCAGGCAGTCAACGATACTGCCTGATAATTGTGCAATCTCAGCTATCTATGCACCAGCGACGTGCATACTCGCCCCCACTTCAAGCTACTCCCCAACACCTAGAAGCCTAAATATATTAATAAAAATCAAACCATTAAAATTTAAAAGCGCATTTTTTTAAGGCTGGCTTAGCCATTGCAACCTCGTGCACGACAACAACTTTGTGCTCCAGAGGACTCTACATGAATAATAAATACTCACTTTTTTGTGCAATCTCACTGCTGTTCACCCACGCGCAGGCATTCGCCGACAGCCCCAGCTCTGTTAGCGCCAATGTCGCCGCCAGCTCCAATTATTTCTGGCGCGGTATTACCCAATCGGATGATGGTGCCGCCGTCTCGGGCGGGCTGGATTACGACAGCGGCAAAGGCTTTTACATTGGCACCTGGGCATCCAATGTGGATTTTGGTGATGCCGCCAGCACCAGCTATGAACTGGATCTCTATGCAGGTTTCAGTGGCGAGTACAATCAGCTCAGTTATGACCTGGGTTATATCCATTATGCCTATCCGGATGCGGCCGGGGATATCGACTTTGGCGAGCTGTACGCCTCACTCGGCTGGCAATTTTTCACCGTGAAGCTTAGCCACCTGACCACAGCGCAGGACGACTCAACCAGCGAAGAAGATATGTTGTATCTGGAGCTCAATGCCGCATTTGCGGTGTTTTCTGAATCTGAGTTGGGCCTGCATATCGGCCGCTCCAGTGGTGATACTGTCATGGAATGGACCGGTGAGGATGACAGCTATATGGATTATGGTGTCAGTTTAAGCACCGGAGGACTCACGCTGGGACTAGTCAAAACAGACCTTGATGCCGATGATGACATCAAGGCCTATGTGAGTTACGCACTGGACTTTACGCTCTGAGCCCAGCAGCCACTGAGTTAAGGCACACTATGGCCGGTCGATGCCTGCCAGATACGATACCATTGCTCGCGGGATAAGGTCAGCGTACGTGCCGCCACGGCCGCACGTACCCGCTCAATGTTACCGGTGCCCAGCACCACAGAGGGCTTGCTTGGGTGCATCAGCAACCAGGCATAGATCACCGCGTCGATGCCGCTGGCACCCACTTCTGCTGCCACCTTACTCAAGCAAGCACGTAAACGCACCGCTTTGTCATCTTGAGCTGCGAAGATACGCCCACCCGCCAGCGGTGACCACAGCATAGGGTGAATACGCAGCTGCTGACACTGATCTAAAGTGCCATCATCCAGGGCCTTGAGCTCATAAGGTGAAAACTCTATCTGGTTGGTGATCAGGTCAAAGTCTAAGCGAGACTGCAGCAGGCTCAGCTGCGAAGGGGTAAAATTCGATACCCCAAAGTGCAGCACATCACCCTGTTGTTTGAGTGTGTTAAACGCCTCAGCCACTTCGTCGGCATCCATCAGATAGTCGGGACGGTGGATCAGCAATGTATCGATGCGATCTGTGCCAAAGTGCTTTAAAGACTGCTGCACCGAGGCAATGATATGGGCTTTACTTGAGTCATAATGATTGGCTTTACCCGCCAATCCCTTACTTGTCAGAGCCGGACGAATGCCGCATTTGGTGATGATACGGATCTGCTCACGGACCGACGGCTCTAATGCCAGCGCACGACCAAAAGCCGCTTCGCATTCATACTGGCCATAGATATCGGCGTGATCGGTGTCACGTATACCCAGCTCTGTCAGTTGCTTTACAAAATCTAAAGTCTGAGCCGGGCTGTGCTGCCAGTCCAGTAAACGCCAGAACCCGGCGACCAGATCGCCCATTACCTTGTGTGTCATAAAATCGTGCCTATGGTTGAACTTACTCGTTTTGCTTTCTCTGTGGCCAGTTCACAGCTTTCATCACGCGCCAGTGCAACCCCCATGCGGCGCCGACCTGCCACTTCAGGTTTGCCAAACAAACGTAAGTCGGTGTCGGCTTCACAAAGGGCCTCGGCGACCTGAGTAAAACTCAGTTGCTGTGACGTGCCGTCGACCAGTATAACACTTGATGCCGACGGGCCGTGACACTGAATATGAGGAATAGGCAATCCCAGAATGGCCCGCACATGCAGGGCAAATTCACTCAGGTCCTGAGAGATCAGGGTCACCATGCCGGTGTCATGAGGACGCGGCGACACTTCGCTGAAATACACCTCGTCATCTTTGATAAACAATTCAACCCCAAACAAGCCCCGGCCACCCAGCGCTTCGGTGATCTGCCCGGCCATGGCTTTGGCGCGCGATAAGGCCAGCTCAGACATGGCTTGCGGCTGCCAGCTTTGCTGATAGTCACCATCCTGTTGGACATGGCCAATTGGCTCGCAGAAACTGGTACCATCAATATGGCGAATGGTCAGCAGGGTAATTTCATAGTCAAAGTCGACAAAGCCTTCAACAATCACCCTGCCCTGACCGGCACGCCCGCCCTGCTGTGCGTATTCCCAGGCAGCGTTGAGATCCGCTTCCGTGCGCACCACACTCTGCCCTTTACCTGAAGAGCTCATAATCGGCTTCACCACACAGGGCATGCCAATTTCGCCAACCGCTGCGATAAACGCCTGCTGGGTATCAACAAAACGATAAGGTGACGTCGCCAGCCCCAGCTCTTCAGCGGCCAGCCGACGGATCCCCTCGCGGTTCATGGTCAGTTGCGTGGCTCTGGCACTGGGGACCACGGTAAAGCCCTGCTGCTCCAGCGTCACCAATGTGTCGGTCGCGATTGCTTCGATCTCTGGCACAATATAATCGGGTTTTTCCTGCTCTATAATTGCAGCCAGTTTATCACCGTCCAGCATCGACAAAGTGTAACTTCGGTCGGCAACCTGCATGGCGGGCGCATGTTCATAGCGGTCCAGCACCACCACCTCAGCACCCAGGCGTTTAAACTCAATCACCACTTCTTTGCCCAGCTCCCCGCCACCGCATAACAACACCTTACACGCGGTCGCACTAAACGGCGTACCCAACTGTTTAATTTTCATGATTTATTCCTAAGTAACGATGTGTTTCAAATATGCACTACAAAATAACATAAATTGCAATACCGACAGCACAAAAAAAAGCGTGAAAATATCCAAATAAAAACAATAAAGACACAATTTGTACACAGTTGGGATACATAATTCACATGCAACCAAGTTGAACATGTTAGCGAAGGACTAGAAGACGTGAACACGAAGCATTTTTCAGACAGTGGCATGCCACCACTGGCAATGACTCTCTCACAAGTTTATGGCAATTTTGCGGATCGAACTGCACTTATTTATGAAAATAATCATATCAGCTATCAGGAATTAGCGCAGCGAGTCGCTTTTCTTGCCGGACATATTCGCCAGCAACTTCCTGAACAGACACACACCGCGCCTTCTTCTCAATACATTGCACTCTATCATGAGCGCGGCATTGATATGGTCGTCAGTATGTTAGCCGTTCTGCACTGCGGCTTTGGCTATATTCCTATTTCCACCGATGCCCCGGCGCAGCGGACGCAATTTATTTTACAGGACAGCCAGCCTGCACTGATCCTGACCCACAGCGACCTTAGTACAGCAGACGCCATTGCGGGCCGTGCTGTGCTCTACGTTGACAAGCTCAGTACACAAGATGGACTCGATACTGCCCCCGCCCAAACGCAAGATGCGGTAGGGTACGTGATTTATACCTCAGGGACAACCGGACAGCCGAAAGGCGTTCAGATCCCCGCACAGAATATTTTACACCTGGCCGATGCGCATATCGACTGGTTCAACACAGGGCAATATCAGCGCGCCTTGTTGTTTGCCTCGTATATCTTTGATGCCAGTGTGTTCGAACTGTTTGTTCATTTATTACTGGGCCAGAGCGTGTATATCGCCAGCGAACACGAGCGCACCGATGCGCAGGCGCTGAGCACCCTGGTACAGCAAAATGACATCGAATTTGCTTCCATCCCGCCTGCGCTGCTGGCCTTGATCCCGCCGCAGCAACTCAGTGCATTGAAGTGTTTGATAGTCGCAGGCGAGACGCCGAATGTGGCCATGCTCGAAGCCTATAGCCAGATCACTGCAATTTATAATGGTTATGGCCCGACAGAAAACACGGTTGCCACCAGTTTGCATCGCTTTGCGCCACAAGACAGCGAATTGAATATTGGCCAGCCACTGAACGATACCCGACTATATGTGCTGGACCCTCAGCTAACTCCCTGCCCACAGGGCGAAGTGGGGGAGCTTTATATCAGTGGTCCACGGCTGGCGCTGGGCTATCTGAACCGGGACGACCTGACCCAGAGCCGCTTTATCGCCAACCCTTTTTACGACCCTCAGTGCGATCCGGCGGGTTTCAGCCGCTTATATAAGACGGGTGACTTGGCTTCTTTTGACGGTCAGGAATACCATTTTGCCGGTCGTGATGATGGCCAGGTTAAGTTACGTGGCTTTCGCATTGAGCTTGAGGAAATCGAACAAACCATTGCGGCTTTGGATAGCGTCAGGCTGGTCAGCTGCGTGATCAAACAACAGGGGAATCGTCGCTTACTTGCCGCCTATGTCGTGGCACAGGACAGCGACGCTAAGCAGACTCAGCATATCGCCACTCACCTGAGCCGTACCCTGCCAGATTATATGCAGCCCGACCTGATAGTGCTGCTAGACAAGTTACCGATGACGGAAAATGGCAAAACCGATAAGCGTGCACTGGCGGCCCTGCCTGTTGAGGTCGAACACACTCATGTGGATGCCCAGCTATCTCATACTCAGCAGGTATTTTTAAGCCTGATGCAAGGCTATTGCCCGGCTGAGCTGCACTGGCACAGCGACTACTTTGAGCAAGGTGGCGACTCTATTTCTGCTATCCGTATCGCCAATGAAGTTCAGCAGCAACTTAAGCTGCACCTAGACACTCAGCTGATTTACCGGCTGCGCACCCCGGCGCAGATTTGGCAGGCCCTGTTGACGCACAACGTCCGCCCGCCTGCTGCCATTGCACATCGCCCGGCGCACCACCAGCACACGGCCCCTCTGTCGGCGCAACAAAGCGGGTTATGGTTTTTAGCGCGCCAGGCACCGGACAACCTTGCCTATCACTCGGTCAGCCGACTGACGCTAAACGGTGCGCTGGAGCCATCCAAATTGCATGCCGCGCTCAGCACGCTGGTTCAGCGCCATGAAATTTATCGCACGTCGTTTGATTTGCACGAACCGCTTCAGCATATCCACCCGGACTATGTGCCTGAACTGCCGCTGCTGGATTACAGTGAACTGAGCGAAGCCGAAGCCGAGTCGCAGCTGACGCAGCAGCTAAATCAGCTGAATGCCCCGTTTAAGCTCGACAGCCTGCCACTGGCACGCTGGACGCTGGTGAAGCTAAGTGATCAAAAACATGTGCTGCTTCAAGTCGAGCACCATCTGATCCACGATGGCTGGTCGGCCAATCAGTTTGCAAGCCAGTTACTGGCCCTGTATGCCCAGCTGGAAAATGGCGAAGCCCCTGCCGCCCAGCCAAACCAGATCCAGTATGCCGATTACGCCTGTCACCAGGCGCAGTGGCTCAGTGGCGAGCAGGCACAGCAGCAGCGCATGTACTGGCAAACCCAGTTAGAATCAGCGCCGCCACGCATTAACTTACCCGTTTCTCAGCTGGCGCAGGATGTGCCTGTCAGTGCAGCTACTCATCAGATTGAGCTACCCAGAGCACTGTGGCAACAGCTACAACAGTTTTGTCAGCGCAACCAGGTCACACCGTTTTCTGCCACTTTGGCCACATTATACCTGGTGCTGTCGCGCTTCAGCGGCGATGAGGATATCTGTATTGGCTCGGCTTTGGCTAACCGGGCGCACCCGCAACTGGAAACCACACTGGGCATGCTGGTCAACACTGTGGTGCACCGCCTGCAAAGCGCGGCTCAGACGACCATTGATGAGCTGATCCAGCAGAGCTTTGAAGTATGCAGCGAAGCACAGGCAAATCAGGCACTGCCTTTCCCGGCGCTGGTTGAGGCCCTGAATGTGTCGCGCATCCCCGGTGTGAACCCACTGTTTCAGGTGTGCTTTACCTTTCAGGATACGCCGCTACCGACGCAGCACCCGGAGACCTTTACGCATATTGCGCTGGAACACGGTGCACCGGCTCAGGATACCAAGTTCGAGTTGAACATTGCCCTGCAGGACATCCACAGTCAGGATCCGGAGCGCCCGGTTACCATGCAATGGGAGTATGACCGCAGCCGCTATGACCTGTGGTTTGTTGAGTCCATGGCCAGCAACTTTGCCCACCTGCTGGCGCAACTGGTGAACTGCACCTCGCAATCCGAGCTGATGCAACCGCTGAGTGCACTGGCACCTGCGGCAACGCTGCCCGAGCCACTCACCACGCCACTATATTCAGAGCAGAGTCTGACAGACTTATTTGATCAACAGGCGCAGCGCCACCCCGACAATACCGCCCTGCTTACCACAATGGGCACCATGAGTTACGATCAATTAGCACTCCGGGCCAACCAACTGGCCCAGTGGCTGGTTGAACAGAATATGAGCGGCCAGTTTGTCGGCTTATATTTACCACCAGGCCCGGATACACTGGTCGCCATTCTCGGGGTCTTAAAAGCGGGCGCCGCCTATGTGCCTTTATCGACCCGTGCACCGGCCAGCCGTAATGGGTTTATTCTCGACGATGCCGAAGTGCAGGTGGTGATAAGTTATGGTGAACTGAGCAACGAACTGGGTGCCCCGCAACTGACGTATCTGCTGCTCGACGACGAGGCAACACTGCGTGACTATCCGGACACACCGCCCGCATGCAACATCAAAGGCGCCGATCCGGCCTATGTTATTTATACCTCTGGCACCACGGGCAAGCCTAAAGGTGTCGTGCAAACCCATGGCAATGTCGCGCGCCTGCTCAGTGCTGCCGAGCAGCACTTTAGTTTTTCTGAACAAGACACCTGGGTGCTGTACCATGACTATATCTTTGACTTCAGTGTCTGGGAGATCTGGGGCGCGCTGGCCTATGGCGGCAAGCTGTTTATTCCCGACTATCTGGAGATCCGCGACAGCATGCAGTTTGTCGGGCAATGTCAGCAATATGGCGTCACTGTACTGAACCAGACGCCCAGCGCATTCTATACCTTTGCCGATATCGCCAGCACAGCTCAGGTGCCACTCAATACCCTGCGTTATGTGATCTTTGGTGGCGAGCAGCTCAACTACAGTAAGCTGGCCCCCTGGTGGCAACACTATGGTGACCGTATCACGCTGGTCAACATGTATGGCATCACTGAGACCACAGTGCATGTTACCGCCCTGACCCTGAGCGCAGCCATGCCGCGTCATATTGCCGATATCGGTAAGCCATTGTCTGACATGCAGGCGCTGGTACTGGATGAACAGCATCGGCCTGTGCCGCTGGGCTGCCCGGGCGAGCTGTATATTACCGGAGCGGGCCTGGCAAGCGGCTATCTCAATCGCGAGACACTGAGTGCTGAACGCTTCTTTACACTCACCACCGGCGGGCGTCAGTGTCGAGTGTATCGCACCGGCGACAAAGCACGACTGCTGCCAACCGGACATCTGGAATATCTGGGCAGACTGGACGATCAGGTAAAGATCCGTGGCCACCGCATAGAGCTGGGTGAGATAGAAGCACAGCTGCTGACCTTCAGTGAAATCTCCAAGGCCTGCGTACTGACCTATGACAATCAGGGGCAAACGGCCCTGGTGGGATACATCGTCACCACCGGCAATACGCAAGACTGCGAAGCGCTGCGTCAGCGCCTGGGCACACGCCTGCCCA
The DNA here is from genome assembly GCF_000967655.1 of Pseudoalteromonas rubra. Lineage (GTDB taxonomy): Bacteria > Pseudomonadota > Gammaproteobacteria > Enterobacterales > Alteromonadaceae > Pseudoalteromonas > Pseudoalteromonas rubra_A. Next base: position 23,413 of record NZ_JXYA01000058.1, read on the forward strand.
GCTATATGATCCCGGATCAGTTGATTGCACTGGATGCCCTGCCACTGACGGTCAATGGCAAGTTGGATAAAAAGGCGCTGCCTGCCCCTAGCCTGACACCTCAGGGCGGCTATGTGGCACCCGAAACCCCATTACAACAGCAACTCTGCGTGCTCTGGCAGCAGGTGCTCGGCGTAAGCCAGGTTGGCATTCAGGATGACTTTTTCCAGCTCGGCGGCAACTCCATTCTGGCCGTTAAGCTGGTGCGCGAAGCACAGGAGTCCTTGCAGCTGGCCATCCCGTTATCGGCCCTGCTGAGTTACCCCAATATTGCCACTCTGGCAGAGCACCTGAGCAGCACTCAGGTAAACACCATAGTTCGTTCACAGCATGCAACACAGACCAGCGCGAAGCAGGTCATGGAGCTTTAATATGTTATCTTTTGTTCAAAAACTACACACACAAGGCCTGCGGGTCTGGCTGGGTGACAACAATTCGCTGGCACTGGGATATGAGGAAACCGTCGCAGCCGAATTGATTGCCGAGCTAAAAGCCAACAAGCCTGCCTTGCTGGCTTTGCTTGAAGAGCATCAGATACACTCAGAGCAGGCCTTTTTAAACTGGTCTGTGTTGCAGCTTTCTTTATTGTCTAATGCTCAGGCACGACTGTTGTTTGTCGACCGCTTACAGCCACAGCGCTGTGCCTATCATATCCCGATGCTGGTCGAGCACCAGCAAGCGGACACGATTGCCAAACTGGACAAGGCCATTCAGGCACTGACGGTGCGCCACCCGATCTTAAACAGCCAGATTGTGGAGCACGACGATCAGCTCTTTTGTCAGCCCCGCAGTCGCGCACTGACCTCCGTAAAAACACGGTGCAACGATCCTGAGCAACTGAAAGCGCTAGTTCAAACGCAAGTGCTGACACCGTTTGATTTAAGCCAGGATGCGCCGCTGCGAGTGGTGCATTATCACTGTGCCTCGAGCACTTACACGCTGTTTTTATGGCATCACATTGCCTTTGACGGCTGGTCTATGCAGTTGTTTTTCAAAGAGCTCAGTCAGCTGATGGCCGACCCTTCATGGGCGCAGCAACAGCCATTGCCTTTGTCCTACTGTGACTACGCAAGCTGGCACCTGACACTGGATCAGCAACAGGCGCATGATTACTGGCAGACACAATTAAAAGATGCGCTGCCAACCCGGCTACCCAAAACGCTGGACGCGCCTTTAAATGAGCCGCTCACCCGTGGCAGTAATCTGTATTTTACTCTGCCCGACACACTGAGCACCCAGCTTCGTCAGCTGGCAAGCTCCCTCAGTGCCACGCCATTCAGTGTCCTGCTCAGTGCCTACTATTATACGCTGATGCTCTTTTCCAATCAGAACGATATCCTGCTGGGAGTGCCATCAGACAACCGGGATCACCCGCAAACCCAGGACATTATGGGCTTTTTTGTCAATACCCTGGCATTACGGGCAAAGCTTGATAAACAAGCCAGCTTTGCGCAACTGGTCACTCAGGTGAAAGACACCCTGCATCAGGCCAAACGCCATCAGGATCTGCCATTTGATGAGGTGGTTCAATACTTTACACAGGGCGACCGTGAGCAAAGCGCACTGCAGATCATGTTCAGTGTACAAAAACTGGCCAGCCAGCTGGACCCGGCGTTGTCACTGCCCTTTTCAGTCAGCCCATTGCTCAGTGATGATGAGCTGTATCAGCCCATTAAAGTAGACCTGTTGCTGGCACTGGATGACAGTGAAGCGACTATCTCAGGTCAGATTGATTACAACCCAAACCGCTTCAGCCAGGCTTATATTGAGGCATTTCGTCAGACCTTTATCCACCTGCTTGAGTGCAGTGTTGCCGCGCCCCACCAGCCGCTGCAATCGCACACGTATGTGCCGCCGGGTCAGTGTCTGAGCGAACCGCAGACACAAGACAAACCTGCCTATGACAACCTCTATGCACGCTTTGTTGCCCAGGCCAAGCAAACCCCTCAGGCCAGTGCCCTGATCTACCAGGAGCAGGAGATAAGTTATCGCACCCTGGCCCGGGAAGTGAAAACGCTTGCAAGCCATATACGCGCACAGATAGCACAGCATGACGACCCTAAGGTCGCTTTGATGTTTGTTCGTGGACCACAGATGGTCACCGCGATTCTGGCCACCTTAGCTGCAGGCGCGGCTTATGTGCCACTAAGCCCGACTCAGGCCAGCAGCCGTAACCAGTTTATCCTTAATGATTCGGGGGCGGCACTACTGCTGACCCAATCTCAGCTGGCGGCACAGGCGCAACAACTGGCCCAGTCCGATGCCACCCCGGTACTCACAACCGAGGCCTTGCTGTCAGATCCTGCGGAATATGACTTAGCGCAGGGCGATGCCGGGCAACTTGCCTACGTTATTTATACCTCGGGCAGTACCGGCCAGCCTAAGGGCGTGATGGTCGAGCATGGTCATGTTGATGCGCTGGTACGCAGCACCAGCGAGGTCTATCAATTTGCCAGCGACGAGCGGACCTACTGGTTAACGCCCTATTTTTTTGATGCCTCAGTCGAGCCGCTGTTTATGACTTTACTCAATGGTGCCTGCCTGGTCATTCCCTGCGAGCGCAGCTGCAACGACCCGCTGGCTATGCGAGAGGAAATTCTCGACAGGGCCGTCACCCACCTGGTGGCCTCGCCATCGCATTTACAAGCGATTGGACACTGCGGCAAAGCCAGCGCCATTCGGCGGGTGGTATTCGGTGGTGAATCCTGTAGCCAAAGCCTGGTCGATACCTGGCAACAGCGCCTGTTCAGTGAATATGGCCCTACCGAAGCTACGGTCACGGCCACAGTGCACAGGCAGTTTGCTCAGCAGCAAAACCTTAAGGCCATTGGTCAACCTTTGCGCCATGTCACCATCGACATAGTCGATGACGCACTCGCTTCTCTGCCGGTCGGTTGCCCCGGTGAGATCCTGATCTCAGGCCACAGTGTTGCCCGTGGCTATCTCAATCTGCCAGAGCAAACTGAAGCACGTTTTATTACCACAGCACGCGGGCGCGCCTATCGCACCGGCGATATGGCCCGTCGGCTGCCCTGCGGTAACCTGGAATTTATGGGCCGCAATGATGCGCAGGTTAAACTTCGTGGCTATCGCATTGAGCTCAATGAAATCGAAGTGGTGCTGCTTAAGCACCCGGATATTGAACAGGCCTGTGTGAAAGTGCAAACCCTGGCACAGGGGCCTGCGCTGGTTGCTTACCTCGGCACCACCAGCATGCTAACACTCGATGAGTTGCTGCCCTGGCTGAACGAACGACTGCCAGATTACATGCATCCGGCAGCACTGCAATGCAGCGCGAGTTTGCCTTTACTGCCTTCCGGCAAGGTTGACGCCCGCGCACTTGCACCGCTGGATATCAGCGTCAGCACGACCTATGTCGCCCCGCAAAGCGCGCTGGAAAAAGATCTCTGCGCCCTGTGGGCCGAACACCTCGGGGTTGAGCAAGTAGGCATGCAGGACAGCTTTTTTGCGCTGGGCGGAAACTCGCTAAGCGCCATGACCCTGGTGGCTAAAATGCAGCGTACTCTGGCGCTGCCTGTCACGCTCAAAGCGTTGCTGAGCCACAAGACACCGGCCGCTATTCTGGCTAATCTGGATACCCAGCACCGCATCGAACCCATTCCCGTGCTCGCCGATCCTACTCAACCTGTGGCAGTCACTCCGCAGCAGCAAGCGATGTTACTGAGTGAACGCCTTGCCACCACTGCGGGGGCCTATCATATCCCCCTGATGCTGAGCTGCGGGTCGCTGGCACAGCAGCAGGCGCTGATGGAAGGGGTGCAGCAAGTGATCAGCCGCCATCAGATATTACAGCAGGGCTACGATCAGGATGAGCAGGGACACTGGTTTATCAGTCAGACGCGCTACCCGGTACCCTGTCAGGTGTTGGCGTTACAGAGCCATAATGACAGTGCCTTGCAGGAATTTGTCAATGCGCCATTTACATTAGACACGTCAGCGCCGGTGCGAGTGGCGCAATTGCGTGTAGGCCCGCTGCCCAGCTACAGGTTGTTACTGGTGTTTCACCATGTGGCCTTTGACGGCTGGTCGGTCGAGCGCTTTATTCGTGAACTGGATCAGCAAATGGCCGGGCAGGTACTTACCCCGTCCACACTGACTTACCGGGACTATGCCCACTGGCGCAGCACCCTGGACGAGCAGGCAGAGCTGGATTACTGGCAACAGGCGTTTGCTGGTATTGACTTGACCCCATGGGAGAGCGACTTTAGCCGCAGCGCCAGTTATGATCCCCAGGGCAAGGCGCTGAGCTTTACCCTGCCTGATGCACTGACCCGCTCGTTGCGTGCGCTGGCACAGCAACAGGGAGTCAGCCTTTATGCAACCCTGCTTAGCAGCTTTCAGCTCGCCGCCTGTTTCTGGGCCGATCGGGACGACATTGTCATTGGCACACCGAGCGACAACCGCGCCCATCCGGACAGTCACGAGCTGATGGGATATTTTGTCAATACCCTGGCACTGCCGTTGCGCCTGGACAGCACACTCAGTTTTACGGCTTTAATGAAACAAGTGCAGACTCAGGTTCACGATGCAAAAAGCCATCAGGGCACCTCTGTGGATGTGCTGGCAGATGCGCTCAACATTGAGCGCCAAAGTGGCCTGTCGCCGCTGTTTCAGCTGTTTTTCACACTGGATCAGTTTAACCCGCTGACTCAGGCATTTAACGGTTTTGAGGTGATCCCGGAGAACCCGCAAGATTACGCCTATACGCCGGCCAAATTTGAGTGGAATATGGTGTTTAAGGACGATGGTGACCAGCTGCAAGGCCAGTTTACCTACGCCACAACCCGCTATGATGCAACACGCTGTGAGCAGTTTCTGGCATTTTATCAGGTGCTACTAAACAATTTGATGGCGGCCCCGGAGCAGCCGGTACGCGACTGCCCGCTGCTCAGCCACGCGCAATTTCAAACCCTGGTGACACACCAGGCACAGCAAAGTAATGATCCACACACAAACTGGTTAGCCTGTTTCGCACAGGCCTGCGAGCGTGCGCCGCACAATATTGCCTTGTCGTTTGAAGATCAGCAACTCAGCTATGGCGAACTGGATAGCTTGTCATCACAGCTGGCTGCCACACTGCATCAGCATCTTGGCACGCCGGGAGCTGAGCCCGCCCGCGTCGCACTGCACTTTCACAAAGGCTGTGACATGATCATCGCCATGCTGGCCACGCTCAAAGCCGGTGCCGCCTTCGTTGCGCTGTCGCCCAACCACCCGCAGGCACGCCGTGAAACTCTGTTGCAACAGGCGCAGTGCGAACTGCTGCTCAGTGATGATGCGTTAAGCTGGTCAACAGTGCCCACCTTGCTGTATCACTGGCGAGACTGGCCAGAGACACAGACCGAGCATAATGATATTAACTTTAACCACAGCCCAGACCGCCTCGCCTATCTGATCTATACCTCCGGCACCACAGGCACCCCCAAAGGGGCCATGCTCAGCCACCGCGGCCTTATCAACCTCTCAGCACACATGATGCACAGCCACCGCTTAATTGGTCAGTCACGTCAGGTGGTTGCCAGCCAGTATGCCGAATATGTCTTCGATGCCTCCATCATCGAGATTTTCCCGGCGCTGGCTGCGGGTGCGCGACTGGAGATCATTCCTGAGCCCATACGTCGCGATGTACCCAGGCTGTGTGAGTTCTTGCGTCGCCAGCACGTAGATGTGGCCTTTGTGCCCACCGTGCTGGTCAATCAGTTTGCGGATCTGCTGGCCGAGTGCCAGCTGGATGTGTTGTTTGTCGGTGGCGCGCCGCTCAATCCGGTGCATCAGCGCCTGGCAAACACCTTCTACAACGAATATGGACTGAGTGAAACCAGCGTGTGTGTGACTCAGGCCGAGGTTACGCCCCAGCAGCCAATCACCATAGGGCGCGCCATTCGTAATACCCGTCTGTATGTGCTGGATAAATATCAGCGACCTGTGCCACCGGGCGGCTGTGGTGAACTACACAGCGCAGGCTGCAGTACCGGGCTGGGATACTGGCAAAATGCCGACAAAACGGCGGCCCATTTTATCACCCTGACAATGCACCATGGTGCGCAACAATTGCATGAGCAGGTCTACCGCACCGGCGATTTAGTGCGCCGGGTTGATGCGGACACCCTGCAGTTTGTGGCTCGGACCGATCAGCAGCTGGAGATCAATGGCTACCGCATTGAGCCGGGTGAGATTGAGGCAAAATTATTGACCCACCCGGACGTCGGCCAGGCCGTGGTCTGTCAGGTTCAGGGGCATGCGCAGCAGCTTATCGCCTACTGTGTGTTAAACCAAAGCGCCACCTCCCCTGTAGCAGACTCGCATTCTCGTGCCCTGCTCAACTGGCTGAACGCCCAGCTGCCACCTTATATGCGACCAAAACACCTGCTGTTTGTGTCTCATTTCCCGCTGACCTTAAACGGCAAGCTGGATCTTAAGCAGTTGCCGCAGCCCGAGCTGGATCAGCTTAAGGTTGAGCAGCGCGCCCCGCAAACGCAAACCGAACAAACCGTGCTCGAACTTTGCCAGCGCCTGCTGGGCGTGTCTGAGCTGAATATCAATCATGACTTTTTCGAGCTGGGCGGTTCGTCCGTACAGGCTGCGCGGCTAATCGCCGAGTGTGAAAAAGCCTTTGTGGTCAATATTGAACTGGCCACCTTACTGACTCATCCGGTGCTGGCCGAGTTTGCCGCCGCCGTTGATCGGCTGCTGGCGGAACAAGCCATCCCCGACGCCGAATTTGAAATGGAATTATAATGAGGTTCTCCATGCACCAGTTAATGTATACCCTAAAAGCCCAGCAGATCAGTGTCTGGCATGATCAGGGCAAGCTGAAGCTTGCCAGCCAGAGCGATGTTAGCCAGTCAGACATAGTGGCAACGATCCGGGCACATAAAACCCAGCTGCTGGATTATTTGCAGCGTCATCACATCAACAGCCGCCTGTGCTTTGAACAAACTCAGATTTTTGCCAGCGAAAGTGATGCCGCACCGCTGACACTGGGCCAGACACAAATGCTGTTTTCTCAGCAGGTCAGCGATCAGACCCATACTTATCACATTCCCTGTCTGCTCAAGCTCAGTGCTGAGTGCGACATGGCTAAAATGGAGCAGGCGTTGCAGCGCTTGTGTCAGCGGCACAGTGCGCTGGACACCTGCTTTACCAGTAACGCACAAGGTGAGATGCAACAGCAACGTTGCACAACACCCTTTGTGCTGACGCAACTGCATTGCGATGAAGCAGAACTGGCGCAAACATGTCAGCAGCTGTTTACCCAGCCTTTTGCACTGCATGAAGCGCGCCCGTTTCGTGCCACCTGGATAAGCACGCAGTCGCACCAGTACCTTTATCTGGTGTGGCACCACATTGCCTTTGATGGCTGGTCGCTGGGGGTCTTTTTAGCGCAGCTGCAAGCCAGTTACCAGCAAACGCCGCTGGCAGACACCTTGCAGTTTAATGACTACGCACACTGGCAGGCACAGCGCCTCAGTGCACAGCGCATTGCCACGCTGAAAGACTATTGGCAAACACAACTGGACAGCCACAGCGCCCTGCATCTGCCCTGTGCCAACGCCAGACCCAAAGTCTTTGACCACAGCGGGAAAAATATCACACTGACTCTGCCTGAGGGCAGTGACGGGCAACTCCAGGCACTGGCAAAACGCCACAAGATCAGCACCAACACGCTCGGTCTGGCGGCCTGGTTTCACACTTTGTGTTTATACAGTGGCCAGCAGGACCTGATCATCGGTCTGCCCAGCGATAACCGTCCCAACCAGGCCTGTCAGCAGATCCTTGGCTATTTTGTCAATTCACTGCCGATCCGATTACAGGCTGAGCTGACCCTGTGTGTGAGCGACTGGCTGGCGCTGGTGCAGGGTCAGGTCAATGAAGCCAAAGCCCATCAGGACCTGCCTTTTGAAGAAATCAAATCGGCGCTGGCGGTGACCATGGACACCAGCCGCCACCCGATATTCCAGACCATGTTCACCTCCAGTCAGTTTCAGCAAGGCAGTGCGCACACGCTGTGGCAACAACACCACACAACAACAGATGCCGATGTGACCGCTAAGTTTGACCTGACCATGCACCTGGAGTTGGCTCCCGGACAGGCGCAAGTGAACCTCAACTATGCCAGCGCGCTGTACAGTGAGGCACATGCCCAGCGTATCGCCACCTTATATACCCGGATATTAGCGGCTTACGCAGACAGCCAGACAACCCAGCAGACGCCACTGTTTAACCTGCCGCTTCTCAGTGAAGCCGACCTCGCGGAGCAACAGCAGCTGAGCGGCCTGTCACAGGCTTTTCCGGCACCGCACACCATCACCGAGCGCTTTGCTGACATGGCATCGCGCTTTGCGCAGCGCCCTGCGCTGGTCACGGCTGAACGACAGTGGACCTATCAGCAGCTGGATCAGGAAGCCAATCGTCTGGCTGCGCAGATCCAGGCCTTTGCACCCCAGGCTCGGGTCGTCGCCCTGCATATGCCGGGTGACGCCGCTTTGGTCATCGCCATGCTGGCCACGCTCAAGGCCGGGGCTGCTTACACCACCTTGCCCTGTAAGGACCCGTTGCCACGGCGCGCCTATCAGCTGGAAGACAGCCAGGCCGAACTGCTGCTCACCCAGGGCACGCAGGTTGAAGAGGCAGAGCTGTTGGCCGACGCAGCCCAGCTGCCGTTACTGAATGTCGACGACATCATTGGCAATACCTCACTCAGCGCACAACCGGTGCACAGTGAAATCACGCCACACAGCCTGGCGAATATCATTTATACCTCGGGCACCACGGGGCAGCCCAAAGGCGTGATGGTCAGTCACTATGGCTGTACTTCTTTAACCCTGGATAACACTTATATTAGCGTTACGCCTCAGTCGCGCTTTATGCAACTGGCAAACCCGGCGTTTGATGCCACCACCTTTGAGGTATGGATGCCGCTGCTTAATGGTGCAAGCCTCTACTGTGGCTATAACGACCTACTGAGTCAGGTGGCCGAGTTTAAGGCGCTGCTGAATGAGCAAGGCATCACTACACTGTGGCTGACCCGGGCATTATTCGACACGCTGTATCAGCAAGACCCCACGCTGTTTGCCTCGCTGGAACATCTTCTGGTGGGCGGTGAAGCCCTGACCTGTGAGCTGGTCAATCAGCTGCTCAGCTCCGCTTATGCTCCGGCACACTTTATCAACGGCTATGGCCCGACCGAGTGCACCACCTTTACGACCTGCTATGAGCTCAGCGAAGCACATGCTCAGATCCCGATTGGTGCGCCCATCGCCGGACGCGCTGCGCTGGTACTGGGTCAACAAGGCCAGCTGCTGCCGCCTGGCTGCCCCGGCGAGCTATACATCACCGGAGCCGGTCTGGCTCAGGGCTATCTCAACCGCGAGGCTCTGAGTGAAGAAAAGTTTGTCACCCTGAGCCTGTTTGATAAGGCCCAGCGTTACTATCGCAGTGGCGATCTGGTGTACTGGCAAGCAGACGGCACGCTGGCCTACCTGGGCCGCAATGATGAGCAGGTCAAGATCCGTGGCCACCGCGTGGAGCTGGGCGAAATCGAGCAGCAACTTAATGTGCTGCCTCAGATCAGTAACTGCGCCGTGGTGGTACGCCAGCATCAGGGCCACAGTCAGCTCGATGCCTATGTGGTGCTTGCCCAGCAGCAGGATACCGCAGCGCAGCTTACTGTGATCCGGGACACACTAAACCAGCGTCTGCCGGGCTATATGCAGCCGCATACCCTCAGTGCCATTGAGCAACTGCCACTGACCGCCAATGGCAAGCTGGATAAGCGTCGCCTGCCGGCGCCACAGCAAGTTGCAGACACAGTGATTGCGCCCGATACGGCGACAGAGAAGAAACTGCTGCTCCTTTGGCAATCCCTGCTGGGCTTAGACAGCATGTGTGTTAATCAGCCTGTGATGCACTATGGTGCCGACTCCATCCGGCTGCTGCACTTTTGCAGCGCGGCCAGTAAAGAAGGCTGGCAGCTGACCCCCAAACTGGTGATAGAGCACAACACCATACGTGCCCAGGCCCAGCTGCTGGATCAACAAAACCGCGATCTGTTTAACGGTATGAATGATGATGAAGCACTGCAGGCCGTATTGCAGCTGCCACACTTTGAACCCGGCTTGATCCGTCCGGCCACAGTATCCGATGCCGCGGTGCTCCACTTGTTCCCGGCCGCCGCCAGTGCCGACAGCTTTAATCCATTGATTGCCAGATTAAATGAGCACTTCGCAGTGCACGCGCTGGAGAATGTGAAAATCTTCACCGGTCGTCACCTCAACCAGCTGAGCCTGATACGGTATTATGCCGAGCGGATCATCGCGCACCAAAGCGAAGGACCTTACTATCTGGGTGGCTTCTGTGAAGGCGCAGCTCTGAGTCTGGAAGTGGCCAGGCACCTGGAATCTCTGGGCCATGAAGTGGCGCATAGCTTCCTGATTGACCCCATCATTCCGCAACTGAGCGCAACCCAGCTGGCCGAGGCAGAGCAATGTGTTCAGGACAGCGATCCAGACCTGGAAACCTGGCCGGTAGGACGCGCCTTTGTCGACTTTGTGCGTCACTTCCACACCGCCGATCCTTACCCTTATTCGGTGAGCTTTTTTACAGCCGACAGGGTGAATGATGACGCCATGCCCACCCAGGTGCTGGGGCTGTTCGAGCCGGTGTTTGATGTACCTACTGTGTATAAGGCGACCTTTGCACTGCCCGACAACGGCTTTGCATCATTGCTGCCGCAGGCCGAGTACATCCGCCTGCACAGCGCCCATGATGAAATTATGACCGATGAACAGGACCTGCATTGCATTGCCACGCGCATCAATCAGGTTTTGGCCTCGGCCCATCCCCACCTTGTGCAGGAGCGACGCGCATGAACAAACAACAACTGTGTAAGCGCTACGGCATACACCTTGGCCTGACCATGTTTGCGGCCATGCTGCTACTGCCTATTCTGACCCCATACCTGCTTGCCCAGGGGTTTGTGGTCAGCCAGATTGCCATTGCCATGGTGATCATGAGCGCCGTGATCATTGTCAGTGAAGTGCCAAGCGGGGCCCTTGCCGACCATTTCGGTCGCCGCCGGTTGTTTTGCTGCTCGCTGATCTTTGCCCTGCTGACCAACTTGTTGCTGCTGGTAGCCACTGATTTTATCACTTTGCTGATCGCGGTCAGCTGCTGGGGACTGAATCAGGCCACCCTGAGCGGCACGCTCAACGCCTGGTTTGTGGAGCGCTTTAAAGAAGCCGAGGGCGAGCAAACCCTGAATCAGGGGTTTGCATCAGCCTACGGACTGGCCTATGGCATTGGCGCGTCTTCTGCGGTGCTCTCTGCTTTGTTTCTGGCCTTTGGCAATCAGTTGGGGCTTTCGACTTTGCAGATGTATCAGCTGATCTTTATCGTTTCCAGTATCGGGTTTGTTTTGCTGCTGCCGCTGACATTTCATTGGGTAAAAGAATTGAAGACCCCTTCTGAGCACAGCTTTAAACAAGCACTGAATCATCATGTTGGCGCCACCATCAAAACAGTGCGTCAACCCGCGCTGGCGAAGCTGCTGATTGCATTGGTGATAGTCATTCCGGTCAGCGCCAGTATAGAAAAGTTCTGGCCTATCTTTGTGCACCAGCTGGAGCAGGTGGACATGGATGCGGTGGCCTGGTTATTCCCGGCGGTGATGGCGGCGACCTTTGCCCTCAACGGGGTGGCGGCAGTCCTCAGCGCGAAGCTGTGTACACTGCTCAATCAAAAGCTGGGACAAGCCATGGCCGTTGCCCACTTGCTTAAGCTGGTTGCCTTAGTGGCGATGGCGCTGGCCCCGGGCCTGAACTGGTTTGTAGCTGCGTTACTGCTGTTCTTCCTGTGCTTTGGCCTGACTCAGCCTGCACAGTTACAGTTGCAGCACCAGCTGTGCGACAACAGTGTGCGGGCCACCATAGAATCCCTTGGATCCTTGACTACCCGAATGGGTGGGATGCTGGGTGCCGCGCTGACAGGCGCTTTACTCAACCTGGTCTCTCTGCCGGTCAGCTGGTTGCTGCTTGGTGCCCTGTCGCTGCTGGGCATAGTGCTGTTACTCAGCCCATCGCTCAACCAGCCAGAGCAGCCAGAAGACAAAGAAACCACGACCGAGACGGCGCCGGCAGACGTCAGCGCCTGACGGTCACGCTTGTAGTATAACGGGGGGCATCCTGGAGCTGTAGCGTCAGGGTGTCGCCCTCATTGAGTGCACCAACGCCCTGCGGGGTCCCCGTCATAACGATGTCGCCCGGATGCAGGGTGAAATAACGGCTGATCTCGCTCAGCAAAGTGGCCAGCGAAAAAATCATCAGGCTGCTGTCGCCGTGCTGTTTAAGGACGTCATTTTGCCAGAATCGATAGTGCAACTCTGTGTGTTCATCCAGGCCCTGAACGGGTGTGAAAGGAGTCAGCGCACAGCTTTGATCAAACGCTTTCGCACATTCCCAGGGATGCCCTTGTTGCTTCAGTTTGGTTTGTAAGTCTCTGAGTGTCAGATCCAGCCCGGTTGCAATACCGCAAATGTGTTGCAGCGGCGCGCGGGTATTGCTGTCTATGGTTTCCCCCACCAGCAGCACCAGTTCAGCTTCATAATGGTGCTCGCCCAGTGCGGTATTAAGCGCCAGTGGCGACTGAAAATCGCAAAATGCCGAAGCTGGTTTAATAAAAAGCAGCGGGCTGTCCGGTATCGGATTGTTTAACTCTTTGGCATGTGCCACATAGTTGCGACCCACACACACGGCCTTACCGACCCCCAGAGCAACGGCGTCGCCCGATTCCCATAGATGCTGATACATAAAGATCTCCGTTCAGAAATGGGTGAGCAGTATAACGGATCAGCGTATTAACTCAGAGCCCGGAGCCCTGATGTTGGATATAACCAATATGAATAACAATCGCCTTTTTGCTCTAGCGGACAAAGGTAAAGTTAAATTGCCGCAGCCTCTGCGTTTGCTTTACATTGTCACTACAGCCGATATGCGCGCCAGTTGCAAGGGTTCTGCAGTCAGGATATAACAAAATATAAACAAGAAAGACAAAGGTAAATCATGAAACAACATGCGAACGTGCCCCTCAACGATTTTGTTGAGTATCCACAGGAAGAAATGTTAAGCCGGGCCACCGAGTTTTTGGATGAAGCAAAACGCCGTCACACCATCCGCAGCTTTAGTGATCGGCCGGTACCCAAAGAAATCATTGAAGCCTGTATTAAAACGGCAGGCTCTGCCCCCAGTGGGGCCAATCACCAGCCCTGGCATTTTGTGGCCATCCACAGCCAGGACGTGAAACAACAGATCCGCGCTGCCGCAGAGCAACAGGAACAGGCCTTTTATGAAGGTCGTGCCGGTGAAGAGTGGCTCGATGCCTTAAAACCGCTGGGCACCGATGCCGACAAACCTTATCTGGAACATGCGCCCTGGCTGATTGCCATCTTTAGCCAGAAAAAAGGCGGTATTCACAGCGAGGACAAGCATACCAACTATTATGTCCATGAATCCGTTGGTATTGCTACCGGCTTTCTAATCCAGGCTTTGCACCATGCCGGGCTGGCCACGTTGACCCACACGCCGAAACCTATGAGCTTCCTGATGGAGATCTGCCAACGCGATAAGGAAAACGAACGCCCTTATATGCTGTTGATCGCCGGTTATCCGGCCGAGGATGCCACCGTGCCAGAACACGCGTTGGTTAAAAAGCCGCTTGAGGAGATCGCGACTTTTCTGTAGCGGCAGTCACGCTTATCGGTGAGCCTGCAACCAACAGCTCACCGACTTGCAAACCACTGATCACCTCAACCTGATCGCCATATTCCCTGCCAAGGCGAATAAAGCGGCTTTGTACCTGGCCGTTATCCAGCACCGCCACTTTACTAAGCTGGCCATAATATTGCACTAAAGCCGTGGGGATCAGCACCGCCGGGCGCTCGCTGCCGGGCAACTTTAAGATGGCGTACATACCGGGGATCACGCCCTGCGCCCACTGCATATCCAGTTTCACCGTAAAGCTGCGTGCGCCGCGATCGGCCACCGGAACCAGTTCGCTGATGGTGGCATATTGCGTCGCCTCGGCCGCTGGTATACTTACCTGATGACGCGCCCCGATTGTCAGCTCGCTGAGCAAGCGCTCACGCACCGAGACCTCAACCTGCAACTGCGCCGGATTATAAATAGAGACCAGCGGCGTGCCGGGATTGAGCATGGCACCCGGCTCTTGCAAACGCGCGACCAAAGTGCCGGAGATGGGCGCCCGCACCTGGGTATAACTTAAGGCCACTTCAGCACCAGCATATTGTTGGGCCAGGGCCGCTTCTCTGGCGGTCAGTTCATTCACCTGAGTCTGCCATTCATCCACCTGATTATGGGCAACCAGGCCTTTTTGCTGCAGCGCCTGTGCACGCGCGAGCTGTTTTTTTGCCTGAGTCAGCTGTGCCAGATTAGCCTGCTGCTCGGCTTTCACCGCCTCCAGCTGTGCGCGCAAGTCGGCATCATCCAGCGTGGCAATTAACTGACCGGCCTGGATCGGATCGCCAGAGCGCACCGCCAGGGTTTTCAGCTGTGCCAGCACCCGGCTGGCAACTACCGTGTTGTGTTTGGCAATCACACTGCCCGGGATCTGTTCTACGTCTTTGACCAGCCGCTGCTCAACTTCGTGCAAGTTCAGCTTTGGTATAGTGCTTTGTGGCTTATCCCCGGGCGACACTTTGCTGTTAAACATCCCGGCCATCCAGCCCACCGCCACCAGTAACAAGGCAATCGCCAGCACGGGGCGCAAAAATCGAATATCAAACATAACGAGTCTCCGGAGCAACAGAATTGGGGTCGGCTATAGCCGCGTCGTCGGGTGTTTTGAACACCAGGTAATAAACGACAGGCACAACCAATAAAGAAAACAGGGTTGAAGCGATAATGCCAAACATGATTGCCAGCGCCAGGCCACTGAACACCGGGTCGAGAATGATCACCAGATTGCCCAGTAAAGTGGTGCCAGCGGTCAGCAGCACCGGCCGCATACGCACGCTCCCGGCACGGATCAGGGCCGCCTGCAGTGGCATACCGGCCTGTCTGGCCTGAGTAATAAATTCCACCAGAATGAGTGAGTTTCTGACCACAATCCCGGCCAGTGCGATCATGCCTATCATGGCCGTAGCGGTGAACAACACCGGCTCTGGCGCCCCTGCAATGGTGCGCTCACCAAACTGATTCAGTGCCCAAAAGCCCGGCATAATGCCTATCATAGTCAGGGGGATAGCAGACATGATGATCAGCGCCAAGGCACTGGATGCGGTTTGCCAACGCAGGATCACGAAAATCGCCGCCAGCGCAAAGGCAAACGCAATCCCCATATCCCGAAATACCCTGACGGTGATCCGCCACTCCCCTTCGCCGCTGAAGCGATACTCGGTTCCCTCGGGGAGCTGCCAGGGCACGCCGCCACCGCTACTGAGAAAAGTACGCTGCTGCCAGGGACTTGCCTGTATTTCATCCGTTATAACTGCGCCGGCTGGTTGCTCATCGGCCACCACATCGGCAATCACCTCAGCCGGGGTACGGCCATTTAATTCAGCAAAGACGTACACCACAGGTGCCAGATCTTTACGATAAATCGCCGGCTCAACCGTCAGCGTGTGTACCTCTCCTAACTCAGACAGGGCGACCATAGGACGGGCTGCCCGGCTGAGGCCAAAATTGTCCTGCTGCTGCGTGACATCACTGCTGCCACGGATCTGGGTGGCGAGCAGATCCGCCCATCGCTGGCGATCTGCATAAGCGAGTTGCAAGGTAATAGGCACGGGCTGCGCTTCTCTTGGCTGATACAGCAATCCGGCTTGCATCCCCCCGCTGGCCATGGCCAGGGTTTGGTTAATTTCCACACTGCTTACCCCGGACAACGCCGCTTTGTGTTTATCGGTGACAAAACGCTGCAAGGTAACCGGCGCCGACAAAGACGTGTCGACTTCGACCACATGGGCCTCCTGACGCAAGCGTGCCGCCAGCCTGAGCGCCGCATCATGGTGGGTGTCGGCAGAAATAAAGGGCTCCGCATAAACTTCCGCCGTCAGCGTACTTAACACCGGCGGCCCCGGCGGGACCTCAACCACTTTAATCACCACGCCGTCTCGATTGAACTCAGACAGAGCCTGGCGCAGTCGCAGCACCACAGCATGAGACTGGTGTGCCCGCTCGCGTTTATCCAGCAATAACACCCGCAGCTCGGCCAGATTATCACTGTGGCGACGATAATAACCGCGCACCATACCGTTAAAATCCATGCTCGATGACTGACCCACATAGGCTGCAATGGCGCTGACCTCACTGAATTGCCAAACCTGTTGCTGCACGGTGCGGGTCAGGCGCGCGGTGGCTTCCAGCGTGCTTCCCTCGGGTAAGTCGATCAGTATCTGAACTTCGTTTTTATTGTCGTAGGGCAACAACTTGAGCGGCACCGCCCGCAGCACAGGTAAGCTGGCGCTGAGCACAAACAACACCAGCACTGCCCATAACAGCCCTTTGGCACGCCATGGCGAGCGCAACAACGGGGTGAGCAGAGCCCCATACCAGGCGTTATCCTGCGTTGATGCTGCAGACGGTTGAGTGCGCAGTAAGCGACTGGCCAGCCAGGGAGTGATAAAAAAGGCCACGACGGTTGAGATCATCACACTGACGGGCACATTAAACGCCATGGGTGCCATGTATGGCCCCATCATACCGGTGATATACGCCAGCGGCAAAAACGCCATCATAATCGTCAGCGTTGACATTAATAAAGCGGTACGGATCTCCAGCATAGCGGCGACAATCTGCTGGCGACGGGGCTTGCCGGGCACCAGCATACGGCTGATGTTATCTATCCCGGTAATGGGGTCATCCACCAGCAAACCCAGCGACAGGATCAGGGCAAATAGAGTGACCCGGTTAATGGTATAACCAAACGCCCAGTCCAGTGCCAGCGTGATCCCATAGCACACAGGAATGGCCAAGCCCACCACGATGGCCGGTCGCCAGCCAAGGAAAACCCCCACAAAGATCACCACGGTCAGCACCGCAAACGCCAGACTGGCCATCAGGTCGTTAACCTTTTCATCGGCGGTCTGACCGTAATCCCGCAATACCCGTACAGTCACTTCCGGCGGTAATAACTGCATTTGCAGGCGGCTCATCAGCTGATGCACTTGTTCGGCCACCGCGACGGCATTACTGCCTTTTTGCTTAGCCACACTGATGGTGACCAGTGGCAGGCCTTGTTGCTGGTCGCTGAGCGCCAGCCATTGATAATGCTCCGGCTCACCCGGCCCCTCGGCAATGCGCGCAACATCCCTGAGTTTAACAGCGCGCCCGTTCACCACAGTGATCACTAAGTCGCGTAACGCCGCACTGGTGCGCAGCACATCACCCGACTCCAGTACAATCTGTTTGCTGCCCGCACTGCGCTTGCCTACCTGTAGCAACTGATTGCTGTTTTGAATGGCCTGTAATACATCCAGCGGCGTGCTCTGATGTGCCGCCAGCGCGGTTGCATCCAGCCATACGTTCAGCTGGCGCTGCCGCCCGGCGACCACGTTGACTTCACTGGTGTCGGGCAGGCGCTGTAATTGCGTTGAAATTTCCTGGGCAAAGCGGGTTAAGTCATAATCATCGTATAAGGCTGGATTTTCGCTGTATAAGCCCAGCATCACAATGGGCACATCGTCGACTTCCACCGGCCGGATCTGCCAGTCACTGACCACCGCAGCCATCTGATGTTCATTGGCATAGAGTTTGGTATAGGTATTCAGGATAGCCTGCTCGCGGCTCTCACCAACCTGAAACCGCAAGGTGACCACCGCGCGGCCACTGTGGGTGGTTGAATACACATGCTCTACCCCCGGAATTTGCAACAGCAGCTTCTCAAGCGGCGTGGTCACCAGACGCACCACTTCCGGCGCAGCAATGTTGGGCACGGTGACATGAATATCGAGCATGGGCACCACAATCTGCGGCTCTTCCTCTCGTGGCGTGAATAGCAAGGCCAGCACGCCCAGGACCATGGAAAAGAAGAACAATAGCGCCGGTAAACGGCCCGTCAGGCTTTGGCCAATGACTCGCTCAGTGAATCCCCCGGACCCGCTCATGATCCCTCCTGGTCGGCACAGAACAGCTGATAGAGCTGTTGCAGGATCACCAGCACTTTGTCATCGGCAATGCGGTAGTACACCGTTGCCCCTTCACGTCGCGACGCAACCAGCCCGGCTTTTCTCATAGCAGCCAGATGCTGAGATAACGCAGACTGAGCCAGCGGCACCTGAGCATTTAACTCTCCGACACTGAGCTCCGTGCTTTGTAGACTACATAAAATCATCAACCGATTGCGGTTTGCCAACATCTTCAGTAATGCCTCTGCTTGTGCGGCACTGTCGGCCATTGCGTGTAAATCCATACTTCCCCCCAACATTGGTTACGCAGGGAGTATAGGATAGAACATTAGAAATTACTAATATTAGATCTTGCTAATATTCAATCTTGCAATATACTTGAATACAGGAGGTAATTGTTATGAGACTTGAAGCCGCTATCCGGCTGGTAGCCGGCAGTATGCTGATACTGTCATTTTTACTCACCTGGTTTATGGATCCGCGCTGGGTGTGGTTCAGTGTATTTATCGCATTAAACCTGATGCAATCCGCCTTCACCGGCTGGTGTCCTATGATGACCTTGCTCAAAAAACTTGGAATGGAGAATTAATTTATGCTGACATCCCCGCAGGACATTTTAAAAACCGTCCGACCTAACCAGCGTTGTATCAGCGCGCAGCAAGCCAAAGCAGAAATCGCCACCAACCAGGGCCTGCTGATTGACGTGCGTGAACCTCAGGAACATCAGGAAAAAGCGGCCCCCGGCGCGATGAATATTCCACGCGGCGTGTTGGAGTTTCAATTACCCAATCTGGAAAAAGACCCAAGCCGACCGCTTTATTTGCACTGTGCCGCCGGTGGCCGGGCGGTATTTGCCGCTGAACAGCTGACCCGCATTGGCTACCAGAATGTTAGCGTGATCACCTGTAAAGCGGAGGAAGTGTGTCAGGTTTTTGCCTGACGCGCTGCCATCTCGGTGTTTGATGGAGTCACACTCTGATAGAGCCAGACCATGCGATCCAAAAACCAGGTTTTACTCAGGATCACACCCAATGCGCCAACACTGGTGCTGATGGCTTCTTGAAACCACAAGCCTGCAGCGCATACCAGCGTGCTCACGCTCAGTACCGTGGTGATTACTTTAATCACCCGATAATGCACCAGTGGCACCCGCTCCAACTGATAGATCAGGATCTGTTCGCCCAGCACCGCTTGTGACGCCCAGTTATGGGTGTCTCTGGGCTTACTGAAGCATCTGGGGTTGAGCCAAACCCAGAGCAACAACACCACCAGCACAGGCCAAAAAGCCATTCCCAGCCAGTCACGCCACCACAGGCAGGCAATCAGCAAAGGCAAACAGGAATAGCGACTCCAGACACTCCAGGGGTTGGCATGGCGTGCCCATACTTCTTCGCTCATGGCGAAATACTTGGCAGCAGTTCGTTGCATCATATCGACCTCACGGGATCAGTTTACTTATCAGGCAGTGTAGCCAGAGTTCACGTTACCCTCTGTTTAAAAATGTCAACGGCCGGGTACATTTTCTGACCCTTTGGCGTAACTCGCTAACAGCGCAGGCAATCCCCGAACCTTAAACTGAGCACACACCAGTAAAACATTTGGCTCACTCAGTAAGGGATATCACTATGGTTAAAGGCTTTTCTCTTCTCGCCTCGGGACTCATTATCAGTGCACTGCTCGGTGGCTGCGGCGACACCACAGATCATCGTACCGCAGTCCAAAAGCATCCCGGCCTGTGGCAAAAAACCGCTTACGGTGAAGTGCTTGATATCACACCACAGCGCGTGCAACGCTATGAATTTAATACACACGCTTGTATTAAAGTTGCACAAATTGGGCTGCCACAGAACAGTACTGAGCCGCAGATAACCCAAGCGCAGCAACGCAGCAAAGCGCAACTGCAACTGACCTATGCAGGTGAAGTCTACCCACACATTTATGAGCGTAAGACGACGCTTCCGGATGTTTGCCGCTCGCCGTTATCCGTCGATGCCACAGCCAGTCCAACTCAGGTTTTCGAATACTTCTGGCACGCCTTTAACGATTACTATGCTTTCTTTGCCCTGCGCGACATGGACTGGCAGGCACAATACGCCCATTACCGTGCCAAAATCCACGATGAGATGCCCGATGACGCGCTGTTTGAAATACTGACCGAGATGATTGCGCCGCTTGCCGATGGCCATGTGTCGGTCGCCAGAACGCCGGGGCGTCCGTATTTTGTGATGAAAGATGCCCCCATTTTGCGCGCGGCTCGGGGCACCGCCAGCTATTACCTGCGCTACGACATGCAGCTGAGCGACGAACAGGTGTTCTCTGAGCTGGTGCTGGACTCGTTGAATGTGGCTCAGCAATACCTGAGCCGTGACAGCATCGGCAGCTTTCCAGTTCAGCAGCAGGAGAAAACCTTGCTGTGGGGCAAGACTGAGGACAACATTGGCGTGCTGGTGATCAATAACTTCTCCCAGTACAGCAGTGATCCGGATGCAGACGAGACCGAACACCTCAGTGCAGCCACAGCGCTGATAGACAGCATCATCGCGGAACTGGCCGGTACCGATGGTTTAATCCTCGATATTCGCAACAACATTGGCGGCGATGATGCCATTGCTCTGGCCATCGCCTCCCGATTCAATACCTCTAAGCGCCTGGCATTCAACAAACAAGCATTGAATCGGGCGGGCCAGGGGGTGTTGCTCAGTCAGTCTCTTCAGGCTCACCCCGAGGCATACACCCGACCCGTGTATTTGCTGACCAGCCAGCTAACCATCAGCGCAGGTGAGGTTTTTACCCTGGCCATGATGCACCTGCCGCAGGTCACTTTGCTCGGCGAAGAAACCGCGGGTGCCTTATCGGACATGCGTTTTTTCACCTTACCTAATGGCTGGGAAATTTCACTCTCCAATGAAGTCTACCGGGATGCACACGGCACTTTGTATGAACACAGTGGCATTCAGCCAGATATTGCCGTGCCTGCATTTACCATGCATGCTCTCGAAAGTGGTCGCTTTGAAAGTTACGATCACGCTCTGACTTTACTCGGTAAAGACCCCACACCACAGCTGACTGTGGAAGAGTTTGAGCGCCGGCTGAGCGCGCTGCAGCAGCAGGGCAACATTCCGGCCGTGGCCGTTAATATTATTCACGATGGCCAGTCGGTCTATCACCAAGGCTTTGGCCGCGCGGATGAATTGGGCACGGCAGTCGATGCACACAGCCGCTTCTATCTGGGGTCTGTGAGCAAAACCCTGTTGGGCGCTACACTTGCCGATGCGGCTGAGCGGCAACTCGTTGATCTCGATGTGCCGGTCATGGATTATCTGAATTTCACCATCGATTTTCCGACTCCCTTATCTCAGGCCATTACCTTGCGTCAGTTGATCACCCACACCAGCGGTATCATGGACACAGAGCAGGTGTACCGCTGTAATTACTTTGTACATGCCGACGGCAGCAGTTTGTATAACCGACTTACTCAGAGCACTGCCTGTGGCGAGCCAGCAAACACAGAGTTAGGCCATTTCTTTGCGGCTTATCTGTCACAGTCCGGCGCGAACTATCAGCCCAGCCATTTTGTCAGCCGCTTCGGCCTGGTTAATAATGAAGCCGCGGTGTATACCAATATCGGTGCCGCACTGGCAGGGTATGTCACCGAGCAGGCAAGCGGGCAGTCGCTCACGCAATTAACCCAGGACAGTGTTTTTACACCACTGGCAATGCATCGCAGTGAATGGGCCATTACCCAACCAGAGGGACCTGTTGTGCAGCGCTATATTCACCATCCACAAACGCACACTCTGATCCCTTTGCCTGATTACGGCAACATCACCTACAGCGAAGGCAGTGCCGTTTCTACCGCCCATGACCTGGGGCATTTTCTGATTGCCACCATGCAGCAGGGCAAGCTTAACGGTGCGCAAGGGCTCAAAGCCAGTGTGGTGGCAGCAATGCTGAGCCCGCAAACAACTATCCCGAGTATCTCGGTAGAGCGAGGCTTTTTCTGGGGTGTTGATGGCGATAAAATCTATCACAGCGGTGATGATCCGGGCGTGCTCACCCAGATTTATGGTGACTTACGTCAGCAACGCGGTTTTGTTTTGCTGACCAATGGGGATTCAGGCAATGACAGCAGCGCTCAGGCTTATGATGAGATAGCGCAGCTAGTGCTCACCTTCAGCTACGGCTTCACTCAGGCAAAAACCAGCCAGCCTTAAAAGGTGCGGGTTTGTGTGCTGCCCGCCTCTTCTGACAGCAGTTGGGGCGGGATAGCCGGGAGTTGATAGGGCGCCACCAGCTTATCAAGTACTTTGTTTTTTGCCATCTTGCGCATGTGCTCGCTGAATGCCTGCCCCACATGGCTTTGTGCAAACGTACGGCTCATCGCCATATGGCCGTAAATCACCTGAGTATGGCGATAGTCCATCTTCCTCAGCTGATGCGCAGGCTGAGCCAACACATTCATGGCCAGATCGGCGGTGTCCTCCACAGCAATCACCAGATCGACCCGCCCTTTCAAAACCAGGTCGACGGCCACCCGCTCTGAGGGCACTTCAACCTTGTCCAGCCGTGTGTCCTGGTCAAAGCGAGGGAAAAATGCAGCGCCACGCATGATGGCGATCCGTTTTCCAATCAGGTCCTCGTAACGGTTTACAGTTACGCCGCTGTGCTGATGACCATAAAACACATAAGAGGAAGACAGCGCCATATAAGGGGGTGTTACAAACGCCATCTGGCGCTCACGGTCCGCCGTTCTGACCAGTCCCCCCATCACATCCACCTCACCCTGCGCCAGCATGCGAATACAACGAGAAAATGGACAGGGCACGGCTTTGACAGCGATGTCTTCATCACTGTGGTGTTTAATGTAGTTGAGAATATCGAGGATCAGGCCTTTGGCATTGCCCTTTTCATCGAGGGCGCTATAAGGAGGGGCGTGGTCGATGGCGACCAAAATTTGCTGGTGATCCGCCACGGCCTGCTTGGTTGAATACAAGCTCAATACGAGCACGATTGCTAAAAAATACTTCATTGCACTACCTACCTCTTGGGCAATTCAGCAACCTCATTCGTCTCCATGTCACAAATATGTCATAAAAAGATAAACTCTGAGTCGATAAGATAACACAAGGATCCAGCGCTTACTCTGGTTTTTTGTGATTTATTTCACTTTGATGACTTGAGATCACCTGGTAGGGGCGCAGCGCAAAAGACGGCATCACCGTCAGCACGTGATCCAGTAAGTCGGCCTGCAAATGCTCATAGGGCACCCAGCGCTTATCGCGGCTAAAACAGTACAATTCTAACGGCAATCCATATTGCGTCGGCGCCAGCTCCCGCACCATGCACAAACATTCCGGATTCACCTGCGGATGGGCTTTCAGATAGGCTTCGGCATAACGACGAAACAAAGACACATTATTCCACTGCTGCTCTGGTGTGTCTTGGATTATCTGTGCAACCTCGGGCAGTGTTTGGCTTAGCGTTGTCAGTTGCGCCTCACTCAACAGCTGAATTGAATCAAAGTCGACATAGACAGCACGCTTAATACGTCGGCCATTGGACTCTTGCATGGCGCGCCAGTTTTTAAACGAGTCGGAAATGATTTTGTAGGTCGGAATGGTCGTGACTGTATTGTCCCAGTTCCGCACCCGCACCGTGTTGAGCCCCACTTCGATGACCTCACCGTCGGCACCAAATGCATCCACCTGGATCCAGTCTCCGGTTGCCAGCAATCGGTTTGCAGCTATCTGAATGCTAGCCACCAGGCCCAAAATGGTGTCCTTAAACACCAACAAGGTCACGGCGGCGATGGCACCAAACCCGGACAAGATATAGGTTGGCGATTTATCTAAGGCCAGGCTGATCACCAAAATGGCACAGACAATGAAAATCAGCAATTTACTGACCTGCACTAAACTCTGAATGGGCACACTCTTGGCAAACGGCTGCTGGTTATAAATTGCATTCACTATGTTGACCAGGCTGCTTAATAAGAAGCCAATGCTGATCACCAACAACACCTGAGAGACCACCCCAAAAACCTTGAATAACCACACCGGGGCAATAAACAGAGCCTCTTTAAACGCAATGAACAGCAGCGTACACATTACCAGGGAGAAACGCCCGCTGAATTTGCTTAGATAGGGGGCCAGAAAGCCAATTTTGGATGTGGAGTACTCGCTTAAAAAGTGCTGAATACGGGGTAATAACCACTGGCGGATCAGCCAAAAGACCAGCAGTAAGATCACCAGCGCAAGTACGTTAGTGCCTACGATCAGTAAGCCTGAATAGGGCGTTGCGCCCACCCAGGGGGCCAGCACTTCGCTGAGATGGGTTACCTTCATGCTTGTTTTACCTCATCAACGCACAGTGTATCGGTCGCATGTTGTTGCTCCCAGTAAGCCGCGAGCTGGGCATCTTTGTCGAGCCATAACTGATTCAGATACCCCTGAAAGGCCACCCGGTATTGCTTGTCTGTCTGGTAGTTGCCAAGCGGCACTGTGTCCATCGACAGCAGGCGGATCCGCACGTCAATGCGCTGCAACTTGCCACACATAAAACTGCGGCAGATGTGTTGATCCGGGCTCTGATAAATCACGGTAGCATCGAGCATGCCGTCCAATTGCTGGGCCAAAACCTCTAACGCAAAGGCGACTCCGCCCGCTTTAGGCTTCAGCAGATATTGAAACTCCCCACCCTGACGCTGATGTTTTTGTGCAGTAAATCGGGTACCTTCAACGAAATTAATCACGGTGGTCGGGTGCTGTCGAAAGTGACGACAACTGTGTCGGGTACGTTCTACGTCCATACCTTTGAGCTTAGGGTTTTTGGCGATTTTCGCCTTACTTGCCCGCTTCATAAAGGGCATGCCCAGTGCCCAGGCACCGGTGCCGATCAGTGGCACATATTTGAGTTCATCTTTAAGAAAAAACTTAGGAGCTGGTAAGCGCTCGAGTGCACTTAGCACCACAATATCTAACCAGCTGATATGATTGGCCACCAGCATATACCAGGCCTGCTCACTCATTTGCTCAGGTAAATCCAGCGATATTTCAGCACAACCAAGCCACAGCGCCAGGCGATTGCCCCGGCACCAGCCTTTATACGCCCAGTGCAATAGTTCAGACACACCACGCAGCGGCAAAATGCACTTAACCAGGCCCAGTGCAAACACCACGACGCCCCATAACAGGGTATTGGCCAGTAGTATCATAGTAGCCAGCATACCGACTAACCAGGCTGGTAAAAACCTTCTCAACATACCACCTCCTTTAGCTGAATGATGCTCAGGACTGCTGCGACTTTTGCTGCTGCTCAGCAGGCGCCTCGGGACTGCTATGGTTAACCACCAGGTCCGCTAACTGCTGATCCTTTTGCGTCCACAACCGGTTCAGCTCGCTTTGGAAGCGTACTCTGAATTCGCTATCATTGCTGTAATCGCCAATTAGCTCAGCACTGACTGGCATCAGTTCAACCTGAACAGTTATTTCATCAACGCGCCCGGCCACAAAGTCCATAAAGCTGGGAATACCACCCGGATAATGAATGGTGACATTGACCACCTGGTTGATCTGCTCACCCATAGCTTGCATCACAAACGCGATGCCGCCGGCTTTTGGTTTGAGCAAATGCTTAAACGGGCTGTTCTGACGCTGATGCTTTTGCGTGGTAAAGCGTGTCCCTTCTACAAAGTTCACGATACTCACCGGCATGGTTTTGAACTTTTCACACGCCTTACGTGTGGTTTCAACGTCTTTGCCACGCAGCTTAGGGTTTTTCTTGAGCTGGCTTTTGCTGGTTCGTTTCATAAACGGAAAATCCAGCGCCCACCAGGCAAGGCCAAGTACCGGCACGTACAGCAGCTCTTTTTTCAGAAAAAAGTTCAGAAAGGGGATTTTACGGTGCAACACCCGCTGCAAGATCAATATGTCTACCCAGCTCTGATGATTGGCAATAACCAGATACCAGTCCTGGGCTTTCATCGTGTCTGGCATGGAGACAGTAAGCCGAAATGGCGACACAATCGATTGATTAAGATTGTTGCCTGCCACCCATAAACTGGCACACCCTTTGGCGATGCGACTGGCCACCTTTTGCAAAGGTGGGATAGGTAAGAGTTTGATCACGCCCAATAAAAAAATGGGAAGAAACCAGAACAGTGTATTAATAGCGTATAACAGTAACCCCAGAACCTGACGGATTAACGACATGCAATGTTCCTTTACTACGACTGACAATGGCCTGACTGACTGTGCAAACAGACCACAGGATAAGAATAACGAACTGGCCCTATTACACCATACCGGGCCCTTGGCTGCCAAGACTCCTTAGGCAGCCGGCACTGGCTGGTGCATGACCAGGGAATTAGTCTTCAAAATAGGTATAACCGCTGAGCCCGGCATGTAATTGTGCCAGATAGTCGGCTTTGGTCGCCTCATCAACTGACAGCGCAGAGATTTGCGTGGTAAAGTTCTCTGCCAGCACGGCTTTATCATAGTGTACAAATCGCAGTACATCTTCCACACTGTCGCCTTTGATGGCATTGCTTAGCTCATACCCTGTCTCGGTGAGTTCCACATGCACTGAGTCGGTATCTCCGAACAGATTGTGTAAATCGCCAAGAATTTCCTGGTATGCCCCAACCATGAACATCGCAATATGATATTGCTCACCGGGCTGATAAGGCGGAATGGGCAGGCTCGATTCGATCCCCGCACCTTCTACGTATTCCCGGATCTGACCATCCGAGTCACAGGTAATATCCTGGATCACTGCGCGCTGAGTGAGCGGCTGATCCAACGCCGCAATGGGCATCACCGGGAACAGCTGCTGGATCCCCCAAACATCAGGTAAAGACTGGAACAAAGAGAAGTTCACGAACAGTTTATCCGCGAGCTTTTCATTGAGCTCATCGAGCACCTCACGGTGAGAGCGCGAATGAATATTCAGACACTCTCTGACCCTTTGCAGGATAGTAAAATACAGTTGCTCAATTTGCGCCCATTGCTGCATGCCTATCAGGCCGTGCACATATTGGTCATGACCATCACCGAACAGATGCATGGCATCGTGGTAGGTTTCTATGGCCAGTCTGGGCGTCAGCCTTTGTAATGATGACCACAGCTCCTGCTGGATATGATGGGCAGATTGGGCCGGCATACTCGGGATGGTCTGGTACGGGGCTTTTTCAACGTCTATCACATCAGTGATCAGCACCGCATGGTGTGCCGTCAATGCACGGCCAGATTCAGTGATAATATCCGGATGACGCAACCCGTGCTGCTCCGCCACCTCGGCAAAGGCACCGACCACGTTACGGGCATATTCCGCCACCGTGTAGTTCATTGAACAGGCGCTGCGAGAGCCGGACCCTTCATAGTCCACGCCCAGGCCACCACCCACATCGACCGTTTTTAATGGCACGCCCAGCTGAGACAACTCGGCATAGTGGCGGGCACACTCGCGCAGTGCACGCTGAATGTCGCGGATATTGGCGATTTGCGAGCCAATATGAAAGTGCACCAGCTGCATTAAGTGCAGTTTGCCTTGCGCTTTGAGCTTATCAACCGCACTGAGCACCTGGCTGGCCGTCAGACCAAATTTGCCTTTTTCTCCGCCTGTGTTTTGCCACTTGCCTTTACCAATGGAATTAAGACGAATGCGAATACCTATGGCCGGCTCAATGCCCAAAGTTGCGATCTCTTTAAGCAAAGTATCCAGCTCAGAGAGTTTTTCAATCACGATTTGCACCTTGTGGCCCATCGCCTGACCTATCATCGCCAGACGTAAAAACTCGCTGTCTTTATAGCCGTTGCAAACAATGGTGATGGGATCTTTGGCAATCCCCAGAATCGCCATCAACTCCGGCTTAGAGCCCGCTTCAAGACCAACCAGGCCGCTCGGGTGCGCCAGTAACTTGCTCACCACGGAGCGCTGCTGGTTTACTTTGATAGGGTAAACACAGGTGTATTGCCCCTGATAAGATTTAGCGGCGGTTGCCTGTGAAAAGGCCTGTGTCATGGTCTCAACACGGCTGTTAAGAATGTCAGTAAAACGCACCAGCACCGGCAAGGTGAGGCCCTGCTCTTTGAAGCGCTCGGTTAACTCAACCAGCGAAATCGCCGGTTTTGCGCGATCACCATCGGGATAGGCAACCAGCTCCCCCTGATCGTTGATGTCAAAATATCCTTCACTCCAGTGCGTCACGTTATAAGTGGCACGTGCGGTTTGCAAACCCCAGGTCATGGCAATCTCTATTAACTTGCTTTACAGACTGCACATTTTAATACTTATGGCCCAGATGTGACAATCTTTTGCCACCCTAAGCGCAAAACACGCCCACCCTTTGATACGCATTGCACCACTTTGTGAGCCGGCAAGCTCACTTTGTCGCTAACCGAGTCGGCGTTTATACGCTAAAATAGATTGAGCTGGGGCGAAAGCGCTGGCAAAATCTCTGAAAATTACATCTGCATGAAGGCAACAATGTCAAATTTAGAAGCTAACCGCTGGTTTACTGAGATCAGCGACCGTGATGGCAGCGCGTTTTCATTACGCGTTAACCGTAAACTGGACGAGATCCAGTCGCCATTTCAGAATGTTGAAATGTATGAGACCACAGACTTTGGCAATCTGATGATCATTGACGGCTGTACTATGGTCAGCACCCGGGAAAACTTTTTCTACCATGAAATGATGAGCCACCCTGCTTTGTTTTCTCATCCGGCACCTAAAAATGTGGTGATCATTGGTGGTGGAGACTGCGGTACACTCCGTGAAGTGCTCAAGCACCCTGGTGTAGAAACCGTGACCCAAATCGACATTGACGAAGTCGTCACGCAAATGGCATTAAAATATTTCCCAGAGCTGTGCGCCTCTAACGACGACCCACGCGCCACTGTGATGTTTGATGATGGCATTAAGTATATGCACGACGCCGCACCGGAGTCAGTCGATGTGGTTATCGTCGATGGCACCGATCCGGTTGGACCGGGTGAAGGCCTGTTCAACCACGCGTTTTACACCAGCTGTCTGAAGGCGTTGCGCCCGGGCGGTATTCTGGTGCAACAAAGTGAGTCGCCGCTGATGCACATGACCCTGCTGAAAGAAATGCGCCAGGCCATGCTGGATGTCGGCTTTGTTGATCTGCAAACTCTGCCATTCCCGCAGCCTATCTACCCAAGCGGTTTATGGTCAGCGACGCTGGCGCGTAAAGGCGAGCCGTTTAATGGCTTTCGTGAGCAAGACGCCGAGCAGGCTGGCTTTGACACTGAGTATTACAATACCGGAATACACAAAGGTGCGCTGGCAACCCCAGGGTTTATGCGCCGAGCCTTTGAAAGCAAGGATTAATATCTACGCACTCGCAGCGTTTATCTGGATATAAAAAACCCGGCATCAGCCGGGTTTTCTATGCCTGTCAGTTATTCCTGATGATACTGACGGCTGAATTCATGCACGGCGTTGATAAACACACCGGCATTTTCCGGGTCAACATCCGGGGTAATACCATGGCCCAGGTTAAACACATGACCCGAACCCTGACCGTAACCAGACAGGATATGTTGTACCTCTTCACGGATACGCTCAGGCGTGCCGTGCAGCATAGATGGGTCCATATTGCCTTGCAGGGCTACCTTGTCACCCACGCGACGTCTGGCGTCGGCAATGTCGATTGTCCAGTCCAGGCCAACCGCATCACAGCCCGTTGCCGCAATCGCTTCAATCCACTGGCCGCCATTTTTGGTGAACAGGGTAACTGGCACTTTACGACCATCGTTTTCACGGATCAGACCATCAACAATCTTATGCATGTACTGCAAAGAGAACTCTTTGTAGTCACGCGGGCTCAGTACCCCACCCCATGAGTCAAAGATCATCAGCGACTGTGCACCGGCTTTGACCTGCGCATTCAAATAATCAATGACGGAGTCTGCGACTTTATCAAGCAACAGGTGCAGTGTCTTCGGCTCAGCAAAGGCCATTTTCTTGATTTTACCGAAGGTTTTGCTGCTGCCGCCTTCAATCATGTAAGTCGCCAGCGTCCAGGGTGAACCAGAGAAGCCGATCAGCGGCACTTCGCCTTTAAGCTCGCGGCGAATGGTGCTGACCGCATTCATCACATAGCCCAGCTCATCGGTTGGATCCAGCTTAGGCAGCTTTTGTACATCGCTCAGCGAGCTGATCGGACGCTCAAACTTAGGACCTTCACCGGTTTCAAAATACAGGCCCAGTCCCATCGCATCCGGGATAGTCAGGATGTCGCTGAATAAGATCGCCGCATCAAGCGGGTACCGACGCAATGGCTGAAGGGTCACTTCACAGGCCAGTTCTGCGTTTTTACACAGACTCATAAAGTCGCCGGCTTGCGCTCGGGTCGCTCGGTACTCAGGAAGATAGCGGCCAGCCTGACGCATCATCCAAACGGGCGTAACATCTACGGGTTGTTTCATCAACGCGCGCAGGTAACGATCATTTTTCAACTCGCTCATAGCGTAATTTCATTCCAATGCTGTAAAAATTGCTCAGATTGTATCATTAACTTCAATACGCCACTATTGAAACAACATGCAAATTCCCGTCACCATGATCTGGATTAAGCACTTTATGTCACTCTGACTGTTTTCCATTCAATTCGCGTTAAATTAAACCCCTTTTAGTTCAATCAATTACAAACCAGATTAAAAACACCTGATTAAACTGTTTGCAACAAGGGTAAAAGCTTGCTATAAATTTGCTGCGCTAAGAAGAATAAAAACACCTTTAAAACCAATAATAATAAAGCTCTATTGCTAAACTGCATTGATGGCCGCTCAGGAATACCCCCTGAAGCGGCTTTTTTGTTTAACTAATTTTAAACACCTCATCCCCCTAGCGGCCAGTTTACACTGAGCAGCTCGTAAACAAGAGTTATTCCCGCCCCCGCTTCAGAAACATAGCCCGTTATTTACTCACTAGACAAAAAAAGAGGTTGACCTTTGCATCAGATTTCCTTTTTATAGAGGACAGATAAACATAATCGGCATCACCGCTTTTTGGTGGTCACTGTCAAGTCTTGACCCCGTTTTGGGTCACACTGTGCCGATGTTTTTGGCAAGCCACGGGCAGATTATGACCCGCTAAGGAGATAACTATGCTGTCACGCTTAGAACAAGCCCAACAAAGGTGGGGAGGTAGCCATAGCGTTATCGACAACTGGTTAGCTGAACGACAGGAGCTTTTGCTGCTGTATTGTAAGGTTGCAGGCCTGTCTCCGTTTGAACAGGACGACCACGCCCTGCCTGATCAGCTACAGATCCAGACATTTTGTCAGATCCTGATGGATTACCTGTCCGCCGGGCATTTTGAAATTTACGACAACCTGGTTGCCGCCTGTAAAGAAAAGGGCCCACAAAGCCTCAAGCTGGCGCAATCGCTGTATCCCAGGATCACGGATACCACCGACCTGGCACTGGACTTCAACGACAAGTATGCAGAGGCGCAGTCAGACAACCTGATGGCAGACTTTGATAAAGATCTTTCTGAGCTGGGTGAAGCCCTGGAGTTGCGCTTTGCACTCGAAGATGAACTGATTGATAACCTGTATGCGAATCACAGCGAAGATTGATCACACTGAGTGAATCTGTAAAGTAAAAAAGCAGACAATAAAAAAGGACCGCGTTGGTCCTTTTTTATTGGGTCTTTAGTAAAGCCCCATCGACTGATGAGGCTAAGACTAAATTACTCTGAGTCGTGCGCGTGACCGTGCTCTTTCTCTTCCTGGATTTCAAGTAGTTCTACTTCAAATACCAGCGTAGAGTTAGCCGGGATCTTACCCAGGTTACGCTCACCGTAGCCAAGCTCTGAAGGGATAGTGAATTTGTACTTAGAGCCAACCGCCATCAGCTGCAG
The DNA here is from genome assembly GCF_000967655.1 of Pseudoalteromonas rubra. GTDB lineage: Bacteria > Pseudomonadota > Gammaproteobacteria > Enterobacterales > Alteromonadaceae > Pseudoalteromonas > Pseudoalteromonas rubra_A. The sequence continues at coordinate 55,502 of NZ_JXYA01000058.1, forward strand.
ACCTTCAGTCCAGCCAGCGATAACCTGGTTCAGAGGGAAAGTAGCAGGCTGGTTACGTGCATAAGAGCTGTCAAACTCAGAGCCGTCCAGCAAAGTACCTTTGTAATGTACTTTTACGATGTCAGTCGCAACTGGCTTTTTACCTTCGCCTTCGCTCAGTACTTCGTACTGCAGACCAGACTCAGTCACGTTAACACCGTCTTTCTTCGCGTTTTCAGCCAGGTACTCTGCGCCTTCAACCTTGTTCTTTTCCGCATCTGCTTTGGCTTTTGCTGTTTGCTTTTCACGTACAGATGAGTCCAGTGCAGTCAGAACTTCACGAATTTTCGCTTCGTCCAGTTTAGCGTTGCCGTCTAGTGCATCTTTGAAACCGCGCATGATCAGTGCCTGGTCCAGCTCAATGCCCAGCTCTTTCTTGTCTGCCATATCTTTTTGCAGGAAGTTACCAACCGATGCGCCGATACCATAAGCTTGCTGCTGCACTTCAGTTTCCAGCTTCACTTCTTCAACTTTCGCTGTTTTTTCTTCTGCTTTTTGATTACAAGCGGTCAATGCCAGAACCGCGGCAGCCACTAAGGATAACTTAATTGTTTGTTTCATGTTTTCTCTCCGACATACCCAGGCTCAGAGTGCGACAATCACTATCCTGGTTGGGTGTCTTTGTTAAAATTATATTAATCTTAAAAAGGGTGGATGCCACATTAACATCCGTAGCGCATAAAGCCAAATTTCTCTTTTTGACGCAAAATTCATTTCGGGATCGGCGACATTCATATACCGATAGGCTAATATCAGTTTTGTGGCCTCTGCAAATTACCCATTAGTCTACTCGCTGCAAATCATGGAGTTAAGAGGAAATACCGAATTTATGCCCAAAATTTTACGGCGCAACGCACAAATTGCCTTTATTCTCATCACCTCACTGCTTGCTGGCTGCCCCACAGACAGCTCGGATGCGCTGTTGACTGTAGAACATGCCACGCGTGGTGCCTTTGCCGCCGCTATTTCACACGATGGGCGTTACAGTTTAGTGTCGTCCATCGAACATGGAGTGGTTTTATGGGATAACACCACCCATGGTTTGAAATATCAGTGGTCTCAATCACAGCAAGCCGACGAGCTGGTACATTCACTGGCCATTGCCCATGACAATTCCAGTGCAGTGACCGCAGCCAACGACCGCTTCGCCATATGGCGTTTATCCGATGGCCAGAACATTGGCTACTACCAGATAGAACAAGGCACCATCCGCGACATCGCAATCAGCAACGAAGGCCGCTATGTGCTCTACGGACGCAGCGACAATGTGGTTGTGCATCTCGACTTAGATAGCGGCAGGCGCATAGAGTTCCTTGGTCATCAGGAAAAAATTAACAGTATTGCGCTGTCACCCAACGGCCACTTTGCGTTAACCGGGGCCAATGATTACAGCGCTTACTTCTGGGATACCCGCACCGGCCAGGTGATCCACCGCTTTAACCACCCCAGTCGGGTCACGAAAGTGGCCTTAGATCCCGAGGGGCGCTACGCGTTTACCGCAGACAGCATGAAAAAGGCCAGCATCTGGCAGCTCACTTCAGGTGAAATCAAGTCACAATTGCAGTATATTGCGCGCCAGAAGATATTCAGTGCCGTGCGCTTCAATCAGGATGGGCGGTTAATTGCGACGGGCTCGCCAAACCGGCAACTCACCCTGTGGCAGGTTAACAGTGGTGAGAAGCTCGCAACCTGGCGCGTAAAGCCGCGTGAGGGCAGCCGACCTAAGTCCGCAGTGGTCTTCGCTGTGGCCTTTACAGGAAACGACAACACCCTGCTGACAGAAAGTTCCAGCGGCCTGTTAGAACAATTTGCAAGAGAGTAACCATGACTGAACTCGAAGATCGCGTTAACGAGCTGGAAGCCAAAGTGGCGTTTCAGGACGAAACCATAGAGACTTTAAATAATGAGCTGAGTGCGCATCAGGTACGCCTTGCCAAAATGCAGCGCCAGATTGAATTACTGGCAGAAAAGATTAAAGAAGGCAGAGATCCGGGCATGATGCCGCAGCATCAGGAGCCGCCACCGCCACACTATTAATGGCACAGCCGGGCGGGTTAAACCCGCTCTGACTATTGAACTGTGAAGCCACACCCCTTATTCAGGTCTGAATACCCCAATAACCTGTTCAAACTGACGCGTTGACGCCTGAACGGCTTCTTTTGGCTGGGTCATAATATGGCCGCACTTCACGCACTCGACCTTTTCCACGTCATGCTCTTTGTACAGCATCATCACATCTGCTTCATGACATTCAGGGCAGGATGCTCCTGCAATAAAGCGCTTTTTCTTTCTCACCTTTAGTTACCTCAGGTTAGCTGAACCTTTGACGGTTCAAATGACGATTCATATCACGGGCCGCACGCCCTGTGGGGCCATTTTATCCTATATTACTCACTGTTGATACGCTTGGAGTGTCTGCGGGGATCCGTGTTATGATGCGCGCATAATCAAACAGTGATGTAACGGTATGATCCAGCTTTCGAATATTGAACTTATGCGCGGTGGTAAAACACTGCTTAAAAATGCCAGTGCGACCTTGTTTCCACAACATAAAGTGGGCCTGGTCGGGGCCAATGGCTGTGGTAAATCCTCTTTGTTTGCTTTGCTTAAATCAGAGCTACACCTGGATGCCGGCGAGCTGCAAATTCCGAAAGACTGGTCCATCGCATCCGTGAAGCAGGAAACCCCGGCGCTGGCCGTCAGTGCACTGGAATACGTGCTGCAGGGTCATCCGGAGTATTATGCCCTGCGCAGTGCCCTGCACAGTGCCGAAGCTTCCGGCGATGGCGCCGAGCAGGCCCGTCTGCATCAGCAAATAGAAGTGGTTGGCGGCTATGGTATTGAAGCCAAAGCAGGAGAGCTATTGCATGGCTTAGGGTTTAGCAATGCACAGCTCAGCGATGCCGTGAGTGCGTTTTCCGGTGGCTGGCGAATGCGTCTGAACCTGGCGCAGGCATTGATCCGCGACGCCGATCTACTGCTGCTGGATGAGCCAACCAACCACCTGGATCTCGATGCCGTTTACTGGCTGGAGCGTTTCTTAAAAGCCTATCAGGGCACGTTAGTGCTGATCTCGCACGACCGCGAGTTCCTTGATGCGGTGGTCGATCAGATCTGGCACGTCGACCAGCAACAGCTCAACGTGTATAAAGGCCACTACTCACAGTTTGAACGCCAAAAGGCCGAGCGTATGGCGCAGCAACAGGCGCTATACGACAAGCAACAAGCCACCATTGCCCACCTGGAGCAGTTTATTACCCGCTTTAAAGCCAAAGCCAGTAAAGCCAAACAAGCACAAAGCCGGGTTAAGGCACTGGAACGAATGGAAAAGCTGGCACCTGCCCATGCCGATTCGCCGTTCAGTTTTGAGTTCAGCAATCCGGACAACATGCCCAACCCGCTAATGACACTGGATCAGGCTCAGGCCGGATATGGTGACGTGACCATATTACACAAGATCAAACTCAACCTGGTACCGGGCAGTCGTATCGCCCTGCTGGGCCGTAACGGCGCCGGTAAGTCAACGCTTATCAAACTGCTCGCAGGTGAGCTATCGCCACAGGCAGGAGAAGTCTTTCAGCATCAGGGGCTAAAGATTGGGTATTTCGCCCAGCACCAGCTGGAATCGCTGGATCTCAGCGCCAGTGCTGTGACGCACCTGCAACGTCTCGACCCGCAGGCCAGTGAGCAATCACTGCGCGATTTTCTGGGTGGCTTTGCCTTTAACGGCGACAAAGCGCTGGAGCCGGTAAAACCGTTTTCCGGTGGTGAAAAGGCCCGCCTGGTGCTGGCCATGCTGGTGTATCAGAAACCGAATCTGTTACTGCTGGATGAGCCAACCAACCACCTGGATCTGGAAATGCGCCATGCGCTGGTCATGGCACTGCAAGGCTTTGAGGGCGCGATGGTCACCGTATCCCACGACCGCCATATGCTTAAACACACCGCAGACGAATATTACCTGGTCGATCAGGGCGAGGTGAGTGCGTTTGGTTATGATCTGGATGCCTACTATCAGTGGCTGCTCAACGCCAATAAAGAAGCGGTGCGCAAAGACAGCAGTGAAGACAAAGCCCACTCTAGTGTGAACCGTAAAGAACAGAAACGCCTGGAAGCCGAGTTCCGCAAGGCCGTTCAACCGCTGAAAAAGTCCATAGATAAGCTCGAAAAAGAACTGGATAAACTCAGTGCAGCACTGGCTGAGGTGGAAACGGCACTGGCCGACAACGACCTGTATTCAGAGCAAAATAAAGGCAAACTCAGTGAGCTGCTGGCGCAGCAGGCTAAGCTGACGCCTGAGCTGAATGACACCGAGGAAGCCCTGCTTCTGGCGCTTGAAGAGCTGGAAGAGAAACAGGCGCGTTTCGAGCAAAGTGGCGAGATATGCTAGACGCAGCAGATTTCTGGAGCTATGCCTGCACGCAGTATGCCCGTGCAGGTATGCAAGATGCGCTGCTGAGCTTGCAAGAAAGCGAGGATAAAAGCGTTAATCTGATCTTGCTGCTAATGTATCTGGACGCGCGCGGCATGTCCCTCACAGCTGAACAATTTGCAGGACTGCACACTGTGTGCAAAACCTTTGACCACACAGTGCTGCATCCCCAACGCCGGGTGCGCGCCACACTCAAACAGCAACACCAGCACTATGCGCAATATGCCGAGCTGCGCCAGTTTATGCTTAAAGCGGAGCTGGCCCAGGAGAAGCTACAGCAGTCACTGCTTATCGACTATCTCAATCAGCACCCCCTGCAACCAAACCTGTCTGCGGACAATCTAACTCACTACCTGACACCCGCTCAACAGGGCCGTATCCCCGCAAAAACATGATCGGGATCAAGCAATTTACCAAGTCCCGACTGGGCACTGGTGAAACTTGATCTTGATCATATCTGGTCTGTGCATGCTCGACTAAGATTACCTCATCGACAAATCAGGAGGCACAGACATGAACGTATTCTTCAGAGACTTTTTTACTGACCCAGTGTTATTTCTCTCTTTCGGCATCTTGGGCGTGGTAATCGTACTGTGTTGTTTCTACGTCTACTACTTCATCAAGAAAGTACAAGAAGCAGAAGTACCTGAGTAAATCGTCGACACTCTTTTATGTTATTCGAAACATGTTGTTGAAACGTTAAGCAATTAGTTCCCGTTCTAGAATTAAGCACGACGCACAAAGCACCTTATCAGCTCAGCTGGTCGGGTGCTTTTTATTATACCAATTTCACTAAATACCTGCTTCGAACATTCTTTGGGTTATTTCCCGCAGTTTGATACACTGATCTCATTTCAGGCTCATCATACCAGTCTATTCATTGACGTCAGACGAGGCGATTTTCTTCTGAGTGCGTGCATGAGCCTCACTGTCGCAGAGGTATTTACAGGAAATACGAACCACATGTTAAAGCCGTCAGAGTTATCCTTTCAACCCGCCTGGTGGATGCGCAACCGTCACCTGCAAACCATTTTGCCCCGCATGTTCAGGCCAACCCTGAAAGCCGATGTGCGCTATGAGCACCTCGAAACACCCGATGATGACTTTTTAGAACTGGCCTGGGCCAATCAAGGGGATCAACAAGCCCCACTGGTTGTTGTGCTGCATGGACTGGAAGGCAATATCAATAGTTTCTATGCCAAAGGGCTGCTCCGTGCCCTGACCGCCGCCGGGCTGGATGCCGTGTTGATGCATTTTCGCAATTGCTCACGCCAGGTAAATCGTCAGCCCCGGGCCTACCACAGCGGTGAAACCAGTGACCTGGCATTTTTGCTCGACACCCTGAAACAACGTTTTGTCGACCGCCCCTTATATGCGGTGGGATTTTCGCTGGGCGGTAATGTGCTGGCCAAATATTTGGGAGAGCAAGGTAATAACAGCCTGCTGGATGGTGCCGCGGTGATCTCAGCGCCCTACCATTTGTCGTCTTCCTGCCAGGTGATCCGTAAAAGCTGTTTTAAGCTGTATCAAAAGTATTTGCTGGATCGCATGAAGCGATCGTTCGCCCGTAAGTTTGATCAGATAGAGCACGCCTTACAGATCGGCCGCGACGAGATACAACAGATCCGCGATCTGTGGCAATTTGATGAGCGGATCACGGCGCCATTGCACGGTTTTAAAGGCGCTGAAGACTACTACGCCAAGGCCAGCGCTCAGCCCTACCTAAAGCAGATAGCCACGCCAACCTTGCTGATCCACGCAGCCGACGATCCTATGCTGTCGAGCCGTGCAGTGCCCACTGCGGATCAGATCAGTGATCAAGTCACCCTGGCAGTGTCTCAGCGTGGCGGTCATGTTGGCTTTATCTCCGGACGCAACCCTTTTAAGCCGGTTTTCTGGCTTGAGCAAATTGTCCCTGCTTATTTGCATTCATTACTCAACCATCGAGTTTCAAAGAAATTATGATCATTCCATACCAACAACTGGACCCAACCACACTGAGCAACCTGATTGAACACTATGTGCTGCGTGAAGGCACCGATTATGGCGACAGCGAAGTCAGCACCGAGCGCAAGGTCGAACAGGTGCATGCTCAGCTCAAGTCGGGTGAAGCCTTGCTGGTGTATTCCGAGCTGCACGAGTCGGTGAATATTGTTTCAAAAGCCCAGTTTCAGGCGATGCAGGCACAGGAATACAACTACGAATAAATGCGGTCAGCCCCGCAGGCTGGCCGACAGAATGGATTGTAGATAAGCACCAACTTGCTACAATCGACACACACTACAAAGAATAACAAGGTCAATCCATGAAGTTACCCGCTACACTCTGCGCACTGGCGTTAAGCTTGTCGAATGCCTATGCCAATGATATTCAGGTGTCTGAGCGCGCCAAACACATCGCTAAGCAAAACATTCTGATCGATACCCACATCGATGTGCCCTATCGTATTTTGGAGCACTGGGAAGATGTGACTAAGGCCACCAAAAGCGGCGACTTCGACTACCCTCGCGCTGTGCAAGGCGGCCTGAATGCGCCATTTATGTCGATCTATATTCCCGCTAACCTGGAGTTTGAAGGCAAAGGTAAGAGTTACCAGCTGGCTAACCAGTTGATTGACGGGATGGAAGCGCTGGCACAACGTGCACCGGATAAATTCGCGATGGCCTACAACACCAAAGACATCTATCGCCATTTCCGCGAAAAGAAAATCTCTGTCGCCATGGGCATGGAGAACGGCTCACCGATTGAAGGTGACATGGCCAACCTGAAGCACTTCTTCGACCGCGGTGTACGCTATATCACACTGGCCCACTCGCAAAGTAACCATATTTCCGACTCGTCCTATGACATTCGTCGCAAATGGAAAGGCCTGAGCCCGTTTGGTAAAGAGCTGGTCGTGGAGATGAATAAGATTGGCATGCTGATCGACGTCTCACATATTTCAGATGCCGCGTTTTATCAGGTGATGGAGCTGTCTAAAGTGCCCGTGATAGCCTCACACTCCTCATTGCGTAAATACACCCCGGGTTTTGAGCGCAATATGGATGACAAAATGCTGAAAGCACTTAAAAAGAACGGTGGTGTTATTCAAATCAACTTTGGCTCCAGCTTTGTGACCAATAGTTCTCGTACCTGGTACGATCAACGTAACGAAGCAGAAGAGCAGGCTACCAGCCAGGGCAAGAGTAAAACCGATTTCAGAGCGGCGTATCGCGCGAAAAACCCCTTCCCTTACGCCACCTTAGAGCAAGTACTGGATCACATTGACCACGTGGTTAAACTGATCGGTATCGACCATGTAGGCATTGGCTCTGATTATGACGGTGTGGGTGATTCTCTGCCTATCGGATTAAAAGACGTTTCAACTTACCCTAACCTGGTACAGGGTCTGTTAGATCGCAACTACACCGAAGGGCAGATCAAGAAAATCCTGGGCGGCAACACCCTGCGCGTCTGGCGCCAGGCTGAAGAATACGCCAAACAGTTTTAATACCCTGTGAGAAGTGGTCACGCCACTTCTCATTCTTTCCCCACTCTTTTAGTTGCTTTGCCTCAATTACACTCACAGCTCTTCCATATCCTTAATTGATCAAATAGACTTAATTTGAACAAAAAACGTTCACATATTGGCGAGAGCCTTCAAAAAATAGATAAGGAAATATCCATGAAACTGAAAATCAATAAGAAAAAGCTTAAATCACTGACACAGGATAACAAAGTTCAGCTTGAGCAAACCCCTCAGGTAGCCGGCGCTGGCTTTGGCACAATGACGGGCACCACAAGACCTGGCACTACATGTCAGGATACATCGCGCTGTGCATCGCGCCAGAACTTATCACGCTGTTGTAATATCACCGAGCAGGCCAGTTGTAATGTTGGTCATAGCTGTCTGTGCTAATTGAGCGATAAGTGCCTTATTCGTGTGTGCAGCACACGTATAAGGCCTACCAGTCATTCCTGCTAAGGCCATTGAAAAACTAAGCTCATCATTACTCTCCCCTATCGCATTCGATAACGATCAAAAACACTCAGCAACAGAAACATTAAATTGAAAGTACAAAGTAACTGTGAGACTAGGCGCAGAAGCGCTGCGGAAAATGTAATAAAACTAAGAAAACATGTTGATGATTGGAGTAATGAGGAAACACGAAAACAGATAGATTTCAGTAAAGAAATAAGATAGGTGGTTACAGGAAGACTTATATATAAAGTTAGGTATTATCGAGGTTTTGTACCGACAACCTTCGGCGTTACCACTGAAAAAGTGGTTGCGGGAGCCG
>NZ_JXYA01000059.1 GCF_000967655.1 Pseudoalteromonas rubra
AAAGTGCGATCCCGCCGTGGTGAGTACAGTGAGGGCGCTCAAAAAACAAGGGTTAAGTGTAGAACAAATCATGGCAGATAAAAGGGTCGTTGAGTTGGTCGCGCGTTTTAACCTGCAAGGTAAGTCGCCATTTTTGCCAAGTAAAGCCTATAAACGCTTTGTACAGAGGACGCTCCAGGTTATTGAGCATGAGCCGCTGTAGTTGAAATGTACGACCGCTAAACGCCGAGCCTTGGCGTTATCGGGTTGATGTGCGATAGTGACAGCGTCTGTGACCAATCAATAAAACTATGGAATTTTCACGCTACTTTTTGTTCTTTTTTGCCTCCCTTGGCGCGTTTAACGGGGTTTTGCTTGCCATCTGGATCTATCATAAACGACAAGCGATAACCGGGGCGCCCTGGCTGTCTTTGTTGTTACTTATGCTGAGTGTTCGGATTGGCAAATCGGTCGCGTTTTATTTCAGTCCGGGACTCAGCAAAGACATTTTACAGCTCGGGTTAAGCGCCTGCTGTTTGATTGGACCAAGTCTTTTTTCCTTTTGTTTTCGGGCCCAAAGCCCGGATAAATACCGTGTGGTGCTACCCTGGCACTTTGCTGCCTGGGTATTTATGGTTGCACTAATAGGTTACTTTTATCCCTATCACAGCCATCTGGAACTTTGGCAAAGCTGGATATATCGGGGATCAAGTTATGTCTGGCTCGGATATTTGTTAGCGGCAAGCTGGGTTTGCAGGGATAAACTTGTTGCGCTTTGGTCCACACCAAGTCGTCTGGCATGGCGTGATATGCCACTGGTGGTGCTGGGTGGCGGTTGGTTGATCTGGCTTGCCTATTATACCGCGGCTTACACCTCCTATATTATGGGGGCTTTGTCATTTTCTATGGTGCTCTATCTGAGCGTGGTGGTTTACTCCGGTGCAGGCAAAGCAAAAGTAAAATATGCAGCGCAGCGTATTTCAGATCAGCAGAGCCATGAGTTGTCGGCAAAATTAACGCACTTGCTGGATGAAGAGCGCCTGTTTACCGATCCCGACCTGTCTTTACCCAGGCTGGCTCGACGCTTAGGGGTAAGTCATACCAAACTATCTCAATTTTTAAATCAGCATTATGGCTGTAACTTTAACCAATACCTGAACCGCTACCGAGTCGAGTACGCTCAGGGATTGTTATGCCAGCAGCAGAACCTGACAATGGACCACGTGGCTGAGTTGTGTGGTTTTAATGCCAGCTCAACATTTTACACGGCGTTTAAGAAATACAGCGGCCAGACCCCCAGTCAGTTCAGGGCAAGCAACACTGCTAAATTATCATCCTGAACACCCAAATTATAATCCAGGAGCTTGTTTTTTAAGGTTATGTATTATGGTGAGGTGACTTTAAGTTAACCGGAGACACACCATGAGAATTTGTCTTAAGACGATCTTGATTTTATTTTGTTTGATGCACTGGGGGCACTCCCATGCCGACGAGAGCGGGGTGATACGTGCCCTAAATGACTATCTTCAGGGGACACAAATGGGTGAGCCCGCGCGCATTAAAAATGCATTTCACCCGCAAGCTCAGTTGCTACTTTCTCATAGTACCAAGCCATTTTGGACAGTCACGGCCAGTCAATACAGTAGCTGGTTTGCCGCTAAGCAAGAAAAGCAGCGGCGGGGGAAAATTCTTTCCCTAAAAATCGATGGCGATATTGCCACAGCGCGGTTAAAAATTGCCGTCTCACCACCTTATCAGGCTTTTATCGATCACGTTTTGCTTAAACGCATTGCAGGAAAATGGCAAATCGTCAGCAAAACGGCGACACAGCAGAGCACCCAGTATAAAGATAAGAAAATCTTGTTTATTGCCTCCAGTGCCAGCTTTCATGGTGACAGCGAATTGCCAGCAGGTACCAGCTTTTCTGAACTAGTCTATGCCTATGATACTTTTATCAAAGCTGGCTATGAGGTCGATTTTATGAGTACCCGAGGTGGTGCGCTGAGCCTGTCTTATATCAATACCTCTATGCCTATTCATAAACACTATCTGTACGATCCTGAGTTTATGTATGCTATTGGCCATAGTCTGACGCCCGAGCAGGTAGACGCCTCACAGTATCATGCCGTGCATTATGTTGGGGGAAGCAATGCCATGTACGAAGTGGCAGAGCATCCGCAGATCCAGGCGATTGCTATGCAGGTTTATGAGCAGAATAACGGAATTATTTCTGCTGTGTGTCATGGCACTGCTGGAATTGTTAATTTGAAGCTTAAATCTGGAGAGTATCTGCTGGCCAATAAGCGTGTGAGCGGTTATCCCGAGTCATTTGAGCGCCAGGATGCCGCTTACTTTAAAGAATTTCCGTTTTTAATTGGTGAGCAAGTTAAAGCGCGGGGCGGGGTGTTTTTGTATGGTGAGCGCAATGCCGCTTTTGTCGAAGTAGATGGGAGATTGATCACCGGACAAAACTATTTATCTTCCGTGGCGGTTGCCCAAGCTATGATAGCTGTATTAGAGAAACTCTGAGGCATTTGGGTGGCGAGGGGGTGAACTAGCACTGTCTGGAAGGCAAGCTGGTTTATGATTACCGTGTTAATGTAGAGGCAAAAAACCTGCCTCAACCTAAATGTCAGGTTATTGATCTTGCGCCTGCCATTTTAATCGCAGTTGTACAGTTAAAACGCCAATTTGGCCGGCTTCGTTTAAGCTATAATGCGTCGTGGCGGCATGTCTGAAAGAGGTTGATACATCAGTCAGGTAGTCAATTACACTGTCCTGACAGGCTTCTCTATAGTCAACATCATCGTCGCACTGCGTGTACAAGCCATCAATAACAGGAATAAACTCAGCTTTGAAATGATCAGACAGGTCGACCAGGTAGGCATCCATAAGTGGCTTAGATGTTTGCTCAACTGCTATCAAAGAGGTACTGTAACCCCAGCAGCGCTGCCAGATCTGCGGGTGCTCTGCGGTCTCGTTTTCTAATACTGTCACCAAGTCTTCGAGTGCATTTTTGTTCTCCATCATCACTTCTGCATCATCAAATGCGGCGCAGTTATGAGGCGCACGTTTAAGCTGCGTGATGGTGTCCTTCAAAGCGCGATCATAGCTAATTCTGGCAGGTTCATGGTGGTCTCGCATTGCGGCCCACAAAGTAATGATACTCACCTGGTGTGGCGTAAAGTCATAATCCGTCGCAATACCATTGTTAAACAGCCACTGAATGTGTTTTAGTGCTTCCTGATAGTATCCGTGGTCGTATAGGAATTGTGCCCGGTCAAGTTTGGCTTGTAGTGCTGGGTCTAATTCGCCAGCCTGTGCAGAAAAGCCAAAAGCGCCAGAGGCCACAAGGGCGGTGGAAAGTAAAAGTTGTTTCATTTTGCGCTACTCCTTAGTAAAAAATGAATATGCCGAGATGCATTCGTTAGAACATCCCGAACCGTTGCTGCCTGACTTGGCAGTCGCAGTTCTTAAGCAGTATGCGTGCCAGAGTGGTTCTTTATTATTTTATTTTTATACTTTTCTCATTATATATTCTTACTTAAAGGCTTGGTTGTGTTCCCGTTCTTTGCAGGTTTGACAGTTCTGATAAAACATCGCTGTTGAAACTTTTCAGCTTTGGAGTGGTTGAGAGTTTTGCTTGTATAAGACTCAGAAGCGTTATTTGAGAGTACGTATGACAAGTGCGATGACTGCAAGCCTTTACCCCGCCTGTCATCGCATCAAGCCAGGTGGCCTTATTTTACTTTATGGTTCATGTGATGAACCTTAGCTTTAGGTGTTTTGACAGGTTTGTCGGCTTCTTCAGGCAATTCAATAGGGGTGTATCGGTCTTCTTCTGCAATGTCCTCAATACGGCGCAAAGTATTGACCTGAATATGAGGCCACTGGGTGGTTTCGCCACTGGCACCGAACATAAATTCAAAATCTACGATTTGCTCATATTGCAACTGATCTATCTCTTTGCCATTTTCGAGTTCAATTCGCTCCAGCCACATGCGATGGCGCATGCGAACCACACGGCAGTAGCGCTCAATCATAACATTATTAACGGTGGCACCCTGCACCCCGGTATCGTGCTGGCTGTCTAATTCGATCAGATCATAGCTTTTGAAATTTAACCCCTCATTGAACTGTGACAGTAACAGATTTGGCTGAACAGTGTAGGGGAACTTGGCACCATCCTCATCATAATTAAAGATATTCAGAAAATAGGCTCGGGCACTGTTTACCCCACAGTGCGCCTCGGGCTGGCCAGGGTAATCTCTTTGTTCCTCCCGTGGCAGATTTGTCCAGAATGGCTTTTTCAGGCTACCCGGGATCAGGTCGCGTTCTGGATCTATACCCATGGTCGGAGAGATAGACAGGTAGGGCTGTTCCCAAAGTTTTGCAATCTCAGGTTTTTCAGGGGCATCCGGTGTCTCTTTTTTGTCAAAATGCGTCACGTTGCCTGTCAGGTGAATCGTGGTGCCATGGGGGATCACGCCGGAGCGTGAGATAGAGTGTGGCGGGACAAACTGTGGGCCAAGTTCGCCAGGGCCAATAACCGGCACACCGCCATCTTCATCAACGGTTTCCTGGGTTGAAGGGCGGGAGAACATGGTACGTGGGTTTTGGTATTTGCCGTCCTCTTGCCACGGCATCGTGTTGTCGCCCAGCCACAAGTACATGCCGTTCTCAAAGTGTTGAAGATCGTCATTGTTATCTATGATGGCTGTTTCGTACTTAACCGGGCCATTAAACTGCTCGTTTGAGCCCGCGCGGTTGCGAACTGGCGCGTTCACTTTACTAAAGGTCAACTGCTCGCGGTATTGCTGCGACTTAAAATGGAAAACCCCAAATACGGTTTCTGAAGAAGTGCCGGGAGAGGGCATGGGCGTAGTATGCAAGCCTTTGGGCCCGCCTTTCCAGTTTACCCAGGTACCGTGAAGTTTATCGAGTATGCCAAATTGCGGCACTGTGGGTTCGTTATCCTTGACTAATTCGGGGTAAGGGCGAATGGAAGAGGGCTGTGATTTGCTTGTCATTGCATGGTCCTTATCGTGTAACGGTTGCTGACAGCGTTTTTCGTCCAAAGTGACGCGCTGTTGGCATACCTGTTTGTAAACAAAGCGCACACGACCTCTGCAGAAAAACTGCCAGATGCCCGTGTGACAACGGTATCAATAAAGAGTGGACCAAACCGATGGATTAAACCATTACGGGCTATTACAGGGAGTAAGCGACAAAGTTGTTTAAAATAATTCCAAAACAGAGGGATACACACATCCGTTACACTGAACATACACCTTACTGATCAGGGGGCTTTTTGCCTGGCAACGTTGATGAGCTCCTGCCTGAACCACCGATTTGCCTGGTCGTCTTTATTGCGGATATCCCAGTACATTTTCATCGAGAAAGGCGGAACTGACAGCGGTGGTTCAAGTATCGTGATGTTGAACTTAGCGCGAATGGCTTCTGCAAAGGTGCGTGGTGCCGTGAATATGACATCGCTGGTTTCAACAATATAAGGAGCGCTTGAAAAATTTGCGACTTTGTATTGCACCTTGCGGGTGTGGCCTAGTTTGTCCAGCGCGTCATCCACCGTACCCCGAATGTCTTTACCTGTGCCTGCCAGAATATGTGGATAGCGACAATAATTAGCCAGATCGAATGCAACGTCCAGGCAGGGATGGTCTTGCCTGACGACCGACACATAGTCGTCTTTATACAAGGTGGTCACCATCAAAGCAGGGTGACTCGATTCTATCACGCTGATTGAAAAGTCTACTTCACCACTTTCTATCTGACTGGCAAAACCACGTTTGTCGAGCTTGGCAAAGACAACCTGAATGTTAGGTGCAACTTTGCTTAGGTGTTGGATCAGGGCCGGCGCCAGTGACTGCTCAACCAGATCGCTGGTGGCAATAAAAAAAGTACGACTGGAATGGGCTGGATCGAACTGCTCCTGCGTGAGGATATGACGCTCAAAGTCATTCAGCCAGCGGTTAAGCTGGGATTGCAGGTATTCTGCACGTGGTGTCAGGATCAGCTTATTGCCCTGACGAATGACCAAAGAATCATTTAATCAGCTCAAAATTGATGACAAGACCGACAGCCCCGTCGTCAGCTTTGCTCGCATAGAGCAAATTGGCATCGACAAGTTTGACGCGGTGTTTGTACCGGGTGGCCATGCACCACTGGGTGATTTGGTTGCTAACCCTCAGCTGGGTGAGTTTTTACGTCACTTTAATGCCCAGAAAAAGCCAACCGGTTTGGTCTGCCACGGTCCGGTTGCCTTACTTTCGGCACTGCCAAATGCCGCCCAGTTCGAAGTAGCTATGAAGTCAGGAAAGAATGCCAAACCCGCAGAAGGTTGGGTGTATGAGGGGTATCGCATGACCACATTCAGTAACTCTGAAGAAGCCGTCGCAACACAATACTATCTCGGTGGTGACGAACTGTATTACTGGCCACAGGACGCATTAACCAAAGCGGGTGGAGATTATTCTCGCGGCGAAAAAGACTGGCACCCGCATATTGTGGTTGACCGCGAGCTGATCACCGGTCAGAACAACAAGTCGTCAACCGGTGTGGCATTAGCACTACTTAAGCAACTTGATCAATAAACTCACCGTACATAGCGGTACAAAACAAACATAAGGGCACTGCAAACCATCTTGTGGTGCCCTGACAGACCAGATTTAAAAAATTCAGGAGCATATTATGACACAATCAGTTCTGGTAACCGGATCAAACAGCGGGTTTGGCTATCTCATTGCAAACACTTTGGCAGACAACGGCTTTACCGTGGTGGGCACCATGCGCGACCCGGAAGGGCGCAATGCCTCGGTTGCCAATGAGCTCAGGACCAAAGGGATCCATGTTATCGATATTGACGTGACAAACGACAGTAGTGTTGAGCAGGGCGTGAAAACGGCGCTTGAGCAGGCAGGGCACATCGATGTACTGATCAATAATGCAGGTGTAGGTACTCTAGGCTGGCAGGAAAGCTTTGATATCGACGATTTTAAACGCGTATTTGACATCAATGTGTTTGGTGTGCAACGGATGACGCGTGCCTTGTTACCACATATAAAACAACGCGAGCAGGGAACGTTAGTACAGGTTTCGAGTATTTTAGGTCAGTTCGTATTGCCATTTTTGGGGTCTTACAACGCGACAAAGCATGCAGTGGAAGGCCTGGCCGAAAACTATCGGGTTGAGCTGTCTCAGTTTGGTATTCAGTCTTTGATTGTTCAGCCTGGCGGATTTGGCACTGACTTTGGCGCCAACTTACTGAGATCGAGTGATAATGCGGTTACACAAAGCTATGGTGAGTTTGCCGATGCGCCAGAACAAATGTGGGCAGGTACAGAGCAAGGTCACGATGCAGAAAATGCGCCCAGCCCGCAAATGGCGGCCGATGCTGTGCTGAAACTGCTACAAACCGATGTATCTGCACGCCCATTTAGAACCACGGTAGATGGCACAGGTTTAAATCCGGTTATTGAAGCGGTAAATGAAGCCAGAGAGCAAGCCATGCAGCATATATATAACGCTTATGGTATGGATGCTATGTTGAAAGTAAAACAAAACTAACCCCAGGTTGTTAAACGAGCGTATTCCCTAGGCTTTGTTCCCACATGGATGTGGGGATACATCACACACCTGACACATCGCTGGGCACAGCAAGCCACTTCGCTGCATGTACGCAAACAAGCGGCATTATCACGGACACTTTTACCGCCAGTTTGTTACCATTTTAATGGTGGTAAGGCTTTACCCAGACAACCTCGAACCTTCATTTGCGTGGGATTATTTGGCCCGCTAACTGGTTGCCCACCCACTTGAAACTGATACTCTCTGCCTGGTTCAAACGCCAGTACGATAGACGAGCCGCCGTAGCCAAAGTGGCCCATATATTCACCTCGCTCAATTTGAGCGCCCGTTTCAATGGCATTCACTATGCTGCCGACTCCCCAAAAGCCGATAGCAACCATGGCCACCAGCCCCAGATCGGGCGTTTTAATTACCCAGACATACCGCTGATGCTTTCCGAGCTTTTGATACCAGCCAACCTGGTCACTGCTTTTTGGCGGTAACGGGTCGTATGGGTGTCTTGGATTAAAATTATCAAAATCGTAATTGTATGACCCTTCATAAAGGCCCTGATCTATCACTGTGCCAGATACGGGGGCATGAAAATGATGGTAGTCGGTAAACCAGAGCAAAATATCAAGTAAAGGCCCGCCGACAAAACACCTGCCATAGCCTGGAATGGCTTCTGTCAGGTTAAAGTGGTCGCCGGATTTGCCGGGCAGCAGATAGCGGTTACTGGCGTGGCTTTCGTTTACCTCATACCCCCCTTTATCCAGAAAAAACACCCCGCCATCACAAGGAGACACAATCACCCCTTCATCATTGGCGCAATGACACAAAGGGCGCTCGCCGGGTTTCAGGTTACGCAGAAAAAACTGATTAAATGACTGAAATCCGCCTTGTGGGCTGTGCGGATCCGGGCGTTGGTAATCGTCAATACTAAACGGGTGCGCATCCGTGCCTTTGTATTGCATCCAGGCACTCAGGGTATCTGTGGATGAAGTGCTGTTGATCCAGTCACCGTGAAAGTTTAAAAACTGTCTGAACCAGCCTCTGAAATAGCCATCGTTGGCCAGCTTTAAACCGGCTTCGGTATTAACTAGGTAATCCCAATACTCTATGTATAAGCCCGGCTTTTCTGGGGTTGGTGTATAAGTTAACCACTCAGAAAAGAAACTTTGTAACGTATAGCCCGGCTCGCGATACAAGTAGGGCTGCCAGAAGGTGGCTAACTCTTCGCGTCTTGCAATATGGGTTTCTGAACAGACTTCGGCGAGAGCTTCAAGATACCACAACAGGTTGAGCTGATTTTCCAGAAAAACGCCATCCAGCCCCAAAATGTGCAGCTCTGCCATTGCGCTTTTTTCATCCCAGCTAATGGGATCAGGTAATGGGATAGTTGAAATATCAGTCATGTTGTTGGTCCTTTAGACTCAAAGCTGGTGAACAGGGCTAGCCAGTTTAAACTGGCGATCGAGGTTGCAATGAAGAGGGTATAGGCAAAGACTCAACTTTCGGCAATTACAGCGGATTACACCTAACTATCCGGTTAGGGACAGGGCAGGCATTCGTAACTTAGTTTGCCTTTGGGTGAGTTGATCCCTGGCGGCTTACACTACGTTTAACGAAGCACATTTGCATTTTGGAATTTCTATCTATGTTTCAGTTTTTAAAACGTGATCCGGTCAAAAAGTTGCGCAAAGCCTACGATGCTAAGCTCGAAGAGGCGATGCATGCGCAGCGAAACGGTGATATTCGGGGCTACGCAATGCTCACATCGGAGGCTGAAGCACTCTGGCAACAAATTGAGCAGCTAGAAAAAAAGTAACGTCAGTTTATCCTGACAACTTGCTTTGATGGTGCTTTGGAATTAAATGTGGTACAAGTCCTCTTTTTAATATGAAATTAGAAAGGAATGGACTGTGCGGTATTGCTTATTGGCTGGCCTGTCTTTTTTAAGCGCATTCAATGTGCAGAGTAAAACCTTGTTTGGTGATGTGAGATTGACTGAAGTTCAGCCCTCCCTGGGGCAGGTTGTCTGGGTACCTAATCCCGAGTACAAGCCGCTCTATCCGATATCTTTAGCCCGCAAGGGCACAGCAGGTTGTGCAATTTTTAAGGTCACCGTGAATGCACGGGGAAACACCGAGTCGGTCGAACTACTGTATAGTGCGCCGTCGAAGTCTTTATCCAGACCGGGCAAAAAAATACTCAGCAAATGGCCGTGGTCGACAGCGCAGGGTACAGCTGCTCAGGCCGAAGAGAAAACCGTGCGGCTCGATTTTTGTCTTGGCGGGCAATCCGTTGATGAGGCCCAGGCTCTGTGTAAAGCCCAGGCAGCGCTTAGCTGCGAAGCCTAAGCGCACTGTTGTTTGGCGTTACCCCTGATACTAGCTTGTGACCGCGTTATCCGCATTTATGTGCGCTTGCTCAGTCAGCGCCAGTTCGTCTTTTAACCAGTGGTTCATCACCACACAGGCTGTCAGATCGCCACTGACGTTAATGACGGTACGGCACATGTCCAGGATCCGGTCGACTCCTAGGATCAGGGCGATGCCAGTTGCTGGAATGCCAAAGCTGGCCAACACCGATGCCAGGATCACTATCCCCACGCCGGGTGTACTGGGTGAGCCGATTGATGCACCAACTGTGGTGAGGATCAGCAGTACAACCTGATTCATCGATAAGTCAACGCCAAATACCTGAGTAAGAAAAATAGCGGCCACAACCTGGTAAAGTGCGGTGCCATCCATGTTGATGGTTGCGCCCAGGGGAATGATGAACTGTACAATGGGTTTTTTCACTCCAAGTTGTTCCTGCGCGGTACGCATAGACAGCGGCATCACAGCCGCCGAGCTGGAGGTAGAAAAGGCTAACAGCTGAGCACTGCGGATCGCTCGTAAAAAGTTCAGTGGATGCAGTTTGCCAACCATGGAGGCTACCAGGGTATAGATAAGTAATAGGCCGGCCAGGCCCAGCAGCACAGTTGCAACGTACGCCGAGACACCGATCAGGGCATCTACGCCAATGCGAATGGTGATGTCACACAGCAGACCAAACACGGCGAGGGGAGCCAGCAACATGGCCCAGTTTACAATCTGCAAAGAAACAGACTGGATCCCATCCATAAAATCGACCAGCAATGCTTTGCGGCGCTCGGCTAACGTTGTCAGGGCCATACCAATAAAGCTGGCGTAAATAACGATGGCAAACATGTCTTTATCAAGCGTGGATTGCGTGGGGTTGGCAGGAATGATGGCTGCAACTTTATCGGGGATGGAGGTTTGGACTGCCTGCGTTGCTACAACCTGAACGGGTTGATCCGCAATGGCATTGAACAAAGCACTGTCCACATAATTACCCGGCTCTATCAGGTAGACCACAGCCAGGCCAAGAATAACCGCGACAAACGTGGTGGTGACAAAATAAGGTAAGATACGGATCCCGACTTTTTTCAGAAACCCGGTGTCTTTGTTACCGGCAATCCCCAAAATAATGGAGGAAAGCACCAAAGGGATCACCACCATCTGGATCAGCGCGAGAAAAACCTGCCCGGGCAGGGCAACCCATTGGGCAATGTCCATGGCAGCTTGCTTGCTGACCAAAGCCGCCCCCTGAGG
Source organism: Pseudoalteromonas rubra (assembly GCF_000967655.1). Taxonomy (GTDB): domain Bacteria; phylum Pseudomonadota; class Gammaproteobacteria; order Enterobacterales; family Alteromonadaceae; genus Pseudoalteromonas; species Pseudoalteromonas rubra_A. The sequence goes on from NZ_JXYA01000059.1 coordinate 11,184, forward strand.
TGAGAGCAGTAAGCCCACAGTGATGCCTAATACCAGGGCAATTACAATTTGTAGCCAGAGGCGCTTTTTTTGCAGTAAACTGGCTGGTTCTTGGGTCGATTGGGTGTCTGTCATAAGTGGTCCCTGACTAAATAGCACGATTAGAGTTAATATCCTAGCAGAATAAAACCAGTTAACATTGACCGGTATCAAAACATCCACCCACAATGATCCGTCGCTGTTACACTGCAAATAGAGGGGGTGTCAGTCAGCGATAGATTATCACCCGAACCGTTAAAAAAGGATTAAGATGAATATTCAACCCTATCAGTCTGAGTGGGCCTCAGACATTGCCGACTTGTTTCATGCCGCGGTGCATGCCATTGACGATGAGGTATATGGAAGCGCGCAAAAAGCCGTTTGGGCGCCCAGCCCACCGGACTATGCGTTTTGGTCGCAGCGGTTGGCTGAAAAACAACCCTGGGTGGCGCTGAGTAACGACCAGGTGGTCGGGTTTATTGAACTGGACTCTGACGGGCACATTGATTGTACCTACGTACATCCGGACTTTCAGGGCATTGGCGTGGCTGGCGCGCTGTACGACAAGGTCGAAGAGCAGGCAATCAAGCAAGGGTTGTCGCGTCTGTATGTAGAAGCTTCAATACTCGCCCGACACTTTTTTGCAGCGCGCGGCTTCAGCCTGATAAAGCGCAATCAAATTGAGCGACAAGGCGTTACGCTGGTGAACTTTTCTATGGAAAAACACGTGTAACTCACCTGACTAAAACCGAATCGCTTGGTTCACCAAGTAATCACGATTTGTTCACTGTATTAAAGCAAATTACTGCTACGCTTAAAGTTAACTGCATCAATAAGGGCCTTACAATGCTGTGTCTGTTGTATCAAGCAATAGGGAGCAGTCATGATTAATTACGGATTTTTACCTTTTTCAGCGTACGTGGTTTCAGACTTTTTGGTGTTCCACCGTAACCGCTCTATCAGTCTGGAGATCTTACTTCGCCAGATCCGCTTCACCGGTGTGGAAGCTTTGGGTTTGGTCATGTTAATAGCCCTGTTGATCGGGGCGCTGATCATAGTGCAGGGCTACCCGCTGTTATCTTCCATTGGCCAGGTTAAGTGGATTTACGCGATTTTAATTTCCACCATTGTCCGAGATCTCGGCCCGTTTATTGTTTGTTTTGTGGTGCTCGCCCGTTCAGGCACCGCCATTACCACAGAGCTTGGCAACATGGTGGTACGTAAGGAAATAGACGCATTAATCGCTATGGGTGTGTCGCCCATCTCCTATTTGGTTGCGCCGCGGGTGCTGGGCATGGTGGCCTCACTTATTCTGTTAATGAGCTACTTTGTGGCCTGCGGTATTTTTGGCGGTTATCTGGTGAGTAACGCCTTTGCCTCCATTCCCGTCAGCACCTTTTTTGCTAAGCTAATGGCGCAGTTACACTGGCTTGATATGGTGATCATGCTGGCCAAAGTCGCGTTTTCTGGTCTGATGATCAGCTTGATAGCCAGCTATCATGGGTTGACCGTAAAAAGTGCAATCACTGAAGTGCCACAGCGTAATATCAAGGCGGTGGGTCGGGGGTTGATAGCCTTGTGTGTGATCCATGTGTTGTTTACCTTGCTGTACTTTGCACTGATGGGTGACTGGTAATGAAGATCACGCTCAAAGACATCAGCCACAGTGTTGCGGAGCAACCCATTCTCGCCAATATCAATGTGACCCTTGAGTCCGGTCAGTGTTTGCTGATCACCGGGCGCTCGGGCAGCGGCAAATCTGTGTTATTCAGTATTATTTGTGACATTACCCGGCCGCTGCAGGGCAGTGTGCTGATCGATGACGTTGATATTGCGGCAATGACGGCGTTGCAATATGCTCGTTTTCGCCGCGATCTCGGCGTGATTTTCCAGGTTTCTGCGCTAATTTCTAACCTGACGCTCGAAGAAAACCTGCTGTTGCCTTTAAACCGCCATCATAGCCGCCTGAGTCAGGAGGAAAAGCAGCAAAAGGTGCGGGAAATTTGCCAGCAGTTTGGCCTGACTCAATACCTGGATCAGCGTACCGACCGTTTGTCGTCGGGGCTGGCGTCACTGGCGGGGCTTGCCCGAGCCTTGCTCATGGAGCCAAAAGCCCTGATCTGGGACGCACCCATGGCCCAGGTTGACCGCGCCTGGTGTCGACATGAGCTGGAGTTACTTAAGCAACTCAAAGAAAAAGGCACCACCTTAGTGTTGTGCTCAAATCGTCAGGAGCTCATCACTAGCCTGGCGGATCAGCAATTACATTTGGGCTTACCGGATGAACTAACCTTGGGGAGTGAGCATGCAGCACAAGCCCAAAAATGCCAATAGAATTGTGATTGCGTTTAGCCTCACCGGTATGTTCCTGCTGGCCACGTTTTGTATCATGATCCTGGTGAACAACCACACTTTTGCAGACAAGGTGTATTACAAAACGGTGCTGGATAATGCACGTGGGTTAAGTGCTTTGCCTGCCGTGTACTTTAAAGGCATGGAGATAGGCCGGATTGACAGTTACCAGCTTAATTTACAGAGTAACGAAATCGACGTTGAGTTTTGGGTGTTTCATGAATACAGCGAAAAAGTGGTCAAATATGCACTGTTAACCGGTGAGCAGCACCCCATATTTGATGAGGTAACAACCTTAGATTTGATTTTGCCAGAGGCGGACAAAGTCGGCCCGTTTGTGGCCCTACCAGCCGGGGCGCTGGTGCCACACGTTAACAGCGCGCTTGGCCAGCAGTATCTGTCAGCAGGTTATGTTTCTCGCGCAAAAGACGATGTAGAGTCTATTCTGACCAGCATTCAGGATTTACTCCAGAACCTGCAAAAAGAGAACAACCCAGAAGCCGGATCGCTGTTCAGGGCGCTCGACAGAGTGGCCAAGATCAGTGACCACATCATGATTGTCAGCGAAGAGTTGCGCGAGAGCGAATTGCTCCCGGAAGCCGAAAAAACGCTTAAGCAAAGTCAGGTGTGGCTTGCCCAGATGCCGCAGTTGCTGAACCAGCTTAACCAGACTTTGCTTAAAACCGACAGCATGCTCACCCAGGCTCAAACCACTTTGACGACCTATGGTCAGCCCACTGAGCTGGTGAAAGAGATCACCGACAGCCAGCTTCCTCTGGTGCTGCACAACCTCAATGCCAACCTGACGGTGATGCAGCAAATGCTCAAAGATGTGCACGGCGAGCGGGAGCAGTTTGTCCTTACAGTGCACAGTGTGCAACAAGTATTGCAGCAGATGGAAAAAACCCTGGAGGCGCTTAACAATCATCCGGTATTCAGAGATGGGATCAGCGCCCCTATTGAGAACGAAGGGATAGAAATGCATGATTAGGACAAGCGCGCTGGCAGTGTTGTGGGCGCTGTGGCTATCTGGCTGCTCGTCTGCCCCGGAGCGAGACTATCAGGTAACGACTTATCAGCGCCAGGCCGCGGCCTGGCTTGCTCAGGGCGATCGCAAACGCCAGCAAGGTGCTTACCTGCAGGCACTGGCTTACTACGATAATGCTTATCGCTATGCCAGCAAAAGACACGACGCCGAGCAAATGGGGCTGGCACGGCTTAAGCAGGCGGCGGTGCATATCAGGCAAGGTCAGCTTGAACGCGCCGAGCGGCGCATTGTGCAGGCTGAGGTATTCGCGCGATTCGAGCAGACTAAGCTTGCGCCCGCCATCGACTTTGTACGCAGCAAGCTGGCCTTTGCACGTGGTGATCAGAGGAAGGCGTTAGCGCTGGTGGCCAAACTACAAACCCAGTTTAGCGAGCAGGCAGAAAAACACATTTATTATCGCTGGGTGGGGTGGCAGTACGCACCGGCAACGCTCGATTGGAGTCAGGCGGAGCTGGATATTGCACAGCTGGCCAAGCTTAAAGCAGACAAATCGCTGAACAACATAGAAATTCAATCTTTTGTGCTCTACCACAATGTATTGTGGCGTACAGCAAGCGGGCAAAGCGGTGTGGAGCAGGCACTGGATACCGCTATCAGGCACTTTGCGTCTCTGGAGCTGAGCAACTGGCTGGCCGCGTGCTTTAAGCTGGCCGCACAATATTACGACGCAGCAGGGGAGGCGGAGCGGGCGCAATATTATCAGGCGCGCCTGACTGAGTTGAGCGGCGGCGATTAAATCCGGCCACTGCGCTGTGCTTGCCGGTTTTATCCTTTATACACCGCATTATTTTTAAAGCCTGCGGCTTTGGCACATCATAGATTCCCCACGAACCTGCATTTGATTGTCCGAGTATCTGCATTAAGGGTTGGGCAGACTGATGGTCATTAAAACAGACCACAGGACGACCAATATGCAACTTGAACAACGCCTTATCCAGGAAATCATGCCCCATGCCCGAATCGATAACATACGTTATTACCTGAACGCACTCAATTCGGTGTTGAGCGAGTACGAAATAACAACACCGTTGCGGGTAGCACATTTTCTGGCACAAATCGGCCATGAAAGCGGCAGTCTCAGATATACGCAGGAAAACCTCAATTATTCTGCCGTGGCGTTAAGCTCGGTGTTTGGTAAGTACTTTCCCACTTCGGCAATGGCGTCGGACTATGCACGCAAGCCAGAGAAAATTGCCAACCGGGTATATGCCGACCGCATGGGCAATGGCGATGAGGCGTCTGGTGATGGCTGGCGTTATCGCGGCCGAGGGCTGATACAGTTGACGGGAAAACACAATTACCAGCAGTGTGGGGAAGCCATAGGACAGGATCTGCTGAGCCAGCCCGAGCTGGTGTGCAGCGACCCGGACGTAGCAGTCAGATCGGCCTGCTTTTACTGGCAGAGTCGTAAGCTGAATGCGCTGGCCGATCAGGACGAGCTGGTCACCATTACCCGTAAAATTAATGGCGGGCTCCATGGCCTGGAAGATAGAGCGGCGTTTTTGAATCGTGCCAAACAGTTTATGTCCATAGACAGGGGAGTATGAGTATGGATGCGATCAGCAAAATGTCACTGATAGAACTGAGTCGTCACTTTGCCTATTTGCAAAATAGTGAACTGTGCTGGCAAAGGCTTGAACATCTTATCTTGCAGCAATGCAAAGACAACTTTGTGCAGGCAACACAAAGTGGCCAGGAAGTCGATGCCATGTCGGTGTGGTGGCAGACTTGCTTCGAGTTGTTATCGCCACATCAAATCCAGATCTGTCATGTAAACTATCGGGACGAATACCTGGAATTATTCAATCGGGGGCCTGCCATTATTGACTTACATGGCTGGAAACTGTGCGCAGGTGATCGGGGCCAGTCGCTGGTTTTTCCTCGTCGTACCTTGATATACCCCAAAGAGAAACTGACCATTGCAACCAGCGGGCGCAGTTCAGCGCCCAACTTTGCCAGCGGCCAGCCTATCTGGAACAACCACGGAGACTGCGCAACCCTGCTCGATCCCAGCTGGGCAGAGATCTCCTGCTGGAAATACGGCACAGCGGCGCACTCTGAAGTGGCTATCAGCCAGGTTCATTACATCAGAGCACAGCAAAAGGATCACTGCGATGAATATGTCGAAATTGCCAACCTGGGCTCCGCCTGGATTGATCTGAGTGGCTGGTGTATCCAGGGCGATAAGTCTCAGCATTTTGAATTTCACTCTGGTGCTGTGTTACGTCCTCAGGGCATGGTCCGGGTCTATACGAATTTGCATAGTCCGCAAACCGGTGGCTTCAGCTTTAACAGTAACCAGGCATTGTGGCCACACGAGGGCGGTCAAGCCCGTTTGCTTGATTACCGCAACCGGCAGGTCAGCGAGTTTAACTGGTAAATCAAGGAGGGCGTAGCAATGACAAAACAAGCCACCGAAAGTGCAGGCGATTGTGAACAGCAGACCATGCGGCTGAGCGCCTGGGCGCAACTAATAGAAGAATGTCATGCCATGATGGCCTTTGCGTTTCGTAAAGGATTGCAGGTGCCCGAAGGTACGGTGGTGATGTTGCACCAGCTTGAATGGACAGATAAAAATGCCGCTGGCGCCCGGGATCTTGCCCGGGTTCACAATCGCCTGGCTGAACTGGTGTCGCCTGCCAAGCCCGAGACCATCTGGCTGATGGCAGAAGAAAGCCATAAGGGATCCTGGCTGTTGTTTTTGGGGCGGGTAAAGCTTATCCGCAAAATGATGCTGGTGGCGATTACCTCGTTAATTGCGTTGATTGCGCTGAGCCTGTCGAGCTATATCAATAACGAAAACATGGTTGCGAGCATGTTTGATATGGAAGGGACCAGGCTGCTATACGTACAGGCAATTTTGCTGGCCGCAGCGGCTATCGGCGCCTCTTTCTCGGCGTTATTTAAAGCCAATACCTATGTGACCGCCGGCTGCTACGACCCTAAGTATGAAAGCTCTTACTGGGTGCGCTTTGTGGTTGGTCTGATAGCGGGGATCATACTTACCCAGCTTATTCCCATCGACTTGCAAGCGGTGGCCGATGCCACAGCGGCACAAAACCGCAATACCGAAGTCAGTCAGGCTGCGCTGAGGATAACTATGGCACTGGTTGGCGGGTTTTCGGCAAACCTGGTGTATAAAATCCTCGACAGAGTAGTGGAAACCGTACAGTCCTTTATTGCTCCGCCCGCAAGCCCGGCTCCTGATAATAATCTGCAAGCGCAGGCTATGCACACACGTATGCAGTCACTTGAGCAGCTTAACTCTGTCAGCCTGGCGGTGATGGCTATCCAGCAAAAGCTGGCAAGCGACCCGAGCATCACGGCCGAGCAAATGCAGTTGATGCTTAGTGAGCTGGTCCGCGCTTTGAACGCACATCAGCACACAGAGCAGTAAATTCAACGGCATAAGTATATTAAATGCGTAGATTTACGGCAAAAAACCGCGCAAATCACCCGATAAACCTGCGATGTAAACGCCTATTCTGATCGTAATTAAGTGTACAAACTACGGAGCAGATAACATGAGTACATTGATTTTTCGTTTATGTGAAGCCGCCGATGGTAGCCGGTTTGGGTGTTTGTCAGACAGACCAGAGGTGCCCGAGTTATTTGATTTGGGCTATGCACTGGCCAGTCCAAATCGCCATTGCACCATACCCACACAGCCGCATCACAGCTGGGTGGAGGAGTACAGTGTAGAAGGCGAGGACTTTGCGCCGCTGACGGAGCTGGAGGAAATCCCCCGGGAGGTCAAAAACGCGTTTAATGCTCTCATGTCTGAGCTTATCAGCGGGGTAGACGTGATGTTTTGCAGCTATGCGCTCGGTAATGCGCTGGGGTTACCTGTATGTGATGAGGTGATGGACAGCCATTGCACAACCGACTTTGTGCTTTTCCCTCAATCTATTTGTCAGGCCCACACGCCTGATATACCGGCCTATCTGGTTTGTTACAGTGTGCCAAGAGGTGAGCCGGCTGATCCGGCCCTGCAACAGCATCGCATCTACTGTCAGCCTGGCAGCTTTGCTTTTGCCCAGGCCTTTAGCGCCATTATTGAGCAGCGTGGCAAGGCTGGGCTGAAGCCTCAAGGCGTCTCCCCAACAGATAAACGCACAGCTCAACAGGCCCTAAATCGCTTCACGGACTGTTTACGCGCTTATCATCGCGCACATCAATAAATAACCTGCTTATTCACCGGCCCACCAGCGCCGCCCAATGCTGAACCGGGTACACACAGCCCGCACCCGGTTCGGCGTCTTCCCCTATTGAATTTTCCGGAGCATTTATGACTTCCTTATTCCATTTCTATGGTACCTATCTGGCCGGACTGGCATTAAATATTGAGCCCAGAACGGCACGTCTGTTAGCAAAGTATGCTGGCCAGGGGGTATTGCAGCAAGCGCCGCAGACGAGATTAAACTGGCACAGCGACTGTACTCCTGTTTACCCCATTCATACCGGGTGTTCTGACAGTGATATCAATAACCTGGGCCCATTTCATTGTAAGCTGGCTTTTACCCATTTGCCGGCTTTTGATGAGCATAAAGAGGCCGCTATCTGGTCAGCCAATTGCGTTGACGGCCTTGCGTTAATCAAACAGCCAGCTACGCAGCTGAACAAGTCCCAGTTAACTGAGGTGCCCGATTTATTAACCTGTCAGCCCGACAGCCGGTTTGCTCGCACTATGCTCAATGATGTGATTTTTAAAGCACGTTATCACCACAAGGTACAGTTGATGTCCGAGGCTTTATTCGGCTGTCGGCTCTATGTGTACCAAAATACCTGGCCGTTAGAGCACTGGCAGGCTTTATGCCAGTGCTGGCTTGCGACATGCTATGCGCTGCATTGCTGGCAACATGGTCAACCGCTCAAGCTCAGTGGCAGCGACTGGCAAATGCAGAAAAATGCGCGTGTACAATACATTTACCGCAGGCTATGTGCGCTATACCCAAAGATGATAAAGACGCCAAACAGCGTGAGTCGAGAGCGTTTATGGGTGTCACTAATTGGTGATTACACGTATCCAGAATCGCTCGAAAGTGACAGCAAATCACCACGCGATTTGGCCTTTTTAGAACAGGCGCGGCTGCTTGGCCGGATCACCAAAGCAGGCCGCATTCAGGCTATCAATGAGTTTAAACAATCGCACTGGTATATGTTTAATCTGGCTGCCAGTTACCATTGCAACTGGTTTGCGCAGCGGCTATCCGAACGTGGTTTCAAACAGTTCGATACACGCCAATGCCTGGGCTTTGATGTAGTCTGAAAATAGCCCAGGTCGACCTATTTCGACCTGGGACCTTATTACGGCTGTGGGTGTTCTGACAGGGCGTTTTGTTGCACATCGGGTTTAGGCAGCACCACTGAGATAATGGCACAGGAGCTGTGTACTATAGCAAGCACCCGAAATGGCGCCACTATGGGGTCTATCACGACGAATAGCACCAGTACGGCATCGAGGGGCAGTCCAAGCGGTCCGGAAACCAGGGTCAGCATAGTGAGCATAGAAACCCCCGAAGAGCCTGCCGTAGCCGTGCCCGCCAGCACGGAGCCTATGATGATCACGGCCACCGTCAGCAATCCGATATCCAGATTATATATTTGCACCACAAACACCGTTGCCAGCGCAAAGTAGAGTGTCGGGCCTATTCTGCAGAGGTTAAACGTCAGAGGCACCAGTAAATCGACCTTTTGTTTTTGATAACCAAATTTGTCGGTCAGTGCATTCAGGGCTGACGGCAGGCTGGCCATTGAATTGGCCGTCCCCAGCGAGACCGTAATGGGCTCTTTAAGCGCGGACAGGGAGTACCAGAAAGTGCCGGTACGATGCCACAGTACCAGACACATCAGCACAAACCAGCCAATGAAAGTCAGGATCACGACGGGAATGAACTTGATCATCGCTAAGATGGCGTCAGAGCCAATTTGCGACAAGGTGGCGGCAAGCAAACCACATAATCCAAACGGGAACACGTACATCAGCCACTGAACCAGTTTACTGAAGGCGGAATAGATTGCCTCAAACGAGGTACAAATATGCTCTGCTACCGAGTGTTTGATGGTGCCGATGGCAAACCCAAATAAAATGGCGAAAAACAAAACTTTAATGGTATAGCCATTGGCCAGTGCAGAAAAAATATTGGACGGCACCAGGGTGAAAAAGAACGCCTGTAACAGCGAGCTGTCTTTAGGGGGCTGATAAGGGGCATTGAGGTCGACCGCCAAATCCACGGCGGATAAATCCTGGATCACGTTACCTATGGCATCCAGTGAGGCCGTATCCAGGTGACTGCCCGGGTTAAACATCAGACCAAAGAAGGTGCCCGTGGCACTGGCGGCAAAAATTCCCCCCAGAAAGACCCAGCTCAGGCGGCTGACAAAACGCTGGCTGTCTGGCTGATTGAGCAAACGGCCAATACTCAGGGCAATGGCCGTAAGCAAAATCGGCAGCACACACATAGTCAGCATGTCGAGGTAAAACTGGCCGAGCGGCGATACGACTTTGATCAACTGTGGCTCGTTCAGACCAATATGAATACCTGCCGCGGCGCCGATGAAAATCGCCCAGTTACTTTTCAGGTGATGCAGATAAGAGATAAACTTGTTCATGATAGCTCCGTTAATAGCGGTGGATCTGATTGATGACGTCGTCGTAGTTGAACAACACCTTGTCGGCATTCAGCTCCAGAGACAGGTTATCGAGATAGGACTCAAGCAGCGCGCGTAAAAAGTGGCCATTGGGGGGCAGTGCAATGCCTTTTGGGTCATAGTCTTTTTCCAGCACCACAGTCAGCAAAGACATGGCATTGTTTTTATTGTCGACTATCACTTTTTTAATCTCGGCCTCGTCGCGAAAAGCGGCGATCACCTCTTGTGCTTTGAGGGCCTCGATTGCTTCTTGCCAGTTAGGGTAAGGAACCAGAGTCATCTGGCTAAAACGCTGTCTGGCATAACCCACGTAGGAAGAATTGCCAATCACCGCCAACTTGCCTTGCAGCGTCTGGATGGTTTCTATTTTACTGCGATTATTGAGTTGCTGTTGCAGCAGTATTCGGTTGACCAGCAGTCCTTTTCGCAGGCGAATATAAGGGCGGGTAAACAACACCCGGCTGGCTCTGTCAAAGGTAATGCTGAGCTTACAGATAGCCAAGTCGGCCTTGTCCTCTGCGACCATGTCGATGGCCTGATTCAGGGTTTTGGCACTGCGGTCAAAAATGAGATTAACCCCCAGTTTATCGGCAAACCCACGGATCAGCTCCACGTCCACTCCTGTCAGGGTGCCTTGTGCATCACGGTAGTAAAACGGCGGCGTATCTTTGTGATACATAGCGACGCGCAAAGTACCGCGATTTAAAATTTTCGCAAGCGCCGGGGCTTGCGCCACACTGGGAATTTGCGCTGGTGGCTGCGCTGCAAAAGCACTGAAAGTGAATACACAGCAAAGCAGACAAATTAAAGAAAAAGGCAGAGTGTTCATAATCGCATCCTTAAAAACGATATTTGGTGGAAAGCTGTAACCGGCGCAGCCAGTGGCTTTGTTCATTGGTCATTTCGCGACGGACAACGGCGTACTCAAACCCGATGTACATGGCGGGGGTCAGCTGGTGAATGGTATTGAGGTGCAGCGACGTAAACCGATAAGACAGAAGGCTGCCGGGGGAAAGCGGCTGGGGTTGCTCAATGCGCACCGCACCCAGACTCAGATTACTGCGCCACTGCGAGTCAAAGCGATACTGATAGGCCAGATAGCCACCCGCACTTTTGAGTAACTGCAGTCCGTCATCTGTCAGGTAGGCAGCATAGTTATTGGCCTCCTGGGTGTAGCGCCCTAACCCCCGACCGTACCCCAGGTAGCCTTTCAACGTGGTGCTAGCCCCAACTGCAAGCTTGCCTGAAAGCCCCAGACCAAACCCATTCTGGCTGTCTGGCTGAGGTGATGAGGCAGCGTGCTCCAGTTTGAGCTGGCGATACACAGATTGCACAGAGACATGGCCCGAGCTCAATGTCAGGCGCGCCCGTGCACTCATATCAAACACCGGATCTATGCTGTGGTAGCTGGACTGTGGCGTCAGTTTGGATTGCTGATAATCCGTTTGTGGATTTTCTGCTGCCACACTAAATTGCCAGTCAGCATGGTGACGGGTATAGCGGATCTGGCCTTGCCGGAGCATGGCCTGACCACTCTCATTGGCAAAATCAAGTGTCTCGGGGAAGCTTTTAACATCCACAAAATTCGACCAGTTCTGACCAAACTGCCAGTTGTTAAAGCTGATGTAGGCAAGCCTGAGACGTGGTTTTGCACTATTGGCAATTTTCTCGCTGCCAGCGCTGGAATAAGACCCTTCGGCAAAAAAGTCTAACTCCACCACGCCGCTCAGTTTGGGGTGTTGGATGCTTTGCCAGCTGGCCCTGAGTCTGGATTCTCTTGCATGGACCCTAACTGTGTTGCCGGGGGCGTTTTGTCCTAGTGTGGCATAATCGATCCTATCGCCACTGTGCCCGGACAGGTCATACAGGGTATCAACCTTAATATAACCGGACAGCGTAAGCTCAGGTGGGGAGGCGCTTGCGGTGGTACTGAGCAGCACTGAGCTCAGTGCAAACAGAGATGGCTTTTTCACGGCTTTTTCCTTCTTTTATATAATTAACAGGAGCTTAGCCTTGGGCCAGATAAAGCGCTGAGGGAAAGGGCTGAAATAGTCGGGCAAACTCAGGCAGTGTATTTACCCGATATTTTTACACTGTCTGAAAGGTGCTGAGGGAAAGTGCGTGGCCCGGGCAAGTCATTGGTATGCATAAACAGTCCCAGTGACAGCCCAGGAGAGGCGAGAGTTTGTCTTGGCTAACGCATGTTGCCATCAAACTTGGTTGTACACCGTCTTTAAAAGACGCTTTTTATATTCGCGGGGCGAGACCTGGGTATAGCGGCGGAAAATCTTTTCAAAGTGACTGAGATCGCCAAATCCCACATCCATACATAAGTCAGTGATCCTCAGGTTGGGGTTTTCCTCAAGCATACGGCAGGCATGTCTTATTCTCAGCTCAGCGAGAATTTGTTTAAAACTTCTGTTGAGCGTGCGTTTAAACAGGTAGGACAAATGAGAAGCGCTGACATAGGCGTTGGCGGCCAGAGTACTTAGCGACACGTCTTGCTGCCAGTGGAGACTAATGTACTCAAGGGCTTTTTGTAAGCTGGGGTGAAACTTAGAAAATATACCCAGTTCCTGGTCCATTAAGGCCTGAATGTAGTTTGTTGTTATCTGTTCAGCGCGAAGGGGATTTTCGGTCACTATATTTGGACACAATGCCTGGATATGGCAGGTGTCAATTTCGGGCTTGGGGGCACAAGTAAGCAGCCTGAGTACGACCTTCTCTAGCTCTTGCGTATTGTCTGGCCAATCGTGATTGTGCAGCATCGCGCGCGCAGCTTCACTGAAACGTTGCTCCCGATACAATCGGTGACGCTTGGTAAATAAGTCTACCAGCGGCAATATATCATCGCGACGTTCGCGCAGTGGTGGCAGCGCCATTGAAAAGAAGTTGAGCTTTTGCCACAGGGAGGCGATAAACTGGCCCTGCGTCACACGTTGCCTGATGTCCTCAGTGCTGGCAGTGATCAGTCGTACCTGGCTTAAGTTAATTGTCGAGCGAACCGTGTTGTGATGACTGCGTGTGGTCAGCATGTCACATAACCGGCCTTGCTGAACCTGGCTAAGGCTTTCCAGATTATTAAGAAAGACACAGCCACGCGTCAACTGGTCAGCAATATAATGCAGTTTTTCAGAAAATTGCTGATCATCCAGTCCGGCACAATCGATCTCATAGAAAGGATAGGGGCTAGATGGACCACTAAAGTGTAACTTACAGGCCACATCCAGTACTTCGCTGCCAGGCTCTGCGCGAATAAACACCGGGCAGTGACTTTCGGCAATGCGCTCAATGGTTTTTTCCAATGCCATAATGGACTCACTATACCCCATCAGGGTAATTGCATGGCCAAGATGGTGATGTGACAGGGACTGAACAGAGTTGCGTCTGACCAATACGGCAAGCTGGCTGGTGATTTGCGACAGCTGGGTTTGATTAGGCGGCGTGTCCTGGCTTTTAAGCAGGTTCAGAGCGCCAATTTTTTTCCTTTGATAGACAATAGGAAAGCTGTGCTCAACCGTTTTAGCGAAGCGGTTATCCTGATTAAAATAAATATGTGTGCTGGCCGGATTATCAAAGTCGCTGACCTCCAGCTGAACTTGTTTCAGTAATTGTGGTGACAGGCGGCTGTTCAGATAGCGGGTAAGTGATCTGGTAAGTGGTGCATGTTGTTCGAATGGCGATACATGACGTGTAACAGGGTGGTTTAACTCGTTCATCGTTGACTCCAAAGCAATAGCAACTTTGTCTGTCCAAACTCCTTTTTAAGCAATAAGCCTGCCTATTCAGTGACTTATTACCCGGCTGTATGGCAGCAAACAAGGTTTTTTAGTGGGTTGATGAGTACAAGTTAAGGAATTCAACGGGGATTCAATCGGGGTAAACTACGAAGTATTAGTTACGGATTATTACATTGGGGTTAATTTTTATTAAATTTAGTGGTGTTTATGTGTTGAATTTAATATTTTTACACTTAAGTATTTACCTTGATTGGTGTTTGATAGCTTGGCATGTCACGGTGGGTTTGTTAGGGTATAGCGAAAATAAAACCTAAAAAAGGAACGGTTAGAATGGCTGGCATTATTGACCTGGCAGCGTTGCTAAAAACCATGGAACCTGTATTACATGACACCGAATATGTTTTTTGCTCTGTCTCGGGGGGACTGGAAGAGTATATACCACTTAACCCCATCGCCACGTTTCAGGAGCACGAAGGTCTGACACTGATAGTCACTAAAGCAGCTGCACAGCAGTATGGCCTTCAGTATGAGGGACCGTTTAAGCAGATAACCCTGAGTGTGCATTCCAGCCTGGATGCCGTCGGCCTGACCGCTGCCGTAGCCCAGTGCCTTACAGAGCAAGGGATCAGCGCCAATGTGGTTGCCGCTTTTTATCATGATCATATTTTTGTTCAGACCAGTGATGCACAGGCGGCCCACAGCGCGCTGACTCAACTGGCTGCATCCAGTTAATTTGCTGCAATGCGATTAATTTAAGCACGTTTGGCCCTAAAAGCGGCTATATCTGAAGTAATCCCGCTCTTGTGCGCCGTTAAGCGGCATTTCATGGTATTTTACGACGCCGCTTATGTTTCCCCCTCTGAGGCTCGCCGCTTCTTTTTCACTCAGACTTACTGTGCGCTCAGCACATCGCGCCTGAGTATGCATTGTTCCGGTGCTATGACTATTTGTTGCCAAATCAGCAGGATAGCTGTGGTTGAGCAAGGGCCCGGTGCTGTTGGCAATTTGCGTCAGCAAGTAAGTGCGTCCGGTTTGTTGTGCAGCCTGACCAAACTGATATTTTAACCCCAGCAGTAGCGCGTCAAAATCATGGGGTGAAATGGTTGTCAGACTCTGAAACTGCGCGCTGCCACTGACGGCTTGCGTATCTAGTTGCGCATAGTAAGACGCGGCATCTAAATTCAGCCCATCCAGCTTATAGTGTTGCAAAAAATCGACCACGCTCTGACAGAATAGCTGACAGCCATTGATGTCCTGGCTGAGGTAGCGCCAGCCGTTATCATCAGGTGACAGACTGAGCAATAACCGGGTGTCGGGGTAGTTAGCGCGTGTCGCATCCAGATGTGCCGCAAAGGCAGCTTCGCCACCGGCTGCGACAAGTCGGGCGCCATCCAGACCCGCCGGTCTGACTTGTGCGCCACTGATGTATATCGCTTGCTCGCAACCTTTACGTTGTGCTTCGGTCTCTGTCGGACATGTTTTGTGTTCAAAAGTCATAGTAACAACTTAATCATTCACCTATCTGGGACAATACTATGACGAATCGTGCTCAGCGGGACCATTACACCAGTATTACACTCTATTACACGCGCTGGTGATGTGCTTTGCGTTGTGGTAAAAGTAATAATAATTCGCGGATTTTATTGGTGTTTTTAAAAGCACCGAGTAAGCTCAATAAGCGCACTAACCACATAGGGAGCGACTAAGATGAAAAAAATTGTTTTAAAGCTTGAGCAAAATGCTGACAACTTTTTGTTTAAACTAAGCCCGAAGGCGACAAGTACGGATTGGGATCTGACCTACTATGATCCAGCGACTCAACAATATGAAGCGCCAACCCAGGATACTCAATTTAATGTTGAGTTTGAACTGGGAGAAGCGTGTTTTGACAGCAATATTTCAGGTTTGGCTCGCCGTGCTCTGGCCTCTAAGCAACAGGCTGTGTTTATTGTCGAGATGGACGACACCAGTACAGATGGAGACTGGCGCTTTTGGCAAAATGGCATTTCTTTGTCCAGTGAACAAGACGAGCAGGATTACACACTAAATGCGCAGGTGCAAAATCAGGGTAAAACACTGGTGCTGACCATCAACAATGTGTTTAGCAACGCTGCCTTGTGCGCAGGTGAATTCGATAAAATTGATTTCAGATTTGTCGCGGTAAGACTGAATAAATCAGCAGGCCAGCTAAACGAGATCTTCTACTCGCAAGATCCTCGCATCGGCGTGCGCCGCGACAAGCCGGCATAACCAGAGCGGACTGAGTACGTCAACCTTACTTAGGTTGACGTCTTGGACACAAGGTAGCGCCAGCGGAGCGGTTAACAATCTCAACAAACTCAGCTCTTTGGCACAGGTTTTCGAACCACGGCAGGTTAAACCAAACCGCGCCATAACCGACAGACATAGCAGCTTTGACATTGACCAGTGCTGAGGTCAGCTCACCGACCTGAGCATACACGAGTGCAGCCGTGAACGCATATTCACTATTGTCTGGTGATAGTTTGATTGCCTTGTTAAGTAAGGTTACAGCGGTTTCATGGTTTCCTATCTGTGCATGCGCCTGGGCGGCATCCAGTAAGTCGTAGAAATCGTCGGATGTGCTATTACGTTCGATGACCTGTTGATAGTAGCGCGTTGCTTCGCGCATATTTCCATTGAGCTTTTCAATATCAGCCAGGTTGAGTAAAAAGAGCGAGTTGTTTTCTATTTCACTCAATGGGCTGGCGGTTTCCAGCGCCTTAGCAAATTGGCCATTGAGCATGTAGCACAGTGCTAATACGTTGATATCAAATGGTTGTGGGTCTGCCGATACCACCTTGGTATAACGCTCGATGGCCTGCTCAATATTGCCCTGTGCAAGGTGAATATCTGCAAGCAGCTGATTGGTTAGATAGTCATCGGGCGACAGCTGGAGTACTTCATTCAGGTAATGTTTTGCCTGCTCAAACTCGCTATTCTGATAATAGGTGTTAGCAAGGTTAAACATAATGGAGGTATTCTTTCTCAGCGCCATTGCGGTGTGCAAGTGTTCAATTGCGGCCTTTAAATCGCCTTGCTGTTTAGCGCGCTTTGACAGGATCACGGCTAAATCATAGGTGCTGAAATTGCGTGTCCGGGCACTGAGCAGGTGTTTGTCAAACAGGGCGTCGTTATGGCTTGCCAGCGCCAGTAGCATCATTTCTTTATCGAAGAGTGCTTTTTGCTGATAACTTGCTGGTGCGTTGGTCAGTATATTTTGCAATTGACTCAGCAGCTGCTCGTTTTTAGTTTGGTGGTGCAGCGTTAAGCTGATATCGCTGTAAAGCCCGTAGGCTGCGAACAGGTAAGGCGAGGTTGTCAGGAGCTGCTGCAATGCCTGCAAGTTGCTCAGATTATATGCCCCGTTATTCGATACATCCTGATAAATTTGCAGATAACTTAAATAGTCTTGTTGCCTGATGGCCTTTACTGGCAGACTGCTTGGTGTTAAATCATTAAATAACTTTACAGCATGGGCCTGTGTGGAATAGAAGTTTTCAATTTCACTGGTCAGTGCCATTGGCCAGCGGATCTGTTGCTGGACCGTCCACTTTTCTCCCCCAAGGCGGGTCAAAACGGTTTCACAGCTGTGCTCGCTACAGGTTAACTCGGTGCTAAGTATATCGGTTGCGCCAGTTGTGGCCGCAAGCTGCTGCAAAGTGGCATCTGATTGCGTCCTTTGTGCGATAAGTTCTGTGTGCTGCCCCTCAATGATCAGCTGACGCAGTGCATGGTCAACGCTGGCCAGAGTACTTTTCTTGCGCTCATCATTGATTGGCTGTGTGAGGGTAAGCTGAGGATTGAGCACCAGCACGTAGCGTTTTTGTGGCTGTTCGGAATTAACCAGCCAGGCGCCGAGTATGCTCAACAACAGGAAAACGATAAGTGCTACACCAATACGCGCTTTATGGCGCTTGATAGGCGCAGGCAGCTCAGTTGCGCTTTCGGTGGTCAGGCTGTGTGGCTCAAACGGCACGGTCTCCTGCTCCATAATCGCATTTTGTGTGAGTGCAATCAGGATTTGTTCCAAACGTCTGGCCACTTGCCGTGCATCTGTTGGGCGCTCATGGGGGTCTGCTGATAACAGTTGATTCAGCAGGACACAAAGTGGCTCAGGCAGGGCAGGTAGTATTGCTTTGGCATCGTCATGCTCGCCATTTAATATACGCTCACGCAACTGAGCCTTACCAAAAGGATGACGCCCGCTTATCAGCTCAAAGGCCAAAATACCGAACGCAAATAGATCTGATTGCGGGGTAAGCGTTTCACCGCGCAATTGTTCGGGCGAGGTGGCACTGATACTTCCGCGACTTTGATTCAGCGTCTGGGTGTGTGTTTCGTCTTTCGTCTGGCTAATTCGCGCAATGCCAAAGTCGGTGATTTTAACCTGAAGGCTTGCATCAAGCAGGATATTGGCGGGCTTGAGATCGCAGTGAATAACGCCACACTGGTGAGCTGCAGCCACCCCATTGGCCACCTGGATCAGCAGCGTGAGTTTTTGCTCGAGGCTGAGTAGTTGCGTTTTTTGGTGATAAAACAGCGTACTGCCATCTACGTACTCCATGATCAGGTAGACCTGTGAGGGGGTTGTGATTATATCGTAAAGCTGCACGATATGCGTGTGGTTTAACCTGGCCAGGATCTGAGCTTCGCCAAGGGCGACAGAGATATCTTCCTCTGCGTTTTGCATCTTTAGGCGTTTAATCGCGACCAGGCGGTTCAGCCGGGTGTCTTGTGCCAGCAGCACTTCGCCCATGCCTCCTTCCCCTAACACTTTTTTAACATGGTAGTGTTTTGGTAAGTCAGCCTGTTGCGCAGTGGACGTGCTATCCGTCGGCTGTGATGAGGATGAAGGGGGGTGCGATTTATCCATGTTACTTTTTGTCTATTACCTTACGGGTGCTATCGCCTTAGGCGTGTTCGTGGTGCCGGAAAAATGGCATTACAAAAGAACCACATGTACCGAATTGTCATAGTAACGTTTAAGCAAATTAAATACCAGCTTATCAGATTAACAGGTCCATCTGATTGTTTTGAATATGACAATATTGTGGTGTAATGTGGTGAAATCGGTGTTTTTCAAAAACGGTGTTACGATTAATAAGGAACAGATCTCAAGGTCGGGCCCAGTGGTGATACTGGCAGCCTGCCTGAGCCGTTATCGAGGAGCGACTATGGCCACGCTAAAACATAAACAGCAATCTAAGTATTTATATTTAAAGTCTTTTCATCGTTTTGGGCGACTTAAGCACTCTGTGGACAGCTGCTTTGATGAGTTGGCTATTTCCCGGATCCATGCCGTGATTGAGTGGCAGCAAGGTTACTGGTACTTACGCGATCTGAGCCGTAATGGGACCTGGCTAAACGATGCAAGAGTGCCATACAATCAGGACGTTGCTTTAAACGTAAACGATGAAATTCGCTTTTCTGAGTCAAGTTGTCATAGCTTCAGTGTGACTGATCTGGCACCACCCGAGGATTTATTGGTGCCTTACAGTCATGATGAACTCGTTGATGGTAAAACACCGGTGATCCAGCTTGAAAACTATCATTTATTACCCAGCGAGTCAGATCCTGAGCTAATCGTCTACTTCAATAATGCAGAGCAAACCTGGTGCTATGAAGAAGTTGGCTCGGAGCATCCGGTGAGTATTACCGATGGCGAGCAACTACGCTTTGCTCAGCAGGTATGGAGTTTGATCCAAACTCGTGCCAGCCAGCAAGAGTGCACCGCAGAAGTGACCGAAACCGATCCGTGCGATCTTGAGTATGTATTCACGCTGAGTCAGGATGAGGAATATGCTGAATTACAGGTGACACAGGCGCAGGAAAAAGTGGATTTTGAAACCCGGACACACCATTACCTGACCGCCTTACTGGCCAGATATAAGGTGAAAGACATGCAGCATCAGGTAGATGATGCCTCACAAGGTTGGGTGTCGGTCAAGCAGTTATCACGCGACCTGGGGCTGACAGAAAGCCACATTAATATCCAGATCCACCGCGCGCGCAAGCAGTTTGTTGATCGGATGAAAGACAAGTCAATGGCTGAATCTCTTATTGAGCGTAAACGCGGCAGGGTGCGCTTTGGTGGCAGGCATTTCAGTATTGTTAAAGGCCAGCAGCTCGAGGCGTCTACTATGTACCAACAAAGTGATGAACTGCTGGTGAGTTGATAGCAGCGAGCTGGTGCACATAGTTGCACTATACTGGTAAGCCCGATAAACGCTCGGGCTTACGTTTGGGTCATACCTGAAGGTGGCAGGTCTAGTATTCCAAGGCCCATCCGAAGTACGCTTTAAGGTTTTGGCCTTTTATTACCTTTCCTTGCTCATCCAGTGTGACATGGTAACGCCATTGCTGCAGCGCATCTATGCCAGCCTGGTCAAAAATGCCCTTGGGCGTCGATTCTAAGACAGCAATGTTGCGTGGCTAATAGCGCTTCTTTTTGCATTCATCCCGAACGGTTTGCTGGCCCCCAAACTCTGCAATAAGATTGAAAACCGTTTACTTAAAAAGCTTTGCCTGTTGCCGGGTTGCCCCGGCTTTGGCGACAATAATATAAATAACGAGCAGGACGATTATGCAGAGAATTTTGGGATTATTTTTGAGCTTGTGCACGATAAGCACTCCCGCTATGGCCGAGGAATATGCACAGGGCCGTCAGATATCGGCATTGCCGGATGTGTTGTCATTCAGGGAGCGTGTTCAGCCCATCAATGATATGGTGACAGATCGCTTGGATAACTTACTTCCTGAGCTGATGCGTGAAGCGGACTTGGATATGTGGCTGGTCATCAACCGCGAATATGGCGAAGATAAGCTGTTTTATACCCTGGTGCCGCAGCCCACGTTTGCAGCGCGCCGGACCACTTTACTGGTGTTTTCAAAACAAGCGGATGGCAGCGTTGAGCGCTTTAGTGTGAGCCGTTATCCCATTGGCGAGTTGTACCCGACTGTATGGGAAGGGGGCACAAAGGCTCAACAGTGGCAGCGTCTGGCTGAGGTGATTGCCGAGCGTGACCCGAAACGCATTGGGATTAATGTGAGTGAAGACTGGGCACTGGCCGATGGCCTAAGCGTTGGACTACATAAGCAACTGTTGAAGGTATTGCCGGGCAAATATCAGGAACGCCTGGTGAGCGCCGAAAAACTGGTGATCCGTTGGCTGGAAACGCGCAGTCAAAAAGAGCTTAATGTTTACCCGCAGGCGGTGACACTGGCGCGCCGGGTAATTGCAGAAGCATTCTCCAATAAGGTGATCACACCCGGCGTGACTACTACCAAAGACGTTGAATGGTACTTACGCGAGCGCTTTGAAGAATTACAGCTCAGACCCTGGTTCCAGCCGTATGTGAATATTCAACGTCAGGGCGACAAAACCAGTAAAGACGATGTGTTTATTGGTGAATACAATCGCACTATTTTACCCGGAGACATTATCCACACCGATGTGGGTATTTGTTATCTGAATCAGTGCACGGATACACAGGAAATGGGCTACGTTCTAAAGCTACACGAAACCGATGTACCAGCAGGTCTGAAACAGGCTATGGCCATAGGCAATCGCTGGCAGGATATTTTGACCAGTAACTTTAAATCAGGGTTAACGGGCAATGAGATCCTGGCCAATACCATTAAACAAAGTAAAGCGGCAGGCATCGTCAGCAGTACTTATACCCATCCGCTCGGCTTTGTTGGTCATGCGCCTGGGCCAACCATTGGCATGTGGGATAATCAGGGGCCGACACCGGTACAGGGAGACTGGAAACTGCATCCAAACACAGTTTATGCCATTGAGGGAAACATTAAGACGCAGCTACCGGAGTGGGACAACCAGTGGATCCAAATTAAGCTGGAACAAGATGCGGTATTCGATGGTAAGCACGTCTGGTATCTGGCAGGCCGTCAGACACAATGGCATGTGATCAGATAACGTTTTATCAGCGCTTACAAGGAGGCAGGTGCAACTATCACGAGTATTGTACATACTTCGAAAAGGCAATCAGCGGTATATTGGTGCGGCAATTTGGCGCCATAGTGCGGCACCTAATTGCAACTAAGGGCAGGGTGTATTGGTAATTCTCTAAATTTAAAGGGTATTTAGAAGTGGCGTAGGTTTTGCTTAAGTAACAAAACATTCACAAGGAGACGAATTATGATTTTAAACACTTCTATCCAGGGCGCAGTGAGCCCAGTCTCGCAGTATGCTTCCGTAAAAACGACCAACACGGAAGCTGATGTCAGTAACCAATCTACACAAGCCAGCGCCACGGCCGTGAAGCATACATGGGATTCTTTTCGGGATGATGTTGAATCAGATCCTGTATTTGCAAGAGAAATGGCAGAAGCCATCACTTTTATCCCTAACAAAATGACCGTTAACCTCAATGAGGCGCCACCACTGACTGATCCCGTTGCACACAAAAAGTGGGCCGATCAGTCCGTCGAGTTTGACCGAATTGCCGAACAGGTGACTGAGCAACGTATTGCTTTGTTCAATCGTATGAAAGGTGAGGGAGCCTCTGATGCTGATATTTATAACGAAATGATTGCGTTTAATAAAACGCTGCCAATGGACTATCAGGCAAAAGCGGGCATGTTAAGTGTTAATGAGTATGCGTGATCTTTATAGGCCTTCTCTCGAAGGCCTATAGTTTATTTCTAATTATAATTGACGATAACCTGACTACGCTGCCCGTAAGCTGCGGGTGACAATGCGCTGCCATTGCCTCGGACACCAAATGCGAAGATAAACTTCTTGTTGGCAGCCTGATCATTGAAGTTAGTGAGTCGGCCTGATTTGCTGGCACTGACATTGACACAATTATTCGTTGAGTTAAGGCAAAGGTATACCAACATGCCTGGAGGTACGTATGAATAACTCCACGAGTAATGAACAGAAGTAATCTTTGAGCCAAAAGGCACGGAACCAACAACGGGAAGGTCCAGCGTGTAATATAGGCCCGTATTTCTTAATGTTGGTCCATAACCACTACTTGCCCAGGCACCGCCATTTATAGTAATCGGACCCTCAAGGTTGTTAGGTGAAATTTCTTCGGTAGACACTGAGATGGAAGGGTATAGCAGGTCATCAGGTTGAGTATTGGCTGCCGAAGCACTCGTCCATAAGACAGACGCAGATACCAGGCACAATGAATATATGTGTTTTTTTGTAAACATGTACTAACTCCTTTTGTTGTAAAGGTGTTAGTGTTTTGTTTTTTCTTTGTTGTGTCAATTAAGTAATCTTCAAGTTACAAAATAGCTTTTTGAGTGAATTCTGACGCAGGTATGAACTGTTCAAATCTCAGGATAAAAGTGCTGAGCGGGGAGGTGAGGCTCTAAATTGAAAAGCGTATACCCCTACAGCTGAGCTTGCAGCTGCAGGGGAGTCAGTCCTGTGTAAAATTAGAAGTTAAACGACACCTTACCATAAACAAAGCGGCCATCTGTGCTGTAAGCAGAGAACGCTGAGTAAGGGAAGATCTGGTTAAAGTTGCTGAACCCGATGTTGCTGACGGTATCCTGAGGATACTGATCAAACAGGTTGTTTGCACCAAGGGCAACGCGCCATTGCTCGTTCACCTTGTAAGCCACTTCCAGGTCTGTGATCCATTTGGCTGCCAGTACTTCGTCTTTTTCAACTGTGCTGGAAGGATCGGTCACTTCTCCGTAACGGGTTGCTTTGACCATAACCTGCCACTGTTCACGTTGCCAGTTTGCCACCAGGTTCCATTTGTTATCCGGTGTACCCGACTCAAAGCGTTCAATTTCACGACGAGCAAAGTACTGGTAGCTTTCACCAAGCGCAGCAAGCTCAGCCGGATTGGCTTTGACATTTGTCACCTCGGTATCGTTGAGGTTCAGGGCAGCACTGAGGTTAAGGTCGCCATAATCCGCCAAATCAAAGCGATAGGTTGCAACAATGTCTACACCCTGAGTGCGCGAGTCAATCGCATTGGTAAAGTAGCGAACACGCTGTACATTAAATTCGCCAGCCTGTTGCAGGATCTGCTCAACCGCGTCACCGCTGAGGTTTTCAGACATCACAATGCGGTCGTCAATATCAATGCGATACGCATCCAGTGTCAGGCTAAAAGCGTCTTTCGTATAAATGAAACCGGCTGTCAGGTTAACAGACTCTTCGGCTTCCAGTGGCTTGGCACCCAGTGCCTCAGCCGCAGGGGTATCGACCGGATACAGGCCAACTTCATTTGGTACGCCGTCTTCAAATACGGTGGCAATCGACTTATATGAAGTCTGAGCCAGCGAAGGCGCGCGGAAGCCTGTGCTCAGCGCACCACGCAGCGACAGCTGGTCGCTTACTACATAACGGGTTGCAAGCTTACCAGTCAGGGTTGAGCCAAAGTCGCTGTAATCTTCATAGCGGGCCGCCAATACCAGGTTCCAGTCGGTGGTCAGGTAAGTATCAAACTCAGCAAACAACGCGACATTATGGCGTGACTCATCTACCGCACTTTCTGGGGAGAATCCAGCCAGAACCTGTGCGCCACCTGCGGCAACCGGCTGGCTGTTTGCATCTAATACCGTCTGATAAGACGCCAGTTTGCCCGCCTGAATTTCATAGGTTTCGCGGCGGTATTCACTGCCAAGCGTAACAAATACGCTGTCGTACAGTCCTAAATCCAGTTCCGTTTTGGCTTCTGCATTGACCAGCAACTGGCTATAAACCAGTGCGCCGTTGTCGAATTCGGTTGGGCTGCTTGCGCCCATAGAAGTATTCAGGCTGTTCGATACGCCAAAGCCAAAGTCGTTCAGGCCATAATTGGTGCTGACATCGTACTGCCAGTCACCGGCATCCCCTTTGGCACCCACAGCAAAGCTGTAGTCGCGCACTTCGGTGTCTATTTGCGGTAAAAAGCCATCCGGATAAACTTCAAGGACATTACGGCCATCCTGAGGACGACGGAAGAAACCGCCCGAGTTGCCATCGCGGCTTGAGAAGCTGCCGAATGAGTACAAGTCTAAGTCTGACGCCAGTGCGTAGCCTGCGTTGTAAAACAGCGCAAAGTCTTCGATGTCGGCTTTACCAAATCGGTGATTATAACGCTCTGCGGTAAATTCACGGGGATCCAGCTTGCCGTTTTCATCACGGGCATACTGCTCGCGCTCATCAATGCCTGAGCGGTTAGTCGGTTGCTTGTTACGCAGCTCAGCAGCCACGTTGATAAAGCCCTTGTCGCCAAGCTCAAAGCCAATATTGCCGCTAACAGTGGTGGTGCCGCCATCGTTTAGTTCGCGATCTGCGCCTTTGTCAAACGCCAGGTTGCCCTCGGCATCTTCATAGGTGCGCAGCAGTTGTGCAGAGCCGGCCATTTGCGTGTCGTACTCACCATAAGTGACCGACAGGTTGCCGCCTTCATCGGCATCGTTCAGCACAATGTTGATCACACCGGCAATGGCGTCTGAGCCATATTGTGCCGCAGCGCCGTCACGCAATACTTCGATGCGCTTGATAGCTGCGGTCGGAATGGTGTTCAAGTCAACCGCTGTGGAGCCACGACCAACCGTGCCATTCAGGTTCAGCAGGGCACTGGCATGGCGGCGCTTACCATTGATAAGCACTAAAGTATGATCGGGCGCCAGTCCGCGCAATACTGCCGGGCGTGCGTGATCGGTG
The DNA here is from genome assembly GCF_000967655.1 of Pseudoalteromonas rubra. Classification (GTDB taxonomy): domain Bacteria; phylum Pseudomonadota; class Gammaproteobacteria; order Enterobacterales; family Alteromonadaceae; genus Pseudoalteromonas; species Pseudoalteromonas rubra_A. The sequence continues at coordinate 36,658 of NZ_JXYA01000059.1, forward strand.
CCGTCTGCCAGTTGCGAGTTCGGAAAATTGAAGCTTGGTACCAGCGTTGTCAAAACCTGGCTGAGTTCAAGCTGGCCTGAGCTGGTGATTTCATCCAGGCTGATAACATCGACCGGTACCGTGCTTTCAGTAACGCTGCGCAGGCTGCGTCGGGTACCTGTGATTTCAATCACTTCTGTGGTGTTACTGGCCTTAGGTGCCTGGCTTTCTTCTGCGCTGGTGTGAAACGAAGCGGCGGCGCCCAGCACCATGCTGATGCTGGCTGCCAGAGTACTCGGTCTTAACATGGTCATTCCTGATTATATGTTGATTTCTGTACGGGCTTTTTTTGTCTGGCCCACGAAAAGGATGGCAATACTAAAGGTGGATAATTCTATGGGAAATTCGAATTCGTTATAAATTATAACAGCTCAAGTTTTTATGTTTATTTAGTAACATTGTATTAAATGCCAGTCAGAAAATTACAAAGTGTCAATCAGAGTCAGGCTTGCTGGCTTAGTCATCACGCCTTTGTTACTGTGGGTCAAAATTTTATTGTTCAATCAATTGCTTTGCTGCTTTGGATAAATAAATTTTGTTAGTCTATTGTTTAAGAGCAAGGTATAAAGCGCTTTTTTAAGGAGCACAAAAATGTCGACTTTAATACAGGTTGGATGGCGCGAATGGCTGTCTTTGCCTGAGCTGGGTATAGACAGGATCAAAGCTAAGGTGGATACCGGCGCCCGAACCTCTTGTTTGCATGCCTTCAAAGTAGAAGAGTTTGAAAAAGAAGGCGCATCCTGGGTTCGTTTTTGGATGCACCCTAAACAAAAAGACACCGACTATGAACTGGTCTGTGAAGCGCCGGTGCTGGACGTGCGCAGGGTAACAGACTCGGGGGGCCATCAGGAATCTCGCTATGTGATCCAATCGACATTGCACATTGGTACCGAGCGCTGGCCCATTGAAATCACGCTGACCAACCGGGATAACATGAAATTTAGAATGTTACTCGGTCGTACAGCAATGGAGGGGCGGATCTGTGTCGATCCTGCAGCCTCGTATTTAACTAAAAAAAGAATTGAAGCAAGGAATTAACATGAAAATCGCCATTCTATCCCGGAATAAAAACCTTTACTCGACCCGTCGTTTGATAGAAGCGGCAAAGGAGCGCGGCCATGAGCCTGTGGTGCTGGATGTGCTGCGCTGCTACATGAACATCAACTCCAATGAGCCAGAAATTCATTTCAAAGGCGAAAAGGTAATAGATGTAGATGCTGTGGTGCCGCGAATTGGTGCCTCGGTCACGTTTTATGGTTGTGCCGTGTTACGCCAGTTCGAAATGATGGGCATTTACCCGTTAAACGAGTCGGTGGCCATTACCCGCTCGCGTGATAAGCTGCGCTCATTACAGCTGTTATCCCGTAAAGGCGTTGGCATGCCCATCACCGGATTTGCTAATAAGCCCGATGATGTAAAAGACTTACTGGAAATGGTTGGCGGTGCCCCCGTGGTGATCAAACTGCTAGAAGGCACTCAGGGTATTGGCGTGGTGCTGGCAGAAACCCGTAAAGCGGCAGAAAGTGTCATTGAAGCCTTTATGGGCCTGAAAGCCAACATTATGGTGCAGGAATACATTAAAGAAGCCGGCGGTGCGGATATTCGCTGCTTTGTGATTGGGGATAAGGTGATAGCTGCGATGAAACGTCAGGCGCAGGAAGGCGAGTTTCGCTCTAACCTGCACCGCGGCGGCAGTGCCAGCCTGATCCGCATTACCCCGGAAGAGCGCAAAACCGCTGTTGCTGCGGCTAAAGCAATGGGCCTGAATGTAGCCGGTGTTGACCTGCTGCGCTCAGAGCGTGGGCCACTGGTGATGGAAGTAAACTCGTCGCCAGGCCTTGAGGGCATAGAAAAAGCAACCGGAAAGGACATTGCCGGTATGATCATAGAGTTTATGGAAAAGAATGCAGCCAGTAAGAGGACCGCAACGCGTGGCAAAGGCTAAAAAAAACCAGGTATTTACACTACTTGATACACCCATTGAGGTGGCTGAGCGCAAAACCTTGTCGCTGGAAGTGGCCAAGCTCTATACCCACTCTCCGTTAACCATTCCTATTGAAGTGGTTAATGGCGCAGAGGCTGGCCCTGTGGTGATGGTTTGCGCCGCCATTCATGGCGATGAACTTAACGGCGTAGAGATAGTGCGCCAGCTTTTAGCAAAAGTGGATCCAAAGGCGTTGCGGGGAACCCTGATTGCTGTGCCGGTAGTGAATGTATTTGGTTTTATTCATAAGTCACGTTATTTGCCCGACAGACGAGATCTGAACCGCTGCTTTCCGGGTTCAGAGCGGGGCTCATTGGCTGCTCGTGTTGCCAATGTGTTCTTTAAACGGGTTGCCAGCAAATGTACGCATATTATTGATTTACATACAGGTGCTATCCATCGTTCCAATTTGCCCCAGATACGGGCCAATCTGAAGTGCGAAGCAACCGCAGACATTGCCAAAGCCTTTGGCACACCTGTGGTAATAGACGCCACGCTGCGTAATGGCTCGTTACGCAGTGAAGCCAGCAACCTGGGGATCCCCGTTATTACCTACGAAGCGGGAGAAGCGCTGCGCTTTGATCCATTGGGCATTGCCGCCGGACTAAAAGGCGTTGAAAACGTACTCAGACGGCTGAAGGTACTCAAAGGCCGGCGTACTAAAAAGGTGCCAGAGCCAGTGATTGCGGATTCCACCAGCTGGGTGCGCGCCCATACTGACGGTATTGTCCGCGCAATGGTGGGCCTGGGAGAGCGAGTCAATAAAGAGCAGGTGCTGGGGTATATCAGTAACCCGCTGGGTGGCAATGAAGTGGCTATCCAGGCACCACGCAGTGGCATTATTATCGGTCAGCAGTCTTTACCTTTGGTCAATGAAGGTGATGCGGTGTTTCATATTGCCTACTTTGCCCATGCTAACACCATAGTGGAGCAACAACTGGGTGAGTTTATCGACGAGCTGGATTTAGAAGAGCAGCCGGTCGACACCGAACTCAACAACTGATCCATCGCAGCTGGTCTCGGGCGATTTCATTGCGCCCGGCCAGCTGTTTGTACTTCCTGGAGCAAGCTGGCTGTTTAGTTGGCTGTATTTTGTTCATCTTTTTTATCTCAAAAGTTAACACTTTCAACCCGAGTTTAAAGCCTTTCCCCTGAGGTTAAGTGACACCGAAATTTTCATCCTTCCTGACGCGGCCCTATGTGGTTAAATTGGCGTAAAAATTGAGCGAAAACAGGCTTTTTTCGTTAAAAGATTACGTGCAAGGGCAAAGTAGGGTAGAATGGGTCGGTTCTATCTACACGTATTACTGCCTGACGAGGTTTATATGAGTTTGTATAATGAGTACATGGAAGAAATCCAAACCCGTAAAACGGAACTTGGATTGAGTCCAAAACCAATCGATAGCGCTGACTTGCTATCTGAAATTATTGCCCAAATCAAAGACACAGGGCATGAGCACCGTGAAGATTCACTGAACTTCTTCATCTACAACACGCTTCCGGGCACAACCAGCGCTGCTGGTGTGAAAGCACAATTCCTAAAAGAAATTATCCTGGGCGAAGAGTCTGTAGCTGAAATCACGGCTGACTTTGCATTCGAACTGCTTTCGCACATGAAAGGCGGTCCTTCTATCGCGGTACTACTTGACCTTGCGCTGGGCAACGACGAAGCCATTGCTAAGCAAGCGGCCGACGTATTGAAAACCCAGGTTTTCCTGTACGATGAAGACACGTCACGCTTGGAAGAAGCATTCAAAGCGGGCAATGCCGTTGCAAAAGACATCTTAGAAAGCTACGCGAACGCGGAATTCTTTACTAAGCTGCCTGATATTGACGAAAAAATTGACGTTGTGACTTATATTGCCGGTGAAGGTGATATTTCAACTGACCTGCTTTCTCCGGGTAACCAGGCACACTCACGTGCCGACCGTGAACTACACGGTAAGTGCATGATCACGCCTGAAGCACAGCAAGAGATTGTTGAGCTACAGAAGAAGCACCCAAATGCAAAAGTGATGCTGATTGCTGAAAAAGGCACTATGGGTGTAGGTTCATCTCGTATGTCTGGTGTGAACAACGTGGCACTTTGGGCTGGTACCCAGGCAAGCCCTTATGTTCCTTTCATCAACATTGCACCGGTTGTAGCGGGTACTAATGGTATCGCACCTATCTTCCTGACAACCGTTGATGTAACCGGTGGTATTGGTCTTGACCTGAAAAACTGGGTGAAGAAAACCGACGAAAACGGCAAAGTGGTTACCGATGCAAATGGCGACCCGGTACTGGAAGAAGCATACTCTGTTGCGACTGGTACTCTGCTGACTATCGACACCAAAGCGAAGAAACTATACAACGGCGACAAAGAGCTGGTTGACGTATCATCTTCATTCACACCACAAAAAGTGGAGTTCATGAAGGCGGGTGGTTCTTACGCGGTGGTATTCGGTAAGAAACTACAGACGTTTGCAGCTGAAACTTTAGGTGTTGAAGCACCAGAAGTATATGCGCCTTCTAAAGAAGTATCGCATGAAGGCCAGGGCCTGACAGCGGTTGAGAAAATCTTTAACCGTAACGCAATCGGTGTTGCGTCTGAGACGCCGCTGCACGCAGGTTCAAACGTACGTGTTAAAGTAAATATTGTTGGTTCTCAGGACACCACAGGTCCAATGACGTCTCAGGAGCTGGAAGCTATGGCTGCTTCTACGATTTCTCCTTTGGTAGACGGCGCATATCAGTCAGGCTGTCACACAGCGTCTGTTTGGGATGCAAAAGCACAGGCAAACATTCCTAAGCTGATGGCGTTCATGAACAAGTTCGGTCTGATCACAGCACGTGATCCGAAAGGCATTTACCACTCAATGACCGACGTAATCCACAAAGTACTGAACGACATTACTGTGGATGACCGCGCAATCATCATCGGTGGTGACTCGCACACGCGTATGTCTAAAGGTGTCGCATTCGGTGCCGACTCAGGTACTGTGGCGCTGGCACTGGCTACGGGTGAATCTGCAATGCCAATTCCAGAGTCTGTGAAGGTAACCTTCAAAGGCGCAATGGCGAAGCACATGGACTTCCGTGATGTGGTACACGCTACTCAGGCACAAATGCTGAAGCAATTCGGCGGTGAAAACGTATTCCAGGGCCGTATCATCGAAGTACACATTGGTACGCTGATGGCTGACCAGGCGTTCACTTTCACTGACTGGACTGCAGAGATGAAAGCGAAAGCGTCAATCTGTATCTCTAACGACGAAACGCTGATCAAGTCTATCGAGCTGGCTAAGAGCCGCATCCAGATCATGATCAACAAGGGCATGGAAAACGAAGCGAAAACGCTTAAGGGTTTGATTGACCTGGCGGACGAGCGTATCGCGGGTATCAAGTCTGGTGAGCAACCAGCACTGGCACCAGATGACAACGCTAAGTACTACGCAGAAGTTGTGGTTAACCTGGACGAAATCGTTGAGCCAATGATTGCCGACCCGGATGTAAACAACGAAGACGTATCAAGACGTTACACACACGACGTGATCCGTCCTGTGTCTTTCTACGACGGTAAGCCAGTTGATCTGGGCTTTGTTGGTTCTTGTATGGTTCACAAAGGCGACATGCAGATCATCGCACAGATGCTACGCAACCTTGAGAAGCAAAACGGTTCAATCGAGTTCAAAGCACCACTGGTTGTTGCGCCACCAACATACAACATTGTTGATGAGCTAAAAGCAGAAGGCGACTGGGAAGTACTGGCTAAGTACGCAGGCTTTGAGTTTGACGATGAAAATCCGAAAACAGCGGCACGTACTAAGTACGAAAACATCCTGTACCTAGAGCGTCCTGGATGTAACCTGTGTATGGGTAACCAGGAAAAAGCAGAACCGGGTGACACTGTAATCGCAACTTCTACGCGCCTGTTCCAGGGCCGTGTTGTAGCGGATTCAGCCGAGAAGAAAGGTGAATCACTACTTGGCTCTACGCCGTTGGTAGTACTTGCCACTGTTCTGGGTCGTTTCCCAACTATGGACGAGTACCAAGCCGCTGTTGAAGGCATCGACCTGACTGCGTTCACCCCACTTGAAGAAGAACTGACAACTAAGTTCGGTTCAGAGCAAGCGGTACCTGTTAAAGTTCTTTAATCTTTACAGATTAAAAGACTAAAAAAAGCGCGTTTTTACGCGCTTTTTTATTGGGTGGAGATTGGGGGAAGCCGTTTCTAAGTATTGTTCGCTTGTACAGTTATAGGTGAGTGTGGTTGTTTATTGGGTTAAGTTTCTTGTTTTGTCCTTACTTTTGAGCCTCGCTATGATCACGGCTCGTTCTAACTGAGCTGATTTGGCTTGAGTAGCTAGTACAATAGTGGTAGGTTATTGTTATTGATATGAATAAATTAATTTAGATGTGGTTCTGTACGGTTTTAGGAACTGGGTTTAACTGGCATTCAGGCTGATGAGCTGTTAGCTGCATAGTCGAATAGGGAGTGTATGTTTAAGTTTAAAAAGGAAATTGGCTGGTCTGAAGTAATTGCTTTTTGGGCTCTTATTTTAAGTGGCTTGGCTTATAAAACGTCCTTAGATGCTAATAAACCATTTATCGTACATGGTAGTGGGTTAATTAAGTATGTCGAAATAAACGGAGAACAATGTTCATACGTACTATCTGTTCCTGTTACATTCCAAAATTCAGGAAAAGAAGCTGTAACCTTAAGACAGTTGCGTCTCGATGATAGTTTTCCGCTTATAAGCTTTGTAAATCATTCTGAAAAAGATTTAGAGGTAGAATTACCATATAAAGTATATATGTCAGATTCTTCAATAGGTTCGATTCCATTTGCTTGGCTAGAACAAGTGCAGAGATTACCTGAATTCGAAGCTTCTTATAAGCAAATTGGTGAATTAATTAGACCATCGGATAGCTTAAGCTTCTATTTGGTAATAGTAATAGATTCCAAGCCGGAGTTAGTAAACTATAAAGATCTATCAGCTTATCTTACTTTGAACGCTCGATTTAGTAATGACCAAGTTATTCCATTAAATGCTGCAGTTGAACTTGAAAGTATTGGTGCCAAATGCAGCTAACAAGTCGTTTGAAAGGACAAAAAACAGTTGGCTTTTGCTCCTTCATCGCTAACTTTAGCCAACAATTTATTGCCCTTAACGAGGCGTTAGCTATCCAAAGGAGAAATAGTGACAGGTTCAGATTGGTTAGGAGTTGCTGGCTTGATTGTTGGTATCGCTGGTTTAGCATATGCGGTTTATGAGAATCGCTCTAAAGCGAGGCTTTCTGATTATATTCGAGCCCAGAACTGGCATATTTATTCCAAAGCAAATAATGCAAATGGTTCAGTTCAGTTGGCACTACAAAAATATAAACAGGCAGAAAGCCAAACTGTTGATCTTGAAGCTTTTGAGTGGCTATCAAAGGCCGATGCATTCGGTCAAGATGTATTTAAAGATGTAATTCGGCAAATCCAATTTTCAGAGCCTAGCTTCACTGCGCAGGATGTAGAGCGTTGGGTAAAGGAAAAGCGTGTATCTGAAAAACATGCGCCCCTTTTCTATTCACTAACACCAGCTAACAAGTCACTCCAGCCGACAGCTAAAGCTGCGGCTGAGTGAAACGTTAGACGCAAATATTCATTTAAGCAGAGTCGCATAAAAATGAGTAATAAAGATAAAATATTAGAGTTTTATAATTCTGATTTTGAGGGAACGCTTTTTCCTCTAGAAACGTGTAAATTCATTATTGAAAATGCGTATGATGAACTTGAAGCTTATCTAAATAAAATCGCTGACCCTCGAGATAAAGAGCATTGCTTTTTACCTCAACAAGTTGTTTATGCCAGTAAAGCGAAACAGCACCTGAGAAGAACAAAAAAACTTGATCCTGTCGCAGAGTTTTATATGTACCAACTTGCATATAAGAATAGGGCTATTTTCAATCGTAAACAAAATGATGGAAGGTTAAGTTTTGGATATAAATTTAAAGATGGAAAACCTGTACCAATAAATGAATCTTTCCTGGATTTTAATGCGCGCTTAAATTCAGTTAAATCAAAGTATAAATATCATATTCAATTTGATATATCGTCTTACTTTAATTCTATTTACCATCATGATCTTATTAATTGGTTTGCTTCTTGTGGAGCACCCACTTCAGAGGTCGAGATGTTAGGACAGTTTATGAGGGAGATTAATGGTGGGTTTTCGATTGATTTCCTGCCTCATGGTATATACCCGTCTAAAATGTTAGGTAGTCACTTCTTGTCATATATAGATTACTCTATGTTAATAAAATCTGAAGAGATGTGCAGATTCATGGATGATTTTATTATTGCATCTGATTCAAAAGAAACTGTCACAAAAGACTTTCAAGCGATCCAGAAGCTATTAGGTCAAAAATCTCTAAATATAAATTCTCATAAGACTCAATTATATATCGATGCTAATGAAGGAATCGATGCACAAGTAGATGAAGTTATAAGTAACATCTTTGGTGAAATCACTATCTATCATGGCTCTGATGTAGGTTATGAAACCTTTGAACATATAATGAGGGAGCTAACACCAGAGGAAGTCACTAGTTTAATTCTATTATTAGATAAGATAAATATTTCTGATCGTGAGGCGAGTTTAGTGCTCGAAGCAATCAATTCTTACACAAATGAACTTCACAAATACCTCCCAATCTTTCTTCATCAACATCCGAATTTGATTAAAAAGGTTTATGCTTACAGTGAAAAATGTGCTGACAAAGAAGCTTTGGCAGAAGGGTTTTATGGTTTAATCTCACAAAATCACTTTCTGAACGAATATCAATTATTCTGGTTAGCTAAAATAGTTGAGACATACTTACTTGATACGAAGTTTGCATCGAAGTTACTTAGCGCATTGTACCAACATAATGATGCAACTATTATTTCTAAAGCAAAAATCCTTGAAATACCAGAGCATAGATATGGAATGCCAGAACTGCGTGAAACCCACCTTAAAAATGGTTCTAGTGGTTGGTTAGCATGGGCTTCAGCTGTGGGTATGAGAAACGATAACAAGCAGGCTAAAAACTACTTGATGGATTACTTTTCTAAAGTAAGTCCGATAAATAAGTTAATTGGTAGTTGTATAAAAAGTTTATAAAAGAAATTAAAGCAGAATTAAAAGGGAATTAAAGAAGACACCCATTCAAAACCAGCGATCAGTGAGGGAAAAAACACGGATATCCATTGTTATCAGTTCCTTTTCTGGCTTGTCATGTGTTAGAAGTTTTCGAATGGGTGTCCGAAATAACAGAGACACCCAGCCTTATTTGTTCTAGTTACGGGTCCGTTGAAAAGGAATAACACGGACATATATGGACGCTCCAGCGATGTCAAGCCGAGAAGGCCTGCGAGATAGCGAATTTTCGTTATCTCGTTCGTTATGTTACCCGTGTTGCCGTGCCTGATGTTTGGTCCAGTCCGCTATAAATGTGTTGCTCTGACATATATCCGGGCTTAACTGATTATTCAGCGCCCCAAATGAGTTCCGAGCCTGCACACCCTAAAATTAATACACCCACTCGGTCTGTAACGACCGAACAAATACACAGACACCCAGTGGCAGACAAGTTTTGGAACGCAAGCTACGCAGACACCCAACGCAACTTGTTCCTTTAGTGGATGCGCGGACTGTGAATACAAGCGCTACTGCAAATAAATAAGTGAAAACTTTCAGAAATCAGGCTTTACGGATGAGCACTTTCAGTTGCAACAGTAGTTATTTGGTATTTTGGGGCACAGATAAGCGCTGCCAGAGTAAGACAGTCACCACTTGAATTTAGGATAATGACAACTCTATCCTAAAGCTACGTAGACACCCAAAGTAGCTACGCAGACACCCAACGCAACTTGTTCCATTAATGGGTTCGTAGACTGTGAATACAAGCGCTACTGCAAACAGATAAGTGAAAACTTTCAGAAATCAGGCTTTACGGATGAGCACTTTCAGTTGCAACAGTAGTTATTTGGTATTTTGGGGCACAGATAAGCGCTGCCAGAGTAAGACAGTCACCACTTGAATTTAGGATAATGACAACTCTATCCTAATAAGCGTTCACAATTTGCCAGGTTAGGGCGCCGCTTTTTTTGCAGGTGCTCACAAAATTCAGTCAAGGCTTGCTGGCTGCCGACTGCGCCGTGGAATACTTTGGTGAATCGTGTGGTGAGTTTGAGCCAGTTTTCAGGCTCTATTTGCAATCTGGTGAGGATAGGGTGGGAGCAAAAGCACAGACACCCAGCGTTGTTTGTTCCTTTTATGGGCCCTTGAAGAATGACTGCGACTGCGAGAAAATACGTAGACACCCAGTGGCAGACAGGTTTTGGAGTGGGCGTCTGTCAACTCGTGCCCTAGTGCCCTAGAGGGCCAACAAAGGCCGAGCGTAAACAGTTTGCCCGTTTAAGAACTCATGTAGAGCAAGATTTATGATTGAAAAAATAATATTAGAAGTGCAACAACACCTTCCATTGAAAGTCTCTTTTAGCTCTTGGAACGGGGATGTGCTGACCATGAGTGGTGAAAATTGGAGTTTTCATACCTTGGGAGCGTGGCGGGTAATCTCAAATGGAGTGGTTGAATTTGCCTGTTGGGATGAAGGGGCTGAAGATAAGATACTAGAAACCCTAGATACCGAGGTTATAAGGGTGTCGGTGCAAGGACGGCAAATTGCAATAGACCCAGTCTTTGAGTTGTCCACAGGGAAAAAGCTTGAGATATTTACCTCTGAAACGATAGAACCTTGGGTGCTGTCTTTGCCAAATGGTAGAGACTTCTGTGGAGCGTCAACCTAAGTAAAGGAATAACACGGACACCCAATCAAAAAATCTAACTCCACCCAACCTAGTACAGCTCATTAGTAGAATTATGCAGCCTCAAGGTAGCCAACTGGAGTCATGTCTTCCAGAGTAATTGAAAGAGACACCCATTCAAAATCAATGCTCAGTGAGAATGGCTGACCAATTTTGGAGTGGGCGTCTGTCAACTCGCCAAAAGTACTTGTTCTCAGCAATTAACAGCGGCACTGTGAATAGTGTCAAAGCTAAGAATAACCAGTTTTTATTCTCTAAAAACGGGCCTAAATCGAGTAGTTTTGA
>NZ_JXYA01000060.1 GCF_000967655.1 Pseudoalteromonas rubra
CGCCAGTAGCTCGTCTTCTGGCTCTGTCTCCGGCTCCTCTTCTAACAAGCTGTCGATATCGTCGGGTTGTTCGTCAGGCAATGCATCACTATCCTGTGCTTCGGCCAGTAACGCGTCAATATCATCATCTGGATCTACACCAGGTTCTGCTGTCAGTGTATCGTCAGAGGCCTCATCGTCCTGCGCCTCAGCCAATAACGCGTCAATATCATCGCCTGGATCAAGGTCAGGTTCGGCTGCCAGTGTATCGTCAGAGGCTTCATCGTCCTGCGCCTCAGCCAACAACGCGTCAATATCATCGTCTGGATCAAGGTCAGGTTCGGCTGTCAGTGTATCGTCAGAGGCTTCATCGCCCTGCGCCTCTGCCAATAACGCGTCGATATCGTCATCAGCGTCGAGTTCTGCTGTCAGTGTATCGTCAGAAGCATCATCGCCCTGCGCCTCAGCCAATAAGGCGTCAATATCATCGTCGGTGTCGAGTTCAGCATCTGCTGCCTGCGATGCGTCTGCGCCGCTATCCTGCGCTTCGTCCAGCAGGCTGTCGATATCATCAACATCAAAATCGTCTTCAGCAATATCCGGTTCGTCATCCAGCGCCCCATCGAGCAAATCGTCGATGTCATCGGCACTGAGCAAGCCATCGTCTGTCGCTGCTCCGTCAGCCGCTGGGGACTTTGGGGGCGACTCTCCAACTTCATCAATCAGACTATCAATGTCGTCCAGATCAAAGTCGTCATCCGCTGCGCCAGCCTCTTCCTGGCTTTCCTCTGCCAGTTCTTCACTCAATGCAGCCAGTGCGTCATCACTGACATCCAGGGTATCATCATCGGTGCCTTCACTGACCTCGTTGAACAAGTCGTCAATATCATCGGCACTGAGTATGTCGTTATCGTCTTTTGCTGACTCTGCATCGACATCCAGGGTGATCTCATCACCCAGACTGTCATCGCCTTCGTCGAAATTCTGTTGTAAGAAGTCGTCCAGATCATCTGCGCCAGCTTCTTCGCTGTTGTCCTCTGACTCGTCGTCAAACACAATGTCGTCGTTCAGTAAGCTGTCCAGTTCATCCTGCTCGAGCGTGTCACTGCCTTCTTCAAACGCATCATCTTCCAGGCTGTCGAAGACGATTTCGTCATCCGGCAGAATATCGTCATCCAGCTGAACGCCTTCATTGAGTGCATCGTCCGTATTATCGTGTGGAATATCGAGGTCGAGGGGATCCGCTGCAGCGGCTGCTGTTGCTGCAGCTGCGGCGCCGGCTGCTGCAGGAGCCGGAGACTGCGGCAGGAATTCATCGTCCTCCTCGGCTGGTTTTGCCTTGCGTTTACGCATACGCATCACCACCGCACCTATGATCAGCAAAGAGGGAATGGTGGCAAGTAAGGCGACAACCAGAGGGTTGGCAAATAGTTTAGCAACACTGAACTCGGCGTCCGCCTGTGCCTGTATTTGCTGCTGCGCGATCAACTCGTTCTGCATGTCGATCACGGCTTTAAGCTGCTGCTGAATTTCACTGTCTCTGCCCAGCTGATCCTGAACATTTTTAAGCTCTTCAGAAATATTATTCAGCTTTCTCTCAAGCTCGTTATTTTCCTGGAGGATCTCTTCTACACTGCGCACAGACGTTTTAAATTGGGTTTGTAAATCCAGCAGGCGGGAGTCTTGCTCCATCTTAAGTGATTTGAGCTCATTGGTGAGCGCTTCGCGCGCCTCTTCTACATCGACCTTACGCGCTTGTGTTACACGTTTGTCGGCAGCGTCTATGGTCGCCTGATCAAGCTTGCCGCTTTTTTTCAGCTCCCAAAGCTCATCATCCTGATCCGATTTTTGTCGCGCAAGCTCAGGGTTAACACGGCGAATTTCGGCCAAAGTCGGGATTTTCAGATACGCGCCATCGCGCATGTGGTTAAGGTTGTTGTCGAGAAAAGCCTGCGGATTTTTCTCGTACAGCGCCTGCATCACCTGATAAATAGAAACCGAGTCGCTGGGGCGGATTTTATGCGCGATACGCCACAGAGTATCTGTTGGTTTAATCGGGCCAACTGAACGCCCCTGAAGACCGAGGTCCACCCCTTTCGGACCTTTAAGAACGGTCCCGTCCTGAGTGTGAACGGGCGCTGCAATAAGGGCCATTGCTAAGATACAAATAAAGGCTAAACCGCGCATGCTGTTCCTTTGTATACTCTTCTTGCGTTGCCCTGGCGGCGACGCGACTACTGAATTGTGCTTAATAGGGCTTGTGCAAGCTCTGTTCCAATTGCCAACTATAAACCAGATAACGGCGAATATCCATCGCCAAAGTATTGAAAATTAACATTCTTATCATGCTTTTTAATGAGTTAGCCGGGCTTTATTTAAGCCTCTGATTATTCTCAAGGATAGACGAATTACACCGACATGGCGCAAGAGAAATGAAAAGTGGCAAAATGCTGCCGTCAGGAAGCGACAACAAAGGAAGGTCAGGGCCTGTCATAAATGACAAACCCTGTAACAGATCACAAATAGTGTGCGATTAACTCTTCAGCAATTTGCACGCTGTTAGTCGCGGCACCTTTACGGGTGTTATCAGACACAACCCACATGTTGAGGCCGTGAGGGTGTGAGATATCCGCTCTCAGGCGGCCCACATACACGGTATCGTTGCCGCTGGCATCGCTGACCGGTGTGGGGTAATCCTGCTCATCTTCGATCAGTTCCACACCAGGTGCCTCATTCAGCAATTGCTTGATATGCTCAAGATCGTAAGGCATGCGGGTTTCCAGGTGGATGGCTTCCGCATGGCCATAAAAGACCGGAACACGCACAGCGGTTGGGTTAACCATAACACTGCTGTCGCCAAGGATCTTTTGTGTTTCCCAGACCATTTTCATTTCTTCTTTGGTGTAACCATTGTCCTGAAATGTATCAATCTGAGGGATCACATTAAACGCGATTTGCTTGGTGAATACCTCGTTTTCCATCGGTCTTGCATTCATCAGGTTAGCCGTTTGCTTGGCCAGTTCGTCCACCGCTTCTTTGCCAGCACCAGAGACAGCCTGATAGGTAGACACATTGATACGATCAATTCCATAAGCGTCATAAATCGGCTTTAATGCCACCATCATCTGGATTGTCGAACAGTTTGGATTGGCGATGATGTTACGATTGCGAAAATCCGCCAGGCTTGCGCTGTTTACTTCTGGGACCACCAAAGGCACATCAAAGTCGTATCTGAAGTGCGAGGTGTTATCGATCACCACACAGCCCGCTTCTGCCGCTATCGGCGCATACTGCTCTGAGACACTACCACCGGCTGAAAACAGGCCAATATGGGCCTGACTAAAGTCAAACTCTTCGACATCAAGCACGGTCAACGTTTCGCCGTTAAACTCAATTTCTTCACCTGCACTGCGGCTGCTCGCCAGCGGGTACAGGTTGCCAACCGGGAACTTGCGCTCTGCCAGTGTTTCAATAATTTGCTTACCAACCAGCCCGGTTGCCCCGAGCACCGCCACATCATATTTCTGCGACATATTATTCCTCATTCGAATTAACTACTTTAAAACCAAGCTGCTGTAACTGTTGCCCACACTGTGGCGCATTTTGTACCGTGAGGGTATTAAACTCGCGGCGCGGGGGATAGTTTTTACGCAACATATCAAACCCCTGACTGGCGATATTACTGCGCATCAGGCCATCATCACGACGAATATCATAGACCAGATGCACCAGTCTGCCGAGTTCCTGTTCACTGAGCGTATGCTCCGCATAGCAAGAAGTCAGTGCTGGAATAGGTAAAAACGACTCCAACGATTTACTCGCTTCTACGCCTAACTGGCTGCACAAAGCCTGGTACAACATCTGAGTACCGCGCGCTTTGCCTTCCAGCGTATGGCCGGCAATGTGCACAGAGGCAAATAAGGTGTGTGCCAGCAGCGGCATCAGAATATCGGGTTCGTTTTCCCACACATCCAGCACCAGGTCGATTGACTGACCGCCCTCAAGCGCATTTAACAACGCCTGATTATCAATCACATCGCCCCGACTTGCGTTAATCACCAGCATATCAGGCTTAAGTGCCGAGATCCGCTGAGCATTAAGCAGATGGCGCGTCTGATGCGCCCCGGTCCGAACTAAAGGCACATGAAAAGTGACAATATCGGCTTGCGCCAGCAGCTCGTCAAGTGGCATATGCTGAGCCAGCGTACCGGACTCATGACGCAGTGGGTCGCACAGCAATAACTCAATCCCGCTGGCAGCCAGTTTGTCGTGTAAACACTGGCCGATGTTGCCAACCCCAACAATACCCAGCTTTTTGCCTTGCAGATTAATCGCTCTGTGCTGCGCATACGCATACAGAGCACTGATCACATACTCAGCAACGGCAACCGCGTTACAGCCGGGGGCACTGGCAAATCCAATACCACGCTGCGTTAGCAAGGGCCGGTCGATGTGATCAACACCTATGGTTGCGGTGCCAACAAACTTGAGCTTCGATGCCTCGGCCAGCAGTGTGCTGTCAACCTGAGTCACAGAGCGGGTGAGCAGCACATCGGCATCAATCAGTTGCTGTGGGCTCAGGCTGCGGCCATCAAAACGCTGTACAACCCCAAGATCAGAGAAAAACTCTTCAACCAGGGGCATATTCTGATCTGCAAGGATCTTCATTCATTCTTCCCAAACGATACACGGACCCTTTATTGTACCGCAGCCACCGCCTGGACAACAGACTAACGTTTGTGAACCCCAATACTGATGGCCGCAAACATTACGCAAAGCAAAAATATCACCAACATTTTGATACTGGGTTGCTCGGTCAAATTGATCCACGGACTGACCAAAAACGCCTGTACATTACACCATGCTAGAAACATGGCAATGATACTGGCGCCCTGATAGCCGTAAATGGCGCACAACACGCAACTGACAAGGTTAAGAAAAACAGCAGGCTGGTAAAGATGAGCTGAAAGCAGCATAGCAAAAAACGTCGCAGACGCGACACACAATGTTCCATATTGCATGACAATTCCCTCCTAGAATGATCTCCTAAACTATAGGCAAGAACTTAAAAATTACAAACCAATTACATAAAAACAACACCAACATGGTTAACTCGCGTGGTAAATAATTAGCAACTAAAATGAAGATAAGATGCTTTTTAAGCTTGAAATCACTGGTCCAACAAGCTAGCCTAGCCAATGTGGTCAGACCTCTTACAAGGAATAACAACATGACACTTTTATTTACACTCGCTTTAATCGCACTGGTTAGCGCTGCCTGCTACCACCGTGCGAGCTGGAACACCTGTCTGGGTGTTGCTGCGGCGACGTTGCTAATTGGCACCTTTGCCGGGGCCTTTGGCGCGTTTGCCTGGTTAATCTTTTTAGCCATTGCCATCCCTCTATCGATGACTAACGTGCGTCAACAATACATCGTTGCGCCACTGTTCAAGGCGTTCAAAAAAGTCACGCCGAGCATGTCAGAAACCGAAAAGTCCGCTATCGATGCTGGTACTACCTGGTGGGAAGCCGATCTGTTTTGTGGTAACCCAAACTGGAATAAACTTCACCAGTATCAGGCACCACGCCTGACTGCGGAAGAGCAAGCCTTTATGGACGGCCCGGTTGAAGAAGTATGTGCAATGCTGAACGACTGGGAAGCAACCCACGAGCTGACCGACCTGCCGCAGGAAGTATGGCAATACCTGAAAGACAACAAGTTCTTTGCCATGATCATCAAAAAGCAATACGGTGGTCTGGAGTTTTCGGCCTATGCGCAGTCTTGCGTTCTGCAAAAGCTGACCAGTAAGTCGACTCTGCTGTCTTCTATCGTAGGTGTACCTAACTCATTAGGTCCGGGTGAATTACTCCAGCACTATGGTACACAAGAGCAAAAAGATCATTACCTGCCACGTCTGGCAAAAGGCGATGAGATCCCTTGCTTTGCCCTGACTTCTCCGGAAGCCGGCTCTGATGCGTCATCTATCCCGGATTTTGGTATCGTCTGTAAAGGTGAATGGGAAGGCAAAGAAACCTTAGGTATTCGCCTGACCTGGAATAAGCGTTATATCACGCTTGCACCTGTAGCCACCGTACTGGGCCTGGCATTCAAAATGCGCGACCCGGATGGCCTGCTTGGCGACAAAAAAGAAATTGGTATTACCTGTGCACTGATCCCAACCAGCACCCCGGGTGTTGAAATTGGTCGCCGTCACTTCCCGCTGAACGTCCCCTTCCAGAATGGCCCAACTCAGGGTGAAGATGTCTTCGTACCGCTTGATTTCATTATTGGTGGTCCGAAAATGGCAGGTCAGGGCTGGCGCATGCTGGTTGAGTGTCTGTCAGTGGGTCGCGTGATCACACTGCCGTCTAACTCAACCGGTGGTATTAAGTCTCTGGCGCTGGCCAGCGGTGCATACAGCCGTATTCGCCGTCAGTTCAAACTGCCCATTGGTAAAATGGAAGGGATTGAAGAAGCGCTGGCTAAACTGGGTGGTTACGCCTACAGCAGTGACGCTGCGGTAAGCATGTCAACGGGTGCCGTCGACTTAGGTGAAAAACCGTCTGTTATTTCTGCTATTTTGAAATACCACCTGACAGAGCAAATGCGTGATTCAACCAAGCACGCAATGGATATTCACGGTGGTAAAGGGATCTGTCTGGGTCCAAACAATTACCTGGGCCGCGGTTATCAGGGTGCGCCTATTGCTATCACAGTGGAAGGTGCAAACATTCTGACCCGTAATATGATCATCTACGGTCAGGGCGCAATCCGCTGCCATCCTTTTGTACTGGCTGAGCTCAACGCCTGTACCATTAAGGATAAAGAAGAAGCACTGAACAGCTTTGATCAGGCATTAATGGGCCACATTGGCTTTACCATTTCTAACCTGGTTCGCACTAAGTGGCTGGCCCTGACTGGCGGTCGCTTCAGCAAAGTACCATTTAACGATGAAACAGCGGATTACTATCGTGCTGCTGCGCGCTTCAGCGCGTCGCTGGCACTGATGTCTGACATCTGTATGGCCGTTTTTGGTGGTTCACTGAAACGTAAAGAGCGTATTTCTGCACGACTGGGCGACTTGCTAAGTTACCTGTACCTGGTTTCTGCCACACTGAAGCGTTATAACGATGAAGGTCGTCGTAAAGAAGACTTACCTTACGTTCAGTGGGCTTGTCAGGAACATTTGTACCTGTGTCAGCGAGCCCTGGCGGACCTTATTAACAACATGCCGTCAATGGCGTTGCGTGGTCTGCTTAAGCTGATCCTGTTCCCATTTGGTCGTCCGGTTCGTAAGCCAACGGATCAGATGGAGCACAAACTGGCACAGCTTCTGCAAACGCCAAGCTCAGCCCGTGACCGTCTGGCTTCACACATTTACCTGCGCGATGAACCGCTGAACCTGATTGGTAAACAAGAGCAAACACTGAAGGACATTCTGGAAGTGGAGCCGCTGTTCGACAAAGTATGTCGTGCCAAAGGTGAAAAACTACCGTTCATGCGCCTGGACAAAGTGGCCGAAATGGGTCGTGAATGTGGTGCGCTGAACAACGACGAAGCCGACAAACTGGCAGCCGTCGAAGCGAAGCGACTGGCCGTTATCAATGTGGATGACTTTGATCCGGCTGATCTACTGGCTGGTAAAGCCAGAGTAGTTGCAAAAGACGCGGGCGCTAACGCCGCGTAACTTGTCTCGAACCTAAGGCCAGCTAAGCTGGCCTTTTTTATGCCTGCTATTTATACCAATTTCACTTAATACCTGTTCAATTTGACGGAGCAAATATGACGCTAACTGTGTTAAAAACTTCTCATTTAGAACCTTTACCTAAGGTATGAGTTCGCAAGTTTTTGCCTAGTTATCGAACATATTTTCTCGCCTCAAAATAGAACACTTAATTAAGCAAATTGGTATTACCACTCAGATAAACAACACTGTAATCATCATCACAGTGACACTGAAACTGCCCCAGGCCACAGCCAAACGTTGTGGATGGCGCTGAACCACCCACATCAGCAGCGGGCTGCCCAATATCACAGCCAGGCTGAATGGTTCACCCTTGAGCAGCAGCACACCCCCCAGCCAGCTCACCACACTTACTCCGTAAATCAACAATGACTGGCTGAGTACAAGCTGAGAATATACCCCCAGGCCGCGCCAATAGGCTCTGCGCCCGGCCACCTGTTTATTGGTATCCAGATACAGGCTGCTCCACCACAACTGATTCACGAGCAGTATGACTAAGGTATAGTAATGCAAAAGATCTGGCCGCTCTTTGGCAATGATCAAACCGGCCCACATAGTCAGTAATGACGCCCCCGAGCGCCACAGCAACATCCAGGGGGAAGCTTGGATAACATAGTACCAGAAGCTTGCAAGGTTTAGCCGGGGCTGCGGCAGTGTTACCCGGAACCTGGGCCTGATCCAATCCAGCGCCAGCCAGAGTAAAATAACGGCCAGATAAATCTCGATAGTGGGGACCAACCAGATGGCTACAAAAGCAACCAATATTGCACTCAGCAAGGTCTGCGGGCGATAGAGTAAAGCCAGGGCAAATAGCCACTGAACCAGCATAAAGCCTGGCAGCTGCGGCGCCTGCCAGAGCTTATCAATACCAATACTCATTGCCAGGATGAGCGCCGCAATAAACAAACTATGACATGCCAGCAGGAGGACCCAGTCAGCGGCATATTGATGTAACCGGCTACGCAACAAGGTGGGGTGAAACGCGCGATGCGCGGTGTCCATGATTGCAGGTTTAACGGCCTGTAGCAGTAAGCTCTGCAGTAATATAAAGCCAAATGCTACCTTTATGGCCAGGTCATGCGAGTCGAAAGACACCAGTTTACCCAGGCCATAAAACACGCCAATGATAAGCTGAGGAATAAAAATAAAAAACAGCGTCACAAACATCAATGAGAATTGCTGCAGCTGTTTCATCAGCACAGCCAGCGCCGTGCGCCATGCCCGATATCGATACCGATAAAAATGTAACATCACCACCTCACCCAAATAGCGGCTGAGTGACAAAGCCAATATCAATAAAAGCCTGAGGTTCGTGGCAACTTATGATCACCTGGGCAGGATGGTGCTTCAGCCAGCCCAACAGTACATCGAGACTAGCATGATCCAATGCGGCACTGGGCTCGTCCAGCACCAAGTAAGGTGTATTACGCATTATGGCGTTGATCAGCTGACACTTTTTCTGATTACCGGATGACAAGGCGCCATAGCGGGTATCCAGAAATGGTTCAAACCCCAGTTGAGTTATCATCAGTTCAGGCCAGGGACACGCCCAGCTTTTGACGGTTAATTGTAGCAACTGCCGGGCTGTCAAAAATTCCGGATAGGGGATTGAATCGCTGGCCAGTGCGACCACTTGCTGCGCTGCAGGCTGTGTTTGCCCGTCAAATAACACAGCGCCATGAAAGGCATCATCCAGACCAGCAATGATCCTAAATAAGGTGCTTTTCCCCTGCCCGTTTGGCGCTTCAATGCACAGCTTTTGCTCAGCCAGTGTCGCGCTATAGTCAGAGAAAACCGGGTCGTGCAGGTACACTTTGCTCAGGTGTTTTATTTCTATCATACAGGTCCTTGATTGTTGCCTGTTCCGATATTAACAAAACACCTGAGCCGGGCATATGCGGCTGTCGTTACAAAGTATGTCGGTTAAAAGCGCGTCCTGCGTATTGAGAAATAAAAGTTTCAATAGCGCCGCGCTTTTGCATGGTCACAAACACCTGCCTGCCATCTTTGCCGCCAAAGGCAATATTGGTCGGATACTTGCCCTTCAGCGCAACCTTGCGCAAAAGCTGGCCTTGCGGTGAAAGGATAGCCACTTCGCCTGCGCCATAACGGGCTACATACAGGTTGCCATTTTCATCACAGCGCATGCCGTCCAGACCATGCTCGGTGAATTCGTAAAACAATTCTGGCGTGCCAGTCATGCCCTGCTCATCGAGTGGAAATGCCCAGATCCGCCGCTGCACGCTCTCATTAACATACAAGGTACGGTTATCCGGACTGACTTCTATGCCGTTGGTGGTGCCCATATTGGCTCGCAGCAACTGAGTCTGACCATCGGCAGAGATCCGCCAGACTTGCCCCTGGCTGTTTTGCCAATCCGGATCGCTGGCAAAGAGTATACCACTGTCACTGATCGCCAAATCGTTGGGCTGGTGCATGTGCGGGTTATGAGCCAGCACAGTAACCGATTTATCGGGCAATACTTTCAGTACGTTGTGGCCAGTATAATCGGCAATATACATATTACCCTGCGGGTCGAAACGGATCCCATTTCCTATGCTCCCCTTGGGCAGGGTCAGATACAGGTTTGCTTTATCGTGCCCGCTCACCTGACCGATTGTACCCTGCTGAGCAAAATTGACCGCATACAACACGCCATTACGGTCCACAGCCGGACCTTCCACCCCGTCAGTAAACACCCCATCCGTAACCCAATCCTGCGCCTGATACAAGTTGGTTGTGTTCTGATGAGCGGTGCACGAGGCAAGCAAGCTCAGCGCCGCGCCCACAATCATTACATGTCTTATTGGCATAGCCTTGTCCCTGAATATAAAAAACTCAGTATGCGACGCTGAACACGCGCTGTGAATTGAGAAATATTCACACAACGAAGGGCTGCACTGCGTTTGTCAGAACTTATACCTGACTTTCACTAACACCGAGTCTTGCATCGGTGCCTGCCACAACTGCTTTGCGCTCTCCAGCCAGGCCTGTGTACCGATCTGACCACGGGGTAAGCTGTCTCCCACAGCGGCACCGCGGCGATAGACTAAGAACAGATCGGACAGAGCCCCCATCCGGTAACGCAGCTTAAACTGGCTGGACAGGCGGCGGTCCTCAAAGCTCGTGTCCACATTGTGTAACAGCTGGCGCTGGTGGTCCTGCAATGCAAAAACCTGATCGCTGCGCGCCTCAAGGACAGCCCATTCCAGTGTCGAAGAAAATTCCAGCTTGTCGGTGATAAGGCTGCTCACCTGAATTTTATTGACGAAGAAATCCCGTTCATACTGAGTAACCTGATCGGTATCACTTGCCATTAACCAGCCATCCCCGGTGCGGTAAAAGTTATTAAATTTCAGCGTCCAGTTTGGGTGTGGCAGCCAGGTCAGATCGACCGCATATTGCTGCGCACTGCCTGCAAACCCTTCCCTGTCATACTCAAAGCTGGCAGCCCAGGAAAATTTTCCGATATAAGGACTGATATACATTACCCGGGTTTCCCAGTTTCCGGGCACCTCAAAAGCCTGACTGTTACGCCCGATATTGTCCTGCCAGCCTCCGCTGACTCTGTCCAGGTGCAGGTCAACCTGGCCGCCGCTGGCTAGCAACCATTGGCTCAGATAAGCCTGCCGGGCCGGTAGTTTCAATCCGTCATTATCTGCCTCGTAGCGCAATGTTAGTGAGTGCTTAATACGCGATAACCAGTCGCTTTGTGTATTGATAGCATGGCTAAACTTCGCCTCACTGTACTGCCAGTTATTGCGCTGAGCATAGCCAAGGTCGCTATTATCAAAATGGTCATTGAGCTTGAGATAGCGTCCCTCTACAGTGGTGTTTGGTGAGAACTGATATCCCAGCTGCATTGACACCCCATTGCCCGTCTGTTCACTGTGCTGCTCTACCTGACTGGCCAATAGCGCTCCCTGAAACGACCAGGTGGCACTTTGATATTGGCTGTCCCAGGCCACAGTTTTCGCATTGCGCGCCAGCCAGGGGCGGTCGGTATAAGTGGCCAGCACACCCGACTGCCAATGTTTTTGTCGATACTTTGCCCGGGCAGCGTAAAAACGCTTACCGGCGTCACTGTCGAGGTCATTTTCTTTTACTGCAAACGCGCCGACCTGTATGGTCTCGCCCTGATGAACAAAACGGGTAGCCAGGTCGATGGGCGTAATAAACTCACTGCCATCGTCGCTGCCTGCGCCTATCCGCCGGGTGTGGATAAGCTTAGTGTCCTGCAATGCCTGCACGCTGAACACGCCTATGTCCTGAGTAAAGAAAGGCCGCTTATCGCTGCGCAGCGTTTCAACGGCGCTGTAGTTAATATCGACCTCGTCACTGTCTACCTGGCCAAAGTCCGGGTTCACCGCCACCGACCATTTTTGATGGTGACTGGGTTTATAAAACAGATCAAAGCCTGCATCGCTGTCGCTGTTATCTGCCGCCTGCGCAGCAAAATGCTGCTGATGGCTAACATAAGGCACAAAGCTTAGCTGGCTGTGCTGTGGGATGGCCGATTTCAACTTGGGCATGCCCAGATAGAAATCGCTATTGCTGGTTGTTTGTTTTTGATTTGCATAGATATAATTTTTACTCAGGTCATAAAGCTGAACAGAAACCCCTATTTCGCCTTGCGCGCTATCAGCGCGGTGCGCCGGATTGTAAAAAGACACGGTATGCCAGGGAATAAACACCTCAGCAGACCAGAAATCCGCCGCCTCGAACGTCGCTGACTGCCAGTCACCGTCCCAGTCGCTGTCTTTAGTCAGCTGCGGGGTCAATACCGCATCCTGCGTACCGCCGCCCAGCGTTACCGCAAACTCATAGGCACCACTGCCATCACCGGCAAAGTCGACCACAATGCGGTTGAACTCGGCCTGCATAAAGGCGTCCTGAATATTAAACTGCTTCTGCCTGCTTGCCTCATCCTGATAGTTAACAACACCAATGTAAATACCTGATTTATCGCTAAATACTCTGGCATGCACCTTATCGGTATGGACTGTCAGGGTGGCAGGAACCACCTGATAAAAACGCCTAAACTGGCTGGCGCTCTGCCAGGCGGCTTCATCCAGGCGACCGTCGAGGTTTATCTGCGTGTCCCGAACTTGATTTGCTAACAGCGCCTGACTGTTCAACACTGCACTGATGCACAAGATCCAATAGTACTGCTTCATATGACTGCTCCCGATATGAGTAACTGCATGCATTGCAGCAGAAAAGCATCGTAAAAAAGCTGAAAGTTTCCTGAATAAGCATGATCAAACGCTGATGATTATTGACTTTGTTCTGAACTAGGTTAATTTCAGCTCATAAGCTCAGGTACTCATTGGATTGCCACTTATTAAATTGCAAAAGCCGCAATGGATTAACAGGAACTGGTATGGACTCCATTACCGCGCCAGTCACACAGATAAAATAACCAAGGTAGCCTGACTAAGATGGAATCAAGCAGGGAGACATACACACGCGCTCAGCACTATTACTTTTTATCCTGGCAGTTTGACGCCAGTCAGGATGAGTTGCGCGCACCAGACAGCCAGGTGGTCATCAAGCTTGAACCTCAGGTTGCCAGACTACTGGAACTTTTTGTCGCCTCGCCCGACACGGTCCTGTCGCAGGATGCACTGAGCGAGGCGTTGTGGCCAGATACCATTGTCGAATCTAATAGCCTGTATCAATTGCTGACCAAATTACGTCGCATTCTGAATGACAGTGCCAGAGGGCCTCGCTTTATTAAAACGGTGCCCAAGCGGGGCTATGTATTTATTGCCCCTGTTGAGCTGCGTCAACCTCAGGCACGCGCGCATACCGAGGTCCAGAGTGCCTCAGCGACTGAGCCCGCCGCCACTGGAAAAAAACACGCCCGATTGCTGGTATTACCCATAGTTGCCGCCTGCTTCAGCGCCATTGCCTATTTTTCCTCAGCACCAGAACCCATTGTTGTGCCACATTATGAGGTTGAAGATATCACCTATGAATTAGGGCTGGAGTTTGATGTCGCAGCCCATACCAGCAAACCTCTGCTGGCTTATGTTGACGATTTCAATACTCTGGTTATTAGCGATAAACAGGGGAACCATAATATGCGTCTGAGTTTTGATAACCGGGTTGCCAAACCCACCTGGCATCCAGTTAAGGACTGGCTGGCATTTTGGCAATACCTGGGAGATGGCTGTCGATTACTGATAGTCAATGCACAAGGTCAGCAGCTCCACCGATCACAGGACCTGCCTTGTTACCATATTCAGGCACCCACCTGGCGCTCTGACACGCAACTGATTGCCACGGTGCGTGACAAAGCGGGGACACATGCATATCAGTATAATATTGATAGTAAAAAATATATTCCCATCCCGTTAAAGTTGAACAAAGGCGATAAGCTGATCACTGCGCTGCGCGGCTGGGATGAGCAAACTTACTACCTAGTCAAAGATGCCAACCTGCACTCGCGGCTGATCACCTTAGATGCTAAGGTACAGATGCGCTGGCCTTACCCCGTCTGGCTGATTGCTTACGATCCAAAACACCACAGCGTGATCACCAATGACAGCAGCAAACACCACAATCTGATTGCCACCACCCGGGATGGCCAACAATACCCGGTTATCGCAACGCCACAGGGGCTCTTCAGTAGCCTGAGTGTTGACAATCAGGGAGATATTTTCAGTGCCGCAGAAAGCTGGCAGGTGAATATTCGCGACAAAGACAACCTGCCGATTTTTTCCAGCTCAAGCCATGACTATCTGCCCGTCACGAACAGCCTGGGCGAGACCGCATTTATGTCGCGTCGCACCGGTGCCTGCGAGATTTATTTGCACAGCAACGACCGGGTGATCCAGCTGACTCATCACACCGGCGATGAGTACGTCAACTTTGTCACCTGGAGCCCGGACAATGCCTATATTCTGGCTAACCGGGAATCCCGTTTGCTGTTGCTTGACCGTTCGGGTGTGATGCAAACCTTTACCCCACAGTTATCGCATTCACTCAGCCATTTTGGCTGGCTGGACAGCCAAACCCTGTGGGCCACCGACGGCCACGAGGTGCTGATCTACAGTAAGTCCGGGCAACTACAGCGCCGCTATAATGTGAGCTCTGATCTGCTGCTGTATGACCACCAGGCACAAAACTGGCTTGTGTTTAAACAGTCGGCCATTTATCGCGTCACAGATCTGTCAGTGCCGCTTTCAGATAAATCGCGACTTGCATCACTTGCCCCCAAGGCTTATCACCAGGTAACGAACCCCAGACTGAGAGATGGTTTCCTGTACTGGCAAAGCGCCTGGTCAAAAACGGATCATATCTGGCGCATGCCGCTTGACGGCAATACCCGGCCAGAGCTCCTGAAAACGCAAAATTTGTTGTGGCACTACGATATTGCCGCCGATGGCACTTTACTGATTGCAAAGATGGAATCTGTCGAAGGAGACATCAAACGGCTGAGCCAAAAATCCGGAGCAAATTAGCAGCCGCAACTCAATCCTGCTGAGGGATGAACTCACCATTGAGCAGCCGTTGCCACTGACGTTCGAACTCGCCTGAGGCTTTGAGCTTTTTCAGGCCTGTATTAAAGCGTGCCTGCAAAGCGGCGCTGCCTTTTAATGATTTAGGAAATAACACATGTGCCTGGTAATTTAAAAACGGCTTTGGATGCGCGCGTATTTTATCTGCCTGTAAAGCTGAGAAATGTTCCGTAAGCAGGCTTTGCATTGCCGTATCACTTAACAAAATTAAATCAACACGGTCATTCAGTAGCATGTTCAGGTTCAGCCGGTCGTTGCTGACCATGATCACATCCAAGTCGCCCTCTTCCATTGCCTTGCGAAATTCAGGTACATATTCATAGCCTAAAATCGCCCCTATGCGATAAGGCTTAAGATCATCAATGGTTTGCCACTGTGGCAAGGGAGTATCGGCACGAAAGTAAAGTAACAACTGGCCCCGGTACAACTCGTCGCTGCAATAAAAGTCTTGCTGATATTCGCGCTCGCAAACCCAGTAAGACGCCATATCATATTGCCCTTGCTGAGCAGCCTGAAAACTGCGCTTCCAGGGCAGGTAGACAAACTCGGCATCCAGCCCTTCATTTGCAAGCGCTTGGCGAATGAGATGATTAACAAAGCCATCGTCAACAAGCTGACTGCCGGTAAACGGTGGGTATTCGCCGGTTGCGATACGAATGTCCTCGTGGGAATTTGCAACAGACCCGCCAAACAATATCAAAAAGAAAAAGGCCCAATACATAACATGGCACCACTTTGGCGTCGCAATTAGTCAGTTATAAAGGTAGCACGTAATTTTCACTATGGCTGCGATCAAGAAAAAGGAGGGTTAATTAAGCAGGTACGTAGAAGCAGCAGCCCGATATGCCCCGGGCTGCCGTCGAGTAAAAGTTACTCTAATGTTGTTTTCTTTATCACTATATCGTCTTGCCGCCCTGAAGCAAAGCTATCGAATAATGTGATAGTGCCATCTTGGTTGTTAATCATAGTGGTTCCCAGTACCGTTTTTACTGTTTCTCGCTGCCACTCATTGATATCACTCTTAAATAAAACAGGCTCACCTTCAAGCTGGACTTCAATGCCGTAGAAATAACCATCTCTCTCAAACATGCTGTATAGTTGCAAAAACTCGGAATCTAACAGCTCGTCTTTAATCGTGGTCCCATCACCACTTACCATGGCCCAAGCATATCCACTCACACTCTGCCCTGAAAAAAAGAAGTTACCATTTTCAAGCTCAAAAATGTCATGCAGATTGGCAGTCAGTGTGCCACTTCCAGCATTATGCCAGGTTATAACTGGCTCATAATCTTTATCATAGATATATAAAAAAGCCCCCGCATACCTATATTGATCACCCAGGCCATCAAGCCCTTCGGGGTTTACGCCACCCGCTACCCACAGGTTACCCGCTTGAGTTTGCCCCATAGTCGAAATATACATAGTAGAGGCCACTTCAGTTTGTGGTTTAGGTAAAGATAAACTACCGGTCACCTCTCCGGATTCGGCCGAGATAGTAACCAACTCCTCGCCTTCTGGGGTGCTTCTACCTGCGATAAGCTGACCATTGACCTGTAATATGGAGGTGAATTTACTGGTCCCGGCAGGTTGCTCATACACCTTGTCCCAAAGCTCGCTACCCTGTGCATCCAACTTTATGAGTTGATTGGATCCTGATGCCATGAGAATAAATGAACCATCCGATAACTCAATCCCCTTGCGAAGGTAATTGAAGGAGTCCCAAGCACGGATATACTGCCACTGCAGATTGCCTTTTGCGTCTACCTTAAATATCCAACTATGCGGATCAGCATTGACCTGTTCAACAAGCTCAGGTGAACGGGTGGATGCCAGAACCAAATACCCTTCGTCCTGGGTTGCTATGGCATCCCACAGCCATTCTTCACCAGAACCACCAAATATCGCAGTAAATACACCCAGCTCCATCTGTTGTACACTGCTCCACGTACCTTCCACGCCATCTGGGTTTACACTACTGACACGCCAGAAATGAGTACCCGAATTTAATTTCAGATTGATTTCACTACTGCCCGTAAGGTCATGGTAACTTGGCGATGTGAAATTCTGATCACTGGCTATCTGCAACATATAATCTGCGGCATATTCGACATTTTGCCAGCTCAGTGTTACATCATGCTGTCCGGGTTCAGCTTCCTCAGCACTTGATGTCAGACCCTCAGGCCCAGGCAAAGCAGAATATAACACCTGAATGTTGAATTCCGGCAACGTAGCACTCAACTCACCATCGGAGACTGATACTTTAATATCTGAATGCATGCCACCATGGGCATCGGTTGGTGTGCCTGAAATTTCTCCTGTCTGGTTATTCAGCGACGCCCAAACGGGTAAATTTTCTACCGAAAAGGTCAAAGCCGACAAATCAATGTCGCTCGCTTCAGGTACAAAGCTGTATCGCTCCCCTACAACAGCTTGAGATGATGCAGTTCCTGAGATTGCAGGCGCATCATTTACTGGTGTAACACTAATGCTAGCCGTGACTTCACGACTCGTTAGTTCCCCCTGACGTAATACAAACGTAAAACTGTCCTGTCCGTTAAAGTTAGCATTTGGCTGATAGGAAAATTGGGGAAACGCCCCCGTGAGACGGCCATTCTGCGGTTGAGTTTGTACCTCAAACACGATTTCACGATCCAGTGGAGAATTTGAACTGATCTCAATGGCAAGCACAGTATCTTCCGCCACGCTCAGACTAAGATCATCACTTACGAGCTGCGCAATGAATGGGTTTGTATCTTCATCATCAGGAATACCATCGTTATCATCATCGGTATCCGTTATATTCACCAAGCCATCCAGGTCGCTGTCCAAATAGCGGTTGATATCCGGCACAGTTAGCGTACTCTGCCCTTTGATCCATTGACTAATATTATTTGTCACAGCAACGGGGTCAATATCGGCATGCATTGCTTTGAGCTCAGTCAGCTTTTGTGCATCATCAATTTTACCATCGGCACCAAAGTCTTCTTCCAGTTCATTAATGAGAAACGTGAGCTCACCCTCTGAGGCTGTGTTTTTGGCTGACGACTTGTTCAATGCGTATTGATAGGCCAAGGCCGAGACTGTCAACAAATAGGCGCTGTCTGACGACCCCTGGATGTCAAAAATCGACACAGAGGCAAACTCTTTTCCTTCTGGCGCAGCAATCACCTGTTGAAATGTGCGCTTGAATTCTTCTTCCGCTTGCACAACAGCCTGCTCAAAACTCATTTCTCCGGATTTTAACAATGCCAGAACGCGGGTACTGGTCAGGTGGGTCAGTAAGTTTACATTCGCCTGTTGCTGCGCATTTTCATCCGCTTTATATAATGATCTCAGGGTAACAGTATCTGACGATAGCTCGCCGGTTATCTCATTACGATAATACCCTGTTGAGGTGATCTGCAATAAATCTGTTGCATTGGCATTAAAATCAAAATGGCCCAAATCATTGGTTGTATTAGTAACGATTGTGGTCCCGGTGTTCTGACCTAGCTCGGTCAATTTATTGATTGTGACGGAAGAGCCAACTACAAAAGGGCCTTTTTCAATGGCGCCTATAATTTTGACGTTTAAAACATCATCACCTTTGCTTGTCGTGCCCTGATCGCCTGAATCTTTATCACCCGTGTTACCACTGTCTACCACTTGGTCTTTATCGCCACTGTTAGCCGATCCGGAAGAAAGGTGGTTATCACCTGAGCTGCCACATCCGGTAGCACCAAGCAAGGTTATAAGTAAAATACTCGCCGTATTGAGAGATTTCATACCTGTCCTTATTATTTTTCCGGATGGAGAAAGCCATTCGGTTTATTATTTACTATATTGAAATTAATTAGGCGTATTATGCCTTTGCCAAAAAAGCGCTTCAATTAAAAAAGGAACAAAACTGGCCAAAGTAACACTCATTAACAGATTAAGCAGACAGGGTTACACCTATTTACAAATTAATATTTCTTGGAATATTGCAAAAAGGACAAAAGAATTGTGAAAAGGGCAAGAATAACTGAACCAGTATTAAACTTAGTTTTCAATATAACCAAGATAAAGACTAGGCTGTTGAGATAACTTATGTAGTTCAGGTGCTATTAAGTAATAATGATAAATTAAATTACCAGGAGTTTTCAGGAAGTAATAATGGAGGAGAAATAAAAAGTGGCGGAGTGGACGGGACTCGAACCCGCGACCCCCGGCGTGACAGGCCGGTATTCTAACCAACTGAACTACCACTCCGCAGTGGTATGACTTTTTATGCTTATATCAAATGGCGGAGTGGACGGGACTCGAACCCGCGACCCCCGGCGTGACAGGCCGGTATTCTAACCAACTGAACTACCACTCCGCAG
>NZ_JXYA01000061.1 GCF_000967655.1 Pseudoalteromonas rubra
TAATTATTCAAAATGGTATAAGTCAGCGCCAGCAGTGAGTTAAGAAAACAAGGCGTGTTTGTTTCAGCCAGTGGTGTGCTATCAGTTTGATTGCGCCATTTTAACTCTACCCAACCTAGTACAGATCATTAATAAAATTGCGCAGTCACAGGGTCGCCTACTGGAGTTACATATCAAAGCTCGCTTCGAAGGTCGAACGCTAACTTGTCAATTGTTTTGTTTAGAAAGTAGTCGCATTGGTTGCTCCACTGATCTTCCAGTCACTAGGCTTCTCGGTACCTCGTACTGCAGTAAGTCTGAAATATGTATAAATGCTGCAATAAACCTGTAATCCCCACTTAACTGCCGAATATGTTCTGCTTATGCAGTAACGCTCTACCCCCAAATCATATCTGAGCATGCATAAACAACAGTAGCAGAGCAGTAGCTGAAACTTGCTAAGCAGAGAACTGGCTGTTAGTCGCATTTTTTAAGCGCTGTTGTCATATTTTCAAAGCAAAAGAGTCATAAAAAAGTCTCGTGGGCGTTTTATGCTGAGATTGCTTTGTGTCATTAACGAGGTACGTATTGATAGCTGAGTGCTGTATTTGAAAGTACGGCAAAAATGTTGGTTGAGCTTTTTATTGATACGTTTGCATATCAAGAGGGTAGAAGAGACTATGAATATTACGGTTGTCGGGACGGGGTATGTTGGTTTGTCGATTGCCATGTTGCTTGCACAACACCACGATGTCATCGCTCTGGACATATCGCCTGAAAGGGTAGACATGTTAAATCGTCATTGTTCACCGATTGTTGACTCAGACATCTCGGAACGTTTGTCAAATAAATCGATGACTTTCCGAGCAACGACAAATAAAGCGCAAGCTTATCGACTGGCAGATTTTGTTGTTGTTGCGACGCCGACGGATTATGACCCCGAGACTAACTATTTTAATACGCAAACGGTGGATCTCGTTATCAATGATGTATTGGCACACAATAGAGAGGCGACCATTGTTATTAAATCGACTGTGCCAGTTGGTTTTACAGAGCGGGCCAAGGTAAAGTTTAGTTCTGAAAACATTATTTTTTCTCCAGAATTTTTACGAGAAGGGCGTGCACTATACGATAACTTACACCCTTCTCGTATTATTGTTGGTGAGCACTCAGAGCGTGCATGCGTATTTGCGGGCTTACTTCAGCAAGGTGCGCACAAGAAAGACATCGACGTGCTATTTACTAATCCAACAGAGGCAGAGGCTATAAAGCTGTTTTCAAACACCTACCTCGCCATGCGCGTTGCATTTTTCAATGAACTGGATACTTATGCGGAAAAGCATCAGCTGGATACCAGGCAAATTATCGAAGGCGTTGGCTTAGACCCTCGGATTGGAATGCATTATAACAACCCTTCATTTGGTTATGGTGGCTATTGTTTGCCTAAAGATACCAAGCAGTTATTGGCCAATTACAAAGATGTGCCTAATAACCTTATACGTGCCATTGTTGATGCAAACGACACACGTAAAGAGTTCATCGCTAAGTCAGTGCTTAAGCGCCGTCCAAAAGTGGTAGGGATCTATCGGCTGATCATGAAAGTAGGCTCTGATAACTTTAGGTCTTCTGCAATTCAGGGGGTGATTAGAAGAATAAAGAATGCCGGAGTTGACGTGGTAATCTATGAGCCAGTGTTATGCGAGCAGGAATTTTTGCAGTCTGGAGTCATTAATGACCTTGATGAGTTCAAGCTGATCTCAGACGTCATCGTGTCTAACCGTATGGTAGATGAAATTCGTGACGTTGCGGACAAGGTATATACCAGAGATTTATTCGGCAGCGATTAGTTCACGAGTCCTATTCTATAAAGCAAAACCGGGATGGTGATATAATGAAGCTTGCTCTGATGCCTGCCTGGTCTCAGTCAACTTAGTAAGCTAAGCTTTGCTTACTCCTTGGGTATGAGTTTTAGGGTGATGAAAAGCGTTCAATTCACAGCTGCGATACAAACAGAGGTAAAGTGACATTGGCAGTTCACTTGCTAGAAAATTAGGGTATCGCGTTGTCGTATGTTGATGAGGCCACCGAATGATATACTCGCTAGCTTTTGCTAAGTCTGCCCCTTGAAGGCGAGTGTTCTACTAGACTCATTCAATAAAAGCAGTATAATGTGGCGTCAGATTATTTGGATACCTCGAATGAGAGATCTTTGCATGGAACGCTATTATTTGAACATTTTTGACTTTCAACGAATTAAGACCAAAGCCGTTGAGAGTAAGCTTTTTCCCCCTATCCTTAAGCATCGAACAAATAGGAACCTTGGCACAACCCCTTTGCGGCAAGTGTTTTCTCAGAATTCCAACTTTATTATGGGTATGCTCCCAAGTTTCAAGCTATGGACACGTTTCAACAGCGCACAGCTTGGTCATCCGAAAATCACAAAATACGGGCAGTATAGCGCTGTTTAGTTATTGATACTTTTATTGTTGTGATTTGTTGACTAGTTTTGGTGGGGGTCAGTGAAAAGCAATCCTTTATACTTATTTATTTTTAATGAAAAGGGTGTAGGCTAAGGGGTAATTTGCTACAGTCATGACTGTGCTTATGGTCAGAAAATCAATTTGTTTAAGCTTCTTATGAAGCATTTCAATAGGGAGTTTGAGCTCGATAGCTGTGTATTATGATGGCAAGCAGCACTTGAAATAAGTGAGTCTCTAAATGATCATATTTCAGGTTTATGATACTGCGATCATGATTTCTCTCAGTGAACGATGCTATCATTCAATGCTGTAGAACATTTCGAACGCAAAGTGAGAGGCAGAAAGTTTAATGGGCTTTGATGTAAGTGAGCGCACGCATAAATAGAAGGCCTTTGGAGGCTCTGACTGGACTAATTTGTCACTTGCGATTAACAATCCTGCGTGCTTTAATTGGTGATGCGAAATATTACACCATTAAAATTTAAAAGAAATAACTATATTTTTGGGAAAAAATAATGGCGCTATGCTGTAAAACTATCATTGCTTCTACTGTATTTCTTGCAATGACTGGCTGTTCGATTGTTCCCGGCGGCCATTTCGAAGGAATAAGCTCAAGTGAGCAAACCGCGAGCTTACAACGAGACCTAGAGAACATCAACATCCATTTAATCGATGCTCAACTTATCAATGAGTCTAAATCGCCTCAGGCTAAAATATTGCCAAGCCAGACTGTGGGCGCGGTGGGTGTCGATGTATCAGGTTTTGAATACAAACTCGGCGCTGGTGATGTACTCACTATTGGTGTATGGGATCATCCAGAGCTAACAATACCAGCTGCAGTTCAGAGAACAGCTGAGTTTGATGGGTTTCGTGTACAGTCAGATGGCACGATTACATTTGCCTATGCTTCAAAAGTTCCTGCCGCAGGTAGAACTGTGACTGAAGTACGTGAAGATCTGATCAAGCGACTGAGTCGCGTTATTGAAGATCCACAAATTGATGTAAAAGTTGTAGGCTTCAAAAGTCAGAAAGTTTATGTGACTGGTGAAGTAGCCAACCCTAACGTTTTACCGATTACTGAAACGCCTCTCACCTTAATTGATGCCGTAAATCAAGCTGGTGGCTTGACTGAGGATGCTGACTGGAAGGTCGTAAATTTCACTCGAGGTGACAAAACTGAGCAAATTAGACTCGACGCGTTTTATGCAAACGGCGATATCTCTCAGAACCGCTTGTTACAACATGGAGATATTATCCATGTTACCCGGAATGACAAGCGCAATGTTTATGTGCTCGGAGACGTAAATAAAGCAGGCAAAGTTAGCATAAATCGTTATGGTCTGAGCCTTGCGGAAGCGCTCAGTGATGTCGGTGGTATTAACGAACGCACTGCTGATGCCAATGGTATTTTTGTTTTGCGCAAGCGCGATTTGGAAAGCGATGGCGTTGTTGCTGATGTATATCAATTGCATGCTCGGAATATAGCCTCTTTGGTTCTAGCGGAGCAATTTGAACTAGAGCCACAAGACATTGTGTATGTTACTAGCGCCCCTCTTGCTAGATGGAACAAAGTTATCAGCCTCTTGTTGCCTTCACTTGCCACTGTGGATGCGCTGCAAGATATCGACAATCAA
This sequence comes from Pseudoalteromonas rubra, assembly GCF_000967655.1. GTDB lineage: Bacteria > Pseudomonadota > Gammaproteobacteria > Enterobacterales > Alteromonadaceae > Pseudoalteromonas > Pseudoalteromonas rubra_A. Next base: position 4,094 of record NZ_JXYA01000061.1, read on the forward strand.
TAGTGTGAAAATTCATGTTTGACAGTGTTTTAATGGTATGTGCGGGGAATATTTGCCGCAGCCCCACAGCGGAATATGTACTGCGAAATAAGCTCGAAGGGCGTGATATAAAAGTTACTTCCGCGGGCCTAACTGCTTTGGTTGATAAACTGGCGGATCCGATGGCTCAAGAGCTTGCCCTGCAACATTGTATTGATATGTCTGCGCATAAAGGACAGCAAATTAGCACATCGCTAGTTGCTCAGCACAGTGTCATATTAGTGATGGAGCAACGTCATCTTGAAGACCTCTGTTCCCGTTACCCTCAAGCGAGAGGTAAAACATTCTTACTAGGAAAATGGTTAGGAGATAGAGAAATACCTGATCCATACCGTCAAAGCCGAGAAGCTTTCGAACATGTATACGATTTAATCGATAGCGCGTGTGGCGCTTGGCAGAAGTATTTATAAGGATGAAAGAGTCAATGAACGCTCAATCAAACCTATTGAGTGGGGTGCAATCAAAGCAAGCCACGCAGCAAGCGCAAGAAATCGACCTAATGGCGCTGTTAGGTGCCCTACTAGACCGTAAATTATTCATAATTGGTGTAACCGCATTGTTCATAATAATGGGGGGGGCTGTCGCGATTTTTAGCACGCCTGTTTACCAAGCGACTGCGATGATCCAGGTTGAAGAAAAAGGTGGCTCGGTTCCTGGTTTTGATGAGCTTGGGGGGATGTTTGAAAGTACCTCTGCCGCAGTCACAGAAATTGAGTTACTTAAATCACGCAGTATTATTGGTGAGGCTGTTGATAGCCTTAAATTAGACATTGTAGCCAAGCCAATGTTATACCCAATTATAGGGGGTCGTGCGTTTCGTAATTTTACCCCTATGCAAGTGGGCGAGTTGGCGGAGCCCAGCTTTGGTGCGTCAAGCTATGCCTGGGGGGGGGAGGTCATTGATGTATTCAAGTTTGAGGTTCCGAATTATGCAATAGGTCAAGAGTTTACTGTGGTAACGCTTGCAAACAACCAATTCGAATTGTTACACAATGGCGATGAGCGTATCCTGCAAGGGAAGGTTGGAGAGGAGGTATCAAACGGTACTTTCAGCCTAACTCTTAAAACCTTAATTGCTCGCCCCGGTACCGAATTTATTTTGGTAAAACGGGACAGATTAAACACTATACTGGACTTGCAAGCAGCTATCGGCGCAAGTGAAAAAGGTAAAGACTCAGGTATAATCGATTTAACATTACAAAACGCAAGCCCGAACTACGCCGAAACAGTGCTTAACACAGTGGCTAATATTTATGTGCGCAGAAATGTTGAGCGTAACAGTGCGGAAGCGCAGAAATCTTTAGACTTTTTAGAGTATCAGTTACCACAGGTGAAGAAACAACTCGAGGCGGCTGAACAGCGTTTTAATGACTATCAGGTAAAACAGCAATCGGTGGATATCTCGTTGGAAACCGAAGGGGTGTTAAAGCAACTAGTTAAGCTAGAAACTCAATTACAAGAGCTTGAGCTAAAAAAGCTAGAACTAGGGCGTAAATTCAAACAAGGCCACCCAAGCTATCAAGCTGCGCTGGAGCAAATTGAAGCCGTAGAAAGTCAAAAACGCCGTTTAGCAGCAGAAGTGCAAGTGCTACCAGAAACGCAGCAAGAGCTATTACGTTTAACTAGAGATGTAGAAGTTAATAACGAAATTTATACACTGTTATTGGCTAAAACCCAAGAGCTAGATATTGTACGAGCGGGCACTGTAGGCAATGTGCGTGTAATTGATCTTGCCGAAGTAAACGTATCAAAGCCAGTTCAACCTAAAAAAGCCTTAATCGTTATTATGGCAACGATACTTGGCGGGATGCTGGCGATAGCAATAGTGTTAATTCAAAAAGCCATTCACAAAGGAATTGAAGATCCAAGTGAAATAGAAGCGCTTGGTCTGCCAGTGTATGCAAGCGTCCCCTACTCAGAGTATCAGGTTAAGTTAACTGGGTTTGCTAAAGCTCGCAAAGGTAAAACCGCAAAAGCGAAGTCGATACTCGCTGTAGATAATCCAGCAGATCTTTCAATTGAAGCGCTACGAAGCCTACGTACCAGCCTGCATTTTGCCATGATGGAGGCAAAAAATAATGTAATCGCGATCTCAGGCCCTAGTCCGGGAGTGGGTAAATCGTTTATCTCTGTGAATCTAGCTACCGTTCTTGCTCAAAGCGATAAAAAAGTGCTCATTATTGACGCAGATATGCGCAAAGGCTACTTACAAACTCAATTTGGTATGCAGTGGGATAATGGCTTGAGCGATTATCTATCCGGCCGAATTAACCTTGAACAAGCAACAAAACAGAGCCAAGTGGAAGGGTTGGATGTAATGACCCGTGGTCAAATACCACCTAACCCTTCTGAACTCTTAATGCATGAAAACTTCTCAAAATTGGTCGATAAAGTAAGTGCCAAATATGATTTGGTGATAATAGATACGCCCCCAATTTTGGCAGTAACAGACCCTGCAATTGTAAGTGCACACGCAGGTAGTACTTTGCTAGTCACACGTTTTGGTCAGAACCATGTTAAAGAATTAGAATTAACTCGAAATCGTTTTGAACAAAATGGTATTGATGTAAAAGGGGTGGTATTCAATGGCGTAGTTAAAAAAGCTAGTAATGCTTATGGATATTACGGTTACTATAATTATGAATATAAATCAGATAAATAACAATTGTAGGTCGTCGTTTACGGCTACAATTGAAATGATATTTGATAGCAGCGACTTTACGTCGCGACAGTTAAAACCGCCACCCTGAACACGTTTCAAGGCCCAAAGGTTGTCATCCTGAACTTGTTTCAGGATCTAAAAGGTTTGTCACCCTGAACACGCTTCAGGGCCTAAAGGTTTGTCATCCTGAACTTGTTTCAGGATCTAAAAGCCACAGATTGAATCAGATACAAATCAACATTCAATCGGTAGCAGCGACTTTACGTCTCGACAGGAAAAACTGTCACCCTGAACACGGTCAGGGCCCAAAGGTTTATCACCCTGAACTCGTGCCAGGGCCTTTAAATAGCGCAATTTGCTTATACGAAGATTGCCTTAAAAACTATTTTTAAAATTCAAAAATTTGCCAGGTGAGATGTAAATATATGGACTTAAATAAAGTAAAAATTGGTGTGATTGGCTTAGGTTACGTGGGCCTACCACTTGCAGTAGAGTTTGGAAAAAAATATCAAACACTAGGCTTCGATATTAACCAAAACCGCGTTTCAGAATTGTTAGCTGGCCACGACTCAACACTTGAAGTGAGCGATGAAGAGCTTAAGCAAACTCACATGTTAAGCTACTCTCATACTGTTGAAGACTTGAAAAGTTGTAATATTTATATAGTAACAGTACCTACACCAATTGATGAGCATAAGCAACCTGACTTAACACCATTAGTAAAAGCAAGTGAAATGCTTGGCAAGGTAGTAAGTAAAGGCGATATCATTATATATGAGTCAACAGTATACCCAGGTGCAACAGAAGAAGTTTGTCTACCAGTTGTAGAGCAGGTGTCTGGTCTTGAGTTTAATAAAGACTTTTTTGCTGGTTATTCACCAGAGCGAATTAACCCAGGTGACAAAGAACATAGAGTTACAAATATATTAAAAGTAATTTCAGGCTCTAATGATGATATTGCAGAAATTGTAGATAACCTATATAAGTCAGTCATCACTGCTGGCACACACAAAGCTTCAAGTATCAAAGTTGCTGAAGCCGCTAAAGTAATTGAAAACACCCAGCGTGATGTGAATATAGCGCTGATTAATGAATTATCAATTATTTTTAACAAACTAGGAATTGATACACTTGAAGTGCTTGAAGCAGCGGGTACTAAGTGGAACTTCTTACCATTCCGTCCAGGTTTAGTTGGCGGTCATTGTATTGGCGTTGACCCTTACTACTTAACACATAAAGCGCAAACTGTTGGCTATCACCCTGAAATGATTTTAGCAGGTCGCCGATTGAATGACGGCATGGGGCAGTATGTAGTATCGCAACTTGTGAAGAAAATGCTAAAACAGCGAATTCATGTTGAAGGTGCAAATATTTTAGTTATGGGTTTCACCTTTAAAGAAAATTGTCCTGACCTAAGAAATACACGTGTAATTGACATTGTTGAGGAACTAAAAGAATACAATACCAATGTTGATGTTTTAGACCCTTGGTGTTCTAGTGAAGAGGCTGAACATGAATATGGTCTGACTTTAGTTAAAGAAGTTAAACAAGGTCATTACGATGCGATTATATTAGCCGTTGGTCATAATGAATTTAAACAGCTTGGTGCAAATGCAATTCGCAAATTTGGTAAGTCTGAACATGTTTTATATGACTTGAAGTACGTGCTCGATAAGAGCTCTGTAGATATGCGCCTTTAGTAACCTATATAAAATTAATTTAGTGGGCTTAATAAGCCCACTTTTTATGGAAGAACAATGTCTAAGTACGAAGAAATTCAAGAAAGTTTAATTAAAGAGCCTAAGGTCTGGTTAGTTACAGGTGTTGCTGGTTTCATAGGCTCTAATCTTCTAGAGAAACTTTTAAAGCTAAATCAAAAGGTGATTGGTTTAGATAATTTTGCAACTGGCCATCAGCATAATCTAAATGAAGTTCAGGGTTTAGTTAAGGAGTCACAGTGGCAAAACTTTAGTTTTATTGAAGGTGATATTCGAAACTATTCTACATGCGAAAAAGCGTTGGAGGGTGTGGATTATGTCCTCCATCAAGCAGCCCTTGGGTCAGTGCCTCGCTCAATTGCAGACCCAATAACAAGTAATGCAGCAAACATAACTGGCTTTTTGAATATGTTACAAGCAGCAAAAGAAGCAAAAGTAAAAAGCTTTACTTATGCGGCGAGTAGCTCGACGTATGGTGATCACCCAGCACTTCCAAAAGTTGAAGAGAATATTGGTAAACCACTTTCACCTTATGCCGTAACTAAATATGTCAATGAATTATATGCAGGGGTATTTGCTAAGACTTATGGATTTAAAACCATCGGTTTACGTTATTTTAATGTATTTGGTAAGAGACAAGATCCAAATGGTGCATATGCCGCGGTGATTCCAAAATGGACGGCCTCAATGATTCAGGGTGAAGAGGTTTTTATCAATGGAGATGGTGAGACTAGTAGAGATTTTTGCTTTATTGAAAATACGGTACAAATGAATATTCTTGCAGCTACTGCACCTGAGGAAGCAAAAGATAAAGTTTATAATGTCGCTGTGGGTGACCGCACCACTTTGAATGAACTTTACTACGCCATTCAAGCAGCTTTGAAAGAGTGCGATGTGATTGTAACGAATGAACCAAGTTACCGAGATTTTAGAGCTGGTGATGTACGCCATTCACAAGCTGATGTGAGTAAAGCAAAAGGCTATCTTGGCTACTCACCAGAGTACCGCATTTTAGAAGGCATCAGTAAATCAATGCCTTGGTATAAGAGTTTTTTAAATCTGGCAACGACGAGCAAGCAAGCCTAGTCGCATTTTGAACAATATTCAGCTTAAGAGTTAAAATGATTTTACCAATTATTATGGCGGGCGGTTCAGGCACGCGTTTATGGCCCTTATCACGCGGAAACTACCCAAAACAATTTTTAAAACTGCATGGTGAAAATACTATGCTGCAAGAGACTATTTTAAGATTAAATGGTCTTGAGCATGCTCCAGCGATGTTAATTTGTAATGAAGAACATCGCTTTATTGCTGCAGAGCAAGTGCGCCAAATAGGTGTTGCACATAGTGGTATTTTTTTAGAGCCTGTGGGTCGTAACACAGCTCCTGCTATTGGGTTAGCAGCTTTCAAAGCCGTTGAAAGCAATCAAGATGCATTATTACTCGTTTTAGCTGCTGACCACGTTATTGAAAACCAAGCGGCTTTCAAAGAAAGTGTTAACAAAGCAACATTGTTAGCAGAGCAAGGTAAATTAGTGACCTTTGGTATTGTTGGTAATACGCCAGAGACGGGTTATGGCTATATTAAGCGTGGTGCAGAAGTAGAACACGGTTTTGTTGTTGATAGCTTTGTAGAAAAGCCTAACCTCGAAACGGCGCAAGAATATATCGCAAGTGGTGACTACTACTGGAATAGTGGCATGTTCTTATTCAAAGCAAGTCGCTATCTTGAAGAGCTAAAGGCATTTCGTCCAGACATTTATGAAGCGTGTGAAAAAGCAGTTCAAGTACAAAATAATGATATGGACTTTGTACGAGTAGATAAAGACGCATTTGAAGCATGCCCAGACGAATCTGTTGATTATGCGGTGATGGAACACACACAGGATGCTGTTGTAGTACCAATGGATGCGAACTGGAATGATTTAGGCGGCTTTGCAGCATTATGGGAAGTGTCTGAACAAGATGAAAATGGTAATGCTTTCATTGGTGACGTTAAATCTGTAGATACAAAAAACACCCTAGTATTTGGTGAAGACAAACTGGTTACAACCGTCGGTGTTGAAAACTTAGTCATCGTCAATACAAAAGATGCAGTATTAGTTGCGCACAAAGACGAATCTCAAAAAGTAAAAGAAATCGTTAGTCAATTAAAAGCGGATGAACGTTCAGAAGTCACATTCCACCGTGAAGTATATCGTCCTTGGGGTAAGTACGACTCAGTAGATAACGGTGAACGTTTCCAAGTAAAACGTATCACGGTTAAACCAGGCGCAAAACTATCTGTGCAAATGCACCATCACAGAGCTGAGCATTGGGTTGTGGTTTCTGGTACTGCAAAAGTACAAATTGATGATACAGAACAGTTCGTTACTGAAAATGAATCAGTATACATTCCAATTACCGCAGTTCATGCACTAGAAAACCCAGGCAAAGTAGATTTAGAGCTTATCGAAGTGCAGTCAGGTTCGTACTTAGGTGAAGATGATATTGTACGCTTTGAAGACCGTTACGGAAGAGTAAAAGGCTAAGCCATGAATACAAAATCAGTAATTAAATCAAGTGGTATTGCATTTGGTACCAGTGGGGCCAGAGGTCTCGTTGTTGATTTTACACCAGAAGTGTGTGCGGCCTTTTCAATTGCGTTCGCTCAAAGTATTAAAAGTGAATTCGCATTTAATACAATGGCCATTGCAATTGATAATCGCCCAAGTAGTTTCGATATAGCAAAAGCCTGTGTAGCAGGCTTAAAGCAACTAAATATAGACGTTGTTTATTACGGTGTAGTACCCACTCCAGCACTTGCTTATACAGCGATGCAAGATAATATGCCTTGTATTATGGTTACAGGCAGTCATATTCCATTTGATAGAAATGGTTTAAAGTTCTATCGTCCCGATGGTGAAATCACCAAGCTAGATGAGCAAGCCATTCTGACTGCTGATTTTGATTTTACTGACTTGAAGCTAGCTGATATCAGTTTACCAATAAGTGACAAAGCCAAAGAGGCTTATACCACTCGATATACGAAGCTGTTTAACGAAGAAGCGCTAGCAGGTAAGCGAGTGGGTATTTACGAGCACTCGAGTGCAGGTAGAGATATTTATAAATCACTATTTGAGCAATTAGGTGCAGAAGTTATTTGTCTAGGGCGTAGTGATGAATTCATCCCAATCGATACCGAAGCTGTATCAGATGAAGATAAACAAAGAGCCAAAAAGTGGGTAAGTGAGTATCGCCTAGATATGCTGTTCTCAACGGACGGTGATGGCGATAGACCACTAGTTGCAGGTGAAGATGGCGAGTGGTTAAGAGGTGATATTCTAGGTCTACTTTGTAGCCAAGCGCTCTCAATAGAAGCACTTGCAACCCCTGTTAGCTGTAATACCGCCATTGAGTTGTCTGGTAGCTTTAAAACCGTAACCAGAACAAAAATTGGCTCACCTTATGTCATTGAGGCTTTTGCAGAGTTAAACAAAACTTATCAGCGTGTAGCAGGTTTTGAAGCGAATGGCGGTTACTTACTGGCGAGTGATTTTGAATTTAATGGTAAAGCACTGAAAGCGCTGCCAACAAGAGACGCGGTATTGCCTGCGCTAATTGTCGCAACAATGGGTAACAGCATAGCGAGCTTGCTAAAAGGATTACCACAACGCTTTACTGCAAGTAATAGGTTAAAAGACTTTGCAACTGAGAAGAGCAAAGCTTTAATTGCTGAGTTAAGCGAAAACCCGAGTAAACTTTTGGAAGAGCTACAGCGTGGTGACGCAGTACTAGTGAGTCAAATTGATGGATTAAGGCTTACAGCAGGAAATGGAGATGTTGTACATTTAAGGCCATCAGGTAATGCGCCAGAGTTAAGATGTTATGTTGAATCAAATTCAGAGCACGCAGCGATGGAGTTGATGAAAAATGTTTTTGGCGTAATAAAGTTAAAGTAAAAATGAAACTTTTAGTGGTTAAAAATATTTTTAACCGTTAGTCTTATGGAGCCTCAATTTACTTACTTTAGATATAAGGTTTTTGACCTTTACTCGTTGTTAATTATATTTGACGGGTTTGTAAGTCGGGATTAATTGAATATAGGAATCAAAAATGAAAGCTGTTATTTTAGCTGGTGGGCTGGGAACACGTTTATCGGAAGAAACTTCTGTAAAGCCTAAACCAATGGTCGAAATTGGTGGGATGCCAATCATTTGGCATATCATGAAAAATCTATCCAAGTATGGCGTTAATGATTTCGTTATTTGCTGTGGATATAAAGGTTATGTGATTAAAGAGTTTTTCTCTAATTACTTATTACATTCTTCTGATGTAACTTTAGACCTTTCGGATGGCTCTATTGATATTCATAATAACAAAGCTGAAAACTGGAAAGTAACCCTGATCGATACGGGTGCTACGACTCAAACTGGTGGCCGTTTAAAGGCAGTTAAGAGCTACTTAGAAGACGAAGAGTACTTTTTGTTTACTTATGGTGACGGTTTATCTGATGTTAATGTCGATGCATTAGTTGATACTCATAAAAAGCATAATAAACTTGCGACCGTTACTGCAGCACGTCCTAATGGCCGATATGGCGCTCTACAGATTGAAGACGGTACGGTTAATCGCTTCAAAGAAAAGCCTGAAGGCGAAGAGAGTTGGATTAATGGCGGCTTTTTCATTTTAGATCCAAAAGTCATTGAATTAATCGAAGGACCAGAAGTTCCTTGGGAATCAACACCTCTAGAAGCATTATCAAGAGATGGTCAGCTAGCAGCATATCAACACGCAGGTTTCTGGCATGCTATGGATACGCTCAGAGATAAAAATGCACTCGAGAAAATGTGGCAAGATAATGCAGCCCCGTGGAAGAATTGGTAATAATGAAAAATATTAATGTTCTGATCACTGGACATACAGGTTTTAAGGGCTCGTGGCTAACTGCGTTACTTCATTGTCTAGGTGCTAATGTCTATGGCTATTCCCTTGAAAAAAATGCAACACCGATTTATGAGAAAATACGTGAGCTGGATTTGCTTGCTGGTGAGTGTATTGGTGATATAAATGATGAAACCAAATTTCGAGAGTTTGCTGAATCAGCTAATCCGGAAATTGTGTTTCATATGGCGGCTCAGCCATTAGTGATAGAATCCTATGAAGACCCTATTAGCACTTTTGATACTAACGTTGTTGGTACTGCTAAGGTGTTAAACGGATTAAGGTGTATAGCAAACCTTAAGTCAATCGTAGTCATAACTACAGATAAGTGCTACCGAAATAATGAATGGTGCTGGCCTTATAGAGAGACTGATGCTTTGGGTGGACATGACCCATACTCTGCGAGTAAAGCATGCACGGAATTGGTCGTTGATTCATTTAGGAACTCGTTTTTTAATACTGAGAGTTCACCGTTGATTGCAACTGTTCGAGCAGGCAATGTTATCGGTGGTGGTGATCCAACACAAGGGCGTTTATTGCCTGACATTGCTACAGCGCTTGTGACAGAAAGTACTTTAGAAACGAGAAATCCGTATGCTACTAGACCATGGCAACATGTACTAGAGCCCATTACTGGATACTTATCTTTAGCAATGAGGATGCGTGGTGGCGAAGATTCATTAGCAACTGCTTGGAACTTTGGGCCAGCTGCAGATGCAAATAAATCAGTAGGTGAAATCCTAAATGTTGTTGAAAGCATTTACTCTGGCTTTAAATGGAAAGCTTTGGGCGAACCTAAATACCACGAAGCAAAATTACTTTCATTAGATAGTTCTAAAGCAAACTTTGAGTTGTCTTGGTCTCCTAATTGGGATTTTGATACGTCTATAGAAAAGACGCTGCAATGGTATGTTGACGTTCATGCTGGTAACGACCCTTTTGAAGTCACACTTGCACAACTGAAAGAATTTATGGAAGGGGTTAATTATGATTTTTCATAAAACACCGATAAGCGGTCTCTATTTAGTTGAAGAAAAGAGAATAGAAGATGATAGAGGTTTCTTTGCAAGAACTTTTTGCGAAGCTGAGTTTGCCGAGCATGGATTAAATACGGAGTGGGCTCAGAATAATCGCTCTTATAATGTACATAAAGGCACTCTGCGTGGATTACATATGCAATCAGATCAGCACGCAGAAGTGAAGCTTGTTAGTTGTACACGAGGAAAAATATGGGATGTCGCGGTTGATCTAAGACCAGACTCTCCGACTTTTAAGCAGTGGTATGGCGTCTATTTAGAAGAAAATGACGGCAAATATTTTCATATCCCTAAAGGTTTCTTGCATGGTTATATTACTTTAGAGGAGCACTCTGAAGTACATTATAAAGTTTCAGACCCTTATCAGCCAAACTCAGAAGTCGGCGTACTTTGGAGTGATAAGGAGCTGGCGATTGAATGGCCTATTACCCCCCAGTTTATATCTAGTAAAGACGAAGAAGCAGTTTTGCTTGAGGAATTATTGTAATGAATATTCGTTTATTTAAGCCGTCATTTGGTGATGAAGAATTAACAGCGGTTCAAGGGTGCTTTGACCGTTCATGGGTTGGTTTAGGTAATAATGTCAATGAGTTTGAAAAACAGTGGAAAGAGAAACTGGGCTGTGAAGAAGCAATTGCTTTAAACTCAGCGACGGCTGCGTTGCATCTTGCTTTGGCATGTATGAAATTGCCAAAAGGCTCCAAAGTACTTGTTAATGCACTAACATTTGCATCTTCTGCTACTGCGATTTTATATAATGATCTTGTTCCTGTCTTTGTAGATTCTGACCCAGAAACGCTTGGAATGTCATTTGAAGACTTACAGGCTAAGTACACTGATGATTGTTCAGCAATTGTTGTTGTTCATTATTCTGGTCACCCTTCTCCAGTAGACAAAATTGTCCCTTGGGCAAAGGAGAAAGGTATCAAAGTTGTTGAAGATTGTGCGCATACAACAGGCCCTATGTATAAAGGTAAGCGACTGGGTCTTTGGGGTGACATTGGTTGTTATTCGTTTGAAGAAAAAAAGCTTATGACCACTGGTGATGGTGGTATGCTTTGCTCAAATGATAGTGAGCTTGTTAAAGATATGAAAGCCCTACGCTGGGTTGGCATTGATAAAGACAACTGGAAGACAGCGCAAAAGTATACGGATAACAGCGTAGATAGCATGCATTGGTTCTACGAAATTAGTGTATTGGGCTTCAAATACAATATGAACGACCTTGCTGCTTCTATTGGTTTGGTACAACTTGCAAAATTAGATCAAATGAACCAAAACAGATCCGGTACTATTCGTAAATATGTAGATGGGCTGGTATCTTCAAAAACAGTAAAACCAATGCTACCGTACAACCCGGAAGACTTTGTTTATCAGGTTTTTGCAGTTAGAACTAAATATAAGCATGAGTTAATTCTATTTCTTAAAGAGCATGGCGTTGCAACCGGGTGTCATTATACTCCTCTTACTATGCAACCGTTATTTGAGAAGTATGAAGGTGAGTGTCCTATTGCAGAGGCTGCATACGAAGAGCTTGTTACTCTTCCGTTACATTCAGATTTAACTGATGAGGAAGTGAATTACGTCATTGAAAAGCTGTTAGAGTTTGATGCAAAATATTCGTGAAATCATAATTTGGGGTGGCACAGGCCACTCCAAGACCGTATTTGATAACCTTGGCGATGACAGAAAACTTGTTTCCGCTGTGTTTGATAACAATGTCAATGTGACTGAATCACCGATACGTAATGTTCCATTAATTCATGGGAGCCAATTTAACGAATGGTTGTCATCAAGGGATGATATCAAGTCTATTGGTTTTATTCTTGCTATTGCCGGTGGGAATGGTTTAGCACGCAAAGAGGTAGGTCGTTTTTTGTGCTCACAGAATTTGACGCCGATTGATGTTATTAGTGAAAAATCAATAGTTGCTCATGATGTTATCTCAGGAAAAGGAACTCAGCTGCTGGCTGGATGTAACGTAGGCGCAAATGCAAAATTTGGCGACTACTGTATCGTCAATAACAACGCCAATGTGGATCATGATGCTCTAATTGGGAATTATTGCCATATTGCTCCTGGTGCGACACTTACTGGTGAAATTGAGCTGGGCGAAAATGTTTTTATTGGCGCTGGAAGTGTCATTTTACCTCGTATTAAAGTGGGTTCAAATGTAGTTGTTGGGGCTGGATCTGTAGTGACAAAGGATATCCCAAGCGATTCGATTGTTTATGGCAATCCAGCTCGAATTAAGGGAGAGGTCTAATTATGAAAACGGTTGAAATAGGGTTACCCGTCTATAATGGGGCTAAATATATAAGTGAAGCATTGGATTGCTTAGTTAAATTAGACACGACTGGTATAGATCTAAAAATTACCGTAAGTGACAATTGTTCTACGGATAATACATTAGACATAGTTCGTAACTTTCAAAAAACACATAGCAACATTCATATAATTGAACGGCCTGAAAATGTTGGGGCTGTCCCAAATTATTTTGAATTGTACGAGCGTTCTACTGCAGATTATTTTATGTGGGCGGCATGCGATGATTTATGGGACTCTAATTGGCTGGTTGAGCTTTTGAAAGAGTTTGATGATAATACAATTGCTGTCAGAGGGAACGTGATCCCATTTATGGGAGATGAACATCTACCTAAGCTCAACTTGCAAGAGTTTGAAGCTAGAAAAATATGCAAATTTATTTTAGATGATGAGAAAAATGGCAAAGGTTACTATATCTATTCACTTATCAACAGAAAAGCATTTCCGGGCTTTGTTGATGATCTTGTTATAGATGCAGATTCTTTCTCTCCTGATACTCAAATCAGCTATAGGCTCCTGCAAGAAGGCTCACTGAAACTATCTACTCAGACTAGTCAATATATTAGACGCCATAAAGAAAATGATGGAATTAAGCAATGGAGTGGTTGGGGATTAAAAATGCGTTTGCTAAGCTCTTATCCGCCAGCATTTTATAAAGGCTTATTTAAAAATACAGTTGGTGTATACAACAAGTCTCTTGTGTTCTTAATTACACCGCTTAAATATTTTAAATCGCAGTTTGAGCTGTTTTATAGAAATTTAAAGAAAATTGTATGAAAGTGTTAAATATACTCAACCCTGTCGAAAGAGGTGGGGGAGAATCAATGTTAATGGACTTATTGACGGAAAAAAGAGTAGGTATACACGAAGAGGTTGTACTTGTTTCAAAATGTGAATATTTGACAGAGCAATTTGATATTATGGGGATAAACTATAAAGAGATCCCTTTTAATATTAAAAACATCCCCTCTAGCAGTAAGTTTAAAAAGTTATTTAACGCTTTTGTTCAGATTATCTGGTTACTTGCAAATTATAGATATCTAAAACGTTTCGATGTAACGATACTACATTCCTTTCCTATTCATTTCTTCTCTGCACTATTGAAGAACTGTGTGATTGTTAAGCACTCTGTAGTTGGAAATAAAAAGTTAGTAAATCGATTTTTTGCGTTTTTTTTCCGCAAAGCACATAAAGTTATCGGAGTTGGACCCGCTGTAGTTCAATCTCTTGATGCATATTATGAGATTAAGTCTACGGAAGTATGGAACCCTGTCGCCAGTGAATATTTCGACGCCCCTCAATTACCTTCTTGCGAAGATGATGAGGAAATAAATCTCGTACATGTAGGTAGGTTGGTTCATGGAAAGAATCAAGCTCTTTCTATTCGAGCATGCTCAAGGTTACAAGAGCAAACTGGTAAACGTGTCAATCTTCATATTGTTGGACATGGAGAGTTGGAAACAGAGCTTAAAGAGATTGCTCGCGATTATAGCAACATTAAAGTCAACTTTTGTGGTCGCCTCGACAAATCCGAAATAATAAATTTAGTCGATAAATGTGATGTAGGTTTGTTGCCTTCATCTGCCGAAGGTTTTGGTATAGCCGCTGCTGAATACGTTATTCGCTCTAAGCCTGTGGTTGGCCTATTAGAGAGTGGCTTGCATAATATATTTGGAAATGTTGGCGTATTTACTACAGCAGAGACGCTGGATACTGCTATTTTAGATGCAATACAGTTAGCCAAAAAAGTAGAATTTTCAGACGCTGTGAGTTTAATGAAAGAACGTTTATCAGTGTCTAGTGTGAAAGATAGGTATATAGGAATTTATGAAGAAGCATGCGGTCCTATTCTTAAATCGTAAAGGTGGGGGATCTCACTTTACATACGAGCTAGTAAAAGAAATAGAAAAGAATAGGCTTGAGCAATTAGGGATGGTGATCATTCCTAAAACAAATATCCAAAAGCACTTATACGATAAACTTTCAACAGATGTTACATATCTGCCACATTATGATAGCTTGTTATCATATGTTTTTTTTGTATTGCTAAAGCTACCTTTTATTGGCTTATGGTTAGTTTATCAGTTGAAGAAAAATAGCATTGATGTCTTAACATGCACAATGCCTAGTGCTTATTTCCCACTGACTGCTTGGTTACTTAAACTTGTAGGGATTGAGTATCGCTTGATTGTTCATGATGTTCATCAACATGTTGGTGAAGAATCAAAAATTCAAAAGTTTTTATATAAGCTTGATATGAATTTTGCGGATTCATTTTTCGTTCTAACTCAACATGCAAAAGAGCAGTTGTCAAAGCTTACTAAAAAGCCTATTAAAGTATTGAAGCATGGTTATTTAACCTTTGGTAGAGAGTTTGCTGCAGGCGAGGTCAAACCAGAAAAACAGATAAATGCTGTATATATTGGTCGAATTAAAGAGTATAAAGGTGTTCATTACTTTTTGGAGGCCAACCAAAAATTTGCTCATGATGATAGGATCAAGTTCACATGTGCAGGCAGTGGTGATCTTTCATTTTTGGGGGATTTAAACAAATACTCAAATACTGAAATTATAAATGATTGGCTGTCCGATGAAGATATTGTAGACCTTGTTATGTCTAGTTCTATAATTGTACTACCTTATATTGACGCTAGCCAATCAGGTGTTATACCTCTTGCTGTTTTCCATGGGAAGCCTGTTATCGTTACAGACGCAGGTGGCTTAGCGGAGCAAGTAAATGGTGATTTTGCAATAACAGTTTCACCGAGAAGTGTTTCACAACTAGTTGAAGCTTATGAAGCACTTTTGAATGGGAGCATTGACCTAAATGCTATGTCAATAAAAGCGAGAGAGTTCGCATTATCTGAGTTGTCATGGAAAAACGTTATAGCGCAGTTAATAGACTAATACTTATAATAGTCATATTAGCTCAAGTGTACCTTTATTTTTATTCTGGTCTCAATTTCAGTGCTGATTATGAGGCGTACAAAAAGTATTTTGAGCACCAATATTACTTAGTTCATTATGGGTATAACCCCATTGTTGTCTTATACTTTATTGTCGATTATGTGGGAGGTGAAGCAGAAATGCTTTATTTCCTTATCTATTTAATATTTACAATAAGTATATATAACTTGAATTTTGAGTTTGTCGACGAGCGATTGGGTGGGTTTTTACCATTTTTTCTATACTTTTGCTTTCCATTAGGTTTTTTGTTTGCAATCGACAACCCTAAGTTTACTTTGGGAATATCCTTTTTTTGTTTTTTTATTTTGGCCCTGGAAAGAAAACATCCATCATATACTTTAAAAGGCGCTTTGCTATTACTTTCTGTAATGGCGCATTGGGGAGTTTTCCTGCTTCTGATTAGTTTGTTTTCGGCAAGGCTCGTTCGTACTAATACCCAATTTTGGTTAGCTTTACTTGGTGGAAGTGTTTGTATCATTCTATTTGGAAGCATTGTAATCCAAAACATTCTACCAAGTTATTTATTGTTTGACGGAGATGCAACTGGACGCGTTCGTGTTTTATTTATGGCGGTTGTGTCATTTCTTGCTACATGTATTGCATTGTTTTACGAGCAAACAAGATTAGACCGCTTTGTATTGATGTTGGCTATATTTGCAACCTTAGCATATTTTTTTGTGCACCCTGTATTTGCAAGATATTGTTCATTTTTATCTCTTATACTTTTAATGTCTGCATTTATAAAAGTCAAGCATTCTATTGTGATTTATGGGTATTTATCTCCATTATTGATTGGAGCTACTCTGTATGCATTTTATATGAAGGACCTATGAATATTTTAGGTAAAAACTTTGGTGGGTATTTTTTGTCATTTTTCATGGTAAAGGCATGCCTTTTTCTATCAAGTATTTTAGTTGCAAGGAATATAGATGTTACAACGGCAGGTAATTACTTTCTTGTTCTATCCATCGCTGGTGTAATTTCTTCTCTAACCTCTGTAACCGTAGGGAAGTTTGCATTTAAGTATATTTCAGAAGATAAAAGCTCAAAATTACATGATTTATACTTTAAGCAGTTAAATTTATACTGGCTTATTTCGGTAGTTTTCTTTTTGTTAATTGCCTTTTTCGCAATGCGGTATTTATATCTATTTGATGCAAATATGGCTATTGTGGCGCTTGTTTTTATCTGTGTATATTCATTGTCACATTTGTTATCTTGGTATTTGAGGTTATACAAGAAGGACTCGTTGTCACAACTCGTTATTTTAGCTCAGCCTTTTGTCGTTTGTTGCCTGGTCGCTACAACTTTATTTTCGAATTCTAGAGTTGAGATTGATTATAATATAATTGTCCTCTCATCCTTAATTTCAGGTGCTATTGCATTGTTGTTTTTGAATAAGGGTATGAATCTTAGTGTTGGCTCTTCTGTAGCAATGCTAGATATGCAATCTTTTAAATATTTTTTCTTAGCCTCTTTTTCTGCAATTTGGCTTAATGAAATTGATAACTTAATGATCCCCTTTATTCTAGGTGTGAGTGAGCTTTCAGATTATAAGCTTGCGTTTACTTACAGTTCGATAATATTGTTAATTTTGACTCTTGTTGGCAATGTAATCCCCAGAAAAGTAACTACTATTCTTGAAAAAAAAGATTATTCCAAGTTACGAACATTTTATTTTAAAAGTGTAAAAATGATGGCGTTACTCTCTATTTCGGTGAGTGTTTTTGTGGCTCAGGTACTCTCATTTTTTCGAAGCTTCTTTTTTTCAGCGGGAAATGGTGAGGTACTTTTGTGCTTTTATGTTTTACTAGGCTGTTTTACACTTGTTGCTGTACTTGGTGTGGTTTCATTTTTTGCAATCTATGTTGGTTTGGAAAAATTGGTTGCAAATAACATCATAGTGTTTGGTTTTCTAAATGTGGTTGGTAATTTTTTCCTTATTTCTGAATTCGGTATTATTGGTGCTGCTCTCTCTACAGGTTTGTCGACTTTATTAAGCTATATAGTCTTGAATTTCTATTTTATAAATAGGCTGAATCACCTATTATCACCCGAAAAACTTCCTCAAAAAGGCGGATCCAATGCGTAAGGTTTTCTTAGTTGCAAACTCACCATTTACGATTTTGAATTTTCGTAAAGAGCTAATAAAAGAATTCAAGAGAAAAGGGTTTGCAGTATATGTCTTATTTCCAGATAGCACTGACTTAATGAGTGCTCATGCATGCCAAGATGTAATTAGAGAGCTAGGTTGTGAGTGTATTCATATTCCACTATCGCGCAATGGAATGAATCCTAAAGACGACTTGGTTCTGGTTATGTTCTTGAGAAAGATCTTCAAAAGAGAAAAGCCTGATTTAGTCATGAATTACACCATCAAAGCAACTATCTACTCTTCAATAGCTGCGCGGCTTTCAGGTGTAAGAAATATATATTCTAATATAACCGGCCTTGGTTATGTTTTTATTGGTATGGATCTTAAAACTAAGGTATTAAGGCTCTTTATAAAAAACTTGTATAAGTTCTCATTAAGTTTTAATAAAAAAGTTTTCTTTCAAAACCCTGATGATCGAGCGCTCTTTAATAAATTCGGTATGTGCAAACTCGATAAAAGTGTTTTAATTAACGGCTCAGGAGTGGATACAGCTCATCTCAAACGATCTAGCACAAATAGAAATTATAAAAAGTTCTTATTTGTCGGGCGGATTTTAAAAGACAAAGGTGTTGTTGAGTATATAAATGCAGCTCGAATTTTGAAAAAAGAATATCCAGATACTGAATTTGCATTGGCTGGTGCTTTTGATAGCAACCCTTCGGCAATTTCAAAACAGCAGATCAGTGAGTATGAGCAAGAAGGGGTAATTAAATACTTAGGAGTTACGAGTGATATCAAAGGGCTACTCAATGAGTATGGTGTATTTGTATTACCCTCATATCGAGAGGGCACGCCACGTTCAACACTTGAAGCAATTAGTATGTCGATGCCTGTTGTTACGACAAATGTACCTGGTTGCAAAGAGACTGTGATAGAAGGGTATAATGGTTTTTTGGTAGACCCTAAATCAGCAAATGACTTGGCTCGTGGTTTATCGTGCATACTTGAGCATGATGATTTTGATTTGTTGGCAAACAATAGTCGTAAATTAGCAGTAGAAAAGTTTGATGTGCACAACGTTAATGGGAACATACTAGATGTGGTACTTTAGACCGCATCATATTAGTATCAAAATGTAGTGTTTTAGAGAATTTCTACCACGTCGACTTTGATTTTTGGAGAGTTTTTTTGAGTATATTAGTTACAGGTGGAAGAGGCTTTATAGGTTGCCATCTTTACAAACATTTGCAAAGCAATGGCTTGGTTGTCTCTGTGATATCAAGAGAAAAAAGTGAGCAGTCGAACTTTTATACTTATGATGATTTCTTTAGTCCAGACTTTCCAAACGGTCATTATCATACTCTAATTCATCTAGCAGGTGCCGCGCATGCTAAGTACTCTGATGAAGATGCATTTAAAATAAACGTAGAATTCTCTCGCACAGTTTTTTCAAATGCGATTGAAAAAGGTGTCGGTAAAATTATTTTTCTTAGCTCTGCAAATTTGTTCAGTAGTAGTGTAACATCTATCACCCCTGATTCTGATGTTCTATCTTTGAATCAATTGACAAATACATTGTCTACAAAGTTACAAGCTGAATTAGAGTTACAGGAAACTGCACGAAAAGCTGGTATTGCATACACCATAATAAGGTCTCCGCTCGTTTATGGTGAAGACATGAAAGCAAACTTTGCTGCACTGGCTGGGTATATTAATAAAGGGGGACCGTTGCCTTTTTCAGCGATAAAGGACAATAGAAGAAGCTTTGTTTCTGTATATAACCTTGCGGATTTGATTCGGACGTGTGTTATTCACCCAGGCGCAAATAATCAATCTTTTTTGGTCAGTGATGATCATGACTTATCTACGTCACAGTTGGTTACTATAATGGCTGCTGCGCAAGGTAAAAGACCTTTTTCTTTTCCGATACCAGCGTTTTGCTTCAAGGTTCTTGGAAAATTATTGGGTAAAACGCAAGCGATTGATAAACTAATTGGTTCATTACGGCTCGATATAAATAAGACCAAGAATGTACTCGATTGGAAACCACCACTTTCAGTTGCTCAAGGTTTTGAAAAAACTTTCACTAAAAATTAATGGCTTTAAGATGATTCGACTACTTGACTTTATTCTAGCTCTGGTTGGGCTTATAGTTACTCTTCCTGTATTGATTGTGATCTGTGTACTCGGAGTTTTTGACACAGGTTCCCCCCTCTTTAGGCAGCAAAGGGTGGGGAAAAATAAAAAGCCTTTTACGCTGATAAAGTTTAGAACTATGAAGGTAGATACAGCATCTGTCGCAAGTCACTTGGCAAGCAGCGCATCTATTACGCCACTAGGTGGTTTTTTACGTAAAAGTAAATTAGATGAGCTACCTCAACTATGGAATGTGTTGAAAGGCGAAATGAGTTTAGTTGGGCCGAGACCTGGCTTATTTAATCAAAAAGAGTTAACTACTGCTCGAGAACAGAAAAATGTTTTTGCAGTTAGGCCGGGGATTACTGGTCTTGCACAAGTTAATGAAATCGATATGTCGACACCAGAGTTATTAGCGAAAACTGACCGTGAAATGATTGATACAATGACTATTAGTAATTACTTCAAATATATATTTATGACGGTGTTAGGAAGTGGCTCAGGTGATAGGGTTAAATAGCTGCGGTTTGGTTTAGAGAGCAATACTATTTACCTTATCTCAGAGACGATTAACATCTTTAATAATAAAATGCTTGTAACCGGTGTTTTTCAAGTTAGTTGTCACCATTTACTGTTTTAAGCAGCTTGCTTTTCGACCTCACCCGTGTGCTGTTTTTCCGGGAGAGATGGTCCCAAAATTTAGCACACGCACTTAGGTGAACCTGATTTCAGATAATAAGTGCGACATTCATGGTAACGCGTAGAAGAGGAAGCCAACTACTGAAAGTGGTAGGCTCTTCTCGCCAAAGAAACAAGCAGTACTACCATGAAATATCAGCAGTTGACCGAGGGCAGAAGATACCAGATTTCCACATTATTGGAAGTGGGTTGTTCAGCCTCTGAAATCGCCAAAAAAGTAAAATGTCTTCGCTCCACCGTTTATCGAGAGTTAAGAAGGCATAGAATCAACGAGTCATATTGCCCTGATTCGGCGCACGTAATGGCTATAGGGAAACGCAAAACGGCACAGAAATACTGTATCCCTCAAAAACGAATCGACTTCATCCAAATACTACTGCAATCAGATTGGAGTCCGGAACAGATTTCAGCAGTATTAACAAGCGTTAAACAGCCTGTCAGTCACGAGTGGATCTATCGCTATGTTGCTGTTGATAAACGCAATGGCGGAAAACTCTATCGTCACCTACGTCAAGGGCATAAGCGATATAGACGAGGTAGAAATGACAAAGGCCCTACGATTTCAAATGCAATGTCAATTGATGGACGACCCGAAGTCGTGGAAGAGCGAACACGGCTCGGGGATTGGGAGATTGACACCGTATTGGGGAAGCAAGGAACTGGTGCTCTGGTCACTGTTTTGGAGCGGAAAACACGCTTTTATCTTGTCAATAAAGCCGCATCGAAATCAGCGGAAGATGTTGCACAGGCAACAATAGAGCTGCTTTCGCCTTATAAAAAGTATGTGCATACAATCACGGCAGACAATGGTGGCGAATTTGCCGCTCATGAACTCATTTCGGCCTCTTTAGAGGCGGATTTCTACTTCGCGCATCCTTACTCTTCCTGGGAGCGTGGGGCAAACGAAAATGCAAATGGTTAGCTGCGTCAATATATAAAGAAAGGCACTGATTTGAGAGAAGTAAGTGATGCAGACGTCGAGTTCGCGATGTCGCGGATAAATTATCAACCGAAGAAGTGTTTGGGTTTTAAGCAGCCAGCTGTAGTATTCAAAGAAATGATGCAGGCCGCTTAATTTAGGTAAGAGTGTCGCACTTCAGGGTTGAATTCGGGAATAATCTGTTATTAATAGA
>NZ_JXYA01000062.1 GCF_000967655.1 Pseudoalteromonas rubra
CAGATCCTGGAAGGGTTTAGCCAGTTGCTTGTATTGAATGAGCAGCTAGAAACTATGGAGCTGGACGAGCAAACCCGGCATGTGGCGACCTCGGCGTTTTACTCAGACACCAAGCAGCTGTTGCAGGAATTGGCGCATGTTTGGAACCAGTTACAGAGTAGCCTGGGCCACCTGGACGAAGTAAAACCCAGTGGTGAATGGTTACAGGAACTGGGCTTTGACGGTGCCGAAGAGGTGCTGGTATGAGCGATTTAACCATAGAGTATTGGGGTCAAAAGCTGGAAAGCGCCGAACATGGGCAAAAAGGCGATATTTTGAAGCAGGGCTGTGCTGCACTGGCTGTTAGCAAGCATGCATTTTACCGGCGATTGAAAAAGGCGGGTTTTGGTAGCGGTAAAGCCAAGCGCCGAGATGCAGGTACAACAGCTATGAGTGAAGAGGCCATTGATTTGATGGTGTCGATACTGAATTTGTCGGTTCGTGAAAATGGCAAGCGAGTAATGAACGTGCCCGTGGCAGCAAGCATTTTGGCTGAAAATGGCTACAAGTGCCTGAGCCCCAGCCAGATTAGCCGGGTACTGGCTAAGCGCCAGGCCAGTATAAAACAGCTGGATAAAGCCAAGCCACACAAGCAATTACGCAGCCTGGGCCCAAACCATGTGCACCAGGTGGACCCCTCATACTGTTTGTTGTACTACCCGCCCGGGCGGCGCAAAGGTGTGCGGCAAAAATTTATGAATGATGCCGACTTTTATGCAAACAAGCCTGAAAACATAGAAAAAATTAAGCACCTGCGCGTATGGCGTTACGTAATGACAGACCATTTTAGCGGTGCTGTAAGGGTTAAATACTATGAAGCCGCAGGCGAGAACCAGGCTAATCTATTTGATTTTCTGATGTGGTGCTGGCGACAGCAAGATAACTCGGAAATTATGGGGCCGTGTGAGCAACTGCTGTGGGACAAAGGCAGTGCGAATACCTCTGGCGCTATCAAAAATGTACTGAAAGCGCTGAAAGTAACCCCGATAGAGCACAAAGCAGGTAGCCCGCGTGCCAAAGGCTCGGTGGAAAATGGCAATGACCTAGTGGAAACCCAGTTTGAAAGCCGTATTTTACTGGAGCCTGTTAACAGTGTTGCCGAGCTTAATGAAAGCGTGTTGGCATGGCAACGCGCATTTAATGCCAACAAAATTAAGGGCCAAAACTGCCTGCATTCCCGACACAAGCGCTCTCGCCTTGATGTATGGCTGATGATCTATCAGCCGGAGTATCGGCACAGGCTGCGCGCGTTGCCAGACGAGCAGACATGCCGATTGTTGCTTACCAAAGACACCGAAACACGCAAGGTCAAAGGTGATTTAACGGTGACTTATCGCCATCCGGTTACGAAGTGCCAGATGACCTATGACCTGAGTGAGGTTGAATACATCAGTAACGGGATCACTGTGGAAGTTAGCCCGATCATTGTGGGCAACTCACCGGATTTACTCGTGGGTATTAAAACACCACTGGATGAAATTGTTTATCACCAGATTGAGCCCGTTGAGTTTGATGCCGTGGGCTTTCGAATGGACGCCCCTGTTATTGGTGAAAACTACGACCAGCATGCAGACACCCCAACTGAAACAGCAACAAAAGATGCTGATCGCCTTGCCTATCCAGGTATGAATGACGAGCAAATACAAAAAGCCAAAAAGGATAAGGCCGTGCCGTTTGATGGCCAGTTGAATGCGCACTCTTACCTGAAAGAGGTGACGCATGAAACCCGGATCACGCCAACAGGTGAATCCATTACGCCAGATAGTGCGGTTGCTGCTCAGATTGCAGAGGCACCCAAGCATAAAGGACGGGTCATTGACGAAATAGATTTGCGAATTGCGGTTGCCAGCCGACTGGGCCGTCAGTTACGACCAGCCGAAATTGACTGGTTGGCTACCAGGAATGTTGTTGAATCGGAAGTTAATAACGTAGTGGAACAACTGCAACTGGGCGTAGCACAAGCGCCGGTGCTGAAGATAGCGAGATAGTGATTTGAGAATTACAAAGCTTAGCCATGTGATTGAAGTACTGGGAGTTAAGCAAGCCCACATAGTGAAACAAATAAAGGAAAGAGGACACAGTTTTAGTAAGGCCAGTTTAAGCCGTGTAACCACGCAGGCTGATTGGCCAAAAACATGCGATAAGGCAGCTATTGAGGCTGCAATCACAGACATTTTGCAAGACGCAGGAGCCAACCCGGAGCAGCTATCTGAGCTGTTTACCTGGTACGAGCCCAAACCGCAAAACCCAGAAGTTGACTATGAAGAACCGGAGCCAGAAATGTTAACCGTTGCAGCCAAACAATTTTTTAAAATGCGCAGAGACCCGTTTGAAAATGAGATTAACAGTGAATCGGATGTGTTTTTAGTGGAGTCGCACCGCGTGATACTGGAAGACATGCTCAGTGCGGCCAGTGCAGGCAGCATGATCGCTTTGTATGGTGAGTGTGGCAGCGGTAAGACGATTATTCGCCGCTGTTTTATTCATCAGATCCAGCAGGACCACCCGGATGTCATTCTGATCCAGCCAGCCAGGCTGGACCGGCGAAAAATTACCGCCGAATCCATCTCAACTGCTATTTGCCGCGCGTTACAAATAAAGCACCGCCCCAGTGCTGAAGAGCGGGACGCCGCAATTGAGGACGCATTAATTGAAAGCTCTAACAACGGCCACTTGCACCTGATGGTAATAGATGAAGCCCATGACCTGAATGCTGATGTAATTAAGTTGCTTAAGCGGATCTGGGAACTGACCCATGGGTTTCGCCGCGTAATGGGCATTGTACTTATAGGCCAGTCGGAATTACGCAAGAAGCTATCCGGGCAGAATGTGCGCGAATTTACCTGGCGCTGTAACCAGATCCAAATGCAGCCGCTGGGTGTACATGTGCCAGCTTATTTGCGCCACAAGTTTGCCCGAGTGGGATTAGATGCCGATGCAATTTTTACGGATGACGCGATCAGTGCACTACGTGGTAAATGCCATGCACGGGTTCGCCAGGGAATAGCCCTGGATGATACCGATTTAGACCGGTCATATCCGCTCAGTATTAATACCTGGACAGCTAAGGTAATGAACCTGGCAGCTCAAATTGGTGAGAACAAGATCACCGAAAAACTGGTTCATAAGGTGTAGTTATGGAGCATGTACAAGTACAGATCACAGGTGTGGCAATGGTCACATTTACCCACACGGTTACGCTCCCCAAGGTAGAGGCTCAGACCGTATTGAGCGATGACAACCAGATGCAACAGCTTCTGGCCAAGCACCACGATGTGCAGGTTGACCAGTGGCAAAACGTGTTTGGCCAGCGCGAACAAGTTCTAAGATCAGATGTAAGGAATAACCATGAGTGAAGTAACCCCTAATAAAGAAGAACGAACATTTTTGATTAACGCCCGTGGGTTCCAGGTACCGCTGGATAAAATAGCGCCGCAGGACATTGAAAAGCACGATTTAGTCACTCGTGTTGTGGGTGATGCAGAAGCGCTGTCTGAACTGCATGATGAATTTAAACGCAAGGTATTTGGAGACGTCAATGAATTTGTTGCTGAGCTGGCTCACAAGTACAACGTTGAGGTGGGCGGTGCTAAAGGCAACGTGACCTTAACCAGTTACGATGTGAAACATAAGGTCGAAGTGGGCGTTGCTGACCAGATCACCTTTGGGCCAGAAATCAACGTAGCAAAGGAGCTTATCGACAAGGTTATCAATGAAAAGCTGGAGTCACTGGGTGAAGATCAGCTGTTGCGCGACGTAACTCAAGACGCCTTTAGCACAAATAGCGATGGTAACTACAACAAGGCCAGAATTATGGCACTTCGTAAGTATCGGATGGCAAGTGACAGTGAAGACTGGACCGCTGCCATGCAGGCGCTGGATGACGCGATCATCCTCTCCAGTACAAAAACGTACGTGCGCTTTTATAAGCGCAATGCTCAGGGCGGCTGGGTTCATATTCCATTGGTTAGCAAGTCTTTGTAGGGGGTCGTACTATGTCTAATTTTGAACGCGTGATTGTTACCTGTAACAACGATTATGAGGTCACATTCGCAATTGACCACAGCAAGATTAATGAGGCGCAGTGGCATCAGCTCAATAACTTCTGGATTGATGCGGAAGACCGGCTGGATGAAGCGGACGGCAACGTAATGACTGCTGTTCTGGTTCACCTGGCGAAGCACTGCATGTGCTTACAAGTGACTCATGATTACAACAGCTACGGTGTTATGAGTGCATTTGATTGTGAGAAAGGAGAAGGCCAGGAAGGTTGGCCGAAAATGGATGGCTCACAAGGTATTTTGATACAACACTGTGAACCATTTGAATTTGTAGTCGATCCTGATTGTGATGTAACGAGCAAAGCAATTGACGCAATGCCAAAGCTACCCAGACCATCTGAGGAGTGGCTATGAAGCCGAGTAAATCAAGGCTGATCCAGTTAATCCACGTGGGCAAAGGCAAGCTGCAATGGGATGATGCTTTTTATCGTGAAATCCTGGTGCACTGCACCGGAAAGGACAGCTGCTCAAAAATGAATGCTGGTGAGCTGAACACCGTTCTGGATTACATGAAAAGCAAAGGCTTTACGGTGATAACTAAAAAGCGTGCCGGTAAGGGGCGCAATTCTCCGATTACCCGCGATAAGGATCAAAAAACGCCTCTAGATAAACTCCGCCAGACCTGGATTGCCATGAAAAGCCGTGGCTATCTGCGTGATGGTTCTGAAGAAGCATTGTTGAATTGGAGTAAATCGCAAGCAAAGCGTCTGAATAAGGGCGCAGCGGTTGAGCAGCTGAAAAGCTGGTATCAGCGGGAAATGGTCACAGAGCTGAAAGACCTGGTGCCAGATCTACGAGCGTTGCCACTGGTCGATGAGGAACAACATGAGGCCAAAAGCACCGTTTATGAGCACGGCAATTTCAGCAAGTGCAATGTTGAGCAACTCGAAGCCGCGCTTGCCTTTATTGGCGTGATGCTGGGCCGCTATGAGGAGGCAACTAATGGCTGATCTCGGCAAAGGCTCAGAACGTGGGATAGGCATGTTGCTGGCAATCTTTGAGGTCGTCACGCGTGGTGTAGCCGATATTGTTGGTAAAGAACGAGCGGGTGAAATAGGCCGTGAGGTTGTCGATGAAGTTCGCCATACATTTGGCGGCGAGAATGTTTACGTATGTAAAGGCATATCACTGGATACCATCCTAACGCATAACCAAATTTGGGGTGAATTTACCGGAGATAACCACGTAGCCCTTTCAAAAAAGTATGGCTATTCCGTGCAGTGGATATATGAAGTCTTACGGTCCATGGAAAAGCTTAAAAAAGATGAGGTCCAGGGTGACCTATTCGACAGCAGTAAAGGTCAAGGCCCAAACGATCAATGGGGGATACATGAGTAAACAAAACCTTGTAGGTGTTATGGCCCTGGTGTTTAGTGCAGGCACCATCAGTGGTGTGGTTGCACATTCAGTTATAACCGATAACACGCCAGGACAGAGCAGAGGTAATGGCCCAGCAGCATATCCGCCAATTGAGAGCTGGGTGCCTCATGGCAATGGCGGGCCATCGTTGCGACCGATGAAACCTGTAACACAACCTCTTTACCAAGTTGTGCTTGACGCTGTATTTAATAAGGGGGATGTATGCCAAGCAGATGGTTCGAAGTAAAAGTCACGGCCAGCAAATACGTTGTGGTTCAAACGGATGAAACAGATGAAAACCCTTCGCTTTTTGCTGCTCAGATAGCTAGTGACGAATTTAATTGCGACACAGAAGAAGACGTAACGGAGCTGACAAGCCCAGAAGCAATCGAATCAGCCAAGCTCGATGCTGATAGTGTTTATGAAATTGGAGAGTAAAGTAGTGAAAGAAAAAGCCATGGCAGCAATTGCGCCACAATTTATAGCTGGCTATTTGAACCAGTGTGAGTGTAAGTCCTTTGAGGATGTAGGCATCGCGCTTCAGCAGCTAATTGATACAGCCCAGGAAACTAAACTGGGCTATCAAAATCACCCTGAGGCTCAAAGAGCCCAGACTGCACCAACTATCAACTAGCCACATTTAGGCGAAAGCGGCGCGAAATTATGACCGCCGCTGATTTTCAAATAATGAAAACGTTTTTAATATATTGTCCCACTCAGTCCCGTACTCTCCCGGATATTCCCGGAGTTTTCGCACAATACCGTAGTGAGTTTTCGTACATTGGATCA
>NZ_JXYA01000063.1 GCF_000967655.1 Pseudoalteromonas rubra
AGCTTTCCGTTTGGCTTTCCCGTCACTTGGTTCGTTGCTTTTCAGCGTTGTGCCCCGTGTCGGTGGATGCGCATTATAGGGAAATCGAAAAACGATGCAACCCCTTTTTTTCATTTTTTTGGATCTTTTTGATCTTTTATCTTTAAACCTTCAATACTGACGGGAAATCCAACGAGAAGGTGCAATCTTTTCAACAGGTTCTATATTTAATTATTGCGATATTTGATTAAGTCGTTAATATAGCAACCTTTCTTGTTAAATTAATGTGTATTCAACGTTTTTTGGTAGATCCTTATGAATATTCTCGATCGTAAGACACTGATTACTGTACTTCTCCTGGCCATATTGAGTTATGCGCTCGGCCACTTTGTGCTCGTAAACAGTCAAATTGATCCCGCCTTATTACTGGCACTGGGCATCGTAATCGGAGGCGTGGCATCTGCTTTTGCTTCCTCAACAGGAAATACAGGTAGTGACATCAGTACCTCAGTGGAAACAACCACACTGTATGTTGGCAATTTACCTTACAGAGCAAATGAACAAGTCGTCCGGGATTTGTTCGAAAAAAAGGGACGTGTTTTTTCAGTCCGTTTGCTGAAAGATAAGAACACAGGTAAACGCCGGGGATTTGGTTTTGTCGAAATGCCGGAGCCAGATGCCCTCAAGGCCATCAACGAACTCAATGAATCTGAATTTCAGCAACGTACGTTAAAAGTCAGAGAGGCGAAACAAAAACAAGAATCGCTGACTGCTAACGATCAGGACTGATCTTAAATTTTATAGCAGCTCGTTGTACACACAAACAGGGGTGGTGCCAATCTGGTTACCACCCCTTTTTTATTACCGCGTTTATTTGCTGATCTTGGATCAGAGTATGCGCAAATGCGTCCGCCAGCCAAATGCTATAGTTATTCATGATCAAGATTGATCAGTTTGATTTCAGGCCGTTCAACCGTATGTACCTGTTGTGCCGTTGCATACCAGTTCATTGTCCCTTGTTTTATCGCTAAGCAATGAGCCTGACCTTTATCTTCCTTAACAGCACTATCTTGTGCAAGTAAGGTGCACACTCGCCTCGCAATCGCTGTACCTGAATCAATCAGAGTTACCGACTCAGGGATAGACTCACTCAGAGGTTTCGCAATGATGGGAAAGTGCGTGCAACCCAGTACCAAATGATCTAACTCAGGTGAGAGTTTAAGCTGGTTGATCTCAGCAACAAGCTGTTTATGGTCAATGTCACCAGACCAGTAAAATTGCTCGGCCAGTTCGACCAATTTAGTCGACTGATAAAGATCAACCCGGCATTCATTGGCGAATTGCTGGATCAGTTGCTGCGTATAAATATTCCGGGAGGTGGCTGGTGTCGCCAGTAAGCCAATGTGCTTTGCGCGACTGGCTAATGCCGCGGGCTTAATTGCAGGGACTACTCCGACAATCGGAATTGAGGTTAACTGGCGAGTTGCCCCCAGCGCATAGGTTGAGGCGGTATTACATGCAATCACTATCATATCGACAGGACGCTGCTCACAGTCAATCCACTTGATCAGCCCAGCCAAACGCTGCTGGATCGTCTGCTGGGACTGCAAGCCATAAGGCAACAGCTGATTATCCATCACATAACTGTAATCGGCATGCGGCAAAGCGTTACGAATGTGCGTGAGTACACTGGTTCCGCCAATACCAGAATCAAAAACAAGAATGTGTGGCACATGCGCTCCTTATTTACAGTTCGCGCGCAGTGTGCCACGGTCAGGATATAAAATAAATACTTACCTGGGCCTGCAATTCATGCAGACCTTGTTATAACTAAGCCTGTTGATCTTGCTTATCTGCCTGACGTGATTCTAGTGCAGCAAAAAAACCTTCGGCATAGTCGAGAAACTCATTCAAGCGAGCCTGGCCTTGGTTGATCCACGCCATAATATCCGGCAATTGTGCCTCTATCCCTAGTCCCTTCGCTTCATCGTGGATCCCTTCCAGACGCTGATCCAGTGGCTGTAGTGCTTTTTCCAGATCTTTCATCGGATTGCTCTGCTGATACTGAGCAATTGCAGCCGACGTTTTGGTCTGACGTAGATCCATGGTGAAATTGACGATTTGCTCGCTGTCGATCCCCAGCTCCTGGACTTTGGCAAAGGCATCATCGTAATCACCGGCAAAAAAGGTGTCGCTCACATCGCGGATGTCTTTCATCATGTCATTAATAGCGGCCTGCTCATCTTCGTTGAGGTCGCCATTCACACTGATGGAAAAATTAAGCTCATGACTGCTTTGCTCGCCATACGCAAACCCTTCACCGTCGCCATTACGCGCATAGCTTGCCGCTTTCGACTGACTCATCGCATCACTGAAAGAAATCACCACTTCGTCGCCTTCAGCTGTGGTAAAGGCATACTCGGCTTGATTAGATAAACTGGCGAATTGCGCCGCACTCACTGATACTTGCTGCGGCTTAGGATCAAACAGCTCTTTTTCAAACTCATCCAATCCTTTAAAAATCCCTTCGCGGGATTTCTCTATGCCTTCCTCAATTTCATCATTAAACAGGCCTGTGCCTTTTAAGTCTTCAGATGCTTCATCAATTCCCATCTGCACGCCTTTGCGTGCTTGATCAAGCATACTTTTGAGTGTGTCATCGTCTTCTCCGGCGGCCTTGGCTTTTTTCACCGCCCCCTGAACAAACCCCAGGACATTTTTGACTATTTCTTCAAAATCAAACAGGGGCTTGTCTTTTTCTTCTTTTTTCTCGATCCCCAACGCCTGTGCCAGTTTGTCATCGAGGATCTTTGCCGCTGCCTGAGATTTGTTTCCGTGGTAACTATCCGTATTAATTGACATATTAGGGATAAGCGATTTGGCTTTACCCGCGTTATGCTGCATCGCCGGATTCAACAGCTGATTCAACTGTCCGATTTTCATGTCTGCTCTCCGCTTTACTTGATAGTTGGTTATCGGCCAAAACACCTTAAGCTTAAGTCTATTGTACAATAAAAGAGCAAAATATTTTGCTCTTTGCTGGACAAATCAAAAGTGCATCCTAAAATAGCGCCTCTTTGCATTAACTATGGTGGTTTTAATATGGCGGTGATCACGATTGACACTTCGACCTACGAGCAACAGTTGAAAGAAAAACAACAGCGGATCAGTGCGCAATTTGCCCGCTTCGATGCGCCACAACTGGAAGTGTACGACTCCCCCAAAAGCCACTATCGCCAGCGTTGCGAGTTCCGCGTCTGGCATGATGGGGACGATCTGTTCCACATCATGTTCGATCAACAAACCAAGGAGAAGATCCGCGTTGATCAATTCGATCCGGGCGCACCGCTGGTAAACGAGATGATGCAGGTCATGATGGATAAGCTGCGCCATAACGAGCTCCTGCGTCGTAAGCTATTCCAGATTGATTATCTCACCACCCTTAGCGGTGAAGTGCTGATCAGCCTGCTTTATCACAAAGCACTGGACGACGCCTGGCAAGAGGCTATGCAGGTTTTGCGTCAGGAGCTACAACAAAGTTATAAAGTTGACTTTATAGGTCGTGCCAGAAAACAAAAAGTGGTGTTTGGCGATGACTTTGTGACAGAGCAACTCAGCGTTAATGGTAAACAGTACACTTACCAGCAGGTTGAAAACAGTTTCACTCAGCCTAATGCGGCAGTAAATGAAAAGATGTTGGCCTGGGCACAAGACCTGTGCGCACCGCTGCAAAATGATTTGCTGGAGCTGTACTGTGGTAATGGTAACTTTTCTATTGCCCTGGCCGGGCAATTTAACCGAGTACTCGCCACTGAGATCTCTAAATCGTCTGTTCATTCGGCACAATATAATATTGCGGCCAATAAGGTGAATAACCTGGATATCATTCGTATGTCGAGTGAAGAATTCACGGCAGCCATGAAAGGCGAAAAGCAGTTCTCCCGCCTTAAAGGCATAGATCTGCAAAGTTACAACTGCCAGACCATTTTGGTCGATCCGCCCCGTGCTGGTATGGACGAGCTGACCTGTAAGCTGGTCAGTCAGTACGACAACATCATTTATATTTCCTGCAATCCGGATACGCTGGAGCGCGACTTAGACATGCTGTGCGACACACACCAGGTTTCACGTATCGCTATCTTCGATCAGTTCCCCTACACCCACCATGTGGAGTCAGGTGTCTTTCTGACCAGAAAATAATAGCTCGCTACAGGCATAAAAAAACCCGCGTTCATCGCGGGTTTTTTTATCATCTTACAAATTACGACTTTTTCGCAAGGTAGTTGATCAAAGCGGCAATATCGTCCGGTGAAGTCACACCAGATTCACGCGATAAGATCAGCTTGTATTTACCATTAACGATAAACGTAGGGACGCCAGTCAGGGCACCTTTATCTTGCATTTGCTCTTGTGAACGCTTCATTTTCTTCGCTTTAGTGCGTACAGAGAAGCTCTTGTATAGCTTATCAAATTTCTCTGCTGGTACGCCCTGCGCAACAAACAAGTCTTTGATGTCAGCCACTTCATTGAAGTTACCGCGCTTAGCATGCAAGTGAGCAAACATTGCCGCAACAAGCTTGTCTTTTTGCGGCAGTACCGACGCCGTAGCAAGCGCATTACTCATCATCTGCTGAATTTCCGGGTTGCGCACGCCAACAAAGTCAACGTGGCTTTTTTTGAATTTCACGCCCTGATCCAGCTTAGGCTTAAACTCACCGATCAACGACTCAAAGTTGTTACAAGCCGGGCAGTAAAAAGAGAAATACTCTGTGACTTCTGGTTTTTTAGTACCGCGCTCTGCGACTACCTCGTAGTGCTTGCCTTCCTGAAAGTTGGCAGCCTCGGCCATCACAGGCAGTAACAGCACCAACGCGGCGGCATAAATTGATTTGAACATAGACTGCTCCCTTATTTTTCTAGTAAGTGTTTAACCAGCTCATCCAGCTCAGCCTGGCTGCTCAGCTCTCTCAGGTTAATTTTGTATTTGTCGTTCACAATAAAAGTCGGCACGCCAGTCAGTGCACCCGCTTTACTGAACGTATCTTGCTTTTCAACCATCGCTTTCTCAGCGCTGATCACTGGCATGCTGGCCATGGCAGCATCAAACTGTTCACCACTGATCCCATTGGCTTCTAGCAGCTTTTTGATGTCTTTGAGGTCTTTAAGCTGTACTTGCTGGACATGAATGGTGTTGAAGATCTGATCGCTCACCTGTTGCGCTTTGCCATGGTGCTTAGCAATGATGTAGGCATAACTCAGATAGCTCTGTACTTGCGGTGACAAGCCACCCAGGAAGTTAACGTGGCTTTTTTCAAACACAGCACCCGCTGGCAGGTTTTTTTCTAGCGCTTTGGCCACAGGTTCAAACTGGAAGCAATGCGGGCAGTAATAGGAAAAAAACTCAGTGACTTTGGCCGAGTCGCTCTTTGCAGTCGTTAATGTCTGATAGTGTTTACCATCCGTGAAGTCGGCTGCCATCGCTAACACAGGCATACACAACGCAATTAGCGCAACCTTAATCGATTTTAACATTACTATTCTCTCTAAATTTTTATGGATAAAGACTGATCGCCGCTTCATCCAGTGCGGCAAGTTGTTCTTTTAATGCCAGGATCTGCTGTTCCCAGTATTTGTCTGTTGCAAACCACGAAAAGTTCCGGGGAAACGCCGGATCATGCCAACGCTTGGCCAGCCATCCCATGTAATGCACCATACGCATGGCCCTGAGTGGCTCTATCAGAGCAAGCTCTCGGGTATCAAATGCTGCAAACTCTTCATAGCCGGATAACAGGGTATCAAGTTGCATCACCTGATTTTGCCTGTCTCCACTTAGCATCATCCAGAGATCCTGAACAGCGGGGCCCCGACGACAATCATCAAGGTCCACAATCATTAACTGTTCCTGAGACCATAGAATATTGCCAGCATGGCAATCACCATGCAAACGGATCTGCTGGAATGGTGTAAATTTTTCTTCTGCCTTGTTAATTACCTGATCAAGCACGGTACTAAACGCCAACCGCAATGTATCCGGCAGACAGTCACAGGCAAGAATATCCGTACGCGGCTGATGCAAATAGCTGGCTGTATCAATGGCCGGACGATGCGCAAACTCCTCCTGCATGGCAACACTGTGCAAGCGCCCAATATAACGCCCGAGCATTTCCAGATGATCCAGGTTGTCCATTTCAAACTGGCGACCACCAACGCTTGGAAACAAGCAGAAGCGATAGCCCTGATGCTCGAACAAGCTTTGCCCGTCAACACGTAAAGGCGCGACAACGGGCACTTCGGCTTGCTGCAAGGCGAGAGTGAAATCATGCTCTTCCTGGATCTGCTCAGAGTGCCAGCGCTCCGGACGATAAAACTTAGCCACGTAGCGGCGATTATCGTCGGCACGAAACTGGTAAACCCGGTTCTCATAGCTATTGAGCGGGAGTAACCCGGACTCAGGATAAACCCCTACGCTTTCAATGGCATCGAGGATCAGATCCGGGGTTAAATTCTGAAAGCTGAAATCAGTCATAGTTTTTACCTTTCACAGCCCGGCACCTCAATGGCGGTGGGCCAAGTAACAAAAAAGCGGGCTAACCCGCTTTTGTGATGTATATGAGTTGCCTCATTGTACCCTATCTCTGCTAACGACCTTTAAAAAAGTTCGTCGGCTGTGCAATAAACTCCGAGGGCTCATCTTTCACAGTGATGACAAACTCAAACTCGGTCACGGGCAGTGTCAGATCATATGGGTCAATGACCACAGACAGTGGCTGATCGACCGTCGAACCAGCCGCTAGCTCAATTTCCTGTTTACCGATAATGGTAAAGTCAGATAAACCTCGGATACTGATCATAAAGGTCTGAGACACCTGTGCCTTGTTGATCATCTTCAGCGTATAGGTGTTTTCGACCAGTCCTTCTACATTCACCCGGTAAAGCTGGTTTCTGTCTCGAATAATATCCAGATCCAAAGTCTTGCGCATCGCAACATTAGCAATCAGCGCACCACTGAGCACGATCAGGATCAGTAAGTAACCAATGAGCTTACCGCGCACCGCTTTGGTTTTTTCGCTGCCACTTTCCAGGTTGCGCTCAGTTGTATAGGAAATTAAGCCTCTGGGGTAATTCATTTTATCCATCACGCCATCGCAGGCATCAATACAGGCGCCACAATTAATACACTCGTATTGCAGGCCGTTACGGATATCGATGCCGGTCGGGCAAACCTGCACACACAACTTACAGTCGATACAATCCCCCAGTCCCAGGGCTTTTGGATCTTCCTTACGTCCGCGTGGTCCGCGGCTCTCACCGCGCTCGTTATCATAGCTCACCGTAAAGGTATCTTTGTCGAACATCGCTGACTGGAAACGTGAGTAAGGACAAATATGCAGACACATGATCTCCCGCATCCAGCCGGCATTTCCATAAGTACATAAGGTGAAGACCAGCACACTCAACGCCGCATAACCAGACGCCGAGAACATCAGCAGATCAGGGAGTAACTCGCGGATGGGCGTAAAATAGCCCACAAACGAAATGGCCGTGTACAGAGAAAACAGTATCCAGCTGAGGTGCTTGGCGGATTTGCGCCAGAACTTATCAAAGTCCATTGGCCGCTGGTCAAGCTTTTTACGCTGATTGGCTGTGCCCTCTAACTTTTCTTCAAACCAGATAAAAATAAAAGTCCAGACCGTTTGCGGGCAGGTATAACCGCACCACACCCGGCCATAGAAGGTGGTCACCAAAAACAGCGCGAAGGCCGCAATCATCAATATAAAGGCCAGAATGGTGAGATCCTGTGGCCACAAGGTGAGACCAAAAATATTGAATTTTTGCTCAAAGATATCGAACAGCACCGCCTGTTCGCCATTGAAGTTAATCCAGGGCAACAGCATGAATGCCAGCATACCGATAAAGCCAATCTGCTTTCGGAGTTTCTGATGCAACCCGGTGACGGCCCTGACATAGATGCGGTTGCGGGGATTAAACCTGTCAGGTTGTAAATCGTCGGGTTTGTGGATTTTGACATCGACGGGGATGTTCTTGACCTTAATTTGTTTGTCCATCACAGCTCCTTACGCGCCTGGGACAGGTACTTGCTACAGTGACCTCTATTTCATATGTCTAGTATATCAATCTGGATTAGATCTTGCTCATTTTAAAGGGAAAAGCCGACATAAAACAGCATTGAGATAAAACCAGGTAATAAAAAATTCTGAGCGCTAAACTTGCTTTTAATTCCGTCATTTTATTACACTGGCGACATCTTTTGGCTGTTTAGATCAAAGTAGTTGCAGTTATGAAAAAGTATCTGATTTTAGTGGTGGTGATCCTCGCGTTGTTCACCATAGATCATCCGAAGATCAAAGAACCACGCGAGCAAATGATCCAGTACGGCGTTGACCTGCTTGGCGACACCAGTAAAGCCCAGTACAGCCTGGCGGCCAAACTGGCACGCCAGCAGATCAATAAGGAGCTGACGCTGACCGAGTCGGAGCAGGATTACATTATGTCGGCTCTGTCGACCAATGAAAAAATGAAGGTGTTTCATCTGAAGTTTTGTGAAGGTAACGAGCTCAATATGTATTTCTATGGCCCAAAACTACTCACGGTGTGTGAAATTGCGGCCGGCTCGCTGCGTGAGGCGGGACTGTAATGGACTTTTCACACCTGAACAAAGCCAGTGCAAAATCTTTTAATGAACAAAAGGCACTGCTCAAGAAACTGAGTAAAGGCCAGACGGTGTTATGTAAGCACTGTAACCAGCCTGTTCAGCTTGATCTGAAGGTTGCCGAAGGTACCAAGGGCAGTGCACATTGTGCAAAAGGCTGCACCCACATCGAACTGGATCTGATGTAACTAACTACGTTACTCGTTATACAGGCCGCTCGCCAGGGCGACCTGCTCTATCAAGGCGGCATACCCTTGCGCAAAGTCATTGGCTAACGCCAGCTGCTCAGCACAAAATGCCGCCATATCCTGACCTGACTGCTGACAAAACTGCGCAACCTGCTGCTCCTGCAGACTGAAAAACGCCAACTGCTCTGTGGCCATTTGCAGCGCTTGATGTAATTCTTGCGATACACTGGCAGCGCTCATCAGGCGCTCATAGTAATGCTGGCTGGCCAGCAAAAAGCCCTGACTCCACTGCTGCTTTTCAGCCCAGACAGAGTCCGCCTGCACAGGCAAAGAGAATTGACCAGAGAACACCTGCTCGCTGATGTGATGATGCAGCGCCAAAAAGGCAAACACAGTGTGCTCTTCAAGCGCCTCATCGTTAACAGTGAGCTCACTCAGCCATTGCTCTGGCTCGATGCCATCCGGGCTGCAAATAAGTGCAAACAGGTAGCCTTCTACACCACGCAAGCTCAATGTCCCCGGCCGTTGTGCCAGGTAATCAGTCAGCGCCTGTTGGTGCTGCGTTTCGTAATTGAAGTTCATCATAGCTTATAAATTGACCGGGTAACGCCCTTCACTGTCCGGACGTCCTAAGAACTTAACCGCATCGTGTACTTCTTTTGGCAAAGAAGCCTCTGGCTTAATATTACCTGCAACGCGGAATTGCATATTGGCCGCCAAAGTCGCATCGGCCCGCAGCCCGAGTCGGTTTTCCGGGTCGACGGTCACGGCAATATCGCCGGATTTACAGCTCAAGGTGCCACTCATGTCCCCGATACTAAACCAGCCTGTCAGGCCTTTAATATCAATATTAGGGCTGCTTATCTCACCACTCAGCGCATCGCAATAAGGCAGTCCGGTATGGTACTTATCAATGTTCAGGATGACCCGACCTTTGGCATCTACAGGCAGAGGCAGGGTCACCTGCTGCATTGCCTGTTCAACGCTAAAACGTAGCACCGCGTCGTCCAGCTTTGCCGCTTGATCCAGCAAAGACACTGAGAAATTGCTGTTGCCAGAGATTTCGTCAAGCGCTCTGGGAGAGCCAAACCGTACTTTACCCTGTAACTGTCCGGTCAGCAGTCCCCAGCCATTCAGCTGCCAGGTGACATCATTAAGCTGGACATTTTCGTAACGAACTTCACTGATCCGTCCTTCCCAAACAGAACCCGACACAGCACCAATGGCCAGCGCTCTGGGCAGGGAGCCCTGTGATAGCTGCAAAACGATGCTCGCTGGCATACTAATGGCTGTAAATACGCCAAAGGCCAGCAAAAAAACCAGCGTTAAACTGATGATCTTCTTCATACTTAATTCTCTAATACCAGGCGGCTAACGCGAACATATCCGGGGGCATCTTCCTTCCCCAGATCCAGATTAGCCACTTTAACACCATGCTGATTGGTCAGCTCGTCCAGCCAGGCAATCAACTGGTTAAACTCCACATTGTCGATATTTACACGCAGTGAATTATCGCTTGGCTGCATTTTGCTGATGGCAATTTTATATTTACCACGCGTGCGGTTGACCAGTTGCGTCAGGTTCACATTAGCCGCGGCAGCACGGCCTGCCCCCTGGCTCTTTAATTGCGTCACACTTTTGCCCACCCAGGACACCAGCGCCTGTTGTTTATCGACTTCGTTGGCGGCTTTTTCCACCGCGCTGTTAAGCGGTCGGATCACGCCCATCACCAGCACAAAAATACAGAAGACAACGCCCGCAACGATCAGCAGCTTTTGCTCCTGCTCTTTCAGAGATTGCCAATAGTTAATCACTTGCTGTTTCATGCTGCACCTCGAATGCGGATCTCACCGATCACGTAGTCGCCGTCATTGTTGAGTGCGCCTTGCTGCACCGTCATACCGCGTTGTTCCAGAATACTCTTCACCTGACCAAAGACCTGGAAGCCATTGGCTTTGGCTCGGATCCGCAGCTCATTACGGCGTTGATCATAACGCAGTGTCTCCGGCTCGAAGTCCTTTACCTCATCGAACACAGTGACAAAATGGTTGGTCAGCTCCAAAAACCCGCCTTGCTGATCGCCCGACAAACTGTTCAGTTCGTTCTGGATCTGTTTTTTCAGCAAGTGAGGACGTACCACCTTGTTCGGAAACGCTTGCTTGTAGCTGGCAATTGCCTGAGCACTGAGTTCGTCTGCCTGATTTTGCAGCAACAACAGCTGTGTGGACTTGACCGCAATAAAGCATACCAGTGCCACTGATGCGGCAATCAAGCCACTTTGCCAGTCGCGCCACCACTGAGGCTGCTTTTTCTTGGCGGCAAATTTACCCTGACGCAGGTTAAAGCTCTGCTGCTCCAGCTGCTTTGCGAACAGTGCCAGTGGTAAGTCGTACTCACTTTCCATCGCTTCCAGTGATTTAGCCGATCCCAAGGTCTCGCCCGGGCTGTAATGCTGAATACGCTCAGCTGGCAACAAGCTCAGATAACCTGCCAACCAGTCCGGTTCGACACCACTCACCTGCCAGTCAGCCGTACGGAACAACCACTGGGTGCCCAGCTCGATGGCACTGATGGCATTTTGTGCAGGTTCGGGTAGCAATAAGGCATCCGGCAACAAGCGCTGAACGCTGATATCAAAATCATCGAATAACGCCATCCAGCCGGTGAGCCAGGCTTTATCACACAGCGCAACATCTATGGTGTGCTGCTCATCACGCTGTCCTGCTTTGCCAACCGCGATAAACGCCTTATCAATGTCGCAGGCAATCTGCTCTTCCAACATAAATGGCAAAGCCTGTTCCAGCTTGCGGTTCCACTTTGCCGGCAAATCAATCGTTTTTAACTGCACACTAGAGGCAGGCAGCAACACGGCTACCGAGCGGCTTTGTGCTTTTTCACTAAGCTCACCGAGTAGTCCGGCATGCTCCAGCTCACCACTGGCAATGATCTGCGCGTCTTGCGCCGACCAGACTAACCAGTGCACCGGCTCTTGTTGTGAGTGACCCACACGGATCATCAATTTTTCTGACACTAAACGCCTCCAAATTTACGCGCTAGGATGCTCGCCCGACCATCTTTTATTTCGATTATTGAGGTCAGGCGAAACAAACGCTCATCGAACTGAGCCTTTGCTCGTAACTTAAAATAATTGCTTGAAATAGTAAAAATTTTATCGTTTTTTTGCTTATCAGAGGCGCCCTGATTTGCTGCCTCTGCGTAAAAATCCTGCACTGAGTCGAAACCCTTTTCCGGTCTGGCCGAAATAATCGCTTCAGCACCCGACTGGCTCAACCCCTCCATTAATGCGCTCAGTAGCAACGCCTGCTCGGGTTGAATGGTATTAACATTGATAGCCAGCTCAGTGCTGCCCGGGATAACACACACGTAAGGCAAAAGTTTTTCCATTACCAGTGGGTTAAACCCCTTGATGATCCTCAGCTCACTCACCGAGGCAAACAAGTTGTTTGCCGTCAGGTATGGGGTTCTGAGCGACATATATTCGTCTTCTTCTGCACCAGAGCGAAAAGTGATGCTGTCGTCATCCAGCCAGTCATAGACGCTGTCTGCCATGGCCTCTTCGCTTTCCTCACTGGGCAAGTCTTCGATGTTCTTTAACAGCTCAAGCAGCGCTTTGTGTGCCGGGTTTGTATTATTTCGGCCACCGCTATTTTGTTGCGGTTTATTGCGTAGCGCATTGAGGTTTAAACATGCCTGCAAATCGGTGATCTGGCCGCTCAGTGTGCCATGATCAACCGGGTAAGGCACTTCTTCCAGCGCCCAGGGCTGGCCAAGGTGAACTTTATCTGGCTCGTCTTTACGGCTATCGAGCAGCACCTTTTTAACCAATTCCTCCGCCCCATAGCTGTACCACTTGGCCTGCTGATGAGTCTGCAGATTGGTGGCCTTTTGTACCTGTACCATCAGACTCATGGTCATTTCAGTTGCGATAGTCGCAGCCAGGGCCACAATAAACAAAACGATGACTAACGCAGCACCACGTTGAGATTTCACGCTAGCCCCTCCTTTGTCCATCATTGTTACCCTGACCTGTGTTGTTGTTATTGTTGTTATTGTTGTTATTGTTGCTATTGCCATTGCTGCTGGCCTGTTTCACTTTGCCATCGCCCGGAGTCAAAAATATCCGACGGATGGGGTCAGCCTCTTTTTGCTGGATCGTGACCGCAACCGCCAGAGGCAATGCTTTAATATCCCAGCTATTTTGCCATTTCTGTTTGTCGTCCAGGAACTCAAATTTGAGCTCTTCAACGTTTTCCAGGATCACCTGGCTGCGGGGTTCCGTGCCATCCAGCTGATCAACATAAATTCGGTATATACGCTCCAGATTGTCATCTATTACCCGGTATCCGACTGCCTGCAACTCAGAGCGCGGCAGCAAGCTGATCGGGTTGGTCCAGCCGTCGCGCACAAACGCAATGCCGTCGTACTGGCTGCTGAGGTTATAGCGACCGTGGATGATATAAGTCGGGCTGAAGTCTCCCGCCTCATTACGCACTTCCCGCTTGGTCATCTGGTTGAAATCCTGATCCATCAGACGAAACATGGTTTGCAATGATTCCAGCTCTGCCACCGTTTCTTCAGATGCCTCCTTGGCTCTGAGGGTGGTATCCAGGATCTGGTGGGTTGCAGTCACCACCATGGCCAGAATAGCCAGTGCCAGCAATACTTCAATCAGGGTAAAACCACCCTGGCGGGAGGAAATATGCGTACGCATTATCGCTTCCCTTTCTTGTAGATAAAGGTGGTCAGGTCATACACTGAGTGTTCACGTTTCTCATCGGAAAACACTTCTATTGTCACCTTCACAAAAGTGGGGTCGGCCGTTGCCAGGGTCGACTGGGACCAATACCAGGTTACCCCGCCCATTTCCTCATCGCCCTTCAGACCATTTTTTACGGCACCTTCTTTGGCGCCCGCACGCATCATAACAAGGCGATTTTCGGCCACCCAGGAGGCATAAGCTTGCTGCTCCAAAGTACTGATGTGATTGATGTGCTCGCCGGTTGCCTGCATCGCGGCTATACCTGCCACGGCACAGATACTGAGCGCTACCATGACTTCAAGGAGCGTAAAACCAGCTTGTTTTGTCCGTGCAATCAGGCCACTCATGAATCTTCCGGCTCCTTGCGCAAATTCACCGGCGCCATAAACTCGCCTTCAATAAAATACACAGGCTCGCTTTGCTCTTCGAGTTCCAGGCTGAGTTGAAAAGCGCTCACTTCACCCGATGACAGCAACAAAACCTGGGGAATTTTCAGCTTTTTCAGTTCCAGCAAGCTCTCTTCATCACCGCTGCCCATCAACTCACGCCAATTTGCCTGCTCCAGCATATTGTCCTGTGCCCAAGCCAAATCCTCTGTGCTGAGTTCAATTTTATACTCATCAGAGTACTCTACCGCCTGGTAGAGCTCTTCTGCATCGAAGGTCGTCCATTTCTCACCATCAAAGACCAGGAATTCCAGCTTCTTTTTATCCAGATGAAAACCCAATTCGATTTGATTGAGAATGGCGAACTCAGAGGCCATGTTGATCACACTGTGCAGTCGGAGCGCCTCACGCTCCAGCTCTTCTTCCATATCGTCAGACAGCGTATAAGTGACCAGGTTGACAGAAAAGCCAATGATCACCAGCACCATCAGGATTTCGATAAGGCTAAAGCCGCTCTGGCGAGTGGATTTAGGCAGGCGTGCCTGATGCACGCCCGGCTGAACATTGACTGCTGTATGCATAAGGATTAACGGTCTTGTTCGCTGTCCCAGTTGCCCAGGTCATCTTCGGTGCCTACTTCGCCATCAGGACCCATAGAAAAGATGTCGATTTTACCCATTTCACCCGGGCTCACCAGCTGGTAAGGGTTACCCCAAGGATCTTCCGGAAGCTTTGAAATGAAGCCGCCATCAGGGAAGCGCTTAGGTACTGGATCTATGGTGGTTTGTGTTACCAAAGCTTCCAGACCTTGCTCTGTGGTTGGGTACTTTTTGTTTTTAAGCTTATACATTTTCATTGCGTCTTCAATCTGACGAATGTCCAGCATCGCTTTTTCTTTTGCTGCTTCTTCTTGTTGACCCATAATGTTGGGTGCCACGATAGACATGATCATACCGATGATCACCAGAACGACCATTACTTCTAATAATGAAAAGCCGGATTGTTTTTTCACGTTGATTACCTCAATGCTATTAGCGTGCGGCGTCAGACCGACACGCTGATGTTGTACATGCAATTAATTTGACTACAGACCAATTGCTTTGTTCATCGCCATGATTGGCTGTAGGATAGCCATTACGATAAACAGC
The DNA here is from genome assembly GCF_000967655.1 of Pseudoalteromonas rubra. Classification (GTDB taxonomy): domain Bacteria; phylum Pseudomonadota; class Gammaproteobacteria; order Enterobacterales; family Alteromonadaceae; genus Pseudoalteromonas; species Pseudoalteromonas rubra_A. Next base: position 15,153 of record NZ_JXYA01000063.1, read on the forward strand.
ACGATCACGGCCATGCTTGCAATCATGGCAGGTTCGAGCAGTTTTAACGAAACGCTGACCATACTTTCGAATTCCCTGTCCTGGTTGTTGGCAGCACGCTCAAGCATCTGTTCCAGCTCACCGGACTTTTCACCACTTGCAATCATATGAAGCATCATGGGCGGAAATAACTTTGTTTGTGCCAGTGCAGCACGCAGGCTTGCACCTTCACTGACACGGGTTGCCGCTTCTGTCACGGCCGCTTTTATCTTCTCATTTTCCAGTACCTGACCGGAAATTTTCATTCCTTCCAGCAAAGGAACTGAACTGGAGGACAAAATACTCAAAGTACGAGCAAAGCGCGCGGTATTAATCCCCCGGCTGATTTTACCTATCCCCGGAAGCTGCAATAGCTTCCCATCGTACCAAAAACGGACTTTAGGCCGTTTCAGCGCTTGTTTGATCAAAAAAACACCACCGAATATCACAACCAACGAAATCATCCAGTATGCCTGCACAAAATTACTGGCCGCCATAACCCATTCCGTTGTCCAGGGCAGAACCTGTTTAGATTTCTCAAACGTTTTTAATATTTTAGGCACCACGGTACCGAGCAGAACCGACACAATCGCGATGGCAAATATCACCAATATGGTCGGATACACCATCGCCTGGGTGATCTGACTGCGCATGTGCTGTCGTTGTTCGGTGTAATCCGCCAGACGATTTAATACTTGATCCAAATGACCCGACTTTTCACCAGCTGCCACCATGGCTCGATACAAGTTATCGAACACGTGCGGAAACTCTGACATACCATCGGCCAGGGTGTAGCCTTCCACCACTTTCGAGCGCACCGCCATCAGCATGCGCTTAAGGCGCGGCTTTTCGCACTGCTCTGCAACGGCCATCACCGCTGCCTCTACCGGTAAAGAAGATTGGATCAAGGTCGCAAGCTGACGCGTGATCAGGGCAATATCAGAGACTGAGGGCTTATAACCTCGCGTCAGACTGAAACCACCCGAGCTGGCGGATTTTTCTTTTTCCGCAGCGGGCGAGACTTCCAGCGGCATCATGGCTTTTTCGCGCAGCATCTGGCGAACCTGTTTGGCGGTATCCGCCTCCAGTATGCCTTTTTTCTCTTTTCCCTTGCCGTCTAAAGCACGATACTCAAACGCAGCCATTAGCCTTCCTCACGGGTGACCCGCATCACCTCTTCCAGCGTTGTCAGGCCTTTCAGCACCCGGGCACAACCGTCCTGGCGAATACTGGGGCTAAAGGTACGAATGTACTTTTCAACCGACTGCTCACCTTTACCATTGTGGATCAGTTCACGAATGTGCTCGTCTACAATCAGTAATTCATGAATACCGGTTCGACCCTTATAGCCATTGAAGTTACATTCTTCACAGCCAACGGCGCGATAAATCGTCGTTTGCGAACCTTTTTCAACACCCAGCAACTCGCATTCTCGATCGTCCGCCAGGTGGGCTTCTTTACAGTTCGGGCATAAGGTTCGTACCAGTCGCTGTGACAATACACCTAGCAAAGAAGATGACAATAAGAAAGGCTCAACCCCCATGTCTTCCATCCGGGTGATCGCACCGGAAGCCGTATTGGTGTGCAGCGTTGACATCACCAAGTGACCGGTCAATGACGCCTGTACGCCAATCTGTGCGGTTTCGAGATCCCGGATCTCACCGACCATCACCACATCCGGATCCTGACGCAAGATTGCGCGCAGGCCACGGGCGAAGGTCATATCCACTTTCGGGTTAACCTGAGTCTGACCAATGCCCGGAATTTCATATTCAATCGGGTCTTCAACCGTCAGTATGTTGCGGTCTCTGGAGTTTATCTGCGTCATACCTGCATATAAGGTGGTACTTTTACCAGAACCCGTTGGGCCGGTGACCAGAATAATACCGTGAGGTTTGGCAATGATCTCGGCAAACAGCTCGCGGTTGCGCTCTGTCATACCCAAATCTTCGAGGTTCAGTCGCGCGTTGTTCTTATCCAACAGACGCAGTACGACTCGCTCACCAAAGCTTGATGGCATGGTCGATACCCGCACATCAACGGCGCGACCGGCGATCCGCAAACTGATGCGGCCATCCTGTGGCACCCGCTTTTCTGCGATGTCCAGTTTAGCCATAACCTTGATCCGCGACACCAGCAGCGAGGCTAATTTACGATTTGGCTTAAGTACTTCTTTTAGCACGCCGTCGACCCGGAACCGGATCACCAGCTCCTGCTCGAAGGTCTCGATGTGAATATCCGAGGCCCCTTCTTTGATTGCTTCACTGAGCATGGCATTGATCAGTTTAATGATCGGTGCATCGTCATCGGCAGCAAGCAAGTCTTCGGTTTGCGGCATTTCTTCGGCCAGCGAGAATAGGTCGACCTCGTTGCCGATGTCTTCCATCATTTGCTGTGTTTCTGAGCTGTCACGCTGATACGAGGCTTCCAGCAGCAACTCAAACTTGTCGTCGTCCAGTTGCTCCAGGGTAAAGCCATCCTGAGCAATGCGCCGCACTTCAAGCAAGGCATCCAGAGAAGGCTGACCTTTGTAGTACACCTTAAGCCCGTCCGGCTGCTGACTTAACAACAAGCTCTGACGTCTGGCATAAGCAAAGGGCAGACGCACATGGGGTGCGGGCTCTGCTTCCATTTGCTCGTCCAGCGCTAGCGCCGTCTCGTCATGACCGTCAATCAGTTCCTGTATTGCTTCAGTCATCTTTCTTCTCGTTTTGCTCGCTCAGAAACTCTTCGTACGTTGGTGGCAACACCATCGCATCATCCCACTGAGGCAGAATAGGTGCATCTTCCAGTGGCATCAGATCAATACCATCTTCACGCTGCTTGGACTGCTCACCACGGATAAACTTGTATTTAGCATGGCTCAGTTCGTTCATACTGCGGCTGTCACGAACAATCGTCGGGCGAATGAAGACAAGCAGGTTACGCTTACGCTTAGTCGTGTTCGTTGACTTAAACAAGTGCCCTAAGATTGGAATATCACCCAGCAGAGGCACTCTAGACACACTTTCCTGCACGTCTTCGTCAATCAGACCACCCAGGATCACCATGCCGCCATCGTCGGCAATGACGGTTGTGTTAATCGCACGCTTGTTCACTGAGATATCGACCGCGGTTGCACCACTGACGCTGGACACTTCCTGCTCTATGGTCAGCTGTACCGCAGTGCCATCATTAATTTGAGGCGTGACTTTTAATTTCACACCCACTTCCTGACGATCGACCGTCTGGAACGGGTTCGAGTTATTTTCACTGGCCGTGGAGCCTGTGATAATAGGGACTTCCTGACCGACAATCATGGACGCTTCTTCGTTATCCATGGTGGTGATCGACGGTGTCGCCAGAATGTTTGAATTGGTATCGGTCGAAACTGCCTGAATGATCGCGCCCCAGTCGTTTTTCACAACCCCCATCGCCAGACCATTGATGCCACCCAGCAAGGATCCCAGTGCACCTAAATCACCTTCAACGGTTTCGTTGTATTCTGTTATCTTGGTCGGATCTTCAGTACCTGCCTGAGTTCGAACCACGGTTTTATCACGGGCCTGTTCGGCTGCCACAGCCAATGCACCCACAGGTACGGTTGTCCCATTATTAAACTGCAACATGCCGCCTTTTTCGGTGATCCATTGCAAGCCAAAGTTGATGCCGTCACCTTCCTGTACTTCTACCACAATGGCCTCAACCAGTACCTGAGCACGACGAACATCGAGCTTTTCGATGACGCTGGCCAGTGAACGCATGGTATCTGGCTGTGCGGTGATAACCAAAGAGTTCGAGTCTTCGTGTGCTTCAATGCTGGTTTCATTCTTGTTGCTGCGGGTACGTGTCTTGCTACCGCCCTGCGCTTCTTCTTGCAGCGACTTGCTCACACCTTGTAATACTTTAACCAGCTCCTCGGCCTTAGCATAATTCAGGTAGAACACCTGAGTATTGCCCTGATTTTCGAGCTCTTCATCCAAACGCTTGATCAATTCAATAGCGCGGGTACGCGCTTGTACTTCACCGCTGACCACAACGCTGTTGGTACGATTATCCGAGACAATTTTGGGGATTAAAAACTCCGGGACCTGGTTCTTACCGCCGTCTTTATAGATTTTCTCAACCACCTGGACGACATCATCGGCCGTCGCATGTTTCAGACGCACGATATCAACGCGCTGGTCACCCGCCTGGTCCACTGACTGAATAATATTCACCAAACGGTTTACCGACGCAGCATGACCTGTCAGCATCATCACGTTGGCTGAGTTGAAGTTGGTTACGTGGCCACCGTCTTTTTGGTCACTGAACTGGCGGATCAACGGGCCCAGTTCCTGTACGCTGACGTTTTTAACTTCCACAACGCGGGTGATCATCACATCCCCGTTGTTGTCGCTTCCATCTCCGACCAAAGGTACATTGGCTTTTTTACCATCCGAGCTGCGAACAACCTTCAAAACCCCGGTTTCCATTTCAACGACCGCGTAGCCGTAGACTTCGAGGACATTGAGGAAAAACTGATAATAGAGCGCCTCATCCATTAACTCATAGCTGCGGACGTTGATGTTACCGCGCACATTCGGGTCAATGATGATGGTTTTGTTGAGGTTTTTACTGATGATATTAATGAACTCGTTAATATCAGTGCCTTTAAAGTTGGCCGCATACTCAACCGCAGAAACAGACAAGGACAATCCAGCCGCTATTAACAGAGCTGCATACTTAGCTAACCCTTTTTTGATTTTTGTGAGGTGTAGCTTTCTACCCATGATTTTTATAACTCCAAAATTATTGTCTTTACAGGCTAAATTGCACATCGACAGTTTGGCCGTCACGTTCAATCGTGATACTGGCGTCAGTGCTATTTCTCAGCTCGTTCATCGCTGACATAGCCTGTTTCATATCCGTGAGTTGGAAGCCATTAATAGCAATGGCGAGATCGTTATTTTTAAGACCCATTTTTTTAAACAGCTCAGGGTCTTTGCCCGGACGCAAACGATAGCCAACCAGCTGACCGTTGCGCCTTTCAGGCGAAATACGAATGTAATCGAACAGTTTACCCGGCTCAGCCAGCAACTCATCACGGCGTTGCTTAAGTTCTTCACGGGCTTTATCACTCATTCTGTTTGGTTTAGCGGCTGTGGTACGGCGCGACTGCACAGGCGTAGCAACCTGGCGGCTAAATTCAATACCGTCGAGCATCAAGGTTTCAAAGCGGCCACTGACATCGAGGATCACCCGATCTGGCAGTACCTGAGCCAATTTAGCGCGTGTACCCTTAATGGCATCCTGGACCAGATAGGTTTCCTGACGGCCCTGAGATTCGATAATTGCCAGTCCGGCAGCATCATCTTGGCTGACCGCGACAATGCCCGTCAGGCGCACATTTAACTGGGTTTCAGGCGCATCGGAAATAACCGGCTTAGGGGCTTCAACCACAGGCTTTTCATTGGCTTTGCCAAAGACATTATGACCTAAGATAGAGCGGCTACTGACGGCTGCTGAATTCTGTGCATAAACTTGAGATTGGGTTGGCAAAGGCTGGGTCTGAGGTACTGGCCAAAGCAGCCAAAATAACTTAGCAAAAAGAAACGCGATATACACAACAGCCAAATACACCACCAGGCGGCTAAGCTTCGCATGGGGTAAGTTATGTAATAATTTTTGCAACTGTTGTAGCTGTAATTCCATATGTCATATTCTTATTCTGTTGAGCGCCTCAGTGTACCGCCTCGAATTCGATTCAACAAGCACGCGTATATGAAACTTTAAAGTAAATAGGTACAACTTAGAATACCTAACTGAACACAGTATTAACAAGACCTGTGGCTGAGATATAACCACAGCAGCGCGTGTTCAGATGCTTTTTTTGCCTCATCAAATGTGTTAAATTTCACCGATTAAATTAGCTTTGGGCATTAGTTAACGAATTGTGACAAAAGTCAATCAAGAAAACAACCTAAGCGAAGTGAAAGTACGCCTGGACAAATGGCTCTGGGCGGCACGCTTTTATAAAACCCGTACCATTGCCCGTGAGATGATCCAAGGTGGCAAGGTACACTACAACGGCCAGCGCTGTAAACCCAGCCGAATGGTTGAGGTAGGCGCAACCATCAAACTGGCACAAGGCTTTGATGAAAAGGAAGTCACCGTGCTGCAAATTATGGAAAAGCGTCAAAGTGCCCCCATTGCTCAGACTCTCTACGAGGAGTCCGCTGCCAGCCTTGAAAAACGGGCGCAAAATGCCATTGCGCGCAAAAACAACAGCTTTTTTGCCCCGCGGCCGGAGCATAAACCAGATAAGAAGCAGCGTCGCGAACTGCTTAAATTGAAATCTAGCTAGGATCTGAATTGATGCAACAAGATTTACTTCATCGATATATTTTCGATCAACTTGATGTACGTGGTGAGCTCGTACAAATTGAACACACTTTTAATGACATTATCAGCGGCCATGACTATCCGAAGGAAGTACAAACTTTATTGGGTGAGCTGCTACTTGCGTCCAGCCTGCTGACTGCCACATTAAAGTTTGAAGGCGACATCACGGTACAATTACAAGGTGATGGGCCGGTTAAATACGCCGCCATCAATGGCGATCATAAGCAGAATATGCGCGGCATCGCTCGAGTGCAAGGTGAAGTCACGGGCAGCAGTGTTCAGGATCTGATGGGCAAAGGCTATATGGTTATCACCATTACCCCAGATAAGGGAGAACGCTATCAGGGCGTTGTACCACTCAGTGGCGAAACCCTGGCAGCCTGCCTGGAAGACTATTTTGTTCAGTCTGAACAATTAAAAACTCGCCTGTGGTTTGCCACGGATGTCAGTGGCGAGCGTGCTAAGGCAGCCGGCCTGTTTTTGCAGGTACTGCCAGTAGACAAGGCCAAATCGGAAGAAGACTTTGCGCATTTAGAAGCACTCAGCAACACCATTAAAGATGAAGAGCTGCTCGAACTTGACGCACAAACCGTTCTGACACGCTTATATCACGAAGATAACCCACAATTATTCGAGCCACAGGAAATTAATTTTGTCTGTGGCTGCAGCCGCGATAAAACTATCAGCGCTTTGGTCAATATCGGCCGTGAAGCCCTGTTGGAAGATGTCCAAAAGCAGGGTGAGATCAACATCAGCTGTCACTACTGCCTAAAAAATTACCGATTTGAAGAACAGGATATTAAGGCAATCTTTAATTAGCCGAGCTGTTTTTATCAAATTGAACACTAGCCGCCATTTTGGCGGCTTTTTTGTCGCTAAAAATTGATACCGGTGTCATTAAAAGGTCACATTTTATGACACCGGTATCATTGAAATTATTCAGTTTTTTTGACAAATTTATGGCGTTTTACCCGCTTTCAGGGCTCGAATATCTGAATTTCATCTGTTACTATAATTTCAGCTTTTGGTGAAACTTCTCCAGAGCTATCCCGTTCAATTCTCACATTTAGGTATAAACATGACTTCAAGCGCTACTCGTTTTGTCGATTTAACTGCAGCTGAACTTGTCGAACACGCCATCCGCCGTGGTGAAGGGACTTTGGCCGCAAATGGAGCTTTTGTAGCAAAAACTGGCCGCCGCACCGGGCGTTCGCCTAACGACCGTTTTATCGTTAAAGAGCCAAGCACAGAAAATGACATCCAATGGGGTAACGTTAACCGCCCATTCGATGCAGACAAATTTAACGCGCTGTGGGCCCGTGTAGAAGCACACGTGAACAGCAACGACCACTTCGTCTCTCACCTTGAAGTGGGTTCAGATCCTGAGCACTATTTACCCGTTGTTGTAACAACAGAAACAGCCTGGCACCATATTTTTGCCAAGAACATGTTTATCGAGCCTGAAAAATACAATGCAGCTGATTTACCCCAATGGCAGGTAATGAATGTACCTTCTTTCGTTTGCGACCCTGAGCGCGACGGAACAAACAGTGACGGTACAGTCATCATCAACTTTGCAGATCGCAAAGTGCTTATCGCAGGTATGCATTACGCCGGTGAAATGAAAAAGTCTATGTTCTCTGTACAAAACTTCCTGTTACCAGCGAAGGGCGTACTGCCAATGCACTGTAGTGCAAACGTAGGCGAAGCAGGCGACACGACATTATTCTTCGGTTTGTCTGGCACAGGTAAAACAACCTTGTCGGCAGATCCTAAACGCTTCCTGATCGGTGATGACGAGCACGGCTGGGCACCAGGCAGTGTTTTCAACATCGAAGGCGGTTGTTACGCTAAATGTATCGACCTGTCGCAAAAGAACGAGCCAGTTATCTGGAACGCAATCAAGTTCGGCACCATCCTTGAAAACGTGGTACTAGACGAAGCACGCGTACCTGATTTCAATGACACCAGCCTGACGCAAAACACCCGTGCAGCTTACCCGCTTGAGCACGTTGAAAAGCGTAAAGTAGAAAACCGTGCTGGTGAGCCTCGTGCAGTCGTCTTCCTGACGTGTGACGTGAGCGGTGTACTGCCTCCAGTGTCTATTCTGTCTGAAGAAGCAGCAGCTTATCACTTCCTGAGCGGTTATACGGCCAAAGTAGGCTCAACAGAAATTGGTTCTACGTCAGACATCGAGTCAACCTTCTCGACTTGTTTCGGCGCACCTTTCTTCCCACGTCCTGCTGGCGTTTACGCTGAGCTTCTGATGAAGCGTGTACGTGAGTTCAATTCAAAAGTTTACCTGGTTAACACTGGCTGGACTGGCGGTCCTTACGGCATTGGTAAGCGTTTCGATATCCCGACCACACGTGCTGTGATTGATGCTATCGTTAACGACACACTGGAAGGCGTAGAAACACAACACATTGACGCGCTAAACTTGGACGTACCGGTTGCTGTACCAGGCGTAGACAGCAAGTTGCTTAACCCAATCAACACCTGGGAAGACAAAGCAAAATATGCTGAGTATGCGTCTAAGCTGGCTGCAGACTTCGAAGCGAACTTCGCTAAATACGATGTCTCTGAAGCCATCAAATCAGCAGGTCCTCGCGGCTAAGCTGATTTAGATTCAGATTCCTTTATCAAAAGCGCCCCTCGTTGGGCGTTTTTTTGTGCCTGAGATTTAGTATTGATCGGAAAGCTAAAGTTTATTTTTGAGCTGTTTCCAGGCTGTGGCGAGGAGTTGCCTTAAAGTCACGGGGATCACGGCAAGTAATGCCACTCCGTTATCGAAATTGGGGTTCAGGGCACAATAATGGGCAATTTCAGGTTTGCTGCTGGCCTTAAACTGAGCCACTTCCTCGGCTGAATAACGCGTTTTTCGTCCCACCGTTTTGAGACACAGCAGACCATTTGCATCACACACAAGCCCGGTGGGATTTAATGTCAGATAAAGCTGTGATTCAGTATCAGAGCCAGACGCCGTTGGATAAACAGTGGCGATATTCTTCGCCATGGCCCGAAACATCGCGGGGCTCAGCATGGTATCGGCATATAATAAAGTACGCCAGGGACGGCGCAGATACGCTTTGGTGACCTCAGCAATGGAAAAAGAAAAGGTGTTGTTCTTGCCGCGAAACTGCGGCAAAAAGCCGGCCGATGCGCCGATCACACAAAATGCCTGATGGCTGTCGTCAAAGGTGAGCAGACAGTAACCGGCCAGCTCACCCGCCTGCGTGTAATACAAGCGCAGCCGCCGAATAATGGGCCCGTCTTGCTCAAAGTAGTAAGCAAAATAGGCCTCGGGCTCTATTCCCTCAAAGCACTGTCCAATAATAGACAACAGCTGCGCTCTGGCAGCGCTGCTGAGACAACCACTGTGATAGGTTAAGTCGCGCTTATTCACTGGACTTGGGCTCAGATGAGGTGGTCACGGGGGTAAACTTTTTCGCCACCGGCAGCATGACCTCAGCACTGAGCCCCCCCTCGCTGCGATTACGCAAACGGACTTTGCCCCCATGCGTAGAGACAATGCGTTTGATGATCGCAAGGCCCAACCCACTGCCCTCGCTGCCCCGTGCAAGGTCGCCCTGCTTAAAAGGCTCAAACAGCGTTTCCAGCTCCTCTTCAGGGATCCCCGGCCCTCGGTCTTTGACCTTAATAAACACCGCCTTATGGCGAGCACTAAATTCTGTCATAACGTCTATCCGCTCGTCTGAATAGCGAATAGCATTTTCAATCATATTGGTCACCACGCGCTTCAGTGCCACATGGTTCATCATCACGGCGGGAACATTGGCGGCTGTCGTCAGTACAATTTCGCGCTGATGCTGCTGCTCTGCATGGACCACTTCCTCGACAACAGCATTCACATCATCCAGCACCATTTCACCACTATTGTGATGCCTGAGGTATTCAATAAACTGATCTATGATGGCATTCATGTCTTCAATATCGTCGATGATGCCGTCTTTGAGGTAGGCCTCTTCATCCGACATCATTTCCGTGGCCAGACGGATCCGAGTAAGTGGCGTTCTTAAATCATGGGATACGCCCGCCATCAATAAACGTCTGTCATTCTCCAGCTCGGCGATCCCCTTAGACATTTTATTAAATGCCCGGGTCACCTCAATGACTTCGGTAGAGCCATGTTCAACCAGACGAGTAGAAAAGTCGCCAACCCCTACCCGGCTGGCCGCAATTTGCAATGCCTTGAGTGGCCGGTTCAGGTGTCGGGCAAACAGCCAGCCGCCGAGCACACTTAAAAAACCGATACTGGAGAGGTAAAACACCAAAAATTCCATTTTGGTTTCTGAAAAACCGGTGAGCGGCACCCGTACCCAATAGCCCGGTGCCTGAGGCGCTTCGACCCAGTACACCACAGGGTCACCCTGGCTGATCCGCACCCGGGCTGAGCCATTAAGCTGCTCCGACATACTGCGCGACAGCAAGGTATACTCTTTCGCATCTCCCAGCCCGTTGCGATAGGCCTCCCGCTGACTCATCACCTCAATCCCGGTGATCTCAAAAAACTTTTCCGACAGGCTGGAGTCAATCTCCACCCCTTCTTCCCAATCGATGAAAACCGTCTTCACCTGCTTGGCCAGCATCAGGTTAACCTGTTCAAAAGTCGGCTTGAACACATACAGGGTGACGGTAATGTAGGAGACTATCTGATTGATCAATAGCAGCGCACCGACAAAAAAAACCGTTTGCCCGAATGCGCTGCGCGGCAGAATACTCATTTATTTTTCGCCATCTGGCACAAACACATAACCCAGACCCCACACGGTCTGGATATAACGCGGGTTAGACGCATCTTCTTCTATCATTCTGCGTAACCGCGATACCTGCACATCGATGCTGCGCTCCAGTGCACTGTAATCTCTGCCGCGAGCCAGATTCATCAACTTATCCCGACTCAGCGGTTCACGAGGGTGACTCACGAGCGCCTTCAGTACTGCAAATTCGCCACTGGTCAGGGCAATGGTTTCATCGCCTTTTTGCATTTCCCGGGTTGCCAGGTTAAGTTTGAAGGCGCCAAACTCGACCTCGTTTTCTTCCGCGGCAGGTGCACCCGGCACTTCTTTGGCGCGGCGGCGTAACACCGCCTTGATCCGTGCTAATAGCTCGCGCGGATTAAACGGCTTAGGCAGGTAATCATCCGCGCCCAGCTCCAGTCCGATGATCCGATCCACTTCATCCCCTTTGGCCGTTAACATCACAATGGGAATTTCATTTTCTTTCTGTCGGAGACGGCGACAAATAGACAAACCATCTTCACCGGGTAACATCAGATCCAAGACCATAAGATGAAAGTTTTCACGCTCCAGTAACCTGTCCATTTGCTCTGAATTGGCTGCACTGCGAACGATAAACCCCTGCTCGACCAGATATCGCTCCAGCAGGCTGCGCAAACGCATATCATCGTCGACGACTAACACTTTGGTGGTTTCATTCCCCATGGGCATTCTTCTTATTTTTTCTTTAGTTGACCCTAAATATAATTGAAATTAAAACGCTTAGACACCATAAACAGTGAATAAGATTGTTACCGAACGTTACAAGTGCGGGCGTGATATGCCATGACGTGATCCGGCTACTCTCAGGCACAGTGAGATTGGTATCGACCGGGATCCACATTACACTAGACACATGTAGTTGTTCCGAGATAGTAAGCAACCAGATGAAAACCAACCTAATTACCCCAGAGGGCTATCGCAAGCTGCAACAGGAACACGACCACCTGTGGTTTGAAAAGCGCCCGGAAGTGACCAAAATCGTAAACTGGGCGGCAAGTTTGGGCGATCGCTCAGAAAACGCCGACTATACTTTTAACAAGCGCCTGTTACGACAAATAGACCGCCGTGTACGCTACCTGCGAAAGCGCCTGCCAGATTTAAAAATTGTTGAGTACTCACCGCAGCAGCAGGGCAAGGTGTATTTTGGTGCCTGGGTCGAAATCGAAAATGATGATGGCGAGGTAAAGCGTTTTCGGATCGTCGGACCCGATGAAATCTACGAGCGAAACGATTATATCTCCATTGATTCCCCCATGGCCCGGGCATTACTTGGAAAATCTGTCGATGAAGAATACAGTGTCAAAACCCCGCAAGGTGAGATGCTCTGGTACGTCAATAAGATCGACTACACGGCCTGAACACAACCGTTACAGATATGATATGATGAGCGCAAACGCAGGCTCAGAAAATGGCCTAGCCAATTGAACTATATAAGGATTTTGCATGAGCAATATCTCAGCCCGTTTAGCTGCTGAGCTAAACGCATCACAACAGCAAGTGAATGCTGCCACCGCACTACTGGATGAAGGTGCAACCGTTCCGTTTATTGCCCGTTACCGTAAAGAAGTAACCGGCGGCCTGGATGATACGCAGCTACGCTTACTCGAGCAGCGCCTCGGCTACCTGCGGGAACTGGAAGAACGCCGCGCTTTTATCATTAAAACCATTGATGAGCAGGGCAAGCTTACTGAGCAGTTAGCATCAGAGCTAAATCAGGTGCAAAGCAAAACCGAGCTGGAAGATTTATACCTGCCCTACAAACCCAAACGCCGTACTAAAGGCCAGATAGCCATAGAAGCCGGACTTGAGCCACTGGCCGATCTGCTATTCTCAGATCCGAATCAGACACCCGAGCTGGCGGCAGAAGCGTTTATTAATGCAGACAAAGGCATTGAAGATTGCAAAGCGGCACTTGATGGCGCCAAGTTCATCCTGATGGAACGCTTTTCAGAGGATGCAAAACTACTGGGCAAATTCAGAAACCAGTTAAAACAACATGGTTATTTACAAAGCCGCGTGGTACCGGGACAAGAAGAAGCGGGCAGCAAATACCGTGACTATTTCGAACACGACGAAAAGCTGGCGGGTGTGCCCTCTCACCGTGCACTGGCCATGCTCAGAGCACGTAACGAAGGGATTTTACAGCTGTCAATTAATCCCGAGCCACAGGCTGAAGACCCACAGCAGTACTGTGCACAAATGATAGCGGATCATTACGGTCTGGATGTATCGGGGAGCGCGGCAAGCGGCTGGTTAATGACGGTGGTGCAGTGGGCCTGGAAAATTAAGCTGGCCACCCACCTTGAAAACGAAATGCTGGGTGCGACGCGTGAGAATGCCGAACAGGGCGCGATTGATGTCTTTGCCAAAAACCTCAAAGATCTACTGATGGCGGCTCCTGCGGGTCCGCGCGTAACTATGGGCATTGATCCTGGCCTCAGAACCGGTTGTAAAATCGCAGTTGTCGATAAAACCGGTAAACTACTGGCGACCAGCACCATCTATCCGCATGCGCCGCAGAATCACTGGGATAAATCACTGCGCACACTGGAGCAACAATGTCGTCAGCACAAAGTTGAACTGATTGCTATCGGTAATGGGACCGCGTCTCGCGAAACCGACAAGCTGGCCGCCGAGCTGCTTAAAGCCGCCTGCGAGCTGAAGCTGACGAAAGTCATGGTCAGTGAAGCCGGTGCGTCGGTGTACTCTGCTTCTGAGTTTGCCGCCAACGAATTCCCGGACCTGGACGTATCGCTGCGTGGCGCGGTGTCAATCGCACGTCGACTACAGGATCCGCTGGCAGAGCTTGTGAAAATTGAGCCTAAGTCTATTGGTGTGGGCCAGTATCAGCACGATGTATCACAAAGCCAGCTGGGTCAGACGCTGACCACTGTCGTAGAAGACTGTGTAAACTCAGTGGGTGTTGACGTCAATACCGCTTCCGTCCCTCTGTTAACACGCGTATCCGGGCTGAATAAAACCCTGGCTTCCAACATCGTTAAATTCCGCGATACCAATGGTTCGTTCAGCAATCGTAAACAGCTCAAGCAGGTGGAGCGTCTGGGACCAAAAGCCTTCGAGCAGGCAGCCGGATTCCTGCGTATTGCCAATGGCGATGATCCCCTGGATGCCTCTGCGGTTCACCCGGAAGCCTATCCTGCTGTGAAGAAAATCTGCACCAGCAAGTCGCTTGATGTCACCGCGTTGATTGGCAACAGCGATGTGCTGAGCAAATTGGATCCCGCCGAGTATGTTGACGATAAGTTTGGCGTACCGACTATCACAGATATCCTGGGAGAGCTCGACAAACCGGGTCGTGACCCGCGCCCTGAATTTAAAACAGCACAGTTTAAAGCCGGCGTAGAAGCCATTGCGGATCTGAAAGTTGGTATGACTCTGGAAGGCGTGGTGTCAAACGTGGCAAACTTTGGTGCCTTTGTCGATGTTGGTGTGCATCAGGATGGCCTGGTCCATATCTCAGCATTGACTGATAAATTCATTTCAGATCCACGTGAAGTGGTCAAGGCGGGTGACATAGTGAAAGTCAAAGTCATTGAAGTGGACGTTGCCCGCAAACGGATCAGCTTTACCATGCGCCTGAACGACGAGATCCCGGCAAATACAGGGCAAAAGCAAAATAAGCCGGCCGCGCAAAAGCCAGGCGGCAAACCTCAGCGACCCGCACAACGCAAAGATAGTCGTCGAGACAACCGACGCGACAATGGCAACGCCGCAATGGGCAATGCCTTTGCCGAAGCCTTTGCCAAGCTGAAAAAGTAATTGCTATATAGGTAAAGAAATAGAAACAGGCCCGCAAATGCGGGCCTGTGTCGTTTAACTGCTTTGTGAGAATACCAATGCTATATCACTACGGATAACTGAGAGGCTTCTTTGGGCTGAGTCACATGGCTATAAAAGCCCTCTATTCGCAGCGCTCGAGAGGCAATTTCAGGATCCCGATCGATAGGCAATGCCACTGCAAAGGGATCCACTTCTTCTTCCAACCGGGCGGACTCAGGTTGTTGCTCGCTGAGTTCATCCTCATTCAGGCGCCGAGTTTGATAGCCAACAACACGGTTGTTGCTTTCCTCTGCCTCATCACCACTGATAGATTGCTTGGCCAAGTCTGCCTGCGCCTGGGCAATTTTAGCCGTGGCATCCGCAGCAATGGCCCTGTCGGCGCCCGATGGCTCTGCCGGTGCTAACGCTGCCGCTCGGACCGTTTGCATTTTATCTATGGTTTCGCGCGGATCTCCGGTCGGTGCGACATCAATCATCACCTCGCCACCGACGGCGTAATTATTACCGTCCGGACCACGCTGGTATTCATAGCTTGGTGAGCCCGCATACTGACCACCCACTCTGGCATGGGCTTCTTCGTGCAGACGCACTTCCCGGTCGCGGTCTTTTAACTCCTGCAGCTGAGCTTGTTCAGCTTCCAGCTCAGCTTGTTCGCGCTCACTTAATTCCTGCGGATCTTGCTGGTCCTTTTGTTCCCCTTGCTCGCTTTGTGCGCCTTCCTGACGCTCCTCGATGGTTTTACCTTCTTTGAGCTGACCCGTGCTGTCGTACAGGCCAGAATCGTCCGCCGAGAATGACTTTTGCTTTTCGCCATCAGACAGTGGTTTGTTTTCGGTAAACGCAGGGGAGACTGGCGCGGGTTTTGGAATAACCTCGCGAAGCTGATTGTCACGTTGCGCCGTCTCAGTGTAGACGTTCGCCGTGTTTAAGTTCATCGCCGGGGGTGGCGTTACTATGTTCATTACACTTTAATATCAATCAAAGTACCCAATACTTCGTCTGCTGTGCGAATGGTTTGCGCATTCGCCTTGGCGTTAAATTCTGCTACTTTCAGGTCAACCACAGCTTCATCTAACCTGGGAGGTTGTCCTACAGGTGCGGTGACGCCTTCATTACTGGACGCGCCCTGAAGCTGACGTTGCTGTGCAACCTGTTGCTCACTTTGCTGGTCCAGCGTTGCCTTGTTGATATCGGCTGCGGCTTGCTCGGCACTTTGGCGGGCAAACTCAAAACCCTGAACACCAGCATTGAGGATATCATTGACTGCCATATCTCGCCCTAAAGTTAAAAATTCTCCACCTAATTATTGCTTAATTTATAAACAAAATAAAGTAAGAGCGGCAAAAAATTGCCGCTTTTTCGTTGCACAAAACTAAAGAATTGATTTTAAATGAGTAACAAACTCATCTTTGTGGGAGATAAACGGCGCATGGGATGCTTTGGCAAAGGTGAATGCCTTGAATTGTGGGTTGAGTGCCGCCATTCGCTCTATTACCTCGCTCGGGACCAGCGCATCAAGACGGCCAAAAAGACCGAATACAGGCTGGCTGAGCGCGCCAAAATAAGCGCGGTAGTCACAGCTTTGTAATGCATCCAGCCCCAGACTCAGCGCCTTAGGGTGCGCAGCGGGTAGCTGACCTAATAGTTTGCGCAGCTGTTTAATGTCGTCGCGGGCATGTTCACTGCCCATGGCCTGGATCGCAAGAAATCGCTCTATGGTTTTGGCGCTGTCATCAGCCAGTGCTTGTTTAAACCCCGCCAGTACTTTTGGCTTGATCCCCGGCCACTCTGGCGACTCAACAAAGCACGGGTTCGATGCCACCAGCACCAGTTTGGCAACTTTATCCGGGTAGCGATGCGCCAGGTTAATAGCCACAAGTCCACCCAAAGACCAGCCAACTAATACAGAGTGCTCACTGAGCTCGCGTGCAATCTCATCCGCAAGGTCATCTAACGTGGAAATATGCTCCGCAAATGCAGCCCCGCCAAAGCCGGGTAAATTGACTGAGCGAACCGCCAAAGGCTGTGCCTGCTGAAGCTGCTCAATGCTCAGCTGCCATACCTGTTTATTCATCCCCCAGCCGTGCAATAGGACTATTTCGCTTTGCATTAATTCACTTCTCCTACCAAACTTGTCGCTATGATAGCGATTCAAGGATGGAAAGCAATGTCATTGTCCCACGTACTCGCACAGGCGCTTTTTCCTCGCTACTGTGCGTGTTGCCAGAGCCCAGTTGCTCATGAAGGCTTATGCACGCCCTGCCTGGAGGCGCTGCCATTGTTTCTCCCTGAAGAGGGAAACCTGTTGTTACGTGCTGATATCCAAACCCAGTTTAGCTTGCCTGATTGCGACGGGCTGATAGCCTGCGGCTGGTATCATGGGGTACTAAAACGCTGGTTATGTGAGTTAAAGCTGCATCAGCGACGCCACGCGGCTCGTTTACTGCGCCAGGTTATCGCCTATCAGTGGCAGCGCTATTGCTTCGAGCAAGTGCCACAAGTGGATACCGCCGTCGTCATACCATTGCCCAGACACAGGTTGATCAATCGAGGTTTTAATCAGGTGATGCAAACCTGGGGCTGCGTGCTCAACGGACAGCTGCCTATCCTGCCGGTTTTGTCGAAACGCATGACGCGTGCACAGCAAACCTTAAATCGTCGGGCGCGGTTACACAATCAGAATCAGGCGTTTAGCCTGGCAGGCTCCCTTAAAGGCCAGCGTATCTTATTGGTTGATGACGTGATCACCACAGGCGCGACTATGAATGCCGCAGCCCAGCTCTGTCGACGCGCGGGCGCGACTCAGATCTGGGCCTGTGCAACCTGCCTGACGCCCGCTTAATGAATGGCCTGCGAGAAAAACAGTGCATTATTAAACAAGCGGCTGCTGCCATACCAGAAACCGCGAAATAGCGGGTTATCCGGCATGGCAATGACCACCCCTTTACCATAGGTATCAGCCATCAGTGCTGAGGATTTCGCTATCTGCGAGACATTTCTTTCGTCTGCATACCCCGCTAGCAAAGGCTGCGTCTGATATACCGCCACATCCCGAAAAGGGGCCTCGCTCGCCTGCAACACCCAGGCGCTGTTTTTAAATACGGGTAACATGGCGTTGTCAAAACCAAATGCCAGTGGATGAGAAAGGTCCAGCTGAGTGCCAAAAATGGCACCTGCAATACGCTGCTGAGCAGCCAGTTGCTCTTTGTCCTTGAAACGCAGTCCCTGAGTGTCGAAGGTCGCGCGCAGCTCTTTCGTGCTAATGATCTCAGCCTTGAGCAGCTGATGTTCAATCAGCCATTGGGCACCGCGTTTATGTCCCCAGATCACGCCCCCTTTTTGGACCCAGCTGATAATGGCTGCCTGCGCTTTTTTACTCAGCGCCGAATAGCGCCCATCGGCCAAAACCAGGTGGCTGTAACGGCTCAAGTCAACCCGCTCCAGACGGTCCAGCTCTATGATGCTGGGTGCGATTCCTACATATCTGTCAAGGTGATACCAGATCTCACCGACTTCATACTGACTGGTGCCCAGCCCGCCAACCAGTAACACCTGTGGCTTGTGCAGGGGCATCATCCGGCGTGAGCCCAAATCAATTCCCTCAGGCGTCAGACCTGAGCTAATCGCCTTAAGCTCTATCCCCTGTTTCACAGCCTGTTTGGCCAGTACAGTTCGCCAGTTGTCCAGGCCTTGTAAACCAGCTGGGATCACCACAGTGCCCGCCTCAAACTGTTGCTCTCCCTGGGTGAGCTTGGCCGTGAACGGCTGCAATGCAACGCGCGCTTCAATGCCGCCTGTCAGTAGGCGGTTGAGTAACTTAGGTGCCAGATAGTGCTGCCATGAAAAGGCGTAGGCATAGGCCGCATCATCAGGCGTTTGCGCCGCAAGGCTGCGCGCTTGCCAGCCTGACTCGCTCACCTTAAGTCCCCAGCTGCTGGTGACCCGGGCAAAGTCCAGATCGTAGGCATAGGGCAGTGTCCAGCCCGATACATCATAAAAGGTATTGTCTTTAAAATGTGTTTGCTCGCTGAACATGGCTTTGATCAGGCGTACTTGCGGTTGTGACAGCGGTATATAAAGGTCGCCCTTTTTAAACTGCTGATCTTTTATTTTCAGCGCTTTTTCCAGCTGCTTTACTGTGATCTGATGCTGACGAAGCAGTTCCACAAATTGCTTCAGACGATAGGGATCCTGCCCTGCCGATACCACATACCCCTGATAGTCCTGCTGCTTGGCTTCCTTTTCCGCACTGAGATAAAAGTGCTGCTGATAGTCAAGCAGTGCCTGACGGTTAGCCGCTGCACCTTGCAAAGTAGATAACGAGGTGATCAACTGGTTCTTAATGGTCTGCGGGAAAGTCAGCAAGCCATTGATGGTTTGCTGCATATGACCACGACTGCTGGCCTGTTCAAACAAAATACCGACTGAACCATTGATGTCCGGATAGGTCGAGCCTTTGCCGTAGTAAAAATCGTCAAAGCTCTCCTGGGTAAAATACAGCTGACCTGCCTGATCCAGCGCATCAGCATGAAACTGGCCAATCGCCGCCGTTAAACTCTGGTTGCGCGCTGGCGTCAGCGGGTGCGTACGTGACGGGATCCCCGGCTGGAAGAAGTAACTGGAGTTAGGCCCCATCTCGTGGAAATCGGCCAGTACATTTGGTTTCCAGTCATGGAAGGCGGCGATCCGGGCGCGTGATTCTGGGTGCTGCAACAGTAGCCAGTCGCGGTTTAAGTCAAACCAGTAGTGATTCGTTCTGCCAGACGGCCACCTTTC
This sequence comes from Pseudoalteromonas rubra, assembly GCF_000967655.1. GTDB lineage: Bacteria > Pseudomonadota > Gammaproteobacteria > Enterobacterales > Alteromonadaceae > Pseudoalteromonas > Pseudoalteromonas rubra_A. Next base: position 34,913 of record NZ_JXYA01000063.1, read on the forward strand.
TACATGCTCTCTGTGCTCTGGATCGCTGGATAACACTGCTCCCCGGTGGCTGTTCGCCCAGCTGGCAAAGCGGGCCAACCCGTCTGGATTGAGTGACGGGTCAAGCAGGATCACGGTATCGCGTAACAGGGCGTCAATCTTCTCGCCCTGTGCCGCGGCCAGATAGTATGCCACCAGCATAGCGGTGTTGCTGCCCGAGGGTTCATTGCCATGCACACTGTAACCAAGCCAGACAACCGCCGGCGCATCTTTGCGCGGCTGCGGCTGCTCAAGCGCAGCTAAATGGGCGTTTTTGACGGCATCAATATTGCCCTGTCGTGCCTGCTCAGTGATCGTCAGTAACACCAAAGGACGCCGCTCATGACTGTACCCTATCGTTTTTATCGATACTCTGGGGCTGGCCTCTGCCAGCACGTTTAAATACTGAACCAACTGCTCGGGGCGTACATGCCACTCGCCCACGTCATAGCCTATCACCTCATGTGGTTTTGGGATGCTAGGGTCGAACTGGCTGGTGTCATCAAAATAAAAACTCAGGGGCCTGGCGCTGAGCTGTAAACTCAACACACACAGCACGATTAACAGGCGATGCATAAATACTCCGTTTATTCTGGCAATTTTTAACCAGCCAGTACGCTAGCAACCCGATTCCAGTTGCTGCAAATTTTTACGCCCAACACTAGCTACAACAAGATGAGGGGAGTATCATAGGGATTAACCGAGTAATTTAGTCAAGTATAGCGTAGATTATGATCACAATTTCAGAGACAGCTCAGTCACATTTTGCCAAGTTATTGGCCGATCAGGCCGATGGAACTAACATTCGCGTATTCGTCGTCAACCCAGGTACCGCTCAGGCGGAGTGCGGTGTATCGTATTGCCCAGCCGATGCCGTTGAAGACAGCGATATTCGCCTGCCCTTTAATGGTTTTGATGCCGTCGTTGACGCAGAAAGCGCGCCATTCCTGGAAGAAGCTGAAATTGACTTTGTCACCGACAAAATGGGCAGCCAGCTCACCCTGAAAGCACCGAATGCGAAAGCCAAAAAGCTCAGCAACAATGCTTCTTTGGAAGAGCGCGTTGAACACATGCTGGTTACCGAAGTGAACCCGCAGCTAGCCAACCACGGTGGTCAGGTTAGCCTGGTTGAAATCACAGCTGAAGGTATTGCGGTACTACAATTCGGTGGTGGCTGTAACGGCTGCTCAATGATTGATGTCACGCTTAAAGAAGGCATCGAAAAAGAAATGATTGCCAAGTTCGAAGAGATCACTGGGGTGCGTGATATCACCGAGCACTCACGAGGCGATCACTCATACTATTAATTGGGTATGCGACGTTTGATTTACCGCTTAGGGTCTCACCCTAAGCGGAGTCTGCGGTTTTTCCTCTGCGGGCTCGCGTTGTTTGCACTCAGCGCGGCGCTGATTGCGCTGGGTTATTTCTATCAAGCCTGGCTCCAGCTGCCTGGCTTAGTCATGCTAGTGCTCGCACTGGGTGTGGCCGGCTATGGCTATCTGGGGATCTTCGCCAATCGCTTTTCTCAGGTGCTGTCGGCACGTGACGCCGCTAAAGCCGAGGCCAAAAAGGCCTTTGATGAATGGAAATAAGCCATCAGCGCCTTTTGGCGCATACCGCTGGTTGATTTAATCCAGTAACTGCTGCCTGGCACTCAGCTGCTGATATTTCACAATCAGTGTCAGCCCTCTTAATCCCATAAAGCAACTCATAGCAAACCATAATCCGTGATTACCCCATTGCTGAGCCAGCAAAAACGGCACAAAGAACCCAAGCACAGCAGACAGTAACATACTGTTGCGCATTTCCTTCGCCCGGGTCAGGCCGACGAATACGCCATCAAACAAAAAGCAGCTGGTTGCTATCACAGGTAACACCACCAGCCAGGGCAAATACACCAGTGCAGTATCAATGACCACCGGAATGTCGGTGAGTAAGCCAATCACCGCCGGACCAAACAAAGCAAACACCAGGGTATACACGAGGGCGAAGCAACCAGCCCAGAAGCAGCTCAGCCGCACCCAACGCCTTAACATAGCTAAGTCGCGTGCACCTTTGGCCTGCCCGACTTTGGCTTCCACAGCATACGCGATGCCATCCATCGCAAAGCTCACCAGCATCAGAAAGTTCAGCAGCACCGCGTTGGCAGCCAGAATATCTTCGCCCAGTCTGGCACCATAAAAAGTCATAAAGCTAAAACACAGCTGCAGCATGAGAGAACGAATAAAAATATCGCGGTTGAGATGCAGCAAACGTTGCATCTCCTCTTTGTGTGGTACTTTAAACTGCCACTGCCAGCCTTCCCGCTCAAGCACCCCGCGCAGCAAATAACAAGACAACACCAGCGCGGAATAATCGGCGATCACAGATGCCCAGGCCGCCCCTGCAACGGCAAAGTCCAGCACCACCACAAACAGGACATCCAGTACTATATTAACGATGTTAGTAAACAACACCACGTAGAAAGGACCACGTCCGTATTGCATCCCCAGCATAAATCCGAGCATCACCAGGTTCAGCATGGCAGCAGGCGCACTGAAAATACGAATGGAAAAGTATATCGCCGCTTGTTCAAAAACTTCTGGCGTGGCCGCGGATAGCGCCGCGATCAGGTCAAGTAACCAGGGCGTACTCACTATCAACAACAGAGCAAATAATGCAGCAAAGCTCATACTGGCCGACAACGACTGGAGCGCCCGCCCAGCGTCTTGCTGACCATTTGCCTGGGCGATTTCCCCGGTGGTGCTCATGCGTAAAAAACTGGCCAGCCAGAACAACAAGGCAATGCTGCCGGAACCCAGCGCAATACCGGCAAGGTAATAGGCTTCACTCAGATGGCCGATGACTGCGGTGTCAACTAATCCTAACAGGGGCACCGAGATATTTGATAAAATCATCGGAGCAGCAATAGCAAGCAACTGAAAATGGTGGGAAGTATGCGCGCGATTAAGTGGTTTCATGTTTTAGTTCTTATACTCGTTTTGTTCAACACCCGGGCAGGTCTGGCCGCGGTCATTCTACAGTATCATCATGTCAGTGAAAAACTGCCGGCCGTCACCAGCGTCAGTGAAGCCACTTTTCTTGAGCACCTGAACTTTCTCAAATCAGAGCAGTTTAACGTGATTGCGCTGGATACGCTGATCACGCAACTGCAGGCAGGTAACGCACTGCCTGCAAAAACCGTCGCCATTACCTTTGACGATGGTTACCTGAACAATATGGAAGCCGCAGCCCCACTGCTTGAGCAATTTGGTTACCCCTATACGATTTTTGTTAACCCTAAACTGATTGATGAGAAAAAAGGCTATGTAATGAGCTGGGAGCAGCTGCGCCAGCTGGCAAAACGCGGTGCATTAATTGCCAACCACAGCGCTCAGCACGACTACCTGCATCATAAGCTAGCCGGAGAAAGCCAGACTCAGTGGCGTAACCGGGTTCGTGAGGATCTGCTTTGGTCACAAGCGCGGATCAAAGCCGAGGTGGGCCATGATTTACCTTATATCGCTTATCCCTATGGCGAGTTTAACCGCCCTTTACAGGCGTTAGTCACCGAGCTGAACCTGGTAGGGATTGGACAACATTCTGGCGCCGCTGGACCAGACTCAGACTTTACCCGTCTGCCACGTTTTCCCGCCTCAGGCATCTATGCCAGCCTGAAAACCTTAAAAACCAAGCTTTATTCACTGCCGTTTTCACTGGCTCAGGCTAAATATCAGGATTCGGTCACGGATAACCGCACACCCTCGATTACCCTGACCTTTAAAGAGATGGATTTTTACCAGAGCCAGTTCGCCTGTTTTGTATCTGGTGCAGGCAAAGCAGAGCTGACCTGGCAGGGTGATAAAGCCGTGACGATTACAACACCAAAACCCTTATCGAATGGGCGTTCTCGCTATAACTGTACGGCACCTTCTAAAAAACAAAGTGGACAATTTTACTGGTACTCGCAACCTTGGGTGATCACGGACGCTTCACAGCACTAAGCAGCTCCATCGTTACCTTGGACAGAGGCACCACTTTCTCGGCCGCCTTCATTTCAACGGCGGCCCGGGGCATGCCCCACACCACAGAGGTTGCCTCATCCTGCGCCAGCGTTTTTGCTCCGGCCTCTCTGAGACGCAGCAGCGCTGCAGCGCCATCACTGCCCATACCAGTCAATAAACCCGCGCTGACCTGTTTTGCCCATGGCAATAGAGAGTCGAACAACACATCCACTGAGGGTCGATGGCGGTTAACTTTCTCACTCTGGCACAGCTGACACAGCAGGCGGCCTCCTTTTTGAACCACTTTAAGGTGCCTGTCTCCTGGTGCAATAAACACCTCCCCGGGCATAAGCACATCCCAATCTTCGGCTTCTTTAACCGATACATCGCAAATACGGTCCATACGCTGCGCAAACGACGTGCTAAATACCGGAGGGATATGCTGCGCGATTACCACGGGCGGGCAGTGCTGGGGTAACCGGACCAAGACCTCACGTAATGCCTCGGTACCGCCTGTAGATGCTCCCAGCGCCAACACAGCGCTGGTTTTGAACTGGGTATGCTGTGAAACAGGTGCCTGCTGCACATCTTTTTCAGTACGGAGGGCATACAGGTTGGCCTGGCGGGCAATACGGATCTTCTGATGTAATGTCTCTGCGTAAGCATGTAGCTGGGCAGCCACGTTTGAGGTTGGCTTGGCGATGAAGTCAATGGCACCCAGTTCCAGCGCCTCAAGCGTTGCAGGCGACCCCTGCTGCGTTAAGGTTGATAGCATGATCACAGGCATCGGGCGCAGGCGCATGAGGTTTTTGAGAAAGCTCAGTCCGTTCATCCTCGGCATTTCGATATCCAGGGTTAACACGTCGGGGTTGAGTTTCTTAATCATCTCTCGCGCTTCATAGGGGTCTTCGGCCGCCCCGACCACCTGGATATCCTGGGCAAGCTCCAGAACCTTGGTCAGTATCGCTCTGAGCGAAGGAGAATCATCAACTATCAGTACCTTAATCATGCGCTCTCTCTAAAACAACTCAATATCAGTTTGCTTGCCTTGCTCTTCAATATCATGCAGATACTTAACCTCGCGTTTTTCAATGGTGTCGTTGTGCATCTGACGCAGCTTCTTCACCTGAGCTTTACCCGTTTGAGGGTGAAATACCACTTTGCGTGGCCAGGGTCCACCGACATCGTGGGAGATAAGAGTGAGATTTTCTTCCTCTACGTAGGCTTCTGCAAAGCGAATGTTGCCAATACCTATGTCTGTCATCGAGCTGATGATTTTCCCGCCGCCAAACAGCTTTATTTTTAGATTCTCTCGTCTGGCCCCGTTTTTAATCACTTCATTGATCAGGTATTCCATAGCCCAGTTACCATAGCGACAATTAAGATCGTCGGCATGAATCGCGGTCGTCCCTTTTACACCTGGCAGCATAAAGTGGTTCATACCACCCACCCTGTGGTGTTCGTCATAAATGCAAGCCGCAATACAGGAGCCTAATACCGTGGAGATCAGCTCATCATTCTTTGATACATAAAACTCTCCGGGTAACACTTTTGCGACAACAGCACCACGACCCGAATCCCAGAATCGTTTTACATGTTCAAAGCCATGTAACACAGGCTTAAACTGGTTCATATCTGCGCCGCCTTTTGATACATAGTTCTCCCCAGGTTTTTAAACTCCAAATGCTCTTTGCCCATCGTCTCCGAGTGACCGATAAATAAATAACCTTGTTCGGCCAGCAGTTGATAAAAGTTTTCAAACAACCGGTCTTTGGTTGCCTTGTCAAAATAAATCAGCACATTACGACAAAAAATCACATCAAAAGGCCCTTTCATTGGCCACGGCTCCAGCAAATTAAGGCGCTTAAAATACACGCTCGAGCGCAACGTTTCTTTTACTTTGTACTGAGTGCCATCTGGGCTGCCCATAAACCATTTTTTCAGATGCTCGCTATTCAACCCTGTCACCGATGCACTGTTATAAATACCTTCCTGTCCTTTGTGCAATACGTTCGAGTCCAGATCCGTGGCCAGTACCTTTACGTCCCAGTCAGCTGGAAATGCGTTGCCTATGGTCATCGCAATACTATAAGCCTCTTCACCAGTCGAGCAGCCTGCGGACCAGATCCGCACCCGTTTATCTGTTTTATGTTTGAGCTTTAGCTCAGGGAGCACCTTCTGGTGTAAAAAGTCAAAATGATGCACTTCGCGAAAGAAGGAGGTAAGGTTCGTTGTGATGGCATTAATAAAGTGGCTAAACTCTGCATCGGGTTCTTCATTGAGAAACGCCAGATAATCTGCAAATGAGCTTAATCCGTTGGCCCTCACTCTGCGCGCCAGCCGCGAGTACACCATGTCGCGTTTATGAGGACCGAGTACGATACCGCAGGTCTCGTAAACTCGCCGAGATATACTGCTGAAGTCCTCATCCGTCATCAAAAACTCTTTCATATCCCTCCTCACCCAAGCGCCATGAGTCCGAGCGCCCGTATCATGCATTGTTACGTGCACTCGGTATGTGATAATTCCGGTGGGTTAAGACGTGTCACTGTCACGAAGCTGATGCGAAGTGCGCGGCACCGCTGTAAAGCAGTGCAAACAAACCAGAACTGTTAAAACTCTTCCCACTCCTCAGAGTCGTCCGCAAAACGGTTAGCTTTGGTTTCCAAAGGTGCTCGCGTAGTGCGACTTTCAGGCGCCGACAAACCCATGGCAGACGAGCGAGCCTGACCATTTGTCGCCTGAGGTTTATTCGCAATAGCCTGGCGGGCAACTGGCGCCTCTCCAACTTTAAAGAAGTTGAGCATATTGCGCATATCATTTGCCTGTTCAGCCATTGACTCACCCGCAGCGGATGCTTGTTCCACCAGCGCTGCATTTTGCTGGGTCATTTCATCCATCTGAGTAACGGCTTTATTTACCTGTTCAATCCCGGAGCTTTGCTCGACCGAGGCATCCGCAATATCAGAGATCATATTGGTGACACGTCTGACGGATGCCACAATTTCCTTGAGTGTTTCACCTGACTCATTAACCAACAGCGTACCATCTTCAACTTTGCTAACACTGTCGCGGATCAAATCTTTGATCTCTTTTGCCGCTCCCGCGGAGCGCTGAGCCAGGTTTCGTACTTCGCCTGCTACCACGGCAAAACCCCGCCCTTGTTCACCAGCCCGGGCTGCCTCTACCGCGGCATTCAACGCCAGTAAATTGGTTTGGAAAGCAATTTCATCTATTACGCTGATGATATCGGCGATTTTTTTACTCGAATCGTTGATTGCAGACATACTTTCGACCGCACGATTAACCACCTCACCGCCGCGCGTTGCTTTTTCGCTGGTTTCTTCAGCCAGCTCATTGGCGACCTTGGCATTGTCTGCATTCTGACGCACCGTGCTGGTCATTTGTTCCATACTCGACGCCGTTTCTTCCAACGAAGAGGCCTGTTCTTCAGTACGCTGGCTTAAGTCTGCGTTACCTTGCGATATTTCCTCTGCACCACTGGCAACCAAAGTGGCTGACGCACTGATCCGCTCAAGCACATTGGTCAGTTTGTCGGCTGTGCTGTTCGCATCTTGTTTCAGCTTGTCGAACGCCCCCTGATAGTCGGCTTCAATGCGCTGTGTAAGATCGCCCCGGGCTAGCGCATCTAACATATTCCCAGTGTCGGTCACGGCACCATCGACGCTTTCAAGCAACCCATTGAGCCCCTGAGTGAGGCGTAAATAAAACCCTTGCTTATCGCCTTCCTCCAGTCGCGCTGACAAATTCCCCGCACGAGCCGACTCCACCACCGCATTCACTTCCTGCTCAATTGCGACTTCACCAGTTCTGTCTTCCCACTCAACCACAGTACCGGCGCGCTCGCCAGCATCCGTGATAATGGGATTGGCAACCAGGCCAAAGGTACGCCCGCCAACTTTAATTTCGGTTTGATAAGGTTTAGACAGTGTCTCTAACAGGCGTCTCTGGTGCGCAGGGTTACGATGAAATACATCAATGTTCTGCCCAACCAGTTGGTTACTGTCGAAATTAGGTAGGTCTTTGCGGATATCAGACTCGGCATTTCTCATCATCTCGAGTACCGCCTGATTCATATACACTATGGTATTGTTGGCGTCAGCAATCATGGTATTGGTTTGCACATTGTCGAGTGCACGGCGTACCCGCAGGTTTTCACCCGCAGCCTGCAACGCTTTTTGCTCGACAGCCAAGCGCTCCGTTTTGTCTTCCCACTCAACCACAGTGCCAATGCGCAGACCTTTTTGATCAAAGACCGGCGTGGCAATCAAACCAAAATTAAATCCAGCAACCACAATATCGGTGCTATACACATCTGACAGCTTGTTCAGTAAACCGCGCTGATGCTGCGGATTCTCATGAAACACATCGATATTAGTACCAATTAAAGAGTCAGCATCAAAGTGAGGTAATGCCGTACGAAGCTGGGCCTGATTACCTTTGAGCATGGCCAGTACCGACTCATTAACATAGACGATATTGAGGTGCTCGTCGGCCAACATCACATTCGCCTGACACACATCCAGGGCACGGGAAATTCGCGCATTTTTCTCAGCCAGGCTGCGGTGTTTTTCTTCAGCCGCAAGCCACTGCGTCTGATCTTTCCATTCAACCAGTGTCGCAATCCGATGCCCATCATCAAAGACGGGTGTGGCAATGAGATCAAATGACAGCCCAGCAACCTGGATTCTGGTTTGATAAGTGTCGCGCAAATTGGCCAGAATATTACGCTGATGACTTGGATTTTTATGGAAGGAATCAATATTAGTGCCTATCAGACCGGCAACACTAAAACCTGGTAAATCCTGCTGTAATTGCTGCTCATTCACTTTGAGCATAGATTTTACGGAGTCATTCAAATAAACAATATTCAGATCGGCGTCTGCCACCATAATATTGGCCTGACAACCTTGCAGTGCCAGCAGCAAGCTCTGTGTATAGTCGTTTTGCTCCTGCTCATCGTCTGAGGCTTTTAACGCTTTGAACAAGTCAGGAAAGTCACTTAGATCTATGCCCTGCAGCACATCCTGATCTGCCACCGAAACATGCGGCAACACGCGATACACGCAACCCAACTGGTCACTAAACGCTGATAGCGCCATCCTCAGGTATCCTAAAGCCACGACAACCCCAAACAGAGGCAAGGCCACTGCCACCAGCTTCATGTTTTCAGAAGCTGTGCCCCCAAGCTGCAGTCCCAGTACGATGCTGACAACCAGTATCACACCGGCAATTATGATTTTATTGTTTAAACTACTTTGGATACTCTGACTACTCATTTCAGCCCCCGTTACTCTTAACACAACTTTTGTCGTGTAAATCGAGCACTTTCTTCAAATTTAATAACACCACCATTTTTTCCCCTACATTGACCAGACCATGAACAAACTGTGCATTTTCTGAGTCCTGAAAGTCGGGCACATCCTTCGCGGTCTCTTCTGAGATGCTATACACATCGGACACCGCATCTACGACAATGCCCATCAGTTTTTTCTGCTCTTTGAGGGTTACCGACACCACTATCACCACAGTGAGCGGGCCATAGTCGATGTGAGTAATACCAAATCTCTGCCGCAGGTCGATAATGGGTACTATCGTCCCGCGTAGATTCATCGCACCTTTAACAAATGATGGGGAATTGGGGATCACAGTTACAGGCTCCCAGCCTCGAATTTCCTGAACCGTTAAAATATCAATCCCGTACTCTTCTTCATCCATCATAAACGTCAGAAACTGCTTCTCGTCTGCATTGACATCCAGCACCAGTTGCTGATTCAAGTTCATGCGCTCTGTCATGCCGGGATACCCTCATCCGTCTTCAGGTCAACGAGCAGCTCAGACGAGCCAGGCCGCCTTAAACCACTCAGTTTTATCAGGCCGCTGATGTCAATGATCAAAGACACCGTGCCATCTCCTAAAATGGTTGCCCCTGAAATGCCATCAACACGTTGATAGTTGGCTTCCAGGCTTTTTATCACAACCTGCTGTTGTGCCAGTAAATCATCCACCAGGATACCCACTTTGTAATTGTCGTTTTCAACCACCACCAGCAAGGTCTTGTCCAGTTCTTCGCGCGCACCTTTGTGGTTAAAAATGTCATACAAACGAAGGATAGGAATGTACTCATCACGCAAACGTAGCACCTGTAAGCCCTTACCAACGTTACTGACTTTGGTAATATCAATTTGCAGCGATTCAACAATCGAGATCAGTGGAATGATATAAGTATGTTCAGCAACCTGTACCAGTTGCCCATCCAAAATAGCTAACGTCAGTGGCAAGCGAATGGTAAAAGTTGACCCAACGCCAGCTTCAGAACTCACTTCCACTGAGCCGTTCAAGGCCTGAATGTTTTTACGCACCACATCCATGCCGACACCGCGGCCGGATATTTCACTGACATTGTCTGCGGTTGAAAAGCCGGGCATAAAAATCAGTTCATTGATCTCGTCAACAGAGAGTTCATCCTGCGCCTGAATGAGCCCATTCTGAATGGCTTTTTTGCGAATTTTATCGGTATCCAGTCCTTTGCCATCGTCCATAATCTCAATCACAATATTGCCGCCCTGGTGAAATGCATTCAGCGTGACTGTTCCAACCGGATCCTTACCCTGGGCAATGCGCTGCTCGGGTGTCTCCAGGCCATGATCCAGCGAGTTGCGTACCAGGTGCACCATAGGATCAGAGAGCTTTTCCATGACGGTTTTATCCAGCTCGGTTTGTTCACCAATCAACTTAAGCTCTACCTGCTTATTTAATTTTTGTGAAATGTCGCGCACGAGTCGTGGAAAGCGGCTGAAAACAAAGCTGATCGGCAGCATACGAATACGCATCACGTTTTCCTGCAGATCGCGGGTATTATGCGCCAGTTGCGCAAGACCCTCTTGCAGCGCCGCGATACTGGACTCGGTAATTTCCTGCTCACCTATCTGACTGAGCATAGCCTGTGTAATAACCAGCTCTCCTACCATATTGATGAGTGAATCCACCTTATCTATGCCAACCCGAATGGAAGTGGTGCTGGGATCTGCATTTTTACGCGCATCTTTACCCGCCGATGGCTCCTTTTTAACTTCGTGCAGCGGTTTTTGAGGGACATTTATCTCTAGTGGTAGTTCGGGCTCAGCCTGCTCGTCAGGCAGCATATCGACTTGTGCTGTGGGTTCAGCAGGCGCATCGAATAGACCGCCGCATTGCACTATGGTGATTTCGGCATCATCTTCTACCCATTCGAAGATCTCACGAATTGCCGCCTCGCCACGTGTGGTGGTCAGGAAAAACCGCCAATAAAGGTAGCAATCATCGGGTGTCAGCTGTTTGAACTTAGGCAACTCATCGTGCAGAGCTTGGGTTTCCAGCTCTCCGAGTTCAGACAACTCAGCAATCATGTACAAGGGCTCATTGCCCGTTTTAAACAGGTAGGGCAAAGGCTTGAAATCGATCTGAAAGGTGATAGGAAGGTGTGCCTGCTCTTCGGATGTATCGTCGCTTGTACTGGTAGCCTGCCCTTGCTCGTCAGTGCGACTGTCACCATTAAGAATGGCTTCAAAGCGTTGTTTTAATTCGTTTGCTTCTTGTTGCTCGGGCTCCTGTTGCGCCTGCAAAGCCGTCAGCATCGCCCGCAAACAATCAACGGCCTTGAGCAACAGATTGACATGCTCCGCAGTAAGCTGTCGTTGCCCGTTGCGAATTTGGTCTAACAAAGTTTCAAGCACATGAGTAAAGTCAGAAACTGCTGTAAAGCCAAAGGTACCACTTCCACCTTTTATCGAATGTGCAGCACGAAAAATGGTATTGATGGTCTCCTGATCTTCTTTACCTGGTTCAAGGTTCAGTAACTCAGACTCCATCGCATCGAGCCCTTCGAAGCTTTCTTCAAAAAACACATCGAAAAACTGACTTAAGTCGATACTCATGGCAGCACCTCGTGAGGATTAACGAATGACTTTTTTCAGTACAGCCAGCAATTGTTCAGGGTTAAATGGTTTCACAATCCAGCCCGTAGCGCCTGCCGCTTTACCTTCGCTTTTCTTATCCAGGCCCGACTCGGTGGTGAGCATCAGCAACGGAGTAAACTTGTAATCAGGTAAGTTTCTCAGCTCCCGAATTAGGGTAATGCCATCCATAACGGGCATATTCACATCCGAGATCACAGCATCAAACCCTTGTTGTTTAGCCAGATTGAGCGCTTCACTGCCATCCTTTGCCTCGACCACGTCAAAGCCCGCTTTTTTTAAAGTAAAGCCAACCATCTGACGCATTGAAGCAGAATCATCCACAGCTAAAATCTTTTTCATAATGACCTCTTAATTCGTACTACTGATAGATAAAAGTTCGGTTAACCCTAGTTTCTCAACAGATGAAGACAACGCGGCACTTTCGCCTACCCAGGAAATGTGCTGTCCAATATCCAGCAAATATTTTTGCAACGCACACAGCAGTTGGATTGAAGCGGTGTCTGCACGCACAATCTCACTGATGTCTAAAGAAATAGCATGGCCTGCATCAAGCTCAAGCACCAGCTGCTGATGCAATTCTTCAACCTGGTTTATGACCAGCTCCGGGGGAAGTTTAATCATGTGCCTTGCACATTCCTTGCAAATCTTATTGATATGAATAGATTAGACCGTGACCGTGAAATTGCCATATTTATAACTTAAAAGAAATAATTAATTATTAAATTCAGTCACTTTACGCAGCCTACTACTGACCTGGGACTATCACCTTAAAGTCTTCAATTAGCTGAGACTCATTAATAACGGGCACCTCCCCGGCCTTGAACTCGGGCTTGAATATGGCCGCCAATTGCGCTTGCGGGTTAACTAATGCAATCGATGCACTATGGTCGACATAATACTCTGGTTGATCGCTGTTATTAATGGCATAGATCAAGCCAATGTCCCGAACAAATGGGAACAAGACGTTATGAGGCGCTGATGCTGCGACAAAATCAGGATTAAAGTAATCAATATATTGTTTTCGTTTTTCTTGCGTATCGCGCTGTGGGTCTACCGCGACAAACCAGACGCTGACATTTTGGTAAGGCTTTAACTGCTCGGCAATATTGGTGAGTTTGGCCAAAGTCATTGGACAGATATCAGGGCAGTGTGTGTAACCGAGAAACAACAAACTCCATTGCCCTTTTAATTGCTCGGTTGTAACCGGCGCGCCATGTTGATCTTCCAGCGTAAAGGGCTTAAGCGTCCTTGGCTGTTCATAATGTACGGCAAACTCCGACACTTTGGGGGCAGGCTGGCACCCAAGGAGCAGTGCAGTCGTACATAAGAGAACAAAAAATTTTTTCATATCAGAGCTCTGTCAACGAATAGTGAGACAAAGAGTAACAGCAAATACCAGATAGAAAAACGAAAAACCCCCATCGCCTGTTGACCTGTATGATGAATATACAAACGTACAACCAAAAAGATAAACAATCCATTGAGTACACTGGCCGTGGCCAAATACACATACCCCACCATACCTATCAGATAAGGAAGCACGCAGGTCACTGACAACAACAGTGTATATACGACGATACACAATTTAGTGAACTGGATCCCGTGAGTCACAGGCAACATAGGTGTGCCAGCTCTGGCATAATCAGCTTCGCGCGCTATCGCCAGCGCCCAAAAATGCGGAGGCGTCCAGGCAAAAATGATCATCACCAATAACCAGGGCTCGGCCGCCATGCTGCCCGTTTCGCTTACCCAGCCCAGTAATGGGGGTAAGGCACCTGCCAGTCCACCAATCACGATATTTTGCGGCGTCATATGTTTGAGGAACATAGTGTAAACAACCGCATATCCGAGCAAGGCCAATAGGGTTAACACGGTGCATAACCAATTACTGAACACCAACAAGCCTGTGGTTCCGATAATAGCCAGACAAGCGGCAAACAACAGCGCCTTTGATACACAGAGTTGTTGCCTCGCCAGGGGGCGATGGCGCGTTCGTGCCATCTTACTGTCTCTGTTTCGATCAACGACATGATTAACCGCCGCAGCCGCCGCAGAGATAAGACCAATTGACAGCAAACTCATTAGTTGTTGTACCAGAGTGCGCCCTGTATCCGGTGCAAGCGCAAGGCCTACCCAGGCAGTAAGCACCAGCATCATGACCACCTTAGCTTTGGTGATCGCCAGGTAGGGCTTGATACCTGCGTAGAAATCGGGCAGTGCTGATCCGAGTTGATGTACGCTCATAGCCATAACTTACTCCTTAGATTGATAAAACAGCAGATAACACACCCGAACCATGCTCAGCAGTAAAAGCGCCGCCATCACATTGTGAAATAGCGTCAGCAACAGCGGGAACTGCCAATGTACAATCGCCCCGCCCAATAGCACCTGGCACAATACAAGGATAGCCGGCAACATAATGACAGCTCGCACACGCTTGTCGGGAATAGCCCGGTACAAACGCCAACTTAACAGCAAGATGGCACACAACGTCACCATAGCCCAGATCCGATGAACCAGGTGTATGGAAAGCCGGGTTTCAAACGGCAGTACACCGAACTCATAACTGGCGGAAGAATGTGGCAACTGAAACAGACTACTCAGTGAGAACAGCTCGCCATTTTCACATAACGGCAAACCACGACAATGAGGCGCAGCATAGTTAGCAGCAAGCCATCCGCCCAGCGCAATTTGCAGTATCAGTATCAACAACACAGCCAGAGTCAAAAACCTCAAACCGGCAACATGAGCAATGGGGACAGCAGCTGGCTGACGAGCTTTGAGCCATAATAACGTCAACAGGCTAAGTATGGTAAACCCACCCAGCAGATGCCCCATTACCACCAAAGGCTGTAAGTTCATCGTCACGGTCCACATACCCAGCATTGCCTGAAATATGATTAATACGACCAGTAACCCCGACAACCCTTTTATATTTTTGTTGGCGCTGGAGTAGCGCAGTGCCATAAAAAAAATCGCTGCGACTATCAAGCCTAAACTGCCAGCAAAATACCTGTGTATCATTTCGATCCACGCTTTTTTTTGGTGTACTTCTGCACCGGGAAACTTCTGCTGCGCCGACATTAATTCATGAGATTCGTTAGGCACCGTCAAAAAGCCATAACAACCCGGCCAGTCCGGGCAGCCAAGACCGGCATTACTCAACCGGGTATAGGCCCCCAATGTGACCACCAGAGCTGCCAGCAAGGCTGACATAAATACTAATCTTCTAAACCCTTGCGTCATTGCTTACCTCCCGCACTGCTTCGCTCGTAAGACAGTAGCTTTTTTAAATCCTTCAGCAGGCCTTTCATCAGCACCCTGTTTGCGGTTTGGTCTGGCTGCGGTAAATACTCCAGTACCACCAGACCGTGCTTGTCGACCAGATAAAAAGCCCCCGGCGATAAACTTGCAACCTCTGGCAGTACGCTCGCCTCTTCGCTTTGTCCCTCACCCAACAAAAGCAAGCCCACTTGCTGACGATGCTTACCCAGTGCAACAGTAAGTTGCTCCATCAAAGCAATCTGGCTCTGACATAACTGAGCACAACTAGCTGGCTGATTCAAAGCAATAAACCAGGCTTTGTGGCTTTGTTCTGGCACATCCAGGATGACCTCCTGACTCAGA
Source organism: Pseudoalteromonas rubra (assembly GCF_000967655.1). Lineage (GTDB taxonomy): Bacteria > Pseudomonadota > Gammaproteobacteria > Enterobacterales > Alteromonadaceae > Pseudoalteromonas > Pseudoalteromonas rubra_A. Next base: position 50,520 of record NZ_JXYA01000063.1, read on the forward strand.
AAGTTACCTTGATTAGTCGTGCTATCCGGTTGCCAACCCGACCAGAGCACCACCCATGCAGCGATCAGAGGTAACATACAACAGGCTAAAAATAATCCGGCTACCTTATTCATCATTCTTCCTTTTATAAGCAAAATAGGGAACAACCACTGCAGCAACTGCCAACAACAACCATTGCAGTGCATAGGCCCGATGTTTCTCTGGCCCCATAACAACCGCTTCATAGTGGGGCTGTATGTTGCTCATAACTGGGCGTGAAGCATACGCTAAGGCAGGTGCTACCGGACGCCGTGTCTGCGCAACAAAAAAGGCATGATCAAGGTACTGGAGCAGCTCGGGCTGGGTCACATTCAGGTCAGGCTGCGCAGCTAACGTAAAACCTGCCCACTTACCGATTTTGAACTCTACGTCAACGGTTTGTAATTCGCTGGGGAGTGTAATCTCAGGTAAAACGGCGCGGCTGTGTGTTGCCGGGATGAAGCCAAGATTGACAACCAACCACGTTTCGCCATAAACGGGGCGAAATAAGGTAACTACATCATAGCCAGGTGCACCATTTAATATCTGATTGTCGAGCAGCCAAAAACGTGACGTATCAAAATACCCCCTCACCCTAAACAGCTTTCCCTCCAGGGCACTTGGGTTTTGCAGGTCAGCAAGCGCATTTAACTCGAGCGGTGACTGATCGCTTTGTCGCTTCTCAATCAGGTGGGTCTTTTGCGCCGCTCTTTGCCACTGCCATAGAGAAAGAGCCAGGCAAGTGCACACCACAACACCCACTGCCAAAACTGAGCAATATGCGCTAACCTTTGATCTACTTATGTTTACCTGCGTCATATGTCATGCTACTCAAATTAATTATTATTGTTTTGCTTTTCAGCATCATCTATAACCTGTTTCGAGCTTTGTTCATCATGCTCAAAGGGACTCAATCAGGAGAGTCAATGTCTCGGCTGTTGGGTAAAAGGGTGTTTTTCTCAGCAAGCGTTTTGCTGCTTATTCTCATTGCGAAAGGGCTGGGCTGGCTCAACTTCAACCCAGCCCCGGGCGCTACAACACATAAACAAACACAAACAAGCACAGCCAGACCACATCAACAAAGTGCCAGTACCAGGCACCTGCCTGAAATGCAAAATGATGATGTGCACTAAAATGCCCCTTCATTACCCGTAGCCAAACCACTGCTAAAATAATAGCGCCAAGCGTGACATGCATACCGTGAAATCCAGTGAGCATAAAGAAGGTATTACCATAAATGCCTGACTCTAAAGTAAGCCCCAAATCCTGATAGGCATACACATATTCCTCAACTTGCAGGGCCAAAAAGGCAAACCCCAGCAAAATAGTTAACCCTAAAAACACCTTTACTTTGTTTCTTTGGTCCTGCTCCATGGCAGCGTGCGCAAAATGCAGTGTGACAGATGAAATCAAAAGAATAATGGTGTTTATCAGCGGCAGACCTTGCCATCCCATGGCTTGTGTTGTGTCACCACTTGGTGTGTTCAGTAAAGGCCATACCGCTTCAAAGCTAGGCCACAGTAACTCGTGTGTCATAGCGTTATTGCTTGCACCACCCAGCCAGGGCACCGCAAACATACGCGCATAGAATAAAGCACCAAAAAATGCAGCAAAAAACATCACTTCCGAAAAAATAAACCAGGCCATCCCCTGTCGAAATGAACGATCCATCTGCTGTGAATATAAACCACCTTGCGACTCCCGAATAACATGCCGAAACCACCCGGCTAACATAAACAACAGTAAGCCAATCCCGGCATATAAAATAAACTGGCCAGCAGGGCTTTTCATTACGGTTAACCCACCCCCTACAGCAACTCCAAACAGGGCTACGGCCCCCACTATGGGCCAAGGGCTTTGCTCAGGTACATAATATTTTTCGTTACCACTAGCCATGACTTAATCCTCGTATTTGTTGATACACTGCGGCTTGTATACTGTAAACGTAACCTTTACCAACCGCGTCACGCTCGAAATCACCAAACTGCTTTATTGCTGGGTACTGAGGCATAACATAAACAGCCGCGTTTCTGTCTGTAATGTCATACAACGTATATGCGAGCGTCAGCTCTGCGATGTCAGTAGGCAGCTCTGTGTCGACATAGAACCGTAAGGTGAAAGACATTTTCTGCCTTGCCTGCATACTTTGTTGATCAAAGCAAAAGCAAGCGAGCTTATGCAGATACTTTGCCGCCATACCAGGAGAGACAGATGGAATAGCCTGCATTATGCGAGCATCAACGCTCAGATTTTCGGCCGTAAAACTGACTTCTGTTAACGTGCCAGGTGTAACAGTCACTTGATAGGTCTCGGCCTGCACCTTAAAGGGTGCCTGTCCTTGCGTATGCGTTGTGAAACTCACATCTACTTTGCGCGCTAGGTCTTGCTCTTTGCTTGCCTCAGCGGCTGTCAGCTCCACTTTGCCATTGAGCCCTGTGATGTCGCAGAACACGTCGTAAAGCGGCACCAGGGCAAACGCAAATGCAAACATGCCCAGCACCAATAACAAAAGCTTTCTCAGTAACGGAGCATGCATTACTTCACCTCAGGAGGTGTACTAAAAGTATGATAAGGTGCAGGTGACGCAACATCCCACTCCAACCCTTCTGCACCATCCCACACCTTGGCTGGCGCACGCTGCCCGCCTGCTATGCACTTGAATACCACAGCCACAAACAGCAACTGAGATAAACCAAAGGCAAAACCGCCAATACTTATCAAAGCATTGAAGTCTGCAAATTGCAGTGCGTAATCGGGGATCCGTCGTGGCATTCCTGCGAGCCCAACAAAATGCATCGGAAAGAATAAGATATTCACACTGACCAATGACAACCAAAAGTGCCATTTAGCCAAGGTCTCGCTGTACATATAGCCCGTCCACTTAGGCAGCCAGTAATAAGCTGCTGCCATAATCGAAAAGACAGCCCCTGTGACCAGCACGTAATGGAAATGAGCAACCACAAAGTAAGTATCGTGATACTGAAAATCGGCGGGCGTAATCGCCAGCATTAAGCCCGAAAAGCCTCCGAGCGTAAACAGCACAATAAACGCGATAGCAAATAACATCGGCACTTCAAAACTGATTGAACCACGCCACATTGTAGCTACCCAGTTAAAAACTTTGACGCCGGTTGGTACAGAGATAAGCATAGTCGCATACATAAAAAAGAGCTCACCGGCCAACGGCATACCGGTAGTAAACATATGATGTGCCCACACAATAAAAGACAACAAGGCGATGGATGAGGTTGCGTATACCATGGATGCATATCCAAACAGTTTTTTCCTTGAGAAAGTCGGCACTATCGTAGAGATCACCCCAAAAGCCGGTAATATCATGATGTATACTTCTGGATGACCAAAGAACCAGAAAATATGCTGGAACATCACGGGATCCCCCCCGCCGGCAGCATCAAAGAAGCTCGTTCCAAAATACTTATCCGTCAACACCATAGTTACCGCTCCAGCCAGCACAGGCATTACAGCGATCAGCAGAAATGCGGTGATCAGCCAGGTCCATACAAACAAAGGTAACTTCATCCATGTCATACCGGGCGCGCGCATGTTGACTATGGTCACGATGACATTAATTGCCCCCATTATTGAGCTGACACCCATGATATGAACTGCAAAGACGAATAAAGCGGTATTGTCGTTACTGTAAGTGGTGGACAAAGGCGCATAGAAGGTCCAGCCAAACGCTGGGCCACCGCCTTCCATAAAGAGCGAGGCCAGTAATATCAGAAAAGCAAATGGTAAGATCCAAAAGCTCCAGTTGTTCATCCGTGGAAGCGCCATATCGGGCGCGCCAATCATCATGGGTACCATCCAATTAGCCAGTCCGGTAAAGGCTGGCATTACGGCACCAAACACCATGATCAAACCATGGACTGTAGTCATTTGATTGAAAAAGTGAGGGTCTACAAGCTGAAGCCCTGGTTGGAACAGTTCAGCCCGGATCACCATAGCCATCCCACCGCCGATCAGAAACATCAACAAAGAGAACAACAAATATAATGACCCTATATCTTTATGATTCGTTGTGAAAAGCCAACGCTTGATACCGGTTGCCGGACCGTGGTGCGCATGATCGTGCTCGTGTTCAGCCTGCTGTGTGCTCGAAGTCATTTGGCTTCCTCCTGTTTTCCGTCAAGGTAAGCTTGTATTTGACTGGGTTGGATAACTTCCCCGGTATCATTCCCCCAGCTGTTTCTTTTGTAGGTGATAACTCCGGCTACTTCTTTTAATGAGAGTTGCTTGGCAAAAGCCTGCATCGCGGTACCTGGACGCCCATCCATAATAATTGCTATGTGTGCTTGCAAGTCTCCAGTGACCATAGCGCTGCCTTTCAAGGCAGGAAATACCCCCTGCAAACCTAAGCCCGTAGGCTGATGGCAAGCAGCACAATAAGCCATATAGACGCGCTCACCAGTTGCCATCAGCTCTTCTTTGCTAAGCGTCTGATCTAGTAAAGCGGCCTCTTGCTGCGCAGCAAGCGCTCTTTGCGCCTTCTCGTTAGCAAGCCACGCCTGAAACTCAGCTTCCGGCTTTGCTTCCACTACAACAGGCATAAAGCCATGGTCTTTGCCACACAATTCCGCGCATTGACCTCGATATGTTCCCGGTTCATTCACATTCGTCCATGCTTCGTTAATAAATCCAGGATTCGCATCCTTTTTAACTGCGAAATCGGGCACCCACCAGGAGTGAATCACGTCGTCAGATGTAAGCAAAAACCGCACTTTCTTGCCAGTTGGGATGACCAGTGGCTTGTCGACTTCGAGCAGATAGTTCTCTGTTTTACTCTCCATATTGTCTATCTGCGCTCTTGGTGTAGACATTAAGGAATAAAAGTCGACATCATGGCCAAGATATTCGTAATGCCATTTCCACTGTGACCCCGTTACTTTGATTGTCAGGTCTGCCTTGTCAGTGTCTTCCATCGCAATCAACGTTTTTGTTGCAGGCACTGCCATGGCCACCAAAATTAAAAACGGAATGGCTGTCCAAAGGATCTCGACCTTAGTACTTTCATGAAATTGCGCAGGCTCTGCACCTTTAGAGCGCCGGTGGTGGATCAATGCCCAAAACATGACTGAAAAGACTATCAGCCCAATTACGCAACAGATCCAGAATATGGTCATGTGTAACTGATAAACTTGGTTACTGATGTCTGTAACCCCCGTACGCATATTGTAGTCGCTTGCGAACACGAGCGTACTGACGAGTAAACACATCGCAACTGTGATGAGTTTCGCTATTTTCATTAGACGTCTCCCTCGATTGCCTCAGGAGTGAGAAGCAACGGTTCTTATTATCGGATGACTGTCATTTCACTTGGGTTAACCCATGCGTACTGCACGACCATTTAACAACTAGTCAAAATTTAACCGTTTAGCAAGTTTTTATCTGACGCTGATTTTGTTTTCTAGGGTAGGGAAATAATTGAAAAATAGCTGTTTGTTAGGAGTCACTCATACGCTGAACCACTTGGTGTGGCTGCATATAAGTGTTTACAAGAAGTAAAATTCGCCCGGCATGTATCACGCCGGGCGGTAGGAAAGAATTAAATATCGCTGCGTATCACGCCGACAGCCAAACCTTCGACGGAGAAATTCTGTTGCTCTAGGTCAACCTCGATAGGAGAGAAGTCTTCATTTTCAGCGTGCAAGTATACTTTCTTACCAAGCTTTTCAAAGCGTTTAACTGTTACATCTTCCTCAACTCGTGCAACGACGACCTGCCCGTTATTCACAACCTGAGTACGGTGTACTGCAAGTAGATCACCGTCCATGATCCCTATATTCTTCATGCTCATTCCATTAACCCGCAACAAGTAATCTGCGGCAGGATGAAACATTGCAGGGTCGACCGAACAATGGCTTTCAATATGCTCTTGTGCGAGTATCGGCTCACCAGCTGCAACTCGGCCAATTAAAGGTAACCCTAGTTGCTCTGGCTCGTCGTCAACCAAACGGATCCCTCGACTTGCACCAGGTACCATTTCAATTACGCCTTTCTTAGCCAATGCTTTCAAGTGCTCTTCTGCAGCATTCGCACTGCGGAACCCAAGTGACTCGGCAATCTCTGCTCGAGTCGGCGGCATGCCAGTATCCTTAATGAAAACTTTTATAAGTTCAAAAACTTGTTCTTGTCGTTTAGTAAGTGGTCGCATTTAACTGGTTTTCCATACAGTGCATTTACTGTGAGTATATACAGTTATCATTTTTTCGCAATGGTTAATCGCCTTTAACCAGCAAAGGTAACGTGCAACGTGCAATGACAGAGCTGGACCCCATTGGTTAGACACGCTCAGCCATTTTTTAGATGAACAA
>NZ_JXYA01000064.1 GCF_000967655.1 Pseudoalteromonas rubra
GTTAATTATTCAAAATGGTATAAAGTACTTCCATATAGTATCCCCCCCTTCGCGCGTCCTTGCGCTCACTTCCTCGAACTGCGAAGCGTTGCTTCGGTTTCTCGTCACCCAAACTCAGTAGTGGCAGTTTCTATCCATCCATGGATGCACTGCATTCGTATGTCCTATACATCAAACGAAATAGCCGAAGGGTCGGCCCCGGCCGATGAAGCTGTAGATAGAATAGCGTTGTCTATTCATCCATGAAGCTGGTATCTAGCAGTCTTTGGACACACTTCCATGAATATCATCGACATTAGTACTTCCATGTACGTCAAACCCGTTGCAGCAATGGAGCGGGTTTTTTGCTATGTGCGATTTAAAAAGCGGTAAATGCTGGCAATCCACACCGTTCGTATGGCAAATGCGTCGAAACAGACACACTCAATACCGAGAGAATGGTTTAAGCAGATCCCGCATCGCGTGCGGGATGACAACGGAGTTGCTGGAGGCTGAGCTGAACTGGGCCAATATCGAGTCGCTGCTGGAATGGGTTAAAAGTACTATTTTTTTAGACTCTTTATAGGCCTAGTGTTTTTAAAGAAGTCGCTTATATTTAGACTCTTACAGTCCACACTACCGTCATCCCGCACGTGATGCGGGAGGCCACACTAAATGCATGGCATTGGTTTCTGATCAAGCATACTCAATACTAACGAGCCGGGCCCGGATCAACCTCAGAATAATGACAAAGCACTGTAAAGACGTAGAGTGGAGTCGGATATAGCGTGAGTTGCTTTTTGAGCATGTCGCAGACACCGCAAGCAAAGTTTCCTCATGGAGTTTTATCAGAATAATTGCCCCTATTTTCAATAAATTTAAATCACCCTGGATTTAAGCTCTCATGCGTTTAACTTCCAGTGACCTCACACTTTTGGCATGAAAATACCTGTACTGTTTTTGTGTTTGAATTAAAATTCCTTTTTAGACTGCTTTAAATCGGCTTTTGTGAAATAAATATGCTTGATTTGATGTTTTAGGCCATGTTAAAACATAGTCAATTCATCAACAGGACCAGTGCCCACATGCAAATTATTACGTTGTCACTATTGCTTAACCTCTTACTGCTTAGCTGTAAGAGCGGGGCGTAGTTGCGCGTAAGGGCAGCAACACGATAAACCCCGCACATTGTGCGGGGTTTTTTTATGCTTAAACGAGGACATCAGGTATGCAAGACAAGGTTTGGATATTCGACACGACATTAAGAGATGGAGAGCAGGCGCTTAAAGCCAGTCTGACGGAAGAAGATAAAATTCTGCTCGCGCATACCATTAGTCGTTTAAATGTAGATGTGATGGAGGTTGGTTTCCCGGTCTCAAGTCCGGCGGACTTTCGTGCAGTACAGCGCATTGCCAGAGAAATCAGTGGACCAAGCATTTGCGGTTTGGCCCGTGCTGTCAGTAAAGACATTGAAGCCTGTGGTGAGGCGCTGAGACCGGCTGAGAAAAGCCGTATTCATACTTTTATCGCCACCAGTCCATTGCACCTGGAGCATAAGCTAAGAATGTCCCTGGATGATGCAACCGAGATGGCGGTTAAATCAATTAAGCTGGCGCGCAACTATACCGATGATGTTGAGTTCTCCTGTGAAGATGCCAGCCGCACGCCATTTGATGACTTGTGTCGTGTTGTTGAGCGAGCTATAGATGCTGGTGCCAGCACCATTAACCTGCCTGATACAGTGGGCTATGTGACACCCGATGAATATGCCGCGATGATCCGCCATATCCGTAATAATGTGCCAAATATAGATAAAGCGCGCCTGAGCGTGCATTGCCACAATGATTTAGGGTTGGCTGTTGCGAACTCCATCGCTGCAGTACAGGCCGGTGCAAGGCAAATCGAATGTACCATTAATGGTATTGGTGAGCGTGCCGGTAACTGCTCATTAGAAGAAGCTGCCATGATCCTAAAAATGCGTGAAGACCATTTACGGGTGGGTTGTGATATTCGCAGCGAAGAAATTTATCGGGCATCACGCCAGGTCGCTAAGATTTGTAATATGCCGGTCCAGCCTAATAAAGCCATCGTCGGCGAAAATGCCTTTGCTCATAGCTCAGGTATTCACCAGGATGGGGTATTGAAGGCGCAAAATACCTACGAAATCATGTCTCCGGAAACCGTGGGCGTGCCAAATAACCAGTTGAATATGACCTCACGCTCCGGTCGCCATGTCATTGAGCACCGCCTGAGCGAGCTGGGTTATCAAAAATCTGACTACGACATGGATTCACTCTACGAGAGCTTCCTGGCCCTGGCCGATCAGAAGGGCACAGTATACGACTATGACCTGGAAGCGATGATCCACTTTAATCAGATTACTGACAAAGACGATTTTTACCAGCTGCAATTTGTCAACGCGTCGTCAAACTCCCAATCTATTGCCAGTGCAACCGTGGGGATTGCAATGGGCGAGCAACTAAAACAAGAAGCGGCTACCGGCAACGGGCCGGTGGAAGCGGCATTTCTGGCACTTGAGCGGATCACAGGCAAAGCCGTTGATATTGTTGAGTACAACCTGGATGCCACCGGTCAGGGCGCAAGCTCACTGGGGCAGGTCGATATGATTGCTAAATATGACGGTCGCCGCTACCACGGCACCGGACTGGCTGCCGATGTTGTTGAAGCGTCGGTACACGCCATGGTCCACGTTTATAACTTAATTCACCGAGCCGCTAAGGTCTCGAGTCTGAAACAACAAAGGAAAGCAGGATGAGTCAATCAAATTATCAGATAGCCGTATTAGCCGGTGATGGCATTGGGCCTGAGGTCATGGCGGCCGCTGAACTGGTGCTTGATAAAGTCAGCGAAGTATTTGGTATTACTCTGGAGCGCCAACATCATGCTATTGGCGGCGCGGCCATTGATGAATATGGTGTTGCGTTGCCTCCTACAACACTGGCTGCGTGTGAAGCAGCAGATGCCATTTTGTTTGGCTCAGTCGGTGGGCCTAAGTGGGAGCATTTACCGCCTCAGGAGCAACCTGAACGTGCTTCTTTGCTACCGCTGAGAAAACATTTCGGGCTGTTTTGTAATCTGCGTCCGGCCCAGTTGCTACCGGCACTCAGTGCCGCTTCCCCATTACGGGCTGATATCAGTCAGCAAGGCTTTGATATTTTGTGTGTTCGCGAGCTAACCGGTGGCATCTATTTTGGTGAAAAGGGCCGTGAGGGGTCGGGACCTGAGGAAGCGGCGTTTGATACGCAGCGGTACAGTCGCCATGAAATTGAACGCATTGCCCGTTTTGCGTTTGAAGCGGCAAGGCTGCGCAGTAACCGGGTTACCTCAGTTGATAAAGCCAATGTGCTGGCATCGAGCGTGCTCTGGCGCGAGGTGGTGTGTGAGGTAAGTAAAGACTACCCGGATGTGGAACTGGAGCACATCTATATTGATAACGCCGCAATGCAGCTGGTTAAACAGCCGGGGCAGTTTGATGTGCTGCTGTGTGACAACTTATTTGGTGACATCCTGTCGGATGAATGCGCCATGATCACAGGCTCCATGGGGTTGCTACCGTCAGCAAGCCTGAATCAATCGGGTTTTGGCCTTTATGAGCCGGCGGGCGGATCTGCCCCCGATATTGCAGGAAAAGGTATTGCCAATCCAATCGCACAGATCCTCAGTGCCGCGCTGATGTTGCGTTATTCATTGGCACAGGATGAGGCGGCAAGGCGCATTGAAAAGGCGGTAGCAGAAGCTGTGGCAGCCGGTGTGGGTACGCCGGATATTTACCCGGCAGCTGGTTACACCACCCTGGACGTCGCCCATGCAATTGTCGAGCGAATTTAACCTGATCTCAGATTAACAACAGGATGTAGCAAGTGGCACAAACATTATACGATAAAATCTGGCAGGCGCATGTGGTCGCCAGTATAAACGAGCAAACCGACTTACTGTATATCGACAGGCATCTGGTGCATGAAGTCACTTCGCCTCAGGCGTTTGCTGGCTTGCGTGAAAAGAACCGCACGGTGCGCTGCCCGCATAAGACCTTTGCGACCATGGATCACAATGTATCGACCAAAAGCCGTTCCATTGACGCGGCGAGTGAAGTCAGTAAGAACCAGCTTCAGGCGTTAGCAAAGAACTGTCAGGAATTCGGCATTGAACTTTATGATCTGAACTCAGTGAATCAGGGCATAGTGCATGTGATGGGGCCTGAGCAGGGGATCACTTTACCAGGCACGACTATCGTGTGTGGCGACAGCCACACCTCAACGCATGGTGCTTTTGGCGCACTGGCCCATGGCATCGGCACCTCTGAAGTGGAGCACGTGCTGGCCACTCAGACACTCCAGCAGAAGAAAGCGAGATCGCTGAAAATTGAGATCACCGGCACGTTGCGGCCCACCGTCACGGCGAAGGATCTGATCATGGCCGTGATCGGTAAACTGGGCACGGCAGGAGGCACCGGTTTTGTGGCGGAGTTTTGCGGCACGGCCATCGAGGCCTTATCGATGGAAGCGCGCATGACTCTGTGTAATATGAGCATTGAAATGGGTGCCAAGGCTGGATTGATCGCTCCGGATCAGACCACTTACGATTATCTGAAAGGCCGTCCTTTCGCACCGCAGGGGAAAGACTTTGATCAGGCTGTGGCTTATTGGCAAACTCTGCACTCAGATCCTGATGCTGCTTTCGACAGCGAAGTGATCATCAGCGCCGACGAGATCCAGCCACAGGTGACCTGGGGCACCAGCCCCGAGCAAGTGATCGGGATTGATGAGGCTATTCCGGATCCGGAAACTGAGCCGGATCTGATCAAGGCCGAGGCCATGCGCAGCGCACTGCGTTATATGGGCCTGCACGCAGGTCAGAAACTGACAGACGCTAAAGTAGATACGGTGTTTATTGGCTCCTGTACCAATAGCCGTATTGAAGACTTGCGCGCCGCAGCCCAGGTTGTGGCCGGTAAACAGGTTGCCAGCGGCGTTGAAGCCTTAATAGTGCCAGGCTCAGGTCTGGTAAAACAGCAGGCTGAACAAGAAGGTCTGGCGGATATCTTTATGGCGGCAGGCTTTGAGTGGCGTGAACCCGGTTGCTCTATGTGTCTGGCAATGAACGACGACCGTCTGGGGATGGGTAAACGCTGTGCGTCAACCTCCAATCGTAACTTTGAAGGGCGTCAGGGGCGCGGTGGCAGAACCCACTTAGTGAGCCCTGCGATGGCCGCGGCCGCAGCAATTGCGGGTCACTTTACCGATATTCAAGGAGAGCAGGCATGAGTGTTTTTCATTGCGGATTGTTAGCACCGCTGGATAAAAATAATGTCGATACCGATCAGATCATTCCCAAGCAATTCTTAACGTCTACCAGTCGGGACGGTTTTGACAAGGCGCTTTTTTATGACTGGCGCTACACAGAACAAGGCGAGCCGGATCCGGATTTCATTCTCAATGCGCCGCAATATCAGGGTGCCAGCGTGTTGCTGACTCGGGATAATTTTGGCTGTGGTTCATCGCGGGAGCATGCGCCCTGGGCGCTCAAGCAGTACGGCTTTACCGTGATCCTGGCACAGAGTTTTGCGGATATCTTTTTTAACAACTGTGGCAATAATCAGATGCTGTGCATTAGCCTGCCAGCGAGCACCCTGGATAGTCTGTTTGGCTTGTGTGAGCGCCAGGCCGATATCCAGATTGAAGTCGACCTGGCAGCTCAGCAACTGCGTAGCGAGCATTTTGCGCCGATCGCGTTTGATGTTCGCCCGGACATTAAAGCCCGACTGCTCAGTGGGCTCGACTTTATCGGTGAAACCGAGCAGCTCAACGCCCAAATAGATAAGTTTGAACACCAGCTTCAGGCGGCACGCCCCTGGCAGTAACTGTGTGATCACCGCATTTAATTGGCAAAGGCCGCTAAGTGGATTACGCTGCGGCCTTTATTATTTTTTAGGAACAATGATATGAAACTCGTTTATGCAGCTGCTTTGCTGGTCAGTGGTGCGGTAATGGCGCGCCCGGCGCCTTTAGTCTCTATCCCCACGCATGATGCGTTCTTCGACCAAATCAAACAACATTGTGGCAAAGCGTATGAAGGCAAAGTGACAGTCGACAATCAAGGGCCCAGTGCGTTTAGCGAAGCGCGTTTGGTCATGCACGTGCGTCGTTGTAACGAGCAGGAGCTGCAAATTCCGTTTCATGTTGGCCAAAATGCCTCGCGCACCTGGATCATTACCAAAACAGGTAGCGGCCTGAGCCTCAAGCATGACCACCGTCATAAGGATGGCAGTGATGATGAATCGACTATGTATGGTGGTCATACAGTCGATGCGGGGTATAACAATGTGCAGTCTTTCCCGGCGGATCAGTACTCCAAAGAGTTATTTGCGAGGCGCGGTATTCCGCAATCTATAGGTAACACGTGGCAGATGTACATTTACGATGAGCGTTTTACCTATCGCCTGGTCAGAGAAGGGCGTGAGTTCAGAGTTGACTTTGACCTGACTAAACCGGTTCAGGCACCCAAAGCCCCTTGGGGTTATCAGGACTAAGAGGGTTGCACAGCTCAGTAACTCATACTGAGCTGTGCGAGTATTACGGCTTTTTCACACAGCGCACTTCAACTTGCAAGTCAGGCTCATACGGTCTGGGGTAAGTGGGCAGGCGGTCAAAGCCTTGTATTCCCGCGATCACTACCAATTGCGGCAAGCTGCCCTGACAAAGCCGTTGGCTGTGTCTGAGTAAAAACACACTTTGTTGCAAAAAGTGCTGATAACTATCCGATTTTATCTGTAAATAGTAGTGGTCGTCATTATACTTAATTTGTTCATAGTGCACCTTATGATCGAAGTCGTACAGCTTTTCGACGACGCCATTGGGCGGAGGTGTGTAGCTACTACAGGCACTGACAAGTAAAGAGAGTACGGCCAGAAGAGCTAAACGCCGTGGTTGTTTGATTGCCCGAGTTATCTTAAAACACAAATGTGACATACAAAACCTGTTAATCCATTATCGTCTTGCTTGAAGTGTAACATATTTAGGAGGTGCACTTGTTTGCGCAACTGAGAAAGTTCATTAATACCCTGGCTGAGCAACCCGAGTCTGATCAGGCACCCGATTTTACCACCGCATTGGCCGCGTTGATGGTGGAAATTATGCGTGCAGACGGTGAAGTCCATGTCGACGAGTGCCATATGATAGCCCGGCTACTGACTCAGCACAGTGGGATTTCCACACAGGCCAGCGAGCTTATTCGTGACCAGGCTATTGAGATGGTAGATGAAGCGATTGATTTGCATCGGTTTGTACGTGTCGTCAACGCGCATACCGGCGAGCTGGAACGGATAGAAGTAATAGAGCTGCTGTGGCTGGTTGCTTTTGCCGACGGCCGCTTAGACCCTCATGAGGAACATATGGTCAGAAAGGTAGCAGGTCTGCTCTATGTGGCGCACGCTGACTTTATTTCAGCAAAACTCACTGCCCGCCAGCAGCTAAAGCTCACCGACTAGTGGGTGAGCTGAGCGGTCCCCAGTTCTGTTTTGCACGACTGGATAGCCTCTTTGATCAGGAAATTGACCAGGGTAGGAGAAATACTGTACATCTGAGCAATTTCTTTTTGCTTTAACCGCCCGTCACGATAAAAACTCACCACGTTTTGATGGCGTTTAGACAGCTTGGCAATGGTGTGATTCACCTTCTCCGACAGCTGTGCGTCAATAAAGCGGGTTTCAATGTTAGATTCTTCATCATCAAAGTGCTCGCCGTGCACAGATTCCATATCCACCAGGCTTTCCCGGCTTTGTTTGCGTAACATGTCGATGGCGATATTGCGGGCCACCTGATAGCAAAAGCTCTTCGAGTTTTTAACCTGACAATTCTGACAGGCAGACATGCCAGACAGGCGAATAAAGGTATCTTGTAACGCATCCTCAGCGAGATAGGGGCAGCGCAGAATATTATTCAAATAAGCAAGTAGCTTGGCTTCGTTTTCTGCAATGACATTTGACCACTTTTCACACGACTGCGGCACGGTAAGTTCTCCTGGTGTATTTGTATTAGATCCGTTATGGCGAATGATAATAGTTATCACTATTATGTTATTTCCTTTTGTATTTTGCCGTCAAGTAATTTTCTACCCTGAATTGGACCTTTATGAGGTTCAAAGTGCAGTGACTTAGGATTCTGGCACCCAGAGGTGCAACCGGTGTGCGCGTCGGGCACTGTGGATTGGACGCATTGGGGTGATTTTTTGTTTTGATCTCGCGTCTACAAGTGAAGCTCCTACTTCTATTTTCTCAGGGGCTTTTTTGTATTTTTAAACAAAAGGATGAATATGAAATTATTTACACTGAGCATTGCAGGGCTCGCCATTTTTATGGGCAGCACACAGGCCGCCCCACTTTTTCCCCCAGCCCTGACACATCCTCACAACAACGAAGCCGTTAGTCTCACCCGCACCCAGTTTGGTATTGCGCATGTCAAAGCGCAGAGTCTGTACGGACTGGGCTATGGCAATGCCTATGCTCAGGCACAAGATCACAGTTGTCTGCTGGCAGACGGCTACCTGCGGCTGCGTGGCGAGCGTGCTCAATATCTTGGCGCACATCGTTATGAAGGAGATAACCACTACCTGATGTCGGATATCGGTTATCGCATTTTGGACTTGCCAGGTCGTGCTGCACAGCAATATTTGAGCTTATCGGCGAGCACGCGCGCACTGGCAGAGGGCTTTGCTGCCGGGTATAACCACTATCTTGAGGAGGTTGCTGCGGGCAATGAACAGCTGGATGAGATCTGTCGCGATGCTCCCTGGGTTAAACCCATCACCGCACAGGACGTGATTGCCAATGTATTGCTGATGGGCGTGCAGGGCAGTGTGGGTCGGTTACTGCCACAGTTAGTGCAGGCCGGGCCGGACAACGCGACCACGCCAGCACAACAGGGTCGCGCTATGGCACTGACACCTGCCGAGCAACTCACACAGGGGTCAAATGGCTGGGCGATTGGTAAAACCCTGAGCCACAATGGCCGGGGTATGGTACTGGCCAACCCACATTTTCCGTTCAATGGCAATTTCCGTTTCTGGACCCATCATGCCACGGTACCGGGTGAACTGGATGTGATGGGCGCTTCCGTTCTGGGTATGCCCGGCGTGGTCAATATCGGCTTCAACCGTAACCTGGCCTGGACCCACACCTACTCAACGGCACTGCATCATGTATTTTATGAATTGACGCTGGACCCGGACAATCCACGCCGATATCGTTATGAAGGACAGTGGCACACTATGCGTGAGCGTGAGATCCAGGTAGTAGTGAAAACGGCAACGGGGATGCAAACGCACACCCACACGGCGTATGCCACACACTTTGGTTTAATGCTCGAAGACGCAGAGCGCTTTCCCTGGCAGGACGGGGTGGCCTATGCGGTCAGTGATGTCAATCTGGATAACTTCTCTGCCATAGATCATTGGCTGTCTTATAACCGGGCCGAGTCAGTCGCACGATTGCGCGCAGCATCCAGACGTTTTAACGGTCTGTCTTTCAATAATACGTTGGCAGCAGATAAATATGGCAACGCTTTCTATACCGATGATTCCAATGTCCCTAACCTTTCAGCGACTGCTTTGAGCTGGTTACAGACGAACCCCAAATCCGCAGCCATTTTTGCCGCCACAGGTCAGGTGGTGTTGCCAGGTGACCGCGAAGAGATGATTTTTGATGGGGCCGTTGAGCTGGCCGAAGCACCGTCACTCAGCCGTCGTGATTATGTGCAAAATTCCAATGACTCATTCTGGCTGAGTAATGCTTCACAGCCACTGCGCGACGTCTCTCCTTTGTATGGTCAGGTGGATGTACAGCAGTCTGAGCGCAGCCGTTATGCCTATGCGTTGTTGCGTTCAGGATCGGGGCGAGATGGTCGTTTCAGTCTCGACGAACTGGAGCATATCCTGCTGGGCAACGGTAGTTATTTTGCCAGTGAGCGAGGGGTTATCGCCGACTTATGTCAGCAGTATGCGGGTCAGCGCTGGGCGCTGAACGACCAGCTGGAGGTCGATGTTGATCCCGTTTGCGGCGCATTTGCACAGTGGGATGGACGCTTTGATTTGACATCAAAATCGGCCCATCTGGCGCGGGAGTTTTTCCGTGTGCTCGACAAGCGCGAAGACTTTGCGGTGCCGTTTAATCCCAGATTGCCAACCACCACGCCACACACACTGAAATCGGACCCAGATATTCTGCGAAAGCTGCTCCGTGCTGCGGCCGATTTAGCGCACTATGGGTTTGCGCTGGATGCACCATTTGCTGAGATCCAGTATTTGCAAAAAGGCACGGAGCGCTTGCCCTGGGCCGGACCTGAACATCAAAGTGGCGGGTTTAACGTGTTTGCCACCCACAATACCATGGACCTGAGTAGCTTTGCCGCTCAGCCATCACCGCCATTGACCAGTGTGGTTGATGGACGGCCGCTGTGGTCCGGGCTGCGAGAGGAAGGTTACGGCATTAACTTTGGCTCCAGCTGGATGATGGTGGTGGGCTTTGATGATAACGGGCCGGTTGCCCGCGGCCTGCTGAGTTATTCGCAAAGTGCCAATCGCGACTCGGTGCACTTCAGCGACAGCAGTCGACATTACAGTGCACAGCAAGGGCTGGTTGAATTGCCATTCTATCCCTGGCAGGTGTCCATCAATAAGCTCAGCGCCACCAAACTGATCGTGAAAAAAGACTAAAAAACCCGGACTGTCGCGCGTCACTATGCCGACAGTCTGATTTTTGGAGAAAACGATGAGCTTTGATAACGACAATGGCACCTTCAAGGTCCTGGTTAACCATGAAGAACAATACTCACTCTGGCCCAGTTACAAAAGCGTGCCCGGTGGTTGGCAGGATGTGGGTGTCGAAGGTGATAAAGAGACCTGTCTGGCCTACATCAATACGCACTGGACTGATATGCGTCCGTTGAGCCTTCGCCAGGCGATGGATCAGTAAGTTTTCCGGCGTCGACTGATAAGCCTAGCTGCTGATCAGCGCCAGTGCGGGGCGAACACCCAGCCGCACTGCCTTGCCACACTGCCAGTTTATTCACGGAGTACCCCATGACCGCCACGACGATAATGGATCGCCTTGCCCACCACGCAACACAGCAGCCACAACAAACCGCGCTGATCTGCGTAGATAAAAAAGCACACACACGCTTTAGTTTTCAGGCCTTGTATGAACAGAGTTTACAGCTGGCAGGGCATCTGCAGCATCACGTCAGTGCGGGGGATCGCGCCCTGATCCTGATGGATACCGGCATTGAATATGTGACCAGCTTTCTTGCTTGTCAGCACCTGGGGGTGACCGCTATCCCGAGCTTTCCACCCGAGTCGACCAAGGCGCAACACATTGCCCGTACCGTGGGCATTGCCGAAGACGCCAGTGCCCGGCTGGTGCTAACCACCTCTCGTTTTAGCGAAACGGTCGCGGGCATGTGCGAGGCTCTGGATGGCATCATTATGCAGGTGGTGGACGAATTAAACACGCCAGCACCTGAAGCGCCACGTCACCCGGCGCACAGCGACGAGATTGCCTTTTTACAGTACACCTCGGGCTCAACCGCCAAACCAAAAGGCGTGATGGTCAGCCATGGTAATTTGCTGGCCAATGAAGCGGTGATCACCGAGCGAATGCAAACCACCCAATCCGATATGATGGTCAGCTGGTTGCCGCTGTTTCATGATATGGGACTGATTGGCGGGTTGTTGCAGCCGATCTACGTTGGCTATCCGTTGGTATTGTGCTCGCCCCGTTTCTTTATGGAGCGCCCGGCGCGTTGGCTACAGCTGATTGGTGAATATGGCGGCACTGTCTCGGGTGGCCCCGACTTTTCTTTCCGTTTGTGTCTGGAGCGGATCCGCGATAAGCAACTTGCAGATTTGGACTTGAGCAGTTGGCGCGTCGCCTTCTCCGGCGCAGAACCAATCCGTCACGACACCCTGCTGGACTTTGCAGAGCGCTTTGCGCCGCAGGGTATGCAGGCATCGGCCATTTACCCTTGCTACGGTCTGGCTGAGGGCACCTTGATGGTGACGGGCACCCAAGCCGGTGGCGGCGCCGTGATCCGTGCCTTTGATAACCAGGGGCTGGCAGCAGGCCGCGCAGAGCTGGCCGATGCCCGCGATCTGCGCGACAGCGACGCATACTGCCACCAGGTAGGCTGTGGTCAGGTCGCCAGCGGCCACCTGCTCAGGATCACGTGTCCGCAGTCACGTCAGGCACTGGCCGACGGTGAAATTGGCGAGATCTGGACCGCCGGACCCAGCATTGCGCTGGGGTACTGGCAGAATGAACAAGCGACTCAGGACACCTTTGTGGAGCTCGACGGCCACCGCTGGCTAAGAACCGGTGACGTTGGTTATGTGTTCGACGGCCAGCTCTATATCTCGGGCCGACAAAAAGACTTGATCATCATGAATGGTCACAATGTTTATCCGCAGGATATTGAGCGCGCCATTGAAGCCGAGCTGAGCTTTGTGCGTAAAGGTCGGGTCTCGGCGTTTCCGGTGCCCAGTGCAGAAAGTGGCGAAGGCATTGGTCTGGCAATCGAAACCAGCAACAGCTATCGCAATGAGGTCCCGGCGCAGCAAACGGCGTTGATCGTCCGTGACTTTATCACTGAGCACTTTGCTGCCTGTCCTGAGCTGTTATTGCTCCTGGATCAGGGGGGCTTGCCAAAAACCTCCAGCGGTAAGCTCCAGCGCAGTGCCTGTCTGAAGTTACGCAATGCCAGCGAGCTGGCCAGTTATGGAGATTTTGACCTGGCTCAGCTGCAACAACTGACGGCGCAAGACTCACTGCCCGGCAATGCCCACTGGGATCACCTGACCCAGCAACTGGCGCAGTGCTGGCAAAGCGTGCTGCGTTATCCGGTCAACCACGACGACGCGGACTTTTTTGCGCTGGGAGGCAGCTCGATTAAAGCCGCCCAGTTACTGGCACTGATCCAGAGCGAACTGGATTGTCAGCTCGACCCCAGCAGCTTGTTTGCAGCACATCGCTTTGGCGATTTCTGCCAGCGTGTGCGAGACGTGATGGATGCACCCAGTGTGCAGCTCCCTGCGCAACGGCTGGATGATTACCCACTCAGTGCCCAGCAACAAAGACAGTTGTTCTTATGGCAGCTGGAGCCTGGCAGCAGTGCCTATCATATTGGTGCAACGATAAAGTTATCAGGCACAATTAACCCGCAGCGCCTTGAGCAGGCCTGTGCACAGGTACTGGCCCAACAACCAGCGTTGCAACAAGCCTATTTTAAAACTGCTGATGGCCAGTGGCGTCAACGCACCGCTGCGCAGCTTTTGCAGTGGCATTATCATGACCTCAGCGATGCTGCGGATGCAGCCACACAGGCGGATGTCTTGCAGCGTACTTGCTATGAAACCCCGTTTGCACTGGGCGACGGCGAAAATTTCCGTGCTGCGTTGATCCGTGAGTCTGAACAGACATATCGCCTGGTGCTGGTTATGCACCACATTGCCAGTGATGCCTGGAGCTTTGATTTGCTGCTGGGTGCCATCTCGCATCACTACAACACGCAGGGGGAAGGCGCGCTCGACAGCAGCGACATCCAGTATGGTGACTTTGCTCTGTGGCAGCAGGAGTGGCTGACCTCAGAGGCCGCCGCGACGCAGCTGGCTTACTGGCAGAAACGGCTGGATGGTCAGGGTGATGAAGAGTTACTGGTGCCTGAGCAGGCGCGACGCAGCGATTTGGCAGCGCCCATGGGCGTGATGCGTTTTACCCTGGATCACAAACACACCGACAAGCTGCAACAGCTGGCTCATGGTCAAAATGCCAGTTTGTTTATGCTGTTGCTAAGCAGTTTGCAGGTGCTGTTTTATCGCCTCAGTGGCAAACGTCAGCCACAGATTGGCGTGGCAGTGGCCAACCGTAACCTGGCACAGTTACACAAGCTGGTGGGCTTTTTCATCAATACTCAGGTGATCCGTGGCTCGGTATCACCGGAGCAGAGCTTTACCCAGTTGCTCGAAGCGTGCAAACACACAGCACTGGAGGCACAGCGTTATCAGGACTATCCATTTGAAAAGCTGGTGGAAGTGCTGAATCCACAGCGCGCACTGGGACAGACACCGCTGTTTCAGGTGATGTTTAACCACCTTGAGCAGGATGTGGCTAAGGCACTGACGCTGGCCGACTGCACCACAGATGATGCGCAGTCACTGCAGCAGCAGGCACAGTTTGACCTTAGCATAGATTCGCGACTGGATGAGCAAGGCCAGTTGAGCATTGAGCTACAGTACAATCAGGCGCTCTATCAGCACAGCACCATAGCGCGATTGTCTGGGGCTTTTCAGCAGCTACTCAATCAGCTGCCACAACAGGCGCAGCAGGCCATTGGCAATCTGTCTTTGGGCACAGAACTGGCACACATTCCGGCGGCAACGGGCGCTGATGCGTCGGCACCTGCTGCACAGTGGCTGACATCAATCAGCGAGTATGCAGCCAGCAATCCGGATACCACGGCGGTAATTTTTGACGACCAGCACTATAGCTATGAGTGGCTGGAGCAAACGGCCAACCGGCTCGCACATGGTCTGGTCGCTCAGGGTCTGACAGATCAGGTGGTGGGGATCATGCAGGCCCGTAAACCCCTGATGCTGGCCTCGGTGTTGGCGTGTTTGAAGGCCAATGCCGCCTACTTACCGTTAGATCCTAACTTCCCGCAAGCGAAGTTAGTGCATATGGTCAGCGACAGTGGCTGTGCGGCGATACTGGGTGAGCAGACTGACATCTCCTTACCTGTGCCCTGTATTTCTCCGGTTGCTTTACTCAGTGAACACCATGAACACAGCACTCCGCCTGTGGTGGTGCATCATGCTCATTCACTGGCCTATTTAAACTATACCTCTGGCTCGACGGGCCAGGCGAAGGGCGTGGCGATTGAGCATCAGGCGCTGGCCTGTTACATCGAATCGGCAAAAGCGTTTATTGCGCTCAGCCACGCCGATGTTGTGCTGCAATTTGCCACCATTAACTTTGATGCTTTTGTCGAGCAGCTGTTCCCCAGCTGGGCTGTGGGCGCTGCCGTGGTGTTACGTGGCGATACGCTGTGGGATGCCGACACCCTGTACCAGCAAGCACAACGTCACAAGATCAGCGTGATGGATCTCAGTGCTGCCTATTGGCGCAGCATTGCTGCCAGCTGGGCGCGAATGGCAACCACCACGCCATTGTCACTGCCCCATTTACGCCAGGTGCATTCGGGTGGTGAAGCCATGTCAGAGCAGGGCATTGCAGACTGGCGCGCGGCAGGTCTGGGTGAGGTGCGTCTGCTCAACACTTACGGACCAACAGAAATTGTGGTTGAGGCCGCTATTCATGATTGCCGCACCCTGACAGCGGGCGAGCAGGTTCCGCTGGGTCATGCCCTGAATGGTCGTCACCTGTATGTGCTCGACAGCAACCTTCAGCCGGTGGCCGAAGGCCAGGTGGGTGAACTGTATATCGGCGGCGAGCTGCTCGCGCGCGGATACTGGCAACGTCCGGCGCAGACGGCCACTTGCTTTATTGCCGATCCGTTTGCGGATAATGGTGCGCGCATGTACGCCAGTGGCGATCTGGTTAGCTGGCAAAATGGCGCGCTGCATTATCATGGCCGCAGCGATCATCAGGTTAAAATTCGCGGTTTCCGGGTTGAACTGGGTGAAATCGAAACACGCTTAACGC
Organism: Pseudoalteromonas rubra; assembly: GCF_000967655.1. Taxonomy (GTDB): domain Bacteria; phylum Pseudomonadota; class Gammaproteobacteria; order Enterobacterales; family Alteromonadaceae; genus Pseudoalteromonas; species Pseudoalteromonas rubra_A. The sequence goes on from NZ_JXYA01000064.1 coordinate 15,707, forward strand.
AGCTGCCGGACGTGGATGTGGCGGTGGTGATCACCGAGCAGCAGGCACAGTCGTTAAGCCTGATTGCCTATGTACAAAGCGAGCGCCATGACGACCCGGACTATGCACTCAGACTCAAGCGGGCGCTGACCGAGCAGCTGCCCGACTATATGGTCCCGGCGCAGATGGTGGTGCTGGCACAGCTACCTGTTAATGCCAGCGGCAAGCTGGAGCGTCAGCAACTGCCAAAAGTCCAGCCCGCGCAGGCGCCGGTAGCCAGCACGGCAACCAATCAGACAGAGCAGGCGCTGGAAACAATCTGGATGAAGCATCTGGCGGTTGCTCAGGTTGACCGCAATGCAAACTTCTTCGATTTGGGAGGCCATTCGCTGTTGCTGATGGCGGTCTTCGACGACTTAAAACCGCAGTTTGCCCAATTGCAGCTGACCGACTTATTCGCCTATCCCAGCATCGCCAGCCTGGCTGCGTATCTGGACCAGTCACAAACAACACAGTCACAAACAACTAGCGCCCCGAGTGGCGCCCGGCAGCGTCGCGGCATGGGTGCCGTCGCTGCCCGTAAACGTAAAGTAAGAGAATCATAATCATGTCAGAACAGCACTATAGTGAACTGGATATTGCCATCATAGGAATGGCCGGGCGTTTCCCCGATGCGGATAACGTCGATGCCTTGTGGCAAAATATTCGCGCCGGCCGCTGCGCCGTGCAAAGTTATGACGACGAGGCGCTGCGCCGCGCCGGGGTGAGCGAGTCTGACTTAAACGACCCGGACTATGTGAAGCGTGGCATACCATTTGACGGACTGGCGCAATTTGATGCTGAGTTTTTTGGCTACACGCCAAAAGAGGCCGAGCAACTAGACCCTCAGCAGCGTCACTTTCTACAAACCTGCTGGCATGCCATGGCCCACGCCGGACTGGCGCAGGGTGAACTGACCGGCGTTTATGCCGGGTGTGGTGTCCCCGCCTATCTGATGCAAAACTTGTTGCAGGGACAGCAGCGCGATATTACCAGCCTGCTGGCGCTAACCAACGGCAATGACAAAGATTCACTGGCGACCCGGGTGAGCTATGAGCTGGACCTCAAAGGTCCGGCGGTCACCGTTCAGACTGCCTGCTCAACCTCACTGGTTGCGGTGCATATGGCGTGTCGTGCGCTGCAAAACTTTGAGTGTGACTCGGCCCTGGCAGGCGGTGTGTGGCTTAATCTGACGCCGGATCAGGGGTATCATGCCCCGGCTGGTGGCAGCTTGTCGCCTTCTGGTCAGTTGAGCGCTTTTGGTGAGCAGGCCGATGGCATATTGATCGGCAGCGGCAGTGCGGCTGTGGTATTAAAGCGCCTGGCAGAAGCGCAAGAAGACGGCGACCATATTCTGGCAGTGATCAAAGGCTCTGCCATCAATAATGATGGCCGTGACAAGGTCGGCTACACCGCGCCGAGCGTTAACGGTCAGGCCAATGCGATTATGGCAGCACTGGAGTTTGCAGACATTGAGCCGCACAGTGTGGGTTACATTGAAGCCCATGGCACCGGCACTGAGCTGGGCGACCCGATTGAAATTGCTGCGCTGAGCCAGGCCTATGGTGGTGATGCAAAGCAATACTGTGCGATTGGCTCGGCCAAAACCAATCTTGGCCACCTTGATGCCGCAGCCGGGGTGACTGGCCTTATCAAGGCGGTCCAGGCGCTGCGTCATAAGGAGTTACCGCCCAGCCTGCACAGTCAGCCTTTGAACAGCAAAATCGATTTTGCCAGCAGCCCCTTCTACGTTAATACCGAGCTGAAACCTTGGCACAGTGCAAGCGTTCGTCGTGCAGCGGTGAGTTCATTAGGCATGGGTGGCACTAACGCCCATGTGATCCTGGAAGAATACAGTCAGCAAGACACGGAGCAAAACAGCGATGCGCCGTGGCATATGCTGCCGATCAGCGCCAGCAGTCAAAGCGCTTTGGTTCGTCAGACTCAGGCGCTGGCCGACACATTGCAGCGCTCGCCAGAGCAGTTTGGCCAGCTGGCTGCCCAGTTGCAGCATAAACGCAGCGCGCTGGCGGTGCGTTATGCCTGTGTGGCAGAAAATGCCGAGCAGGCCATTGCGCAGTTACTGCGAGAGCCGCAGGGCGATAAAGCGGCCGCGCCTCGGGTAGCACTGATGTTCTCTGGGCAGGGCTCACAGTATGTCACTATGGCCCAGCCGTTACTGCGCGCAGTACCGGCATTTAAGGCCGCCTTTGATGAGGTAATGGGGCATTTCCCAGAGACCTTACAGCAGGAGCTGCACAGCGTCTTTAGTCCGGCAGACAGCGAGATCCTGACGGCCAATCAGCTACTGAATCAGACCCGCATTACGCAACCTGCCTTGTTTGTGGTCGCTTATGCCATGGCAAAATGTTACGAGGCGCACGGCGTGGTCATCAGTGCCATGCTGGGCCACAGCATTGGCGAATATGCGGCGGCTTGTCTGGCTGGGGTAATGACCCTGGAGGTGGCAACTCAGCTTGTGACTGCACGCGGTGAAGTACTGCAAAACATGGCGCCGGGTACCATGCTTTCTGTCATGGCCGATGGTGAAACCATTGCCCCTTATCTCAATGATGGGCTCGACATTGCGGCGCTGAACAGCCCGACCAATACCGTGATTGCCGGTACGCGCGAAGCAATTAAGGCCTTGCAGGGTGAACTGAAAGCGGCCGATATTGCCGCAACGCGCCTGCACGTTTCGCACGCTTTCCACAGTCACCTGACCGAAGCCGTTTTACCTGACTTTGCCAGCACGCTGGAACAGGTACTGAGTGTATCGCCGCTGCGCGCGCCAGAGGTGCCGTTTGTGTCTAACGTCACAGGCGACTGGATCGCGGCCGAGCAGGCCTGCTCAGCGCAGTACTGGCTGGACCATATTCGTCAGCCGGTGAACTTTGTGGCCGGTGTGAAGGTGCTGGCAGAGAACACCGATGTGTTGATTGAAGCCGGACCGGGCGACACCCTGCAAAAACTGGCCAAACAAACACTGAGTGAAGACAAGGTCGTATTGCACTCCGTGTCTCACGCACGTGACCTTAAAGCGCCATTACCGCCGTTTGCCAAAACCTTAGCTAAGCTATGGCAGCTGGGTTGTGCGATTGACTTTACACAGCTTACAGCGCGTCCACACGGCCAGGCTAACCTGTTGCCCGAGTACGTGTTTGCGGATACCGAATACTGGGTTGAGCCGGGTGCCGTGACAAAAGCGGCAGCGAATGTGACTAACAATGCGGTTCAACAAGGCGCGCAGCTTTATGCACCGCAATGGCAGCAATGTGTTGCGCCACAAAAAGTGTCGTCACTGGCTGGCAAACGGGTGTTGCTGCTGGCAGCCGATGTGCCTTTGGTCACACAGCTGAGCGCAGCGTTAACCGAGGCGGGCGCCCTGCTGACTCAAATCTGGCAGGGTGAGGCGTTCTCAGCCCTCGATGCACAGACTTATCGCCTGAACCTGCAAGATGCAGCGCAACTGAGTGAGCTGAGTGCAGCGGTGGGGGAGTTTGATCAGGTGATCGACACCCGCTTTACGCAATCACTAAGCACCGATGTGCTGGCCTATAACACCCTACTACCTGTGGTGCAGTGGCTGATGTCGCTTGGCGGGCGTCCGCTGAGTATCGTCGCAACTGAGCTATTTAATGTGCTGGGCGATGACGCTGTTAGTGTACAAAAGGCCTCACTGTTAGGGCTCACGCGGGTTGCACCTTTGGAGCTGAGCGCACAGAGCTGTCAGGTACTGGCACTGACACAGCAGATGGCAGACAACCCGAGCCAAAAACTCAGCAATCGTCTGGTCGCTGACTTGGCTCAGGGGGAAGGGGAAATTGCCTATCGTGGTGCACATCGTTTTACTTTAACGCAAACTGCCGTGACCGCTCAGCCCACGCCGAGTGCTGCACCTGAGGTGACATTAATCACAGGTGGATTAGGCGGCATAGGCCTTACGCTGGCTCAGCATCTGGCCGGACAGGGACATACCCTGGTGCTGCAAACGCGCCAGTCAATGGCGGAGCCTGCGCAGTGGGCACAGCTGAGCGAAGATGAGCAACAGCCGCAGAAGTTACGTGCGCGCTATCAGCAACTCCATGCTTTGCAGCAAAGCGGCGCCAGGCTGAAAGTGATCAGCGCTGATGTGACTGATCTGACACAGATGCAGATGGCGCTTAACGAAGTTCAGGCAGAAACGGGCCCCGTGACTCAGGTGATCCATGCTGCGGGCTTACCCGGTGGTGGCTTGCTCAATGAGATCTCCGCGGAGCAGGCACAACAAAGCGCCGTGGCCAAAGTACAGGGTACACAGGCGTTATTACAGCTGTTTGCCGAGACGCCATTGACGCGCATGGTGCTGTGTTCCTGTCTGGCCTCCATAGTGGGCGCCTTTGCGCAAAGTGATTACTGCGCCGCTAACAGCTATCTGGACGCGGTTGCACAGCAGGAGCACCCATTTACTGTGCAGGTTCTGAACTGGGATGCCTGGATAAACACAGGGATGACGGCCAATATGACGCTGGCCGATGGACTGGGGCTGAGTCACAAAGAGGCGTGCCAGTTACTTGATGCCGCACTAAGTCTGGATTTGCCGCAGGTTTATTGTGCCAGCACCGAGTGGTCGCAATTGTGTGCGGCAACGCGAGCCACGGAGCAGGCATTGTTGGCGCGACTGAACAAGCCCAAAGGCCATGCGCGCCCAGAACTGGCGGTGGAATACGAAGCGCCAGAGAGCGAGCTGGAGCATAAGCTGGTTGCCCTGTGGGCCGAGTATCTGGGTTTTGAGCAGATCGGTATTTTCGACAGCATGCTGGAGCTGGGCGGCGATTCGCTGGTGGCGATCCAGATGCTGGCGAAAGCCAAACAAATGTTTGCCGTTGAGCTGGAACCGGCTGCTTTCTTTGAAGATCCAACCATAGACAACCTGGCCTTTATGATTGAAGAACAGCTGGTGGCTCAGCTGCAATCTCACTAACTTCCTCCTGCGGCCTCAACAGAGGCCGCATTTTTATCTTCGCTTACCTGAATCCCATCGCTTTTTTGATAAATAACTTGCCAGCAACGCTTGCGTTCTTTTTTGTGATACTATAACATTCCTGCATTGTTATAATGTAACGTTTGGATTTAAGGTAGTATTGATGATTTTCAGAGCAAAGGTCCTGGCAGCGGCTGTATCGGCCATCTTGTTGTCTGCGTGTGGTGGTACAGATCACAACGTTGAGCGCACGGCGCAGCCTGCAGTCGCAGATGAAGCTAAGGCTGAAGAGGCGAAAGCGACAGAATCTGAAAAAGAAGCCGATCATGATGAACATGATCACGATGAGGGTGTAACCGATGTCGCAGGGCGTCTGGTGGTTAGCAGTGCTGACAGCCACGTGCTGCATGTCTACTCAACTGCAGATCAATCTCTGATTGACTCGATTGGCCTGACTTACGCACCTGACTATTTATATGGCTCAGAAAATCATCGCTATGCGATTTCGGTACAGCGTACCAACGGCATGGTGGAGTTTTTGGATGGCGGTTTATACCAGGAAGCCCATGATGACCATTTCCATGCGCATCAGGATGCACCGGCCGCTGTGTCATTTCATCTTGAATCGGTGAAACCGACTCATGTGACGGTCAGTGAAGGCGGTATCGCCGTGTTCTCTGATGGCGATGCGCAAAGCCAGCAAAACGCGTCAGTGGCCATGTTCAACGAATCGCACATCAGCGGTGCAAACAAAGAGGTTGCGGTGTGGGAATACAACACATATATGCACGGCGCAGCCCAGGCACGCGGTGAGTACCTGATCAGCACATTGCGTGACAGCAGCAGTGAGTCGATGTTGCCTGCTCAAATTGGTTTGTTCCACGCCCATGGTGACCATTTCCATGCTGACAAAGTCTTTGATGTTAGCTGTCCTGGACTGCATGGCAGTGCACAGAATGAAGAAACCATTGTATTTGGTTGTACTGACGGAGTGGCCTTGATCACTCAGGAAGGTCAGGCCTTCAGCGCAAGCAAAATCGCCAACCCGGAGAGCTTTGCAGAAGGTCAGCGCGTGGGCTCTTTGAAAGGTCATCATCACAGTGACCAGTATATTGCGAAAGCCGGTGATCAGTTGCTTGTGTTAGATGCGCATGACGCTGAGTTTGAAGCGCTGGAATGGCAAGTAACTAATGGCTATAGCATCAACTACTATGGATTCAGTGCCAGCGGCGAGCACATTGTCGTTATGGATAGCGCAGGTAAGCTAAGCGTTTTTGCCGCTCATGAGCATGATGGTGAGCACCACTGGGAAGCTGAGCACGAAGTGATGGTGAGCGAGAGCTTGGCCAAAGGTCAAAGCTTCTCACTGGCATTGTCTCAGGCTGAAGAAGCGGTATTTGTCAGCGACTCGGAGAATAAACTGATTAAGAAATTCGATTTAGAAGCTGGTGCATGGTCACAGACCTTTGAGCTGGATATTGTACCAGGCAAGCTGGTGTGGCTGGGGATCGCCAAAAGTGAAGCGGCGCACGACGAGCATGAACACTAATACCAATTTGCTTAATTAAGTGTTCAATTTTGAGGCGAGAAAATATCGTCGATAACAAGGCAAAAATTTTGCTA
>NZ_JXYA01000065.1 GCF_000967655.1 Pseudoalteromonas rubra
AGGCCGCTGGATCTATCGCAGCGAGGGCTGGGAATACTGGGCGGCGACACTCACCCAGTTGTTTGCTCTAGGCCTGCTGCTGTATTTCTTTGGCTTACTGATACCATGAGTGAGCTGTCTGGCAGTATGAGTATCACACAGCGCCTGTTACTAGCTGTACTGGCTGTACTTTGGTTACTGCTCCTGAAGGAAGTGTTGCTGGATGAGTTCAGCGCTTATATCACGGCCTTGCAATGTAAAGAGGCGGACAGTGGCTGGCGGGTCGCAGTGTTGCTTAGCACTGCATTTGTTTTTGCTGCGCTGTGCATATCGGGTTGTCTGGGTATCGTTTATTTTAAGTATACCAAAGCCAGGTGTGTATCTGTGGCCCTCGTCATAACCCTGTGTTGTGGTTTACTGGCAAGCGGCGCGGGGGTTTGGGGTATCATGTTATTACCTTGTTAAACCAGGCGAATATATCGCTGATATACAGAGGGAGAAAGTCAATGGAGATCCCCAGACGGGTTATTTTGCCCAGTTTAGTGGGTGCAATAGTGGGCTACGCACCTGCGCGACAGCTAGCAGATGTACATGCCATATTACTGAGTGTATTACCGATATTGGCGAGTAAGAATGCGCTTTTTCTGTTTATGTGTCCGCTGAGTGCACTTATGATGATCATGGAAAACAAGTATTTTTGGGGTCGCTTTATGGCGTTAAAAACGCATGCTGATATTTGGGGCGTAGCGATTGGGTTTCAGATTGGCTTTGTCACTTTGAGTATCTACCAATGAAGCCACTTGCAGGGAAAGTGTAAATGAACAGACCTGAACGGTATTTGGGCCTTTGTCTGATATGTTCTGTCATTGGGTATTTTCTTGGCAGGCAACTCAGTGCTTTGCACGGTGTGTTGCTGGAGATTATACCTGCTTTGAATAGTTACGCGATTTTATTTGTAGCGCTTACACCGCTCACTACGTTACTAGTGATTGCCGAAAATAAGTACTTTTGGGGGCGTTTTTTATCGCTTCGTAACAACGCTGAGATTTGGGGGCTTGCTGCAGGGCTTCACCTCGGATTTGTAACACTGAGTATTTATTAAACGTGATGAAATGGCCCTTGTGAGCTTATGGTTTTGACTCGCAGGGGCCAGGTGTCCTCTTAAGAAATCGCAATACATTGGGCTTTGTTTATCTGTAAATAGTGATGAATAAACCAATAAAACACTTATTACCAAGCGTGATTAGCTCGATTATAGGCTTTCTGATAGCCAGGCAATTTGATGCCTTACATGCCTGGTTGTTAGATAAAGTGCCTGTACTGAATGATTCCGGGATATTGTTTATTGCCCTGGTACCACTAGCGGCATGTGCTGTGGTATTGGAGAACAAATACTTCTGGCGTCACTTTTTGAGTTTAGAAACCTATGCCGATGTTTGGGGAGTCTCTATGGGCTTACAGCACGGGTTTGTTTCGCTTAGTATATTCTAAGCGAGACTCAGTCTGGCCTATTTTCTGGGGAGCTAACTATGCTTATATATAACCTGAAATTCATTTGCTCCCTACTCTGGCTTACAGGGTTTTATCTGTCATTTGATACGCTCCATATCAAACAAGACAACCACTGGTTAAGTGGCTTTTTGTTGATGCTGGCGGGCATTGTCATTTATATCGGGCTGGGTTTAAGGCATTTAACCTATCGCTCACTCAGACTGAATCTGTTTTCGGTTCTGAGTTTTTTGCTGTCTTTATTGGTTCCTTTTGAGCTAAGTACACTGAGAAACAATTATTTATTGGAACATCAAGCTCAGGAGGCAGACACTTATACCGCAGTACCAGCAAAGACCTGTAATGATCGTGGATTTTGTAAACCAAGGTGCCTGATCTCGTTTGAAGCCGAAGGGCAAATAGCGCAAAACTATTTTAAGCCAGAGATTTGCGATACGCCGTTACGTGTTATCTATGCCCGCTCCCGGCCTGATATATTTACCGTAACAGCGAAGTAGAGGCGTTTTATCACCTCTCAGATGTCGGGCTGGTTTATCTGAATTGCACTCAATCCAGGTGGATGGGTGCTGTGATCATTGCGACATTGTGCACAGGTGCTTTGGCCGCAGGTGCCTGGGTTTGGGCACTGAGGCAATTGTCTTGTTAATTAGGACTGGCAGGTTCGCATTATTAAGGAAGAAAAACATGGAGATCCCCAGACGGGTTATTTTGCCCAGTTTAGTGGGTGCAATAGTGGGCTACGCAATTGCGCGACAGCTAGCAGATGTACATGCCATATTACTGAGTGCATTACCGGTATTGGCGAGTAAGGATGCGCTTTTTCTGTTTATGTGTCCGCTGAGTGCACTTATGATGATCATGGAAAACAAGTATTTTTGGGGTCGCTTTATGGCGTTAAAAACGCATGCTGATATTTGGGGCGTAGCGATTGGGTTTCAGATTGGCTTTGTCACTTTGAGTATCTACTAAATGGCCATGCAACGTGGCATCGCTGTCGTGCTCAATGTGGTTACTTTGCTGGCCTTGTATGGTTTTACCTTCGAGTCGTCACCACCGTTGGTATCTTTGTTGCTTGCCTTTGCTGGCGCAGAAGCCATACATCATGTTTTTATTGGCACCAGCTTAGGCGTACGTTGTTACAAAGCTTGTCTGCATTGCTTGTGTACGACTTATCTGTATGTGCTGTATCAAGAACCAGACGCTATCACACTGCTGTGTCTTGGCTGGTTCTTATGCCTGCACCTTTATCGGGGTAAGTATCCTGGTCAATAAGTGATACGGTCGGTTTTAAGTGAACAGTGTATCCGGGTTTTACTGTAAACCCCCTTTACAAGGGGGCCTCTGGCCACAATTGAGCCTGCCTCAATCGTAGGAATAGCGCAGTTTTAGAGGAATTATCAATCAAACGTTGATAATCTTTCAATCTGCAGCCAATTTATTGTCTGCACGTATCGATCTACACTGATCTGCATTCGTTCTGTCGGTTTCAGAAAAGGGTTTTTATTGTGATCAGATCCAGTGTGCTCAGTAGTTTGTTCGTCGCGGCTTGTTTAATCTCACCCATGCTTCAGGCTCAGGGCGCTGATAACGTCAGCAGCAAGGTGACAGTTGTCAGCACTGAGCAAATTGAATGGGGGCATCTGAATCCGGCTCGGGGTGATAAGAGTCCAAAGGCTGCAAACTTGTGGGGAGACAGAACTCAAGCCGGTGCGACTGGTATGTTGGTAAGGTTTGAACCCGGGTTTTCGTCACCACCGCATATTCATAACGTGTCTTATCGCGGTATTGTGATAGAAGGCCTGCTGCACAATGATGATCCCGCAGCTAAAGCCATGTGGATGCCGCCGGGCTCTTACTGGACACAACCGGCAGGGGAAGATCATATTACAGCTGCCAGTGCGCCGGGAAATATGATCTATCTTGAAATAGACCAGGGTCCCTATCTGGTTAAGCCTTCTGCACAGCAGTTTGATAATGGCGAGCGGCCAGTTAATCTTCACTATGCTAACCTGACGTGGCAAAACCCGCGCACTTCAACGCAGCTCAGGGGCGCAGGTGTTGAACTGGCAAATTTATGGCAGCAAGGCCCGCTGACTGGTACATTGGTTAAGCTGCCCGCCAATGCCAAAGTGCAATTGTCCAGCACCGGCAGCGAGTTTAAAGCCGTGGTGATCCGCGGTGCGCTGAACTTTTTGCAAGCAAAAACACAGCAAAATCGAGTATTACGGCCGGGTAGTTATCTGGCTGCCGGGGAGCCGGTGCAGATAGCGCTTAGTGCAGATGAGCCAGCCTTGCTGTATGTAAGAACAAACGAGCCATTTAAGCTCGTGCGCAACTAGCCTCGCGCATCATAAAAATCGCCCGGTATTGAGCCGGGCGTAACATGCTAAGCGGGGTTAATTTCAGCTGCAATCACTGAAATTTCTACCAGTAACGCGTCTCTTGCCATTGCCGCTTCAACACAAGCGCGCGCAGGTGCGTGGCCCTCAGGCACCCAGGCATCCCATACTTCGTTCATCTCACTAAAGTATTTCATATCTTTAATATAAATCGTGGCAGACAAAATATGCTCACGATCACTGCCTGCTTGCAATAACAGCTCATCCACTTTCTCAAGCATAGTGGCGGTTTGCTCTTTAATGCCCTGCTCTGCGTCTTTACAGACCTGGCCACATAAATAGATGGTGCCGTTGTGTTTAACGATGCGGCTCATGCGTTGTTTGGTGTCAATTCTTTGTATCACGGGTGATCCTTTATGGAATAAATAGTGGAACAAAACTCACTGGCGATCATGGTATCACTGCCTTCTCTGGTGCGTAACCTCTTTTTCCTGTCAGCCAGCCTGCTCTGCACACTTACCAGATGTCCCCGAATTATTGCCCTAAAGCGCCGATTGTTATAGCTGCCCGACGCCTATTATGACCTCCGACGTTCACCACCGGGTAAACGTTATCTCATGCGACATGATGTCGCGAATTTAAGAGTAATTTTTGAGGAGAATTTTATGTCTGGACTCGTATCTATGGCGCAGCAATTCAGTGGCTTACCTATGAAGTCGCTTATCGGTGGTCCACTGAAGGCTGCAACAGATGCAAATGGCATGATGGCACGTACGCAAACACAGTTTATGCTCAGTACCTGTTTTGATAAAACCGCCGGTGCCCAGGGCAGTTCAAGCCAGCTCAAGCCAATCATGGTTGAGTTCACGCTGAGCCGTCCGGTGATCAAAGGCACCACCACGTCTGAAGCGAATATCACGCTGAAGTTACCTCTGCTGACCCTGATCCCGCTGAACTCTCTGGCAGTGGATGACGTGAAAGTACACTTCGAAATGGAAGTTTCGAGCTCAATGTCAAAGGACAATGAAAAGCAGTCTGAGCAGGAAACTGCGGCAAAAGCCGACATCACCGCAAAATATAACGCGGGTTTGTTCTCGGTCGAAGTACATGGCTCTGTGTCGCACAGCAGCAAAACCAGCTCCAAGCAACGCGAACACTATGAAGCTTCGAACAAAGCCAAGTATGAGGTGGATGTCCACGCAGGTCAGCTGCCGCTGCCAACTGGTGTAACGACGATCATCAATGCCTTTACGAAGAACATCGACCCGATCATCGAAAAAGAGTAATCGCCTGTAATAGCACCCAACCGGGGAAGCCTTGCGCTTCCCTTTATTAACCGGAACAACAAAAAGAGAGCATCATGATCGAATTTCAATCACTTATGAAGGCCATTCACAAAGGAGTCAAAGACGCCGCTAAATCGGTCGAAGGCGAAACGCTGGACTTTGTTAAACGCTTTTTCGATGAGCAAGACAATGGTAAAGGCAAGGCACCCAGTTACTCGCCAAAAACCTGTGCGATGGAGTTTCCCAGCCGCACTGAACACGGCATAGACACAGTGAGCGCAGAAGTGCCATTACTGGCGCTGGTGCCCATTTCTTCTCCGCGGATCTCAGAGGTGAAGTTTATCGCTGAGCTGGAGATCAGTAACAATGAGCAAGATCAGCTGATGGTGGCCTTTGCCCGCAGCACGGCCAAGCCTGCCGGGCTGCGCAATAAGCTGATGGGCCAGCAAGAAACAAGTGAAAACACCGCCAATGCCACGTTGGAAATCACGCTTACTGGCAACGAACCCCCCGAAGGGCTGAAAAAGCTCGTTGAAGGCTATGAGCGCGCGCTCAGAGCGCAAATTCCGGGCTAACCCGCTCTGCGTAAGGATAAAAGTATGAACAGTAATATTGCGTCGCAATTTGCCGGTTTGCCTATGAAAGCATTGATTGGTGCGCCACTTAAAGCGGCCACCGATGCCAATGCAATGATAGCCAATGCACAAACTCAGTTTATTTTATCGACCTGCTTTGAAAAAGACCGTCACAACGAAGGGCGCCTGACCCCGGTGATGGTGACATTTACCCTGACCCGCTCGGTGTTGGAAAAAGACGGCAGCGTGAGCAAAGTCCCCTATGAAATGGAAATAGCCATTCCGCTGATGACGCTGATCCCCATAAATTCACTGGCCATTGAAAAATTAACCGTCTCTTTCAGCATGGAGGTTAAAAGTTCCAGAGAAATCAAAAAGCAGAATTCACAGGAGCAAAAACACAATCGCTCGCAATCTCGCCAGCCTGAGCAAGCCCACGAATTTGAAACTGAGCTGCATGGCTCTTTGGCGAAATCAGGCAGTCAGAGTCAGCAACAGTCGGGCTCGGCGCACGCCAACTACGAAGTGATGCTCGAAGCAGGCCAGTTACCCTTACCGCGCGGGATCACTACGATACTCGATATTTTTGCAAAAAACCTGACCCCTTTACCCAGTAAAAACGAGGATTAACCCATGAGTATAAAATCAAAAATTGACTGTCCGGAATGTGGCATGCCTATTCACTTTGAATCCAGCTTACTGCTGGCGGGGCAGGCGTTTTGCTGCGCGAATCCCAGCTGTGGCGTGACCATCTCACTGACGGCGACAGACAAGGAAGTGGTATCTGATGCTTTTGATAAGTTTGAAAAAATGCGCAACGACGCAACCCAGCAAGCGGGTCGCTACGATGCCTGAGCGTGCTCAACGTCGAAGCCCGGTAGCAAGCTCAGGCTACCGGGCAGACGGCGTTTAATTAAGCACCCGGACCGCATTCCATACAATGCTGGACAATATCCGGACCAAATTTGAGCCTGGCATTGAGGTTTCTCAGCGCAGTACGTAGCCCCTCTTCAATGACCGGATGATAGAAAGGCATATCCAGCATCTGGGGCACCGTCATCTTATTTTGCACGGCCCAGGCCAGCAGATGCGCGATATGCTCAGCGGCAGGCCCGATAAACTCAGCGCCCAGGAACAAACCACTGCCCTGCTCTGCATACAGGTGCATATAACCCTTATTTTTTAGCATCACGCGGCTGCGGCCCTGGTTTTCAAAGCTCACTTCACCAATGGCAAAGCAGCCACATTTGCCATAGCGCTCGTTCAATTGTTTAAAGCTCTCCCCCACCATCGCAATTTGCGGATCGCTGAATACCGCAGCTATTGGCGCGCGGCGCAGGCCATTGCGCACATCCGGGAAACGCCCGGCATTTTGACCGGCAATCGTACCCTGATCGGCCGCTTCGTGCAGCAGTGGGATCTGGTTGCTGGCATCCCCGGCGATAAAGATATGGCTGTCGCCACACTGCATGGTATGAGTGTCGGCCAGTGGTACACCGCGCTCATCGAGCTCAATGCCGGTGTTTTCCAGGCCCAGTTTATCGACATTCGGCACTCTGCCCGTTGCTGCCAGCACATAATCAAATTGTTCGGTCTGTGGCTTGCCATCGTGGTCAATGTAGGTCAGTTGTGCTTTGTCGCCAACCTGCTGCATATCAGAGACTTTGGCATCGCTGTCGACATAAAATTCTTCGCCAAACACGGTATTGGCATAGTCCTGAATTTGCGGATCCGTCAGCGGCCCAATGCTACCCCCGACGCCGAACAACTTAACCTTCACACCCAGGCGGTGCAGAGCTTGTCCCAGTTCCAGGCCAATGACGCCCGGGCCAAACACGGCCACAGACTCGGGTAAGTCCTGCCAGTCAAACACATCATCATTAATGATTAAGCGCTCGCCAAAAGCCTGAAAGAAGCCTGGAATATTGGGTCTTGAGCCGGTCGCGATAACAAAGCGTTTGGCGGTGATCACAGTATGGTCGTCAATCTGAACCCGGTTGGCATCCAAAAAGCGTGCATAGCCCTTGATCCTGTCTTGCTCTGGCAACTCATCTACGGCTTCCAGTACAAAGCCAACAAACCGGTCTCGCTCGCTGCGCACCCGCGCCATTACGGCTTTGCCATCGATTTGTGGCGCTGTGGTATTAACCCCAAATTTCGGTGCTTCGGTTACGCTATGTGCGGCTTCCGCGGCGGCAATCAACAACTTGCTGGGCATGCAGCCGACACGCGCGCAAGTGGTGCCATACTGACCGGCTTCGATCATTAACACATTATCCGTGGATTGTTTGGCATTTCGATAGGCGCTGAGCCCGGCTGTGCCCGCACCAATCACGACTACGTCAGTTTCAAGTTGTTTCATGTTTTACCTCTGAGCAAAGGGAGTTGAGGGGCTGTTAAGCCCCTTTACAGATGACTTTTTGAGTTCGTGTGATTACTGCGCGAAGTAGGTCGCCAGGTCGTCTGAACCACCAATGTGTTTACCGCCAATGAATACCTGCGGCACAGTTTCACGACCAGACAGCGCTTTCAGGCTGGTCAGGGTGGCTTGTTGACCTAACACCAGTTCTTCATAAACCAGACCTTGTTCGTCCAGCAGGGCTTTTGCCTTGGCGCAGAAAGGACAGCCAGGTTTGGTGATGATTGACACTGGCTGCGGTTTTACCTGCTCCGGGTTGATGTATTCAAGCATGGTATCGGCATCAGATACTTCAAACGGGTCGCCCGGTACATCCGGCTCAATGAACATTTTTTCAATCACGCCGTCTTTAACCAGCATAGAGTAACGCCAGCTGCGTTTGCCAAAGCCCAGCTCTTTTTTGTCGACTAACATACCCATGCCTTCAGAAAACTCACCGTTTCCGTCCGGGATAAGCGTTACGTTTTCTGCTTCCTGATCTTTGGCCCAGGCATTCATCACAAACGTATCGTTGACAGAGATACAGACGATGTCATCAACCCCATTTTGTTTAAATACGCCAGCCAGTTCGTTGTAACGTGGCAGGTGCGTTGATGAACAGGTCGGTGTAAAGGCGCCTGGCAGTGAGAACACCACAACGGTTTTGCCTTTGAACAGATCATCTGTGCTGATATTTTTCCACTCGTCGTTTTCACGTACCGGGAAAGTGACCTGAGGAATTGTCTGACCTTCGATATTGTTTAGCATAATGTTTGTCTCCTTTGATTTCGATGAAGCCATTATCAGGCGAATCGATTCATTTGTATAACGGGTTAAATTAATTGGTTCGATTGAAAAAATAGAATGAATCGTCCAGCGTTCAGACGATGATGCTTTTAGATTAGCCGTAATTACATGAAAGTAAAACGGTACTAAGTGAAAGCAAGGGAAAGGTAACTGAGCTTAGTTATCTGATTGTGCGGGTTGTACAAGTGGTAGCGTCAGGGTCACGCACAGACCACCCAGTTTGCTGTGCGACAAAGATAACTGCCCCTGATGCAACTCAGTGAGCTTCTGACAAATCGACAACCCCAGGCCTGAACCGCCCAGATCGCGGCTGCGTGATTTATCGCAGCGATAAAGGCGCTCGGTGAGGCGCGGTAAATCGTCATCACCGACACCCGGGCTGGAGTCTTCAAAGTGACAGATCAGGTGCTCAGCCTGCTGAGCAATAGTCACACTGACTTGTCCGGGCTTATTGGTGTAGTGGCAGCTGTTGCGTGCCAGGTTGTTGAAGATCTGGTGCATGCGGTCTATATCACAGGCAACTGCGAGTGTGTCGGACAGAGTATTGTGTGTGCTCAGCGTCAACTCGTGTTGTGCGATTAAAGGTTTTATGGCACTCAGTAATTCATCAAACAGGACTTTGGCGGGTCGTACTTGCAGGTCCAGTTGCAGGCTGTGTGTGTCTGCCTGTGCCAGCTCATAAATATCGGCTATCAAAGTGTTTAACATAGACAAACGACTTTGCATCAGTGTGTAGGTGGCATCGGGGTCTGTGATCAGGTTATGTTGCAGTGCCTCAATATTCAGTTTGAGCACCGTCAGTGGCGTTCGCAGCTCATGTGAGACATCCGCCAGCAACTGTTGCTTGAGAGTCAGTGCCTGGTTGAGTACGGCGGCCTCTTTTTCCATCACTTTACGCTTTTTCAGATGATACAGATAAAACATCAGGAAAAAGTTCAGCAGCACTATGATGGCCGCCGCCAGGATCACGCTTTGCAGCCTGTTCTGGCGCTTTTGTTCATCCAGTCCGCTTTGTAGCTGATTCACTTTAAGCGTTTCTAAGTGCAATTCAGCGTCGCGCTTTTTGGCTTCCAGCCGGGTCAGTCGCGATTGCTCAGTTTGCTGCTGGAGCAGCTCAGTTGCGTGCGTCTGAAAGCGCAGTGCCGATGTAAAGTCTTGTTGCTGCTGATAGGCAAAGGCCAGCACTTTTGCGGCCTCCACCATAGTGTCATTTGGTTTGGGGTCGAAATAAGGCGCCAGTTGCGCTATCGCCTGACCCGGATCCTGATGGCTTAAGGCGCTGGCATACCAGACCAGGTGTTGGCGATGCAGTGCCTGATTATGCTGAGGATTGATTAACGTCAGACCCTGGCCAATTAAATTAGCCGCTTGCGGGTAGTTGGCTTTGGCCAGTTGAACACGCCCCAACCCGGCTATGGCCCAGCCCAGATTACGCTTGTGGTTTATGGACTCGCTGATGGCTTTGGCCTGTTCATAAGCCTTAGTTGCAGCCTCTAAATTGGCCAGGTGCAGATGTTGTTCTGCAATTCGGATCTGATTTTGCCCCATGTACAGGCGGTCATTTGCCTGTTCGTCGTAGCGGTACGATTGGGTGAAGGCTTCGAGTGCGGCCTGATGGTCGCCGAAATCCACAAAAATATCGGCCAGACCGTAGTAAGTTGAGGACATCATGGCCTGATCTGGCTGACTTTGTTGCCCAAGCCAGGTCAGCTGAGCCTGGCGGCTTTCCAGTGCTCTGTCTAACTGGCCAAAGAGCTTATAGATTCGGGCTTGCGTATCAAATGCGGCGTTGTGCAACGGAATATTGTTGTCCTGTTCAGCATAATGTTTTGCCAGGGCAACATGTTCAAGTGCTTTGAGGTTCGGGCTGTCTTTGGCAAGGGCATTGGCAACCATGCGGTGAGCATGGCTGAGCATGCGCCAGTCTTGCGTACGAGAAAAAAATTCGCTGGCGCTGAGAAAGTGCGCCTGAGCCCCCTGACCATCTCCCAAGCGCAGTACCAGGTCGCCGCTTACCCAGTGGTATTTTCCCTGCATAGAGTCATCGGGGTGTGCGCTCAGATGATTTGCCAGTGCATCAAGCCTGAGCTTTGCGCGCTCGTAGTCGTCCAGCCGCACCAGGTGTAATGCCGTGCGATGCAGCACAAAGGTCCGCTGTTGTGGGGTAAGTGATGGCTCTGCAAGTAATGCCTCACCTTCTTCGAGCGCTGCTGTAAAGCTCTTCTTGTCCTTGAGTGGAAATTGCTGCTTATACGCGGCAAAGTCTGCGCTGTATGAGGCTATGGGCCACAACGCACCAAGATGAGCGGCAAAGGTTAAGGCGAGTAAATTTTTCAAAATCAGCGTCCGAAAGTATGACACTGAATTTTATGTGCTGCGGGTGTAAACGCCTATCCAACTTTTCTATTAAATTGAATAATCCCGCCTAGCACCGCTGTCATGCTGGTTGCGGAACTGGCCAGGAGAAACACCATGCCATTTGCTAAACGCCCGGATAAAGGTGTTAGCGTCGCTGAACCCCAGCAAAAAAGCGATCTCCTGCAAAGACATGCTGGAGCGGTGCAGGTATTGGCGGGCCAGCTCTGAGCGAAGTGCGCTCAACAGAGACTGAAAATTGGCAGACTCGCTATCCAGTTTGCGCTGTAATGTTCGTTTACTGATAGCCAGCTTTGCGGCAACCTGCTCGGCACTCACCTGCCCCGATGGCAGTAGCTCCATCAGCAGGGCTTTGACTTTTTGGCTCATACTGGCGTCGGCATCCAGCTCAGCCAAACGCCGGGCCAGGTCATTTTCAAAAAACGACCACATAGCAGCGTTTTCGGTCAGAAAGGGCCTGTTGGCATCCTCGCTGCTAAACCGTATTGCGACCTGGTTGCTGAGGGTCAGGCGGGTGCCAAAATAGGCGTCAAAATCGCTCTGGTTGTCGGGAAGTTGTGTGACGTACAGGGCTGTGGGCACATTGACACCATAGCTTTGCTCCAGCTCTTCTTTGAGGGCAATCAGCTTGTTTTCGGAGCGGGCAACCAGTACCACATCGCCGCCCTGCTGCGCATGTAAGCGCGCCAGCTCTAAGCCAATTCCCGAAGATGCGCCTGTGATCAGGGCTGTGTTTGTATAAGTCATGATGTCACCTTGTTACCAGAAGTTATGACGTCATTGTAGAAGGTGACGTCTGGTTTTTCACTGGCAGAAGGTGACACTTTACTTGCAAAAAGTGACTATCAATCCCGGATATTCACTTCGCCGCG
Source organism: Pseudoalteromonas rubra (assembly GCF_000967655.1). Classification (GTDB taxonomy): domain Bacteria; phylum Pseudomonadota; class Gammaproteobacteria; order Enterobacterales; family Alteromonadaceae; genus Pseudoalteromonas; species Pseudoalteromonas rubra_A. Next base: position 12,142 of record NZ_JXYA01000065.1, read on the forward strand.
GACCTTTTCGATGCGTTGTCCGCCTGAGGTGTCGCCTGTGATGGTCAGACCGCCCGCTTCTATCACCTCGATGTCGCCAGAGTCATCATCAATGGTGACATGGCCTTTAATATTTTGCAGTACCAGGTTGCCACTGCCGTCGTCTACTTTGGCGTTGCCCTGTAAGTTCTGAACGCGCACAAAGCCGGAGTCATCGCGTAAATCCAGGGTGTTACCGCCACGGATCTCGACATTACCCGAGCCATCCACAATGCGCAGGTCGCCACTGAGGTCCATCAGGCTAATGTTGCCCGATTCATCGTCTAAAATGAGCGAACGTCCGCCAATGATTTGCAGGTCGCCTGAGCCGTCTTCAATGTCCATATCGCCGCTGATGTCAGAGATATAGATCTGCCCCGAGTCATCGTCGAGTTTAAGCTGACTGCCGCCTTCAATGTTAATGTCGCCCGAGCCGTCTTCGATATCCAGCATGCCGCTGACACCACGGATCAGCATCTGTCCTGAACCATCGTCAATTTTAACGTTGGCTGCCCCGTTAATGCTGATATCACCTGAGCCATCCTCCAGCTCGATATCTCCGGTCATGCCGGTGATGGCAATGTCACCCGAACCATCATCAATATCCAGCATCAGATGGCTAGGCACACGCAGGGACAGGTCAATTTTGGGGCTGTTACCGCTGTACCAGACAATACCAACGCGGGCGTTATGTTTTGCAATCAGCTTTGCATTGTTACCGTCCTGTTCAAGGCTAAGCTGATAACTGTGCTCTTTGTCAGTCCGTATCCTGGCATCGACTTCAATCTGGGTAAGGTTGTCGACGCCCACAATATCCAGCGAACCGGCGCTGGTGTCTGCAACCAGGCTGCGCAGTTCGGTGGCGTTGAGGGTCAGGGTTTTTTGAAGTTCCACGTCTGCAACTGTTTTGCTGTGGCCATCAATGTGGATCACACAGCCACTGAGTGCCAATGCTGCGAATAAAGGAGAGAGTTTTTTGATCATGGTGCAATTCCAATTTGTTCTTTTTTATATACAGGGACTATAGCAAAACGGGTGCCAAAAAATTAGTTTAATAATATCAGCAAGTTAAAATAATGCAGAATTAAGCGCTGAACATATAGTGACTGAATGTGGTGAAATTAACCAAATAGTGGTGTAACTATTTACAGGACCAGGGCGAATATGTCACGGGAATGTCAATTATTGCATCTAGCATTGTCTTTGTACCGAGTGGTGAGTATTGACGAGCAGACTGATGTTAGATTCGATAGTAACCCGGCCAGCACAGACGCAATCAAAGCGCACACAGCCTCAGATAAGCGTGCCAGACAGTGCGTTATTTTTGGGCGTAGGTGCGGCCAGTGCAACCGAGCTGGGGAATTCCGCCTGTGTTATTTGCTGCGATGCACGCCCCTGGCTGCTGATCGACTGTGGCCATGATACGCTGGTGCGTTATAAACAGACCTTTGGCAGCCAGTCGCTGCCCCGGGCGGTATTTATCACTCACCTGCACTACGATCATATTGGTGGGCTGGAGCAGTTGTATTTTAAGGCCGCCTTAAGTGGTCAGACAGTGCGGTTATATGTGCCCGTACAATTGATCCAGTCACTGTTTGCCATGCTGGCGTATACTGGCCTGGCCGAGCGTCGTGAAGATGTCTGGCATACCTTTGAATTGCATCCCGTGGGGGAGCAGTTTTTCCATCAGCAGCTCAGACTAAGCTGCTATCCTGTTCGTCATCAGGCTCCCGGCAGTGCCTTCTCTTTGCACCTTCCCGGACGATTTTTCTATAGCGGCGATACCCGGCCCATTCCCGAGTTGTTGACTCATCAGGTGACGCAGGGAGAGATTATTTTTCATGACTGCGTGGCATCTGCAAACCCCAGTCACGCCGGGCTGGATGAGCTTTTAAAGGAGTACCCGCCAGCAGTCTTAGCCAGGCTCTGTGTATATCATTATCACGGCGCTGACGATATCCACGCGTTTGAACAGGCGGGTATTCGTTATGCCGAACCCCAGCAGCTTATCTCCCTGTGTTAAGCCCCTTTACACTCAGATGCAGGCTGGCAAGACGGGCTTAATTTGATCTCCGCCAGCATTTCTTGCTCGTCCTCATCAAAGCCGGTTTCGACAAAGCCAAAGCTGGCATAAAAATCTTTTGCAACCGGGTTATCGGGTACGTAGCAGATAGCAATTTCTGTAATTGTCTTTATTCGCTGCTTTTAATGTGATCATGGCTACTCCTTTTTTCCTTATATGGGTCCTCGGTAGCTTAAGCCAAGCGAATTTTGACTTTTTTGCACTGTCTAAAGATTAAACGTAAGTGTTTGTATTATATGAATGCACTTGTTAAATGCTGCGATTAGCCTGATTTTTAGGATAATATTTGCACTATTTACTGGTGTTTTGGGTAATTTTTTGCTATCAATATTACTACTTTTGGTTGTATCGCTTTCTCTGTAATTAATACTTTTGTGGTTTTGGTCATCAGGGGGAGTACGGGAGGAGTTAATCATGTTGTTTTCACAGGCAGGCCGTACCGGTCATAATCAGTGTTCACTGTTTTTCATCACGATTGCCACTATCCTGTTATTTGCTATCACACTTTGGCTGGCCTGAAAGGTAAAACCCCATGGACGGCCTATTTGGCCTAAGTTTGAGCCGTTACAGGAGCCTGGCCCGTTACGTTAATTACATGCTGCAACATGTTTCCTTTCTCTGTTACCTGAATATATTTAGTTATATTTCCTGCAAAGTACGTTAAAATACCCTTTTATGTGATTGCGCCAGCCAATATGCTGAGCTTTATCACATGTCGTGCAAAAGGGCTCAACAGCCGTTTAAAAAAGTAACTGCTCTGTTCAAAGGAAAATTATGCAACTAGTTGATTTAAAACCCGATGATCCAAGTGTTAGAGAACTATTTGCAGAAATTGACCGGCTGATGAATACCCTCTATCCCATTGCCAGTGATCAGTCTCTGGCACTCGAAGAGCTCAATCAACCCAATGTACGGGCCGTGGGGCTGCGGAACGAAGAGGGCATAGTGGCGTGTGGCGCTATCGTTAAACAATTCGATAAAACCTTGTACGGTGAATTAAAGCGTTTGTATGTCAAACCTCAGTACCGTGGTAAGGGCTTATCCAAACGCATAATGCAAATTTTGCTGCATTACGCGGGCGATGCACAAATTCCTCTGATCCGCCTGGAAACCGGCGTAAAGCAGGAAAAAGCTATCAACCTTTACGAAAGCCTGGGCTTTGAACGCTGTGAGCGCTTTGGTCTGTACCGTGATAACCCGCTTAGTGTCTTTATGTCTTTGTCATTAAACAAAGAATAGTATCTATCTTCTCAAACTCGTACTCCTTACAATCGACTTTTTCGCGGTTTTAGACTAATTTTTAGCTAATCAGTGGGTCAGTTAGGGAGTAACGGGTGAAAATTTTGGTTGTCGATGATATGACCTCCATGCGTCATGTGATGATAAGCATGTTGCGCAGGCTGGGCTTTACAGACATAGACGAAGCCACTGATGGAAAGCGGGCACTGGAATTACTCGACAAAAAAACCTATGAACTGGTTGTTTCCGATCTCAACATGCCGCACGTAGACGGGCTTGCTCTGTTACATGAAATCCGCGCCAAACCTTCCCTGAAAGATATCAAAATTCTGATGGTCACCTGTGAAAATGGTCGGGACCGGGTACAACAGGTGTTGCTACAAAAAGTCGACGGCTTTGTTATCAAGCCATTTAGCCTGGCAACGCTGGAAAAGCAACTAAGAAAAATGAAGCTGTTAGACGTCATTGAATAATTGAATATATGGCAGGAAAAAGCCCCAAAATTATGGGGCTTTTAAGACGTTATAAATTACTTCTACGCATTATTTCTCAGAGTTGACCGGGAAGCCACGATCTAACATCAGGGCTTCGACCGCTGCGTCGCGACCACGGAACTTACGATACGCCTCAGCCGGATCCATTGCGTTGCGCACTGAGAACAGGTAGTTCACCAGGCGATCCGCCACTTCTTCATCATAGAACCCACCTGGCGCACTGGCAAAGGCCTGGGCCGCATCAGATGTAAGTACTTCTGCCCACAGGTAACCGTAATAGCCTGCCGAGTAGCCTTCACCCGAGAAAACATGGCCAAAGTGCGTGGTGCGGTGACGCATCACAATTTCAGATGGCATGCCGATAGCCGCCAGCTGAGATCTTTCGAATTCAACCGGATCGCCAATCTTAGCAGGATCTGTGGTGTGGAACTTCATATCCATAATGGCCGATGCCAGGTATTCTGTGGTGGCAAAGCCCTGGTTGAAGTTAGCCGCTTGCTTGATTTTGTTGACCAGTGCTTTTGGCATAGGTTTGCCGGTTTCATGGTGTACCAGGAAGCGTTCGATCACTTCATCAGTGACCAGCCAGCGCTCTAGCAGCTGTGACTGGAACTCAGTGTAGTCGCGCACACCCGAGTTTGAGCCTGGGTATTTTACTTTAGAAGACAAAGAGTGCAGTGCGTGACCAAACTCGTGGAAGTAAGTTTCCGCGTCATTCCAGGAGATCAGGCTCGCCTGACCCGCTGGTGCTTTAACGAAGTTTGAGTTGTTCGAGCTCAGCACGTTGGTTTTACCATCAAACGTGGTGTGGCTACGGTATGAAGTAGCCCAGGCGCCGGAGCGTTTACCCTGACGTGCAAACGGGTCTAAGTACCAAAGGCCAATGTGTTCGCCGCTGGTTTTATCAGTCACTTCCCAGACGCGTACGTCTTCATGGAAGACCGGTACTGAACCTTCTGGCACCTCAGTGAACTCAAAGTTAAACAAGCGGCCTGCGACGTAGAACATGGCTTCACGTAGCTTGTCCAGTTGCAGGTATTGTTTGACTTCATTGGAGTCAAGGTCGTACTTGGCCTTGCGCACTTTCTCAGAGTAGAAACGGTAGTCCCATGGCTCAATCTTGATGTTTGCGCCTTCTTTGTCTGCCAGCGCCTGCATATCGGCAACTTCTTCTTTGACACGGGCAATCGCTGCTGGCCATACCTTATCCATCAGCTCCATGGCGTTTTTCGGATCTTTTGCCATGCGGTCTTCAAGACGCCATTGTGCATAGTTCTCGTAACCCAGCAGTTGCACACGTTCGTGACGTAAGGTCAGGATCTCATTAATGATGGCCTTGTTATTGTGCTCACCGGCATTGTTACCACGGCTGTAGTAGTTTTGCCATACCTGCTTACGTAATTCACGCTCCGTGGAGTACATCAAAAACGGATCCATAGAAGAGCGAGTGTTGGTGACCGCATACATACCTGGCTTGCCACGCTCTTCGGCTGCTGCGGCAGCAGACGTGATATAAGACGCTGGTAAACCAGAAAGCTGGTCTTTGCTCAGATAAACGACGTAGCCCTCTTCATCGGCCAGGACATTGTTGGCAAAGTCTGCGTGCAGCTTTGATAAAGCCAGGTTAATTTCGGCATAGCGTTTTGCCGCCTCTCCTTCCAGCGTGGCACCGTTACGGGCAAAGCTGTTGTACTGCAACCAGGTGATACGCTGCTCTTCTGCGCTCAGTTGCTTGAATTCAGGGCTTTCATAAACGGTTTTAATACGTTCAAACAGCGCCTTGTTTTGGGTGATCTGAGAGCGATACTTGGCATATTTTGCCATCAGGCCGCCCTGCATCTTACGAAACTCAGGTGAAGAGTTGTTGGCGCTCCAGATACCGTAGTAGGTAAAAACGCGATCCAGTGCCTGACCTGAACGCTCCATGGCAACTATGGTGTTGTCAAAGGTTGCAGGCGCGGTGTTACTTGCGATCTGGTCAATTTCGCTCAGGTGATCTGCCAGCGCAATGTCCAGTGCTGGTTCAAGATCTTTAAGCTGAACCTTATCAAATTGAGGTACGCCCTGATATGGTCCGGAAAATGGCTGTAAAATGGGGTTTTGATACTGTTTTTCGGCAACGGTTACCGCGCTTTCGTTGCTTTGCTGTGTGCTGCTGCATCCCGCCAGACCGACCATCACGGCAGCGCTCAGTAGTGTTAGTTTAATTTTCAACATAGTTGGTTTTCGCTTGTTGTCATTTTGATTACAGCATACTAAAAGACAACTTTATGAAAGTGCAATCAGATCTCGATTAATCGCCAAAATCAAAGTGTAAATAGATATGAATGGTTAAGATCTGCGCTACACTATGGGGGCTCAACAACTTTCTAATTCTGGATCATTCAATGGAAATCGGTATTTTTATTTACGATGGCGTTGAAGTGTTAGACTTTAGCGGCCCATTTGAAGTGTTCAGCACGGCAGCTCGTTTTGTGGATGAGCCCGTAAATATCAGTCTGATTGCACCAAGCCATGCGCCCGTGAGTTGTCGCGGTGGCTTGTCTGTTAACCCGCATTACAGTATCCATGGTCATCCCCGATTTGACTTGCTGATAGTCGCAGGCGGTCAGCATCAGCATGTGCTTAATAATACCTCAGTGCTGGCCTGGCTGGCTGAAACAGCCACGCATACCCGCCGCTGCGCCTCTATTTGCACCGGGGTGTTCTTATTTGCCGAGGCGGGGCTGATTGACGGTAAATCGGTGACCACGCACTGGGACGACCTGGCGCAGCTGCAAACCAGTTACCCTCATCTAAAAGTGTGTCAGGACAAACGGTTTGTGATGGATCAGAATTTTACCAGCTCGGCGGGGATCTCCGCAGGCATAGATATGAGCCTTGAACTGGTCAAAGTACATTTTGGCAAAACGCTGGCTGTTAAAACCGCGCGGCAAATGGATTATAACTGGCTCTAAAGTGGCATAGATAACGCGGTGTCATAAAGCCAGTTAATGACGGGGCCCTTTGCCTTATCCCTGCGCCTGACCAGGCCCATATCAACGGTCAGTGAGCCGGGAATGTGCCGAGTAGAAAGGGTGATAACGGCCTCGTTAAACCAGTGAGACTTAACCACATGCTCTGGCACCAGCGCCCAGCCAACACCACGTAAAACCAGTCCGGCGATATAGTAATAACTGTCGATGTGCCAGTGAAAGGAAGAGATGGCCTGAGACTGGTTGTTGCCAATGCGGTCTCGGATCACCAACTGGCGATGCTGATTGAGCTGCTCAACCGTTGGGTGTGGGCAGGACGCCAGCGGATGCTCGGGGGCCACTATCAGGCGCTGCTCAAAGCTGCCCAGAGGGGTATAATCCAGGCTCTGAGAGAGCGGTTTTTGATGAAACAAGATCCCGAGGTCGGCTTTTTGTTTATCAACCCAACCGGCAATGTCGTCCTGTGAGCCGTTTAATATAGACAGTTTTAATAACGGAAACTGCTGCGATAGTTGCTCGAACAGGGTCTCAAATGCATTGATTGGCACGGCTTCATCCATGGCTACGGTCAGTGATACCTCCTCGCCGCAGCTCATTGACAGCGCTCTGGACTGTAATCTCTGGCACTGCATCAGCACGGCTTCGGCTTCTGCGAACAGGTCATGTCCTGCCGCATTTAACACGGGTAAGCGGGCTGAGCGATCAAACAGCTCAAACCCCAGGTCGGTTTCCAGGTTGGCAATGGCCGTGCTTATCCGGGACTGCGCTTTACCCAGTTTGCGGGCGGCAGCAGAAAAAGAACCGGTTCTGGCCGCACATACAAAGGCTTCCAGTTGATCGAGTGTCCAGTGCATGAAGGTCTCCAAAGTATCCGAAAAGCGGATAGTAACTAACTTTTATTCATCCGGTAGTTAAGCATAATAGCGGGTATTAGCAGTGAGCGGGGAATTTTATGCAAACGCACAATGTGGAGCTAACACAGCTCGGCCAGGATCAAAAAGGTCCGACGGAGCAGCGTAGCGAGTCGGTAGCCCGAACGTTCTGGCGCTATACCATACCAGCTATCGCAGCCATGATGGTGAATGGCTTATATCAGGTTGTAGATGGGGTATTTGTTGGTCATTTTATCGGAGCCGATGGCCTGGCCGCCGTGAATATCGCCTGGCCCGTGGTGGGCCTGATAGCTGGTCTGGGTACGCTGGTGGGGATTGGAGCCGGCAGTTTACTGTCGCTGTTTCGCGGAGCGAAAGACCCTTTACAGGCCAAGGCGGTGCTGGCAACCAGTATCTGGTTGCTGCTGATACTGTCATTCACAACCAGTCTGGCGCTTTATGCCAGTGGCAGCCTGTTGCTTGATCTGCAAGGGGCCAGTGGCGAGGTACTGAGGTTTGGTCACAGCTACCTGTCGGTATTCGGCTGGGGGGCTTTGGCCACTATGGCGGCGGGGGCGCTGCCCATGCTGATCCGCAACGACGGCAGTCCGGGTGTGGCCACACGCCTGCTGATTTTGGGGGCATTGACCAATATTGTCCTCGACTATGTTTTTATTGTGCTGTTGCAGTGGCAGCTTGCAGGAGCGGCCTGGGCCAGTGTGGTATCACAATCTCTGGTGGGTATACTCGCCCTCAGCTACTTTTGTTCGGACAAAGCGTGCGTCAGGCTTTCATTAAGCGGGTTAACCTTCTCTGTACAGCTTGCCGGTCGAACCTTAGTTCAGGGCGCGTCAGGGCTAGTGATGTTCCTGTATTTTGCCTTTATTACGGCGCTTCACAACAAGCAGTTGCTGACTTACGGTGAGCCCTTACATGTTGCAGCGTTTGCACTGATTGGCTACATCGGCGTGATTTATTACTTCTTTGCCGAAGGGGTGGCCAGTGGGATGCAGCCGCCGGTAAGTTATTACTATGGGGCAGGGCAAATAGAGAAGATTGCAGCGACGTTGAAACTGGCCTGTCAGGTGAGCTTGTCGGTTGGGCTGGCGATAGTACTTTTTCTGAATGTCTTTCCTGAGGCTGTGGTAGCCTTGTTTACTCAGGAGCAGGCACTACTCGATGAGGCGCAGCGCGGTGCCCGTCTGCACTTGTCCATGGTGTTTCTGGATGGCTTTATTTTTCTTGCCGCCATGTACTATGTGGCGCTCGATCAGGGGGCAAAATCTTTACTGATCTCGCTGGGCAATATGGCCATTCAGGTACCGTTTTTATTCCTGCTGCCGCAGCAGTTTGGCATAGACGGGGTCTGGCTGTCGGTGCCTGTGTCTAACCTGGTACTGACTTTGATTGTCGCACCTATGCTGTGGCGGGATTTGTCGCGGTTAAAGCGTAGCTCAGTGAGCAACAACTAAAAAAAGGGGGGTGGCAACCCCCTTTACATTTTATAGTAATCGTCTGGTGGGCACATATTGGTGGGCCGTTACCAGGCTGATAGCCACCAGAGTCACAATCACACCGCCCAGGCTTAGCGCAATGAGTGCTGGACTGGGCGAAAACACCATTAACGTTTTAAGCCAGGGCCAGCTCAGGCCAACAGCGATAACCGCAAATGCAATACTCATCAGTGCGGGTTGCAAAAACGCACGGACTCGTGCCAGCAAAACCTGACGGCGCTTAGCGCCCAGCATCAGGTGCACTTTAACCACGCTCTGTTGCAGATAGGCAGCATAACTTTGCAGACTATAAATGCCATACGCGGTAATGATCAGGATCAGCAGATTGACGAAGACCAGCAGCCAGGTGGTGATCCGCCGGTATTGATGCGCGCGGGCCACTTCATCGTCCAGCGCCCGCCACTGAGTGAGCACAAATTGTGGGTGCTGCTGTTGTAGTAGTGTGCTGAGCTGTGTTTTGCTCAGCGTCAGCCCGGGTGCCAGTTTCACCAGCAGGTAGGTAGCTGAGCCAAAATTAGGCAAGTAAAAGCGTGCGGGTGGCACAGGTTTACCCGGCAGTTGCAAATCGTCAATAACAGCAATGATGCGCTGGGGGGTTGAGCCATCTACTTCCAGGGTTTTATCCAGCACCTCACCACCGAGCTTTTGGGCAAACGTACGGTTGACTATGACCACAGGGCGTTGCTCGTCAATGTCTTGTTTGGTGAATGTGCGCCCGGTAATGAGGCGTTGTGCCAGCACCGCAAAGTAGTCTTGATCCACATTGCGATGAAAGGGCAGATAGCGGGTATCACGCCACGCAGCGGTGACATTAAACTGAAAGTCGTCTTTGAGTGGAGTGCGGGCAAAGCTGGCGGCCACCACACCTGGCTCTTGCAGCAAAGCTTGTTTAAAGGCCTTGGCCATCGGGGCATACGCAGACCAACCTTGCCAGTCCAGCGTAGCGACATTAAATTCCAGCTCGTAAACTTGCTGTGCCTCGAACCCCAAAGGATGACTCAGTTGTTTGAGATTATCCCAGACCAGCTGCGCACAGATCAAAATAGCCAGAGAGACCAGCAACACCTGTGAGGCGACAAAGCGCCGGATGGTGGTCTGGGACAATTGTGCAGCCTGGCCTTTGCCGCTGCGTTTGAGGCTGCGCATCAGGGTGTCTGACTGACAATGTCTGTGGCTTAATGCCATAAATAAAGCCAGGATAGCGGCCCCCAACAAGCTTGCCAGCAAAACCATCGGCCAGTTGAGCGCCAGTTGTTCGCTCTGATAGATAAACTGAGATAACCATGCGGCGCTGTATTGCAAGGCAAAATGCGTTACGCCTAGCGCGAGCATAACTGCCGGTGCGATGAGCAACAGCAGCTGGCACAATAAGGTATTACGCAGCGTTGTGTAGTTTGCGCCAACCACAGAACGCACAGCCAGCTGATGTCTGCTCTGTAGCAACTGGAGTAAAAACAACTGTGCCAGGTTGAGGCTTGCCAGCAGCAACAGTGCGAGCGTACAGGCAAACACGATAAAGATAATCGGGTGGTCACCACGTAGTGCGGTGGTCAGGGGCTGCGCGGTCAGACGGGTTTGCCAGTCTTGCAGTTGCTTAGGGGCATGCGAGGTGGCAGCACTGTTTACCTGGCTTTGCAGCTGGGCCAGCTGGGTTTGTGCTGTTTGCGAGCGCAGCAGCATACGAATGTTGGGATCGGGGCTTTGCCAGTATCCTTTGTACTCTGAATTATTGTAGCGCCAGGGGAGCCAGAGATCGGGCTGCCAGCCGGCTTTAAACAGCTCAGGTGGCTGATAATCTTGACTGACCACGCCACGGATTGGATGCTTTACCCCATTGATATTGAGGTGGTGGCGTAATATGTCTGGTGTGCCGCCAAAGGCGCTGTGCCAAAGCGCAAAGCTGATCACCGCACCGCGGGGCTGGGTATCGGGTGCGGCTAAAAATGGGTTGCTATGACCATAAATTAACTCCCCACCCAGCATAGTTTGCCAGTCGCCGCTGACATAAGCGGTTTTAATTTTTTCCTGATAGGTTGTCTCCAGTGGTACTTCTTCTGCGTAGTAAAAACTCAGCAGCGGATTTGGCTGTGTTTCGCCATCTGACGCAGGAGCGGTGTTGCCTGCCATGCGCAGCAGCTGTGTGACTGCCGGATAAGGCCAGCCATGATCGGTCAGTCCGGCGCTACTGGCCTGGCGATGATGGTCTAGTACCAGAGTATGTTGTGGCACTGGGTAAGGCAGTGGTTTAAACCAGATATGATAGAGCAGGGCGGCAACACAGAGCACGGCACTGAGTGTCAGTGTCAGTAAGCTCAACATACTGAGTGCCCAGCGTGGTTGCTGGCCTAGTTGCATAAGCGCTGGCTGTAAACAGGTGAACCAGATAAAGTCGCGATAGCGCTGTAACATAATGGATATCCATTAAACGGTCGGTGATCAGAGCCAAGTCTACAGCAAAGAATGCTCCAAAAAAATTGTATAATAATAACAAATGGTTATATATTTCATGCTGCCACTGAACACAAAAACGGACCGCCAGTCCGGAATTATACCATGCGGCAAACTCCACTTTTGCAGTGGGTTAGGGTGGTGTTGCTGGCAGGCCGTAAACTTGCAAAGAGGGAAATAACCATGAGCACAAAAACGTTGCGTGCCGCTTTTCTGGCATCAGCCTTGGTGTCTTTGGCGTCGGGCTGCCAGAGCACGGGCAGTGAGCGCCAATTGGCCCAGTTTAAAGCCGGTCCTGAACAAGCCTGTTATGACAGAGCCACGCAGCCCTATACATTTGTGGTCGACGCGCATGCGCACTTTCGCCCTTTTGGTGGCGAGGCCGTGCCTTACTCCGAATTGATCCGTTATTTTCAGCCCGCCGGTGTGTTGTTTGTCAATGTGTTTGGTATAGGACAAATGTTCAGTGCACAAAGTGGCTGTCAGCGCTTTTCATTGTGTCCGACGGGTGAAATCAAACCGACCATCAGAAATGATGTTATCAATGGGTCTAACGCGTTATTGCACCCAAATAGCGATCTGCATCTGACGTTATCAATGAGTTTTGCCGATCTCAGTGAGCCACAGGATGTGATGCAAAAGATGGATTTACTGGACGATGAATTTGGCCCGGCATTTACCTGGATGGGAGAGGTGAACCTGGTGAAGCAAGCTCTCTTCAAGCACGCTCACCGGGCAACGGAGCCTGCACACATTGCCGACTGGGCACCGTTTATGGCCAGACTCAGAGCACCTGAAGATGGCAGGGCGCCTATGCCTTTGTCTATCCATGCGGATATTGGCTCAGATCAGGCGCCCACCCAGTATTTACACCTGATGGAAAATGTACTGGCCCGTTATCCGGATAATCCGATTGTCTGGGTGCATATGGGATTGTCGCGGGAACAAACCAAGATGGATCCGCAGCAGCATATCGCTATCCTGTCGCGGTTGCTGGATGCTTACCCTAACCTGATGCTCGATATATCGTGGCGGGTGTTATACGAGGCCTATTTTCGCCACGCGGCGATCCGTGCGCAGTATGTGGCATTTTTTAATCGTTATCCAACGCGTATTCTGACCGGCAGTGATTTTGTCGCGGCAAAAGGCTATAAGCTGCGGGACTATCGGCGTGAAGTCGAGATCAACAGTCGTGTTAACCAATATCTGAGTGATGAGGCCTTTCGGCATATTGCCCTCGGACAAAACTACTTTGACTTAATGGGACTAAGCTATCGGGCGCCTGAGATATGCCAATAGCGACAGTTGTACTCGATGTGTAAATGACCCCGACAGGCGGGGTCAGGCAGCGCGTATCAGTGGCAATAAAAAGTCACAAATGTGTGGGTGTTACACTGACCAACGGTGTCACAAAAGTGGCTTGGCGGTGGTGCCGCACCACCAATCTGGGGCGTCAATGCTGCGTTAAGTCCTTTTGCGTCGTTTGACAGTTGCTTTACATGCTTTTTGTTTAATTGTAATTTCATGGTCTTTTTCCTTAGTTAAATTATGTTGCTTTTTTCAGCAACGCCTTCAACTTAGCGGGTAAAAACTGAACTAGCAATCACCTATTTGTAACATTTTTTACGCATTAATCTGCATGATTCTTGTTGAGCCAGTCCAGTGCTGTTTGTAGCGTGTCGTCCTGCTCCTGATTGTGTTGTCGCTGTTTAACCACTATGTCAGGGATAAATGCTTCTCTAGGTGTTCCGTCAACGTGATAGAGTTTTTCTCTGGGTAACATATAGCTGAGCTGGCTGTGTGGCAGGGTTTCACTATAGATGGCACCGAGTAGTTGTGACATTAGTGTGCCGATTACCGTTGCCCGTTTCATCCCATGCAACCCTATGGTCAGGCCCTCTCCCATGCTGCCTGTCCACTTGTCGCACAGTACAATTAATGGCTTGTCATACTGAAAGTCGCCACGGGGAAACACAAATTCCTGCCAGGCACGCTTCACCCCAAACTCACGTTCGATAGAGACTAGCTCATGTGTTTGATATGCCTGACGAGTTTTAATAAAGCGACTCATAATGCCTCTGGCCACTTCGGTATTGCCGCCACTGGGCGTGTGGCGTAAATCGAGGATCATGGCCCGGGTATCTTTCAACTGCTCCATTGCCTCGTCAAAAGCGCCGATTAGCGCATTATTGCCCAGGCTATTTTCCGGGCGAATATAGCCCACTGTGCCAATGCGCTTTTGCGTCAGCAGGGGTTTTTCTGCAATCACATCTTTTACAATGGCTTCAATATCCAGCAGCTTTATTTCGGTCTTACCCTGCCAGCGAACTTCCAGCGAGAGAGTTTGTTTACGCTTCCCCGTCAATAGCCGGTTGAGTGTCCAGCTGCTTGCAGTATCCAAGCCAGAGACGTTGGCCCTGGCAATGGCTTTAGCAATGGGCACGCCATTGAGGCGTAAGATCTGCATCCCCGCGCGGAAGCCCTGTTGATAGGCGGGTCCCATAAATGGCACTGCGGTGATGATGGCTTGCTCGTTTTGCCACACCCCCCATAAACCACTGGCGGTGGGCATTGGTAGATAATAGTCTGACGGTCTGGGCGTTACATCTGCATGATGATCATACCAGTGCTCCAGGCAGTGGTTAAGCCGCGCAGATAGCTGCATCCTGTCTTTAAGCTCAGTACTTTGATGACGAACACATTGCTCAAAGGTGGCAAAGTCAGTTGGCTTTTCATCGCTATAGGCGTAGCCGAGCCGGACATAATCAATAAAACTCTGAAGGTCCTGTTGTATTTGTGTGGGTGTAAGAAGATTTTGCTTATCATCTGTTTTAGTGGAGGCTGAAGCATTGCTCATGCCACAGGCTGCCAGAAGTGTTGCGACGAGTAGTGAACGCATGACTATCCTTAATGTTGTTGGTTTTGTTATTGGCCTGCCAGTCGCTCTTCATATTCGTCCTGCAATTGCTGGTAATCCTGTACCGACAGCTCAGCGCTTTGATATTGACGCTCCAGGATCAGTATTTGCTTGATATAGAGCATACTGGCAATAAAAGCTTCAGGTTCAACCTTTTTAGAGCGCTGCAAGATTATCAGATGCTCATTGAGTTCGCTTAACCCTTCCACGGAAAGGTTTTTGCTGACCAGATTCTGGGTGAGCATATTGTCCAGGTATTGGGGGTAAACGAGTGGATTGCGGGCAAAAAATGCTTGCTTGTCGCCATATTCTTCGATGTTTTGCTGGTAGGCCTCATGAAGGCGGATACTATAATCCAGGCTTTCCTCTACAACGGCTTCTGCAGCGTGGAGCACCTTAATCAGATCTTTGATTTCTTTTCGATCTGCGTCGTAGTTACTGATCGCAATTGCCAGTAATACACCCACTAAGGTTGCAATTAAAGTCAGGATAAAATTACAGGCGACCTCGTAACGGTGGGTAAAGGCTTTAAACCTGGAAGTGAACAATAGGGCGCTGAGAGCCAGCAATACGAGTGTTAGAATGATGTACAGCATAATGGGACATTTTTAGTTGTTATATGCGTAAGATATTGACTTTGTGTATGAAGTGCAACCAAATGACAAAAAGAGGATGAAGTTTGCCTGGATGGCGATTGGTAATAACTTCACCCTGCTCGCAAATCTAAAGCCGTTGTGCCGTCTTGTCATTTGCGTGTGTATCCAGCCAATGAACCAGCGTGTCCAGCGCGCCTGGCGCGAAATCATCGGCAGTTAAATACAGTGCTGCCCGCATTGGCAGGTCGGTTTTGAGCAGGCTGTGGGATGCGTTACTGATCACCTTCTGCTCCAGCGTATCTGCTGCGCCCACTGTGCTGGCAAACACCTGCTGGCTGTGCTGCACATCTACCCGGATATCTGAATCGCCAAACAGCGCCAGCATAGGAAAATGAATATGCGCAAACCCTCGACTAACGTCCGAGTCGATATTGGCACGCACAAAATTGAACCTGGCCTCATCCTGTATTGGCTTTGCCATAAACGGATGCAGGTGTAAGTCACTGCCCTGGTAGTCGTCAAATCCGGCCTTGATCAACTGGTATTCCAGCTCATTCAGCTGGGCAATTTCCTGCCAAATACCGTCGTCGTCGGCATGGATCTTTTGTTCTTCTATCAGGCGCAGCCACATCGTGTACTGGCTTTGCTCTCGCCAGTTGGCAGCGCCTCCCACTAAGGCGGCAAATTTAATCTCTGGCTCATTGCTCAGCTCGGCCAGCACCCAGCTTGCCTGGCTAAAGCCAAGCACGCCTATCGGGTTATTCGGGTAGCCATTTTGCCTGAGATAGCGAATTGCGCTGCGAACTTCCTCTGCGCGCTGTGGCATTGTTTGCGCCAGCCAGTCGCCGCTTGAATTACCAATACCGGGTTTACTCCACGACATAGTGGCATAACCTTTGTTTGTGAGTGTTGTGATAATGGGCTCGAAGTAGCCTTGGGCGCTGTGATCCATCGCGCCATCACCATGTACAAGCAGGACAATGGCATCCTGGCTCTGGTGTTTTTTGGGAGTGACCAGCCGGGCCTCTAACGTGTTGGTGTTGGCATTGAATGCGATAACGCGGTCCTCCACTTGCTCCTGATTACTGTTATGGCAGCCACTGAGTAACCCCAGCACCATACAGGCGCAGGTAATCAATGTAGCAGTACTCCATCTGGACATAATGATCTCTCCTTTAATTAGAATGCGAAACGCTCAACAGACTCCTACCATATAGAAAGCCCCGCAAGATGGGTGTAAAGCCGTGTGGGAAGTTGTAATGAGCTGTAAGAATTAAGCCTGGGTAAAGGGGGATGCTCTGTCGTTGGAATGTTATACTTTTGCTGTATGGCAAAAGTGTTTATCAGTCTTATCTATTATCATTCTTTGAGAAATAATCTACAGTGAGTACTCACAGCGCGTTGCTGATAAAACGTACCGGCATTGCGCGTTCGATCACATCATTCAGGAGGATAACATGAAAAAAGTACTCATACCGGTCACAAACCACGCAACCTTAGGTGACACAGATCAGGCAAATGGTACCTATGCCCCTGAGCTGACCCATGTTGTGCACGTATTAAAAGCGCAGGGCATTGGCTATGAACTGGCGTCTATTCAGGGTGGTCAGGTGCCTTTATATGGTACTGACGCAGAAGGCGACGAGGTTAACAGTCAGATGCTCGAAGACGCAGAGTTACAGGCAAAAATTGCTAATACTTTGAGTGTGTCTGAGCTGAATATCAGCGATTATGATGCCATCTTTTATCCCGGTGGTTTTGGACTGCTCAGCGACCTGGCCACCGATGAACAGTTTGCCACGCTGGCGGCAACGCATTATGAAGCCGGTGGAGTGATTGCTGCGGTGTGTCATGGCCCGGCTGCCTTGTTACCCATTACGCTGAGTAATGGTGACCCCCTCATTGGCGACAAATCGGTGACCTGTTTTACCCGTGAAGAAGAAATTGACTTTGGTACCATCAGCAGCATTCCGTTTTTGCTGGAAGAAGCCATTGCCCGCAAAGCGGCGCAGTACCGTAAGGTTCAGCCGTGGCAGGAATTCGTGATTGAAGATGCGGGCCTGATCACCGGGCAGAACCCAGCCAGCGCACATGCCGTGGGCGTAGCCCTCGCTCAGCACCTTAAAACACAATAATTGAAATGACACGCTGGCCGTTTCTTTGATGGAGACGGCTGGCTTGTTTAGATAAGGATCCCAGGAAGTTATGATCAAGGTACATCACCTCAACCAGTCGCGCTCGACCCGCGTTTTATGGCTGCTCGAAGAGCTTAAGTTACCCTATGAAGTTGTGCATCATGCACGTGATCCCCACACCAGATTGGCGCCTGCCAGCCTCGGTCAGGTCCACCCGCTGAACAAAGCGCCGGTCATTGAGCACAACGGCGTGGTACTGTGTGAATCCGGTGCGGTTATGGAATATTTGCTGGATCAAGCCGGTGCAACCAATTTACGTCCGCACAAGAGCGATGCGCACTATTACCAGTATCTCGAATGGTCGCATTTTGCAGAAGGGTCGCTGGCTTTGCCTGTGATCGCAACTTTGCTGATGGGGATGGAGCAGCGTGACGGCAGCGCCCCGATGGACGGGTATATTGCCAAAGAGCTGGCGCTGGACCTCAACTACATTGAAACAACGCTGGCACAACAGGCATTTTTTGCAGGCGAGCAGTTTAGCGCAGCCGACATCATGATGACCATCACGCTGGAATTTGCCGCGAACCTGAAGCTGCTGGATGATAAACCAAATATCCAGGCCTATCTGAATACAGTACAAAGCCGCGAGGCTTATCAGACTGCCAGAAAGCTGGGCTAATTCACCCGATTAGCGTCTGCTTTGCTTTATGTGTGCGGAGCAGCCGCTTGTTGAGTGCTGATCATGTGTATTACCTTTAATTATCAATAAAAAGCAAATACTGATTGTTTAATGAGGTCAATAATAAAGCTTTATTAAATAATCTAAACTATATCAGTACCGCGAGTTTATGTGCTCCGGATCTCCTCAATAGCCATTGTTAACTTTAGCGAGCGATATAGTGATGACAAAAACCATTTTAATTACCGGCGCAACGGATGGAATTGGGCTGGCGACGGCGAGAACCCTGCTGGAGCTTGGCCACCGAGTTATCTTGCATGGCAGAAACGCTGATAAGCTCACTGCGTTGAAAGCGGAATTTGCAACCCAGTCACCACCACAACAACCGACGACGTACACAGCTGATTTGAGTGTTATTCATGATATTAAGGGCTTTATCAACGAGCTTAAGCAGGCTGGCACTGAGCTGGATGTACTGATCAACAATGCGGGCGTCTTTGTGGTGCCAGAGCAAACCACGTCTGAGGGGATTGATGTGCGCTTTATGGTGAATACCATTGCCCCATATCTACTTACCCAAGCATTGCTACCTGACATGAAGCCAGGTGCCAGAGTGATCAACTTATCATCTGCTGCGCAATCATCTCTGATGCCACAGGAGATAACAGCATCCAGCAGTCTGTCGGATAATGCGGCCTACGCCAAAAGTAAACTGGCCCTGACCATGTGGTCGATGCAACTGGGCGCTGCCTCTGGTCGTGCTCTGCCTGCGATTATAGCGGTGAATCCTAAGTCTTTTCTGGGCTCAAAAATGGTTGAGCAGGCCTATGGTGTGGCTGGGGGCAATGTTCAGGAGGGCGCGGATGTGTTGGTGCGAGCCGCGCTGTCTGAGGAGTTTGCCCAGGCGTCTGGCCAATATTTTGACAATGACCTGGGGCGCTTTGCTCGGGCTCATGATGATGCATATGATGAGCAGAAAGTGGCTGAACTGATCCAAGTCCTGGAGACTTTTCGCCAGCATCATGGCTTTGCTTAGTGGATTTGCCACTGTGCAATGACAGTGGCAACAGATTGTTACTCGAAACGAGAGAATTGATTGAAAAAATCGAGCTGAGCCGGGTGGGTTAAGGCTTTTGCCGCAGCGCCTGTATTTGAGGGATGATGTCAGCTTTATCCAGCCCAAGTTGATACATGATCAACCCAATGACCATGCCTGTGCGCCCTGAACCACCTTTACAGTGAACTGCAACAGTGCCTTGTTCAGATAGTATTGCTTTAAGCTTCGGCCAGCTCTGTGCAAATGCCTGTGTAAAGTCTTTATTAGGTGGTGCATCGTCAGCGATGGGCAGCTGAAACCATGATACGCCAAGGGCGTCACATACCTGAGGTAACGCTGTTGCCTCGTTACTCTCTAATTCCGAAGGATACATGAGTGTCACAATGGCCTGTGCACCGGCATCGTGCAGTTGCTGTACGGACTCAGTGAGCGAGGTGCCCTTTGTACCCGGGCAAGGTGTAAACAGTAAGGCCGCACCAGTGTCTAATTGTAGTGTATCAAAAGGATGTGAAGTCATTTACCCGGTCTGCTCCTGTACTTTGTAGCGGTCGATCAGTTCATCCATATCCATTGCGGCTTCTGCGATATTGGAGGCGGCCACAGCAATTTGTTCGGCGCCGGTCACATTTTCAGTGGCCTTGGCAAATATTTCGACAATATGCCTGCTTACTTCGTCTATGGCATTGCTCTGCTGCTGCGTATTCACCGATACGGAGTCAGTAACCGATTCCACCTGCTTGGCTTGTTCAACAATTTTACCCAGAGCGTCTTTAATCTGCTCTGCACGATGGGCAGCCTGCATGGCGTTGTCCTTACCCTGCGTGATCACATCCGACGCGGATTGTGCACTGCTTTGTAGCTCGCTGACCAAAGCCGAGATTTCTTCGGTTGATTGTTGGGTGCGACTGGCAAGACTGCGCACCTCATCGGCAACCACGGCAAAACCCCGGCCCTGCTCGCCTGCCCGGGCCGCTTCAATGGCGGCATTCAGCGCCAACAAATTAGTTTGCTCTGCGATGCTTTGGATCATATCAACCATGCTGGAAATGCTGCCAACGCGCTCGTTCAGGGCATCTACCGAGGCGGCGGATTTTTCCATGTCGTAGGAGGCCTGCTGGATCACTTTTACAGCGTCGCTGACCACCTTTTGACCGTTGACTGACTCCTGAGAAACGGACTTTGCCACCGCTGCATTTTCCAGCATCGAGTTTGCGATTACCTGAATATTGGCGCTCATTTGTTCCGCGGCAGAGGCGATGGTCTGAACACCGGATTGTTGCTCAACCAAGTTAGTTTGACTCTGGCTGATGGCACAGGCGGTTTCGTGGGTCGAGGTAGCAATTTTATGTGAGGCACGGCCAAACTCAATCAGGTCGTCTTCAAATTGTTGGGTTAGCCGGTTGATATCTTTGGCTGAGTTACCCAGGTCGTCTGAACTTAGGACCGAGATTTCATGGGCCAGATTGCGATTGTTAATGGCAATGGCTATCCCCTCGGCAATTTTAGCTGACTGCTGGTGACGCAGGCGGATAGAGATGAACAGGGCGGCGGTGATCAACAACCCAATCAGCAGGATGATCACTTCTATCACAAGTATTGTGACCGCGGTTTCCTGAATATCGATGGCGGTTTTATCAACCAGCGTCAATGCCTGTTCCTCGGCCTCTTTCAGGGCGTTAATACGTCGCGTGGCGGCTTCAAACCAGGCTTCTGGATCTTGACCAAACCCCGAATCGCTGTCAGCGACAATGGCTCTAAAGCGCGTAACGTCGCGCATGGCACTTGAGTTCAGGGCACGCTCAAACATGGTTCTCATTATGGGAGGCGAGGCTTCCAAAGCTTCCGCAAGATAGACCTCTTGCTTGGTCAGCAATTGGGTGTATCTGGTTCTCAGTGCTGGTGTAAACTGGTCTTTTGCAAAGGTGTTAGACAAGACAGCCCGCTCAATACCAGCAGACTCTTTGGCGCTGGAAAAATTATAAATGGCCATCAGCTCGGTCGAGATAACATGATCTTTGCTCAGCCTTGCTGCGGTAATGACTATATGCAAGCCCTGATTATTGATGTCGGTGTAATATTTCAGTGCGTCGGGGAGGCTCATGGAGAGCGAGCTTACGCGTTGGCGAACACTATCCAGTTGGTTAAATTTGTTTAAAAATGTTTCGAGCTCCTGCTGCATGGGTTGTGACAGCGTCCAACTTTTGGCCTTCTTTCTCAGATTAGACAATTGGTCGTCGGTCAACCGCCGTTGTTGCGTTAGATTGCTTTGAAACTTGCTACCTCCTGAACCGATGAATCCGGCAGAGGCACCACGCTCTTTTTGCGTTTCATGTACCAGCGCGAGCACTGCATGGCTCAAAAAGGCATTGTATTCAGCGTCATAGGCATCATTCATTCGTTTGGCTGCAGTCGATACATCATAAAAAATGACGCCACCGAGCAACAAACAGGGAAGTAATACGACAAGGGTTAAATGGCTGGATATGGTTTTAGCTATAGTTCTCAGCATACACGACTCACTTTCTGGGGTTAAAGCGTAAGCAGCTTTCTAAATATAGTGCGATGCATCTGGTTTAGATCACTTTTAAACCACACTATTACATAACACTTTGATTAAAAACTAGTGAATTTATAACATTTAATCAGAAAAAATTACGATATTTCCAGTTTGTATACTAACAATGCCATTTCAGCGCCATTTCAGGACGTGAACACACTGAGTGTCGCAGCACAAGATGAACTGCGACAGTCGATCATTAGCGCATTGTTATTGTCAGCTGTTGATTTGGCTGTGCGATATGTACAGCCAGTTGTCCAAACTGTGGCGCACCTGCTGGGCGTGCATTGTTACTGAAGCCATAGGGCTCAAGGGGCATGCCAAAACGATTACGGTTTAACCTGCCATCATTATTCAGGTCCTGATAGACCATAAAGCTGTACTGGCCAGGCTCTATACCGCGCAATGTCAGCTCTGGATTAGCGTTCGAAACCTGCTGCTGTGCGACGCGCCAGGCCTGATGTTGAATAAACCCTGCCGGAGAATCATAGGCAACCAGCTTTAAGGTGCCAGACTGATGTGCTAAGCCAGTAAACGTGATGGTCAGGTCTTGGGCCATCGCGCTGGTCGACAGTGCGGCGAGGATGCAGGCAAGTGCGGTGGTGCGAGTCAGGTGTTTAGTCATGTTGGTTATCCTTTGCTGAGTCATTGTGTTGATGGGATAACTTTACGAAAAGGGTGGGGGGATTGCGTGTGTGATCTGTCATGACTATGGCATGACAGATGTCATTACTGTGCAAATGGAGCAGTTAACCTGACCGGGCAAAATCGCAAATCTGGCAAGGGGCTTTACACTTGCTATGGTTGCAACAAGGTTTTGTGCCAAACCCCCTGTTCGTATTGATAGAATTCGCGTAAGTGAAGCCTGCTTTGCGCAAAGGTCAGAAACTCAATACTGAGTGGGCGGATAATAAAGCCGCCCCAGTTGTCGGGCAGTGGGATCGCTTGTTCCTGATAATGTGTGCCAAGTGTTGTAAGCTCATCCTTGATGGACTGCATTGATGCCAGCGGCTGACTTTGCTGGCAGGCTAAGGTGGTGAGCTGAGCATCGCGGTTGCGGCTTTGCCAATAGCGATTTGCATCAGCACGGCTGATCTCAGCAGCCAATCCGGCCACGCGAACCTGATAACCCAAAGAATCCCACCATGCCGTCATAGCCACTTTTGGATTGCGCCGCAGGTCTGCGCCTTTTTGTGAGTTCAAATGTGTGCAAAAGGTAAACCCGTTTTGGTCAGCGGCTTTGAGGTCGACGAAGCGCCCGACAGGAAACCCCTGAGCGTCCAGTGTAGAAATACATACCGCGCTACGTTGCTTTAGAGTTGGATCTGCTTTTGCCTGTTGCCACCAGTGTTGGAATTGTTCGATAGGATGATTCATCACGTCTCCTTGTATACAGTTCAGAGTCAAGATGACATGTTCCAGCCAGGGTTGCAATTGATCCGCACTGCCTGGCAATACGTATTAAATCGACGTCCCTTTGCTGAGATATGACCAGCAGGTAGGGCCTGAAAAATTTTATCTCAATATCTTTGCAAGGCTTCCCGGCTTACCCTATGTTTAGGGCAAGTGAGGCCTTGGTGATAAGGAAATATGAATGGCTGATTTAATGGTAAAAGGTGTGATTTTTGATCTGGACGGCACGCTGGTGACCTCCTCGCTGGATTTCGCTTTAATCAAGGCGCAGGTAGGCTGCGACCGTGATGCCGATTTACTTGAGTATGTGGAGTCGCTGCCTTCGCCTTATATGCGCGAAGAGGCGATGGCGCTTATTCACCAACATGAAATGCAGGATGCGCAGCACGCTGAGCCCATTCCCGGCGTAGCCGAAACCTTGTCTTTTCTAAAGTCCATAGGTATGCCCCTGGCCATCGTCACACGTAACTACTCTAAAGCCGCCAGACTAAAACTGGAACGCTGTCGCCTTGAGCTGGATTTGATGTTAACGCGTGAAGATGCGCTGCCAAAGCCGGACCCTCAGGCGTTGCATATGGTCGCCGACAGCTGGTCTTTACCGTATCAGCAGTGCGTTTATGTGGGTGACTACAAGTACGACATCGAAGCGGCCCGCCGTGCCAGCATGCACGCGTGTTTGTTTGCTCCGGTTGAGCTGCCAGATTATGCCGAGCAGGCCGATATCATTATTGAGCGTTTTACTGACTTGCCTGCGGCACTGGGCCTGCATCACCGTGCCCAAACAGGCCAGTTAGTCGGATAATATCACTCGGCGCCACTGCCAATGGCGCGCAATTCTCGTCTGGGTATAGCCCAAAATGCAATGTCTTGTTAGAATCTTGTCCAATTTAATTTGCACAAACGAGAATTAAGATGGGTAGAGCATTTGAAGTCCGCAAAAACGCCATGGCAAAAACGGCAGCGGCAAAGACCAAAGTAAACTCAAAATATGGTAAAGAGATCTATGTAGTTGCTAAAAATGGTGGCGCTGATCCCGACACTAACCTATCCCTTCGCCGTTTGATCGACAAAGCTAAGAAAGACCAGGTTCCGGCACACGTTATTGAAAAAGCAATTGAAAAAGCTGCAGGCGGCGCAGGCGAAGATTATTCTCCGGCACGCTACGAAGGCTATGGCCCTGGTAACTGTATGGTGATTGTGGATTGTCTGACTGACAACCCGAACCGTACTATCAAGGATGTTCGCCTGCCTTTCACAAAGACAGACTCAAAAATTGGTAGTCCGGGCTGTGTTGCACACATGTTCGATCACTTTGCTATCCTTGGTTTCGCTGGTGATGACGATGAAGCGGTCCTTGAAGCGCTGATGATGGCCGATGTAGACGTAACAGATGTAGAAGTAGAAGACGGTCAGGTGTCTGTGTTTGCACCACACACTGAGTACTTCAAAGCGAAAACGGCGCTGATTGAAGCGTTTGAAGGCATCAACTTCGACGTAGACGAAATCACTTGGGTGCCGCAAACGCACGTTGAGATCACAGGTGAAGACGACCTGGCGAACTTCGAGAAGTTCATCAACATGCTGGAAGACTGCGACGACGTACAAAACGTTTATCACAACGCGATTGTGAAAAACTAACCCTCTGGGTGTGAGTAATGCGTCTTGTCAGCACAAGACGCAAAAAGCCGAGCTTTTACGCTCGGCTTTTTTGTGCGTATCTTTGTGCTTAATAATTAGTAACTGAATTTCACTTCTGCATTACTGCGCAGCTGGCCTGTGACACTTTCGATAAACTTCATTAAAATTACTCTTAAGCTGAGCAATGTCCTCTCTGGCTGAGCACTCGTATTGTTAGCCGCTACCTGCGGCACATTATCGTGTTGATGGGCTATCTTCATTGAATATTTCTTATATCCGGATATGAAGAGCTTACCGACCTATCGGCGAACTGTATTATCAATTTCAGACGAATAACATATCAGGTGAGAACCAACAGGAGAGCATACCTCGTTCACTAACATCAAAAATGAGTTCAGCGCTGAATTCATCGTTAAATCTAAACCCAGCACACTCTGAGATTGTGGGGGGGTTAAAGGTGTCATAGCGCCTATTGATTAGCACAGGCGCTGTAGAGAGGATTTTATGGGTTCCGCTCGATGCCTTAGCATATACGGGACGTATGAGTAGGACACAATGCTGTGGTGTCCCTGTAAGTATGGCCGCCGGCAATATTAGGCGTTAATTCAGCGGGTACAGCTGTTTTATCTTTTGAGAGGTTTTTTACGCTTTTTTTATTGAGTTTCAAGTTCATATTTAATTTTCCTTATTTAACATTGAAATGGTTTATGTAGTTTAAGTACTTACTTTTCTAATGAAAAAATAAGTCCTTTAAGCTCATAGCCCGGCTCTTGAGAAATGTGCAGGTAAACACTGTTAATGGGAAAGTGTTAAACGAATAACAGAGTCAAAATACACTTTAACCAAGTTTTTTGTCGATTAAAAGTGGTCTTTTTTTGAGCAGGAAATGATATGAGGTAAGTGGCATCCTCTTCACGGCACATCAAGTTATGCAGGCCTTTCTGCTGCACTTGCACTGCTAAAAGTAAAAAGCAGGGCAATATCTTGCTCTGCTTTTTGTTGGTGTATTTGCTTGTGCCCGCACCATTTATGTAGCTATCAGCACTGTGAGCGCTCTGCAACTGACTCAGGTGATGCAACAAAATGCTAGTAAGGGATAACTAACTGATTAAAATTATTAAAGCTTAACTAAAAGTGTGTTGGTAAGCGAGTTGCGGAGGCCCTGTATGCCTCCGCGTTAGACAACAAAGCTTTATTTCTGGGGTTTAGTAAGTCCCGTAGCCTCCAGTACATCCCGCCAGCTAACAAATTTAAAGTTTTGCGGCTTATCGGGAAAGCGGTTGCGGCCGTCCTGAAGTACCAGCAACCCCTCGGGGTAATCTCGGGTCCGCAAACGGGTAGAGAGGGCCAGACCATCGGTTTCTGATGCGCCATCAAGGCCTTTAAAGCCATCCAGACCAACGCGAAATCCTGCCAAATGGCGATAGGGCGGTGTTGCTTCGTAGAGTTGGTAGCTGTTGTTACCCTGGCTGGAAACAACCAGCACCGGCGAGTCACCAAATGACAGCGCCAGGCCTTCGACATCATCGACCAGGTGTTCACCTACCTTTGCTACTGCAACCGGCTGGCTGTTATCCGTCGGGTTCAGGCTGGTGGCCCAAATCCCCACATCTTCTTCGCCAATAAATAATCGCCCGCGAGCATCATCCGCAACACAGCCCTCCGGTTGCGAGTTCAGTGGTATGGCTCGTACTTTTTCTGCATACAACTTATCCTTGTTGGCTTTCACTCTGTATTGATAGGTGAGGCCGGCTTTATTATTTGCAAACACGTAGTGGCTGCCCTCAAAAGTGGCCATACACAGTCCATAAATCTCTTCCAGACCCGATGGCGCACTACCCAGACGAAAGACGTTACCGTCTGCTTCAATGCCATAAAAGGCGAGGCTGTCATCGTTGCGCTTACTGGCAGCCGCGATGCTGATAATGCGACCTTGCCAGCTAAACCCACCGCGCAGGTCGACGTTATTGAGCCGGCCGTCTTTAAAAGTTTGCAGCAGCTTGCCCTGCAGATCGTAGACTTCCAGGCCTTGCTTTTTATGGGTGCCCAGCACCCGTGATGCCTCGGGGTTTTCAGGGTGAACCCAGATAGCCGGATCGTCCATTGCATCACCAAATTGCGTCGCGGGTTGGCTCTGTGCTTTGGGCCTGACTACCACTAAGCTTTTTGCTGTGACTTCTGAGTTGAGGGTAATGTGAGCTGTCGCGTATTGGCCTTGCTGTTCATCGGTAAAGCTCAGTGTGGCCTTATCTGTGCTCAAAGGCTGACTCAGGTTCATCATGGTGGCTTTGCCATTTTCAAGCACTAAGGTCTGGGCCGGTACCCAGCTATTTGCAGCGTCTGGCGCGTCCCAGTAAAGCACTTCCTGGCCGTTTTCAAGCAAGGCAAACAGCGCTCCTGAGGGGCTGGTTGCCAGGCTAACAGCCTGCGATGACTGATTGCCGTAGGGGGCAACCAGAGAGACCGGATAATACGACGGGTTGTCTTCAATGCGTGCCGGATAGCGCCAGATCCCCAGCGGTTCACTGATATAGAGGTAACCATTGCCCGGGTCGACGGCACAGGAATCAGCATCGTATGGCAAAGACAGTGAGCGTAACAGCTTTGGTGCGCTCAGCCACTGGTGTTGTTGGCGCAGCAGCCATTGTTCTGCTTTACCGCGGCCATCTGAGACAAATAAGGAGAGGGTCTGATTGGCTTCATCGGCGAACAAACACAGGTTATCGACCAGTAACCCAGTTTGAGACAGTTCAAAACGTGGCTGTAGTTGGGCTGCACTGGAGTTCAGCGTGCCGACGAACACCCTGTCGTTACTGCCTTCAAGCGCAGCATACAGCCACTGCCCCTCTTCCAGCGCGCTCAGGCGGACTTGCTTAAACGCGCCATGAAGGTGCGTTTTGAGCGTGTTTCCCTGACGCAGCGCCAATCCTTCGTGCTCAGAAGCGATCAGAATTTGATTGTTACCCGGCACCTGAACACTATCCACAATCCCTGTGACTGAGCCCTGTGTCTGAAGCTGGAGTGACTGCTGAGCCGCAGTTTGCTGGTGTGTCTGATTTTGACAGGCGCTCAGCGCGCCCAGCAGCCCCAGGATAAGCGTTGTTTTGCATAACTTCTGTATTTTCATTTTTAAGTTCCGACGTCACAGAGTACTGGCGGAGGCGAGCCAACCTAATGTGCACTAAGCTGATTCGCAAACCGCTATGGGATGTAAAGGAGTGGCTACCTTAAAAAGTGGATATGACAATTTTGTTTCACTCTTTCAAGCGTTGGCACAGCTGTGCGCCCTGAATGGCTCATAATGCGCTTTGTGACTCAGAATGTGAGCTGCTTTGTCTTAACATATCCGCTTGCTCAGTAAAAAAAGACAAATAGAATCTTGATGTTAGGTTGTTATTTGGTGATAGGGATGCGTTTGATACGAGGTTGAATGAGCTGTTCGGGCCGGGTCCAAATAGCTCAGGCTTTAAGCCGGGGGCGTCTTAAAAGTGTCATATCGTGCCGCTAGGATACCCGCAAGATTCAATATTTGGCTCAAAAGATGAAGAATGTCAGCAGTTTATGCCTTGCTCTGCTCGCAAGTATCGGATTGACCATATTGGCGTTATTTGTCGGCGAGCCCAAATCTATGCATGAGGTTGACTGGGTCGATTTAACCGGTGAAGCCACCTCGTCTATGATGGCGGCTATCTGGCTTATACTGCTGGCATTATGCCGACCACGAGGGCGGGTCACCACAATACTGCTATTCGGCTCGGCAACTTACTGGCTTACGACCTGGCTTGATGTATTGGATGAGTTCATTGCCTATCCGCCACACAGCCACTTATTTACCTGGCTGGAGTCATTGCCTGCTCCTGTCAGTATGACCTTGCTGACCTGGGGGCTGATCACCTGGTATCGCGAGCAGCAGGCGGTTAATCGCCAGCTCAAGCAAAGAGAGCACTTTCACCGCGAACATAGCCTGATTGACCCCGTTACTCAGCTTTATAGCCTGCGTTATCTGTTGATCCAGCTAAACCGTGAGGCTGTGCTGCATGACAAGCGTGAGCAGCCACTTTCGTTGGTCATGGTCGATATAAAAGGGTTTGCCCAATACAACCGGGCGCATGGTCCACAGCAAGGTGATCAGGCACTCAATGAGGTGGCCTCCGCATTGGAACTTGCCCTCAGGGAAACGGATTTAGCGTGTCGTTATACCAGTGACCGGTTTGCGATATTGCTACCGGATACGCCTCCCCATGAAGCCAGTGTGTTTTGCGAGCTGATCCGTGACTGCTGTAACAGCGCGTTAAAGGGCGCGCTGACCGTGACCACTGTTCAGGCAACGAGAATGGCTGGAGAGTCAGAGCAGGCCTTGTTTGAGCGGCTCAATCAACAGCTGGCGGGTGCGAAACGCACTTCGTCTGCTGTGGCGGAGGTAGCACTATGACACCCGCTAATTTTAGCTATCTGCAAGATAAGCGTATGCCTGCGCATTTTCTCATTACCATACTGGAGCTGGCCGAGCACTATCAGATAAAGCCACATCAACTGATCCGGGGATCGTCGCTGTTTGTTGAGGATTTGACCTACCCGGGAGCTCAGGTTGCGCCTGTCAACGTGCTGCTTATACTCAAAAAGCTTAAACGAGAGCTGGCGGAGCATCCGCATTTGGCGATGGAGCTGGGGCAGAGAATTGCGACCGGACATGGTCATGTTTTGTTCGACTTGTGGCGGTACGCGCCTGATTTGCGCGGGGCACTGACAGCCTGGGCGCGCGTGCAAAAGGGCATTGAGACGCTGGTTCAGTTTAATGTGCAGCGGCATCAGGGTAAGTTGTATATCAGGTTGACCGAATCTGCATCACTGAGCATTCAGCAGCGAACCGTGTTTGAAATCGTACTGTCAGCTTGCCGTTTGCTGCTTAAGGAGCAGCTCGGCGCGCAGACCTGGGTACAGGTCGAACTGCCCTGGTCACAACCCGGACAAGACTTTCACTATCCGGTTTATCTGGGTGAGCATGTGCGTTTTAACGCGCCGCGTTGCGCCATTATCTTGCAAGAAGAGGCACTCTATCAGCCTTTTAAAGAGGCCAGTGCATTGCGGTTTGCTCAGGCAAAACGCAGTGCCCGCCACGCGCTTCACTCGCCACAGTTACTTCAGGCACACCTGCGCCGTGTGTTTCGTAAGAATCTAAGTCAGACCTGGTCGCTGGAAGACACCGCCTGCTATCTGGGTATGAGCCCGGCAACCTTGAAGCGTCGACTCAAGCAAGACGGCACGCATTTCAAGCAATTGGTTGATGAGGTCAGGGGACAAGAAGCGTTGCACCTGATGGATCTTAATCAATGGAATAACAGCCAGCTGGCCAGCACTATGGCGTTTGCCGATGTACACAGCTTTCGGCGGGCATTTAAGCGCTGGACCGGAGCCGTACCCAGTGCATTTCGCTGTGGCTCTTAATTGCGGCGTAGCAAGATGTAGGTTTTTGAAGGAACCGCTCAGGGCGGACTGTGTTGTGAGGATAAAGCGCAGACTCACTGAAATAACAAGCGCACAGTGCGCTTGTTATTAAACTTAATCAATCAAAATGGACAGCGTTTTGTCCCTTCGCAGTTCGAACGCGTGTTAATACAAACCCAGAATGATTCATCGATAACACGGCCACCGCCTATCTGAGGTGTCTCCTGCGCGCGAATAACCGTGGCTGGATTAGCAGATAGAGATTTAATAGATTTTTTATTTAAAGTCACTTTCATAATTAACATCCTTTTTGTTGTGGAAGTGCTAGGTTTATTCTTTTTTCTCAGAATGTCAATATTTTGTTTCCATGTAATTTTTGTGTGCTTTTGTGGGGCTAAAACTAACAGGGGAATCCCACTAATAAAGCCCATTGGGTAAGACTTGCTTATGTCGATGACAGCGAAGCTTATGAAAGTGCAGACAACCAGATCTGGCACGACATTGAGAACATGATGAATAGGAGTGAAGAGCGTGCTGTATCAGCGATATTCTCGTGAGACAAATAGCTTTGTGAGCCCGATAGATGAGAGAGTGAGGGCGCAGTTGCGCCCTCACTGTGGTCACTTGGATTACAAGTTAAATGTGCGTGCAATTGCGAACACAAAGCGCTCGTCGGTATGCTCGCCATCTATGGTGGTGTCTTCCACGGTAAAGGTCAGATCGAAATCGAACTGTGTGGTGGTGTAAGACACTGCGTAGTGGGTGTAAGAGCTGTCCAGCCCGTCCCAGGCATACTTGTCGGCATCGAACGAGTTCGACACATCACCACTGAGGGTGATTGAGTGATTATCCGCGATATCAAAGGTATGCGACAGCATCACAATGCTATGACCGACATCTACTCCAAAGTAGTCCCAGCTGTACCAGAAGTTCACATTGGTGGTACCCAGGCTACTTGCGTAAGCAAACTTAGAGTACACCTCTGGATAGTTATAGTCGCTCGACGCATCATCGCCGTGATAGGTGTAGTAGGCGATACCATAGTCTACCGTCCATGCGCTGGACAGCTCCGACGAGCGGCCAACGTAAAAGTCCCACTCATGGCCCGTGTCATCGCCAAAGTCCACACCCGAGGCCCAGGTACCCACATACCAGCCTGCATCGGCTGCGTAGTCCAGGCTGCCCTGAATGGTTGGGTCGCTCTGGGTTTGTGACACCCCGTTAAAGGTATAGTCTGAGGTGCCGGTAATGGTGGTTGACCAGCCAGCCACAGCCAGGTTCGACAAAAGGGCCAGAGGAAGTGCGCAGAGTGTTGTTTTTAAATTTATTTTCATTTCTTTTGAACCTTAGTTTACGGTCTCGATACGGCTGAAGTCGATGGTGTTCTCTTTCGGTGAACGGGTAATATTGGCCACTGTTTTGAACTTGCTGTAGCAAATATAGCCAAAGCAACCAAAGAACAGTGCAATGACCAGCGCACCCACCCATTGGATCTGCAAAAAGTTTAGTTTAAATAGCAGCGTCAGCAATGACAGAGCGGCAATATTAAACAAAATATAATTGCGTTTTCCGAGTTTCTTAACCGTTAACCCAAGGTTGTCGGTGTACAGTCGAATTAAAGAGTCCAGCGAGTTGATCACAAAGATCACGCCAACCACGACCATCGCCAGGTTCTTGATACCCGCAGTGTCGATCCCGGCTTCATGGTAGTGATACAACACACTAAACCACACAGCGATGGGAATTGACGGGAATACCAGCATAGCCGCCAGTACCTGATAGGTTTTCAGGCCACCGACAAAACGTGAGGTGAACTGACCTATCATGATGCTCCAGGCAAACCACCAGAACAGGTAGAATTCGTGGTAATCATTAAGTGGCAATACAAACTCATGGATATTGCTAAAGTAGCCGCCCAGTAGCGCAACATTGTTGGTAAAGGCGCTCATTTCACTGTCACCAAAGACAAACGCAGAGGCCCACATAAAGGCGATCAGGGCAATGAACATCCAGGTCGTAGAAATACTCAGAATGCGCACATACTTCAGGCTAGTGCTCGAGTAGACCGCAAAACAGATAGCGGCGAACACTATGAGATAAAAGGTCGGAATAATGGACTCGCCATCGCCTACGCTTGGCATATACCAGGGCAGGTTGGACAGCAGCAGATAGGCCGTAAAGGCGCATGTACCAATAATAACTACATTATTGATAAATTTAACCCAAGGAATTTCGAAAAATTTCACCTTAGGCTCTATTACGCAGAAATAAAAACACGTCAGAAAATAAAATCCCCAGATCAGGAAGCCCCAAAAGCCAAATTCGATGGCAAGTGGATTGGCAAACGCATACTCTGGGCTTGCTTTTATGTCTGCGTAACCCGCAAACTCCGTCAGCGGAAACATGATAAGTCCGACATCCAGACCGGACGTAAATAAAATAGCAATAAAGGTAAAAGTTTTAACCGGTGTCACACCGACACAGCGTAGATTTCCCCATTTTAATAAAATAAAAGCGATTGCAACTAGGGTAAACACAATGCCTGCACTAAGCCATACTGTCATTGTCACCCTCCCAAAATAAGTAGAAATAACTCATTGTCTCTCCGTTTTTTTATTGTTTCCGCATTAACCCGATACAACCAATTTGTATCGCGCACCACTGCAGACCCCACGGCCCGATTGGGCCGCAGGTGGCTTTGTTAAATCTCCGTGCTACGTTGTACTGCTTGCCACTGACTGTGAATGGCAACCTGAGCATTGTTTGCTTTAAGGGCCGGCTGGCCCAGAATAATGTCTGCGGCTTTCTCCGCGACCATAATGGTTGGCGCGTTGAGGTTGCCGTTCGGGATCGTCGGGAAGATAGACGAATCCACTACGTTCAGGCCGTCGATACCATGCACCTGGGTGTTTGAGTCCACCACGGCCATGTCGTCTTCACCCATTTTGCATGAGCAGGACGGGTGATAGGCGCTTTCGACTGCCTGGCGTACAAAGGCATCAATTTCTTCGTCGCTCTGTACGTCTTTGCCTGGCTGGATTTCACCATCGCGGTAGGCATCAAAAGCGGGTTGCTCGATGATCTCGCGGGTCAGGCGAACACAGGCGCGGAAGCCTTCAATATCGTCCTGATGTGCCAGGTAGTTAAATTGGATCTTAGGTGCCTGAGTCGGGTCGGCCGATTTAATGGTGACCTCACCGCGACTTTTCGGTTTGTTATGACCAATATGGACCTGGAACCCGTGTCCGTCAAACGCACTTTTACCATCGTAGCGAATGGCTGCAGGTAAAAAGTGATACTGAAGATCTGGCCACTCAACCCCTTCTTTAGAGCGGATAAAGGCGCAAGACTCAAAATGGTTGGTTGCCCCCAGGCCGGTTTTATTGAGGATCCAGCGCGCACCGATCAACCCCTTAGAGAACCAGTCCAGCTTGCCATTGAGGGTAATGGGCTGCTTACATCTGTACTGGAAATAAAACTCCAGATGGTCTTGTAAGTTTTTACCGACGCCGGGCAGATGGTGTTGTACCTCAACGCCTGCGGCTTTGAGCGCATCCTGATCGCCAATCCCCGACAGTTGCAACAGATGTGGCGAGCCGATTGGTCCTGCGCTTAAGATCACACGGCGCTCGGCAGTGGCGCGATGGGTTTTGCCCTTACACTGATATTCTACGCCCACAGCGCGCTTGCCATCTAGCAGCACCTTGTGCGCCAGCGCACCGGTGACGATTGTTAGATTGTCACGCCCCTTTACAGGGTCGAGATAGGCGCGGCTGGCGGAGCAGCGGCGGCCATCTTTTACCGTCATGTGCATCGGGCCAAAGCCTTCTTGCTGCTCGCCATTGTAATCGTCAGTCCTGGCATATCCTGCCTGTGCACCGGCTTCGATAAATGCGCGATACAGTGGGTTGGCCATTTCGTTACCATTGTTGGTGCCGAGCGGGCCTTCACTGCCCCGGTACGAGTCTTCACCCAGATACCAGCTTTCGGCGCGCTTAAAGTAAGGCAGGCAAGCCTGATAATCCCACCCTTGCGCACCGTGTTGCTGCCATTCATCAAAATCTTTGGCGTGGCCACGTACATACACCATGCCATTGATAGAAGACGAGCCGCCCAGTACCTTACCGCGCGGGCAATGCATCACCCGGTTGTCCAGATATGGCTCCGGCTCGGTATGAAATTGCCAGGCGTATTTGTCGGTGTTCATGGGAATAGACAGCGCCGTAGGCATCTGAATAAAGATGCTCTTATCACTGCCACCCGTTTCTAACAGTAACACCCGGTGTTGTGGATTGGCGGACAATCGATTTGCCAGTACACAGCCTGCTGAGCCAGCACCGACAATGATGTAGTCGAATACTTTTTTCATAGTCTGGCTCCTTTGCTTAAAATGGGCTTTCGATTTGGCTCATACCTACGTAAACAGACTTGGTCTGGGTGTAGTGATCCAGTGTTTCAATGCCATTTTCTCGGCCAATACCGGATTGCTTGTAGCCACCAACCGGCATTTCGGCGGGTGAGTTGCCATAGGCGTTGATCCAGGTAATGCCAGCCTGTAGCTGGTGGATCACGCGGTGCGCACGCTGAATATCGCGGCTGAATACCCCGGCCGCCAGGCCCAGGTGGGTATTATTGGCACGGTTAATCGCTTCTTGCTCGTCATCGAACACCATGACGCACATGACCGGACCAAAGATCTCTTCACGGACTATGGTCATGTCTTCGTGACAGTCGGTGAATATAGTGGGAGCAACAAAGTAGCCGTTAGGCGCCGAAGCCGGGCTCAGAGCATGGCCACCGGTCAGCACAGTTGCGCCTTCCTGTTTGCCCTGCTCAATGTAATCCAGCACCAGCTGCTGATGTTTTTTCGAGATCAAGGCGCCCAGATTTACTTCGGGATTAAGGGGATCGCCGGCAATAATATTTTGTTCTGTGCGGGTTTTAAGCTGCTCAAGGAACTGCTCATACACGCCGCGCTGCACATAAACGCGTGTACAGTTGGTGCAGATCTCACCCTGGGTGTAGAAGTTACCCAGCATGGCGGCACTGACCGCCTGTTCGATATCGGCATCGTCAAATACCAGTAGCGGCGATTTACCGCCCAGCTCCATGGTCACGTCTTTAAGGTTAGACGCCGCACTTTGCATAACTTTTTTGCCTGTGCCCACTTCACCCGTGAACGAGACTTTTTCAATTTCCGGGTGCAGTGTCAGCCATTGTCCGACTTCGGCTGCACCTTGCACTACATTAAAGACACCTGCTGGCATGCCTGCCTCGATAAAGATCTCAGCCAGTTTCATTGCGCCCAGCGGTGTTTCTTCAGATGGTTTAAAGATCAAAGCATTGCCCGCAGCCAGTGCCGGACCAGACTTCCAGCAGGCAATTTGCAGTGGATAGTTCCAGGCACCAATGCCCGCACAAATGCCCAGTGGCTCTTTGCGGGTGTAGTAAAAGTCATCGCCGACCATTTGTTGCTGGCCAACTTGTGCAGGCGCCAGTCCGGCAAAATATTCGATTACGTCGGCACCGGTTTGAATGTCAACGCACTCGGCTTCTTGCCAGGGTTTGCCTGTGTCCAGTACCTCAATTTTAGCCAGCTCATCATTACGTTCACGCAACAGCGCCACCGCTTTATTCAGAATTCTGCTGCGCTCAATCGGGGTCATGGCTGACCACTGCGCAAACCCGGCTTTGGCACTGTCGATGGCCGCTTTTTGAATGTGTGCATCGGCCACTTCAACGTGATAAATGACTTCGTCGGTCGCGGGGTTTTTTACCGCAAACTGCTCGCCGGTCTGATTGGCTAGGTAGCGGCCGTGAATAAAGTTCTGGTAGACAGGTGTGGACATATTAGACTCCAAATTGTTGGATGAGGGACTGGATATAACGTTTGGCCAGATCCTGCGCGCTGTCAAACTGCGCATCATCGGCTTTACTGAGAACGGCTCTGAGCCACAGGCCGTCGATCATCGCGGCGCTTAGCTCAGCAGCTTCACGCGCTTCGCCTTGGGCCATTAACTGTTTGAACGAATACAATAAATTGCTGTAAAGTCGGCGCGCATTGACGCGCTGTAAACGATGTAACTGCGCATCGTGCATGGAATGCGCCCAAAAGCTCAACCAGGTGCGGGTGGTGTCGCTTTGTTGCTGCACCACAGCAAAGTTGGCTTCGACAATAAACATCAGGCGCTGCTCGGGGGAGCAACCCTGTGCTGTTTTATGCAGCAAACTGCGTTGCAGGCTGCTCAGCAGGTAGCGCACCGTGGCTTCGATGAGACCTTGCTTACCGCCAAAGTAATGGCTGATGATCCCCGACGACATCCCGGCTTTTTTACTGATGCTGTTAATCGTGGTGGCCTGTAATCCAAGCTCTGCCACTGACTGTAAGGTCGCCTCAATCAGTTGTTGGCGACGCACAGGTTCCATTCCGACTTTAGGCATATTTTTATTAATTGACCGTTCAATAAAAATAAATTTTAAGGTGAATAGAGGGGAAATTCAAGGTTGACATTTTGTGAACGGTGCATGCTGGTTCACTTTATTGTTTCTATCTGCATGATATTTATATAATTATTTTAAATTAAACAAAAGCTGAATTTATCCTGTATTTGCTGCTATTTTGGCTGAAAAACCCTCATCTATGGCGCGAATTGTGTGCCAGTTTTCAGCTATCGATAGTTTTGTGTTGCGCTGGCCGCAAAAGTTATGACGCATAAGCCCCTTTATCTGGATTGAATGTACAAATGTGTCGTTTCACTCAAAAGTCAAAATGCTTAGCTATACTTGCCAGAGATCTCTTGTTAAGTAAGCAGTATATGGCCCGATTAGTTACCTCTTTGTTTATCTGCGTGATATCGCACACTTCATTGGCACAGGCAGAAGAGGGGGACGCGCTTTTTGCGATGTCATTTGAGGAGTTACTCGCTCAGGATGTGACCGTGGCAGCGCGTAAGAGTGAAAGCTGGCTGGCTTCTTCGGGCACGGTATATGTGGTCAGTCGCTCGGAAATTGAGCGTTATGGCTGGCGCGACTTAAAAGAGATCCTCGCCTCTGTTCCCAATATGGACTATTTCTATCAATGGGCATGGCTGCCGGGCGGTCAGAGAGGCTTTACCGGGAACATGTCGGGTACTCTGATGCTGATAGACGGCCGAGAAGTACAAAACTTGCTGGCCAACGAAGCCTTTATTATGAATAACTTTCCGAGTGCCAGAATTGAACGGGTGGAGATCTTACAGGGACCAAATTCTACTTTATATGGCGGTAATGCAACCCAAGGGGTGATCAATGTGATCACCCGCCTGGATACAGGTGTGAACGAAGTGACGCTATTGGCCGGCGAGGTGGGCACGCGTCACGGCCATGGTTTGTTTCATTATCAACAGGGGCAAGTAGAGCTGGCGGTGTCGGCCAGTTATTTTGCAAGCGATCAGGACTATCGTGAAATACGTGAGTTCCTGGTTGATGATCACGCATTCAGTCGCAACAGCAAAGATCCACTAAGAAACCACAACCCCAATGATTTTCGCAACCGCGAGGAAAACATTACCCTGGACAGCCGCCTGAGCACCCCCTGGTTTTACTTGGGCAATAATCTTACCCGCACCACAAACGTCAGTGGCATCGAGGCCGTGGCATTTGATTACATTACCGGGGACGACGCTTATCGTGGCTACAGTAGTTATTATCTCGGCAAAGATGTGCAACCCTCAGCAAATTGGTCGGGTAATATTGAGCTGAGTTATTTTAGGGAATATAAAGAAAAATACCGTCTCAGCGTGGATAACCCTGAGCAGGCTACCCGCTATGAAGACCTGGCTTTATATACCGAGCGGGAAGATATCGGGCCGTCGGACAGAATACGGCTCAATACCCAGTGGCACTATCAGGCGGGCTCTGATCAGGACTGGATCATGGGTTACGATGGCTGGCGCACCGAAATCGGCCGCAAAGTTAAATACCGGCAAACTGCTGAGGGGATAAAACTTGTGACCCCCGATTCCTGGCCGACCGATAAAGAGCGCTCTGATAAACACGCCGTGTTTGGCCAGTATTCAAAGCTGTGGCGCTTTGCAGAGCGCACCCTCAAGATTAACGCCGGGCTCAGGTACCATCGTCAGGATTATACCAATGCCAGCTGGTTGCCCCGCATTAGCATGGTCTATCAGCCAAACCCAGATCAGGCACTCAAACTGACCTACGGTAAGGCGTTTCGTCCGCCGACGATTTTTGAATTCGACCTGGTCGTTGACGACGAAATTGAATCGCAAACTATGCAGATGTATGAGTTCAACTGGAGCAGTAAGTTTCGCTGGCGCGGAGTTGAATTTGCCAATATCTCAGCTTTGTATAGCATGCAGGCGAAGAATTTCTATCAAAAAGTGCAGGACCCGAATACTCAGATCTGGCGTACTGTGGTGGCGGGCGAGCACCGGGTGTATGGCTGGGAAAACCAGTTACGCTGGCACGCTCAGCGCTGGCATGGGCAGCTGGCGCTACGTTATATTTCACCGGACAAAACCCAGGTTGCCGGTCAGTCTGTAGTCCTCGATGTATCAAGATACAAGGTCAAACTGGGGCTTGGTTACACCTTAAATCAGCACTGGCAGATAGCTGCTTTTGTAGATCATTGGGATGAATCCCTGACTGAGGCCAACCGGTTTGAGCAAAGCGGCACTGAGGTCGTCACCATACCTGCCTGGACGACGGTCAATGCCAACCTGACTTACACACAAGGGAACAGCACTATTGGCCTGTATATCGAGAATTTGTTCGATGAAACCTATTATCACGGCAACGCCCGGGGTGTGTCTCCCGTTAAGTATATTCAGGCGCCACGGAACTTGCGCCTGAGCTGGTCATATCGATTTTAACGAGTAACGAAGCCGCCATTGACAAATAACGTCTGACCGGTGATCCAGCGTGCCTCTTCACTGACCAGAAAGTCGACCATAGGTACGACGTCATCAATATGGCCGAGGCGATTCAGCACGCTGGCTGAACTCAGATAAGCCACTGACTGGGCATTTTCTTCGCCATGAAAAAAGGCCGTATCTATTGGACCTGGTGCAACGACATTGACCGTGACGCCACGGCTACCAATTTCCTTTGCCAGCGCGCGGGTAAGGTGTTCCAGCGGTGCTTTGGCACCGGCGTAGGCACCGTACAGACCGGTAAATGCCGCCAGCAAAGAGGTGCCCATATTGATAATGCGGCCCTGCTCCTGAATATGCTGCGCTACGTGCTTCATCATTAAAAACGGTGCTTTAGTATTGGTGGCAAAAAGCTGGTCATACTCTTGCTCCGAGATATCCGCGATGGCTTTTTTCAGCACTTTTCCGGCGTTGTTTATAACAATATCAACGCGGCCAAAGGCTTCCAGAGTCTGTCGGTACAGGGCCTGAACCTGACTTTCCTGACTCAGATCGCCCTGAACTAATAGTGCTCGTCTGCCAATCTGAGCAATCTCAGCGGCGGTTTGCTCAGCATCGTTAAGCGACGCATCACTGTGATAATGCACGACAATATTTGCGCCGCGTTTGGCCAGCGAAATAGCAAATGCTCGGCCCATATTTCGGGCTGCGCCAGTCACAATGGCCACTTTATCAGTTAAGTCTAATTGCGTGCTTGGGGTGGACATAGTATTTACTCCTGTTGGATTAGTTGACGAGAGTAAGCTTAGTCGCTTGCGTTTAATTCAGGTATGCCATAAATTTTCATTCATTAATTGCAAAATATGCAAAAAGTAATGAACGCAAATGAACTGACCTTTTTAAAGGTGATTGAAGCGGGCAGTCTGAAAGGCGCTGCTGAACAACTTAACACCGATCCCTCATCGGTGAGCCGTAAAGTGGCTGCGCTGGAGCGCCATCTGGGTGTTAAACTGATCAATCGCTCTACGGTGCGATCTCAGGCAACCGAGGCTGGGCTCGTATATTTTCAAGGGCTAAAACACATTGCTGAGCAGCAGGCTGAATTGGAAAATCGCCTGCGGGGATTGCAGGATAGGCCCAGCGGAACCCTGACGGTAGCTGCGCCAGTTGATTTTGGTACTCAGTTTGTTGTACCTGTACTGAACAAGATGCGGGCCGCTTATGCTGACCTGAACGTCGAGTTGTTACTGGGAAGTCATTTTGAAGATCTGACTGCCAATGGCATTGATGTGGCAGTGCGTGTTGGCATGCTGCCGGATTCAGGGCTGATCTGCAGAGGGTTGGGCACTGCTGAGCGTGTACTGGTTGCCAGCCCGGGTTATCTGGAGCAGATTGATGGGGTAACGGATCCATCCGGGCTGAGTCGGTGCCAGTTTATATTCTATTCGCGCGCTCAGGCTAACAGTCAGGTCAGTATAAAAAAAGGTGACACAACATCACGAGTCAAACTGTCAGGGGGCTTTACAGTTAACAGCGTGTCTGCAGTTCGACAGCTGGTTTTGGCCGGTAAAGGGGTGCACCTTGGCCCGCGTTGGGCCTTTGAAGAAGCGCTGAATATAGGTGAGCTGGTGGCTCTGCTACCTGACTATCAGCTGGAAGGATTTCCTATCCATGCCTTGTACCGATCCGGAGGGTATGTGCCTGCTAAGATCCGCTGTTTCATAGATATGATAAGCCAGCATTGCAAGCACAGCTTTGATTCCAGAGCAGGTGCGCGATGATATGCTCACCTGAGCTGTTTTCAGTCTTCACGAGTTCTGACCGCTATGGCTTAATAATATATCTTGGGTGACTATATTAAGGCGTTGAGCAAGCTGTTCCCTTGTGTCAGCGGATCGACGGGATTATCGCCATATTGTTGTTTCAAAAAGTTGATAAAAACGCGCGACTTTTCTGGAATATACTTATTCTCTGGGTAAATAACATGCACATTTAATGGTTGTTTAATTGCGCCTTTCATTAGCTGAATCAGTGTACCTTCTGCCAGCTCCTGCTCGACCAAAAATTTAGGGATCAATGCAACCCCGGCGCCAGACTTGACCAGGGTTTTTAAGATGTTCGGGCTGTTGACTGAAATTGGTGCGGACGTAAACAGGGCATCCCACTGCTCGGTATCTTTGTCATCTACCCAGTCGTTAATAGGCATTTTCTTGTCGATGAGCCAGACATGAGTATTGAGATCTCTGACGCACTCGGGTTGACCGTGTTGTTTTATGTACTCAGGTGTCGCGCACAACACCATCGGAAACTGACATATTTGCGTTGCTACAAAGTCCTGAACTTCGGTGGAGCCTACGCGGATTGCCAGATCGAAACTCTCTTCGACCAAATCGACTTTGCGATTATTCAGCTCTAAATCCAGCTGGATATCAGGATATAAAGACATAAACTGAGGTAATTTGGGTGCCAGTACTTGCTCTCCGAAAGTCACCGAGGTGGTGATCCTGAGCAAGCCTGAACATTTGGTACTTTCTTCACTGACCTGATCCACCAGTGAGGTATATTCGTTCAATACGTGGACGATACCATGATAAAAGTGTCGCCCTGCCCGGGTCATAGAAACCTTTCTGGTTGAGCGGTTAAATATCTTGGTGGCATGTTGATTCTCAACCGCATTGACGTATTTACTGACAACAGACTTCGAAATACCCAGTCGCAGGGCTGCTGCCGTAAATGAGCCGGTTTCAGCCACCGCGATAACTGCTCTAAAGCCTTCTATAGTGTCCACAAGTTAGGTCCTTTTGTTTTCATTTTGTGTGATCAGTGTTTTCGTTTTGTATGTTTATTCTATGAAAATTTTAATGTCTAATGCTCCGCATGTCACCAATATAGGGAGCACTAGGTTGCTATCATGAGTAATATTCAGCTGTACTATCACCCGATGTCAGGGCACAGTCACAAGGTTCTCACTCTTGCATCAATGTTAGGGTTAGACATAGAGACTTTGACCATTGACTTAAAATCTAAAGCACATTTGTCTGAATCATTTTTGCGTCTTAACCCGGCCGGCAAGATACCTGTGCTGGTCGATGCAGGCAAAACGATCACCGACTCCCACGCTATCTTGTTTTACCTTGCTCAACAATACGACCAACAGCGAATCTGGTACCCAGATGATCTGCCAACCCAGGTAGAGATCCAGCGCTGGTTTGCGCTCTCTGCGGGCGAATTGTGTACGGGTCCCGTCGCGTTAAGAGGGATCCGGATACTAGGTAAACCAGGCAATGAAGAACAAGCTAAGCAGCTGACTATTAAGTTGTTTTCTCTTATGAGTAAACAGCTGGAGCAGCAGCCATGGCTGGCAGGCTCACACGCCACCCTTGCGGATATTGCGCTATACAGCTACATCGCTTTGGTTATCAAACTCGAGCCTAGCCTGAGCGATTTTCCGCGCGTCCTTGATTGGGCTACACGTT
The DNA here is from genome assembly GCF_000967655.1 of Pseudoalteromonas rubra. Taxonomy (GTDB): domain Bacteria; phylum Pseudomonadota; class Gammaproteobacteria; order Enterobacterales; family Alteromonadaceae; genus Pseudoalteromonas; species Pseudoalteromonas rubra_A. The sequence goes on from NZ_JXYA01000065.1 coordinate 54,571, forward strand.
TCGAGCAGCTGCCCGGCTATCGCACATTACCAGAAAAATAAACCCACATTGTATGTAATTGGAGGGGCCATGAACAGCTACATACGCACAAAAAATAGAGTAAATACACTAATTGACCGTCGCCTGTTGATGGCCGTGCCATTGGTTTTGTCTGGTGTGATAAGTGCATCAGTAGAGGCCGCTTGTCCGGCGGATTATCCGGAAGAAGGGGCGATTAAAAAGCATATTGAACATGATGATATTGCAAATGGAAAGGCAACGTTAAAGCAGATCCATAAAATGGGTCGCGATCTTTTCGTTGCCAAGTTTAATAAATGTGATGGTCAGGGTCGTCCGGCAACGACGGGTGGAGGCGTGAAACGCGCGCCGGATCAGCCTGCTTTTATTCGTACCTCATCACCTGAAACGAATTCCTGTGCCGGGTGTCACTCTCAGCCGGTCATAGGTGGATCAGGCGAGTTTGTGGTCAACGCTTTCATTCTGGCGCAGCGTTTAGACCCGGTTACAGAGTCCGTGTCTAATCAGTTTAGTAACGAAAGGAACACGCCGGGCATGCATGGTGCGGGTGCCATTGAAATGGTGGCCCGTGAAATGACCTATGATCTGCGCGCTCAAGCCGAAGCCCTGCCTGACGGGGAACACACATTAGTTTCAAAAGGAGTGTCCTTTGATATCCGCAAGGAAGGCGGATTGGTGGTGGAAAGTGAAGGCATTAATACGGATTTGATGGTCCGCCCATTTAACCAGTCGGGCAACATTGCCACTTTGCGCCACTTTACCGTCGATGCAATGAACCATCACCACGGCATGCAAGCAGAAGAGCGCTTTGATTTAAACCCGGGCAAAGGGTTCGATAAAGATCACGATGAAGATGGTGTGGAAAGAGAGCTATCGGTCGGTGACATCACGGCATTATCGGTATATCAGGCCAGCTTACCTGTGCCGGTTCAGGTGATGCCGCGCGCCCGTGCTGAGCGCAAAGCCGTGCGCCTTGGTAAGCGCAAGTTTAACGAGATTGGCTGTAACAGCTGCCACGTACCGGCACTTAAGTTGGATACGCCCGTGTTCTCTGAACCCAGCCCGCTCAATGCGTCTCATACTTTCCGTGATACCAGTCGCTCAGTGCGCTGGGATATGACCAAGCAAGGTCCTAAGCCTCGGTTGAAGAAAAACCCAGATGGCAGTGCCACTGTATGGGCCTACACCGACCTGAAGCGCCACAATTTATGTGATCCGGTGGAGCGTGAAGATGCCATTCGCTTTTTCTGTAATGAGACACTCGATCAGGCTCGCCCGTCTCAGGATGGCCGCCCGGGGAGTGAGTTCTTTATTACCAGAAAGCTATGGGATGTGGGCAGTTCAGCGCCTTATGGTCACCGGGGTGATATTACGACCATTACTGAGGCCATTTTGTACCACGGTGGTGAAGCACGTCAAAGCCGTGACCACTTTTCGCTGTTACCGCTTTCTGAGCAGAAGAGCGTTATTAAATTTTTGAAATCACTACAAGTTGTAGAAAAATAAGATACCTAAGGAATGAGCATGTCTGAGAGTAAATTAGTTTCACTGGTAAAGCGCGATGATATTCCATCTATTCGCACTATCGAGGTTAACGGTGTTGAGCACTGGTTAGGCCACGTTAAAGACTTCACCAAACATGAAGGGCTGACCGAGTTTTTGCCAAAGGATAACCGCATTTCGATGGCCTGGGTCAGACTGGAAGCTGGTGAGCAGTTGGATGAGCATATCCACCCTGTGGAATCAATGATCTTAATTTGTGAAGGCGGTGCGTCTACACTTGGTGATGTAGAAACAGACATGGGCGCGGGGGATGCACTGCTGGTTCCACCTGGTCGCCCTCATGGGTTCATCGGCGCAGAGCCCACGGGTTTTTGGGGCTTGTCATTACAATTCGATTCCCGTGGATTATATGAAGACATCGCCGACCCCTGGGCGACGTTCCACGAGGACGAAAACTACGAATTAAAACACGCCGATACCATAGTCGATAAACTGTTCCAGAAGAACGAAATTTTCAAAGATCGTTTCGATAAACATCGTTTGTTTGCGCTGGTAAATAAAGGGCTGCTAACAGACTCAGAGACAAGAAATCGTTTCCTGGATTGTTTTCAGGTGTGGTCAAATCACTTCCAGAAAATGGTGTTCAACCGTTATCTGACCAGTGCTGATGGGGCACACCTGGAGCTGGCCTGGGACCATCTGATCGAAGAGTTTGGCCACAATATGGACTTGGCTGCCAGCCGGGATTCAAGTGCGCGCATTTTTGACCCGGTTCTTGAAGCGACCAGCAGCTGGTTCTGCAGTATTTTAAACCGCTTGTCTGATATGCAAAAGTTGGTATTGATCCACCTGGTGGTTGAAGCCTCAGCCACTGTATTCTACAAGCATGTTGCGCCTGTGATGTCACAAACACAGCACGCTCGCCATTTCCATGAGCATGATGATGGCGACCACGAGCACGTCAAAATGGGCTATGACTTTGTGCGTCGCCAGACACCCAGCCTGCATGAGGCAGAAGGTTTGCTTGAAATTCAGGAGCAGGGTTGGTCCATGCTGATGTCGGTGATGAGCCGGATCGCCGACTTAGTGGTGTATGGCTCAGAGCGACAATCAAACAGCAATGCAGCGCAGGCAACTAAGCAACCGGCAGCTGAGCTTGAATCATGAGTGAGTTCCACGGATGGCCTGACGCGGGTGTGCGCAGGCTTCCCCAGCACATTTATACCGACAGGGATAACTTTCAGCGGGAGCTGGATAAGATATTTTTCGCCAATTCCTGGAACTATGTGGCGTTAAGCTGTGAGGTGCCCGAGCCTGGCGATTATATCCTGAGCTCGGTAGGCAATGTCGGTGTGATTGTGTCCAGAGACCGAAAAGGGGCTATTCGCGTTTTTGTTAATCGCTGTACTCATCGTGGCGCGCGGTTATGTGAGAAGCGTAAAGGTAACAACAAGCTGTTTACCTGCCCATATCACGAATGGCGTTTCAATCTGGAGGGCCGCCTGGTAGGCGTACCTTTGAGCCAGGGAGTGAAGGGAAAAGGGGGAATGTCGGCGCAGTTTGACCCGCAAAATCATGGTTTGAAACAGCTAAATGTATGTGAGCGCCACGGTGTGGTGTTTGCTAGCTTTAGTAACGACATGGTGCCGCTTGAGACCTATCTGGGTCCCAAAGTTCTGCGTTACTTTGACCGAGTCTGTGATGGCCGTCCCTTAAAGGTGATTGGCAAGCACAAGCACGTTGTTGCCGGCAACTGGAAGCTGCAGATTGAAAATGTGAAAGACACCGTACATGCGGCTATTTTGCACTCATTTTTCACCCTGTTTGGGATCTGGCGGTCGGATCAGGAGACTGAGATTGTGGTTGAGGACAAGGGCATGCACAGTGTGCTGGCTTCTACTGCCACATTCAGTAAGCAGCAGACTCACTCAGAAGAAGTTGATTCGGAGTTTTCATTACTAGATCCGAGTTTGATAGCCCATGAGGCCGAGTTTTCTCATGCGACTGGTGCAGTCATGACTATCTGGCCAAATCTGATTTTTCTGCAACAGTTGAACTGTTTGGTCATGCGTCATGTGGAGCCGGTTAGCCAGGATAAATGTGTAAAAACCTGGACTTTCTTTGCGTATGAAGACGAAGACCCAGCACTGACTGCACGACGTGTTAAACAGGCCAATTTACTGGGAGCGTCGGGCCTGGTCACCATAGATGACAATGAAATTTTGGCTTCCTGTCAAGTGGGTTTACAGCAGCAATCTCAGTTTGAATGCGCCATTGAATACGGAGAAGGCACGTCAGATTGCGATCATATGGTGTCGGAATCAGCGATCCGTGGGTTCTATAACTACTATCGTCAGGTGATGGAGCTGTGAGCATGGAAGAAATGTTGAAAACCCTGTTGCTGGAGCGCTCTGTTCGCGAATTTTACCAGCGCTATCACGCCCAGCTCGACCAGCAAATGTTGACCCAGTGGCCAGATTTCTTTACTGAAGATGCCAGTTACTTAGTGACCAATCGAGCCAACTTTGAGGAGGGTATGCTGGTTTACAACGTGTTTTGTGAAGGCAAAAAAATGTTGATAGACAGAGCCCTGGGCCTGCAAAAAGCCGTTTGGTTCCGTGACCGATTGCAACGCCGGTTTGCGGGCAGCATAGAGATCACGCACCAAAGTGAACATGCACTGGAAGTGGTGAGCAGCTTTATGGTCACTGAATCCCGACAGGGAGAGCCTTCCACTTTGTTGCTGACCAGCGAAAGTCAGGACAGCCTGAGTATCGCACCAGACGGTACGCTGCAATTTTCAAAGCGGCTTTGCATCATAGACGCGGAAGTATTACCTGATTCGATAATTTACCCAATCTAACCGAGTGGGAGACGATGTGATGAATTCACAAGCTATGCAGGCACCAAGCCACCCGATGAAGCGCGTTGCGGTCATTGGTGCGGGCTTATCTGGCCTGGTAACCACCAAAGAGCTGATAGATCAAAGTCACACTGTGGTGTGTTTTGAGCGCAGCGATGACATTGGTGGCGCCTTTTATAACAAAGAAAACGAAGGCGGGATCTATAACGACATCCACCTGACGGTTTCTAACTTTTTTATGGCGTTTTCCTCATTTCCGCCAAGAGAGAAGAATCGCAAATACTGGACTGCCAGTGAATATATCGAGTATCTGCAAGATTTTACTGAGCATTTCAGACTGAGAAAGTTCATCCGTTTTAACACCGTCATTGAGTCTGTTGAGCCAGTTGGCACACAAAAATGGCGGGTGACTTATCTTAAGAACGGTGAACGCAAAGACGAGTTATTTGATTCTGTTGCGGTGTGTAGTGGCAAGTTTCGCAACCCACTATTGCCCTCTGTTCCTAACATGGAGCAGTTCAAGGGGACCATTCACCATAGTTTTGATTTCAAAGAAGCGTCAAAATTTAAGGGCAAAAAGGTGGTCTGCCTGGGACTTGGAGAGTCTGGCTCTGATGTAGTGCACCAAATTGCGCAAGTTGCGCAAGAAACTCATCTGGTGGTTAAGCGCCCCAAGAGCATTATTGCCCGGGTTATTCTGGGCGATACCGGTGACTCCAGGACCACACGAGCTGCGCATTACTCTTTTTTGGTCAATCATTCGCTTTTTGAGGCCACGCTGAAAAAACGCATTATGAATAAAGGGTTGAAGGTCAACGAGCAAAAGCGTCAGCGACCTTTAAGCGCGTTCTGGATGTGGAAGTTTCTGGTTAAATACGGCCTGCACGGCGAATTCAGTAACAAGAATGATATCTGGTTGCAAGATCTGGAAACCGGGCAAACCCAGCTTCATTTGTTCTCTGTAAAACGTTTTGCCGAGAATGGTGTTTATCTGCACGATGGGCAATTTATTGAATGTACCGATGTGATGATGTCAACCGGCTATGAAACGCAGTTTGACATGATCCACCACAGCGCAGCGCAAGATGCAGCGAAGAATATCCGCTCTAACTTTTTGCACATGATCCACCCGACATTGCGAGACAGCTTAGTCTGGATTGGATTTACCCGTCCGGATGTTGGAGGTGTTCCGACCATTGCCGAGTTACAGGCGCGTTTATATGCCCGGGTTTTGGCGGGTAAAACTGAGCTGGCTGATTCACACACTCTGCAACGGCGTATAGATGAGTATCAGCAGGAATGTCGGGAGCAGTTTTGTCTGGAACCAGACCGTTCAGAAAATGTGCGTTACTACCGATTTACCGGTGAACTGGCGCGGACGCTTGGCGTAGAGCCTAAATGGTATCACTTGCTGCCAGACCCAAGGCTGATCTTCAATTTTTATCATGGCAGTTTAGTCGCCGCGCAATTTAGATTAAGCGGACCAGGTAAAGACCCTGAGGCGGCCAAGGCGATGATCCGCCGGGTCGGTCTGATGCAGGTACCCACCTGGCATAAGTTCTTTTTCTTTGGTCTTACCAGTGCTTTGAGCTTGATAGCGCCTGTGGTGCGTAAGGTCGTAAGGATGTTGAAAATGCAAGACCACAACTGGAATGACTACAAACAATATCAAAGTGTGGCTGATATCCTTGCGCACCAATGGCCATCGGGGCAAGCCTTTGCGCTAAATAAGGCCGACACTTTGGCTGAGCTATTTAGCCAAACGTACGAATATGAAGGGTTTAAGTTCTTCTTACACTCTGAGTATGAGGTGCCTTTGCGGCTGCTTTCGCCTTCTGCGTCCATCAAAGATATTGATGATTTTTTGCGCTTGCAGGAAGGTGCAACGCCTCTGGAGGAAAAGACTTAATACTTCCAGTTTGAATGCGGGACGTAGCTGTGACACTACTGTCCATAGCAAAGCCATGCCTGTTCGACTGTGCATGGCTTTTTTTGTACTCGGAAACCAGTATTGAGCGCTGAGCCCGTTGAGCCGCAGACCCGTCTTATACTGTATTGAAATTCAGCCCGGTGGGAGCTCAAACCACAGTGCCTCAAGTGGCGCTGTTGCCGTCACAGTGGCGGACTCTTGTGCTGTCAGGCCCATAGCATCGCCCGGCTCCAGGCATATTTCAGCCGTTTGGGCTGAACCTTCAACCAGGTGTAGATAGCCCCAGCGATTATCTGCGTTCAGTGTGTAAGTTTCACCTTCTGAGAGCTTAAGGCGATACAGGCTGGCATCCTGATGAATGACCAGTGAGCCGTGCTGGCCACCGGGGGTTGCAAGTGGGGTAAGTGGACCCTCTTGTTTGATTTTGGCTTGCGCGTAACCGGGGCTCAGCCCTTTTGAGCCTGGGCGGATCCAGATCTGTAAAAAGCGGGTTGGCTCTGTGGCAAAATAATTGTACTCGGAATGTGCGATCCCGGTACCTGCACTCATCAGTTGCACCTCGCCGGCTGGAATAATGTGATGATTGCCTTTACTGTCTTTGTGCTCCAATGCACCCTGCAGCACATATGAAATAATCTCCATGTCGCGATGCCCGTGGGTATCAAACCCCATACCGGGTGCAACCGTATCGTCGTTGATAACGCGTAATACGGAAAATCCCATATGCTCTGGATCGTAATAATGACCAAATGAAAAAGTATGCAGGCTGTTTAACCAGCCCAGATTAACCTGGCCCCGCTCTGAGCCGCGACGAATTGATGGCATAATGATGATGCTCCTAAACTGTGATAGCGCTACTCTACCGCTTCAAGAAAAAGAATAAAATGTGCGAATATCGTCACTATCGTTCTGTAAATAAGAATGGTTGTGCGTGATGTATAGCGTATCCTGCGACGTGTATATGCTAGAGTTAAAGTGTTCGATTTTGCTTGCTAACCCAGTTTCAAGGGAGTGTTATGTCGTCTTTAAATCAGTTTATTCCATCACCTGTGATTGCCGTTGCATCGGCTTACCAGACCCATCTGGGCGGCATTGATGTCTTTATCTGTTTTGCACAAATAAATGATGACAACCAGCTTTTGCTCCAGCTCAGAGAGAGTCACGCATTGCGTGTTGGCGATCTGGTCACGGTGCATCTGGATAACCGCACCGGGGTCAGCGAATATGACGCCGAGTTGAGTGTTTATCGTTTATCGTACAAAGGCCGGGTAACCGCCCTGAACGAGACCGACGTCACCCTGTCGGCTGTGGAGTATCAGGTGTATTACGGGATTTCGGTTGCGCTGGAATATCGTGCACCGGGGTATCAATTCCCGGAAGATCCGCGTGTGCAAAACCCCTTACCCTGCACACCTTTAACTGCAACGCCTGTTATGGACGAAGAAGAGCACGACAACAAAGTTGGCGTGCTGATCACCAAAGCACAGTCGCAACCACACACTACTGTGATGGCGTTTTTATCCAGTACCGATGACGATATCTTTTTTATCACCCTGCCACAGACCTTTAAATCCAGCCTGATGAAACGCGATAATCAGTGCTATTTTGCCATCGACAATCGTGCCAGTTTTACCTTTGAAAACTATGTTGAATGGAACTACTCCATCATCACCGGGCGGGTGCACCAAATAGCCACGAGCAGTGCTTTGTTTAATGAAGTGAGAGAGTTGTTTATCTCTAAAAACCCCTGGGAAGTGGGGTTCTTTAGTCATCCGGATATTGAAATGTATCATCTGAAGGCAGAGAAAGTGGTGTGTCCAAAGCGCTGAGTATTCACAGCTAAACGAGTTTTATTACACAACGTCGGTGCGCAAAATGCGACTTTTTGACTGATCCAGATCACTTCCGGGTAGGGAGCTTTCGCGTTACAATTGGTCCAGTTATAAATAAATTTATAAAAATATCATGGACAGAGAGGCATCAGCAGTGCAGGTTTGGGCATTAAAGGGTTTCCTTGATGAATTAAAACGTATAAATGGCACCATGGAAGACCGTCGCTTTGTGTTTATTCTGGGCGCGGGGGCATCAATCCAGTCAGGGGTTAAAGGCGCAGCGCATTTGGCAAGGGAATGGATGCAAATGTTGTATCATCGAGAGGTATCACCCGGTAGCGACTTTGATGCTTGGCTCAGGTGTAACCCGCTGGAAATAGACAACTGGCAGCCTGATAATCTGGCTGGTCATTATCCCGAGATATTTGCCCGCTGCTTCGCAGGTGACCATGAGGCCGGCTTCGCGGAGCTGGAAAAAGCCATCGAAGCTGGTAGTCCGAGTTTTGGTTATGCCGTACTGGCCTGGATAATGACCAATACCAGCCATAACATGGTGATCACTACCAATTTCGACAACCTGGTCGCTGATTCTTTGTATATTTATGGTCGTCGCTCTCCGCATGTGATAGGTCACGAAACCCTCGCTGGATATCTGAAGCCACTGGCAAGGCGCCCTATGGTCGCCAAAATCCACCGTGACTTGTTTACCGACCCCATTAATGACCCAGACGGCACCGGGCAGTTGAAAAAGCCCTGGGAAGATGCCCTGAAGAATATCTTTAAATTTTATACCCCCATTTTTATTGGTTATGGCGGAAACGATGGCAGCCTGATGAACTTTTTATCTGACCTGTCGCAGCAGGACATCAGTGGCAGACCTTTCTGGTGCTACTACGAACCTGGCGGACAACCAAATGGCGACATCGCTGCGCTGATGCAAAAGCATAACGGCGTGTTGGTGCCAACGCCAGACTGGGATCAGCTAATGCTGGATATCGGCAACCTTTGGGGTTATAAGCATGATGATCAGTTAAAAGACTTGGAGCGTTATACCGAAGATATGAAGCAAACACTTCAGGAGCAGGTACTGAATACCTCTCGTGAGGGCGGAGAAGACATTAAAGCAAAACTACTGCCTAAACCCAAGGAAAAGAAGGATAAAAGCTGGTTGGACTGGTCACTCGAGGCTGAAGGTAAAGGGTCTGTTGAAGATAAACTTGAACACTATAGGCAGGCAATTAAAGCCTTGCCAGAGTCGTCAGAACTGCACTACAACTACGCTTATTGGTTATTTGACACAGGTCAGGCTATAAGTGCGGAAAAGCACTATAGAAAAGCGATAGATATTGACCCTTATGATGACAGTGCTCATAGCAATTATGCACTAGTGTTAAAAGCTCAGGGGAATTTTGAAAAAGCGGAAGCTCACTATAAAATAGCGTTGGAGTTAAACTCCCGTGAGGCAAGTTATCTTTATAATTACGCGATCCTACTAAATAGTATTGGCCGAATTGAGGAGGCAGAAGCTTTGTATAAAAAAGCATTGTCTCTTAAGCCAGATTACACAAATGTGATGAACAATTACGCTAGTTTAATGGTTGAACAAAACCGTCTTGAGGAAGCTGAGGTCCTGATAAACAGAGCATTGGATTTGTCGCCCAAACATCCTGTATTCGTTGAGACGAAGGCTGAATTACTATTTGCACAAGAAAAATATCAAGATGCGCTAAATACGATAGAGAGATCACTGGAGCTTGATCCCGACAGGCAGGGAGCCAAAGACCTAAAAGTGCAGATTGAGCAAGCAATTAAACGCCGTAAACAAAGCGATTAGCACCGATAAGCAACACATGGCTGTTTATTTGAGCAGGTGGCGGCTCAGGGCCGGTAAGACGACGAGGAGCTGGCTTGACCACAATGCATCCTTGCTGAGCTTGTTTTTTCCTCAGGCTATAGGCTGTTATGGCTGCGAAGCGCAGACGCTTGGAATGCCTCACAACACACCATAAATCTGACCCTTTTCACCCGTCATCCCGTGCTCTTGCTTCAGACGACTTGGTTGATGACGTATTGCGTGGATCACCTTCGCCTTACCTCTTTCCATTTATAGCACGATAGTTGCGCTAAAAAGTCACGGTCGTACAGTCAACGTAACCCCTAAGCCACAATCAAGCGTGACAGGTGTGCCGATGAGCGCCGACTCAGATGTCACTTCGCCGGCAGAAAAACGCTCTGTGTCCGTGTTTTGCTCATAAGCGCTGCAGGCATAAATGACATACCAGTGTGCGCCTTCATGCCACAGTGCAGAGACAGTCGCCTGGAATGTTCGTTGTCCCACTTCGCCGTTAAATGAAGCCGGCTCTTCTGATAACGACAATCTGCCACCAGGCCATTCAACGATCGTTGAAGGGGGTGAAGTACATGCTATTAAAGATAAAATGAGTGGTATCAGCAGAGAATATAGCAGTTTGTTTATCGGCACTATAGGCCTCTTTGTTTGCATAACTGCCGCTCAAAATAACACAAAAAATCGTGCTTTTCCCGCTCGGAAATAAGGTGGAGTTTACAGCCCAATGTTAAGCAAAAAACACCATGTTAATGGCTTTAAAACGGGCTGTTTTATCATCAGTTAGAATAACCATTGCTCAGCCTTCATAGTGCTCTCATAATCATTCATCACTTTTCCATAAGCGATTTTATCCAATACTTATAATAACTTGCAGGCCATCAAAGCAAAGCAACACTATGGGTGGCCGGATATGGAACAGCAATTTAAAGATCGCAGAGCAGAACTTTTGGTACAAAAAATGCGCCGTACCGAGCGCTTTATGCATCATCAGCGGCTTGAAAAGACAGCGGTGTCTTTTGGCGATGAGCAACTGGAGTTTATCGAGCATGCAATGGTGGATGGACTGAACGAAGACACCATTCGCACCATTGAATTTCATCGCCGTTGTCTGGCGGCGGGGATAGACAATGGCCGTCACTACTGGTGCTTTAAACAGGGCGAGCAGCTGGTTGGCATGTCCGGTTATCACTATCGCTTGTGGGACCCAAAAAGCATCGTCTGGGGTGGCTGGTTTGTTGCCGATCAGGCTGTCTCGCCTCTGGTAAAAATGGCCATGCTGCTCGATACCCTAAAAGTCCTGCTGGAAGAAACCAGTTATGAAGAGCTCTACATTGAGGTATTTGCCGACACCAAGCAGTCGAACATTCTTAATATTTATCACTCTTTACAGTTTACCGCGCTGGGTCGTTTTGAAAATTTTTATGGCCCGCAGCAGGACATGGTGGTGATGAAACTGGAGCTGGCTGAAGTAAGAGCTTTGTGGCTGAACACCACGCGGCCACTTGAGCGGGTTCAGTAGTATGTTACTGCTATATGTGGAATCCGGCGCTGGCTCACGCGCGCTGGCACAAGCCCTGGCGAGTCGTTTTCGCAAACAAGGCAAAGCGGTTGAGCTGATGTCAGTGTCCGAGCTATTGCCACAGTGGCTGTCTGACTTGCTGTTTGGCCAGTATTACCAGTGGTGCATGTCGGGTAAGCAACATCACAGTAAATTGTATGCCAGCCGCTGGTTTTATCCGTTTCTTTACCGATTGTTACCACTGTGGCTGGCACTTAAAGGCAATGACAAGCTGGATGAGGCCAAAGCGGTGATCCGCCGTCACAAACAGGTGGTGGCGTGTAGCTATTATGGCGCTTTTTTTGCCCGTTATTATGCAAAACTGGCCGGGCACAAGGTCGAAGTCAGTGGTGTGCTGGGAGACTATCAAATATCGAACGGATGGCGGACTGCGCTCACTCAGTTGTTTGTTTCTCATCAGTACAGTCACCCCGTGCTGGACTGGCATCGCGCCAGAGGGACCGAGGTATTGCCGCTGGGGATCCCCACCGAGGTAACGCCCGATTTAACAGCAACAAATGAGCAAAACAACGCGAACCTGAACATATTGCTTTGTGGCGGTGGCTGGGGGCTGGGGATCTCACCTGCAACGGTGGCTTTATTGCTGGCGCAAAACCCATCAGGCACGGTGACCGTTATTTGCGGTCAGAACGAGGCGTTACAGCAGCAGTTGCAGGCACGTTTTGAACAACAGATTGCTCAGCAACAGCTGCGGCTGGCTGGGTTTGTGTCGGATATGCGGCCCTATTACGCTCAGGCCGACATCATCATCACGAAAGCGGGCGGCCTGACTTTAACCGAGGCGGCGCTGGCCAATACCTGCCTGATCATTCATGGCGCTTTGCCCGGGCAAGAGCAGCACAATCGCGCCGTGTTTGTGGCGCAGGGTGCCGCGCTCAATGCCCACAATGACGAGCAGCTTAGAGACCTGCTCAGTCGCATTCAGGGGTCAAGCTCATTGCGCAGCCAAACCAGCATGAGAGCGGCCACATTGGTCAATGCCAATGCATCACAACAGATTTGTCATCATTTACTCGCAAGTAGCAAATAATATTGTAGGAGTCGAATATGTGGACTAAGAAAGCCACGCAGCTGTCAGTCAGCGAATTACCGCAGGCGCATCAGAACTTTATGGCCAGAAACCCAGGGTTTACTGCCCACCATCAGGCCAGCACCGAGCGCGTGGCGAACGCCCTCAGGCGCTATGCCGCGAGCGGAAAAATTGAAGCCGAGAACATCTGCAAACTGGTAATTAAAATGACCAGCAGCTGCAACTTGCGTTGCGAGCAGTGTTTCCAGTGGCGTGAAACCGGTTTTCATCACGGTCTGGATCCCACGGCCATTCCGTATGAACAGAGCGGTCATTTATTTGATTTTGTTGAGCGTCAGCGCTGCGACATCATACTGACCGGCGGTGAGCCCACTTTGCACCCCGATTTTCCCAAATTCCTCAGCCGTCTGGCAGAAGCCGGGTGCTTTATTTATATCTGTACCAATGGTCTGATGATCAAGCGTCACTTTGAGGAGCTGAGTAAGTATCACGATCAGCTGGCCTTTTTAATTTCCATCGACGGACCAAAAGATATCCATGACTCGATCCGGGGCAAAGGCACCTACAACAAAACCATGGCCGGTATTAAGTTGCTGGCTGATGGTAAAAAAGCGGGCAAGCAGTGGTTGATCGGGGTAGAAAACACCATGATGGCCAAAAACCTCGACCGGGCCACTGAGCTGCTCAATGAGTGTGAGCAGGCGGGCGTGGACTGGATGATCTACAACCATCTGTGGGTCGTGGACATGATGGCGCGCAGCGAATACCACCGCTTTTGTGAAGACTATGACACAGTGCCCAATTCTTATACTGGCTTTGATATGGGCGATTTTCGCCCGGACTATATTGAGCAGGTGATAGACACCATAGAAAAACTGCGTGCTTATCCGGCCCAGATCCCGGTATTGTTCGGGCCGGATTATGACGCAGACGAAATTCGTCAGTACTATCGCGGCAAAATGCCGGCTCGGCCACATTATCTCAAAATGGGCGTGAAACTGGATGTCGATATCGGCGGCAAACTGGTGATGACCAAGCAGTTCCCTGATCTGGTCTTTGGTAATGTGCTGGAAACACCTATTGAGGAACTCATTGCGTCTGAGCCCTATCAGCGTGCTGCCGAGACCATGCGTCAGAAAAGCCTTAAAGTGCTCAACGCCTGCCCTGATGCACATAACTTTTTGCTGTAGAGGTGCGTATGTTGTCCGTGATTTTGCCGGCTCACAATGAAGCAAAAACATTAGCAATTACCTTGCCGCGATTGGTTGAACAGTTACCTCTGGATGCTGAGCTGATCGTGGTCTGTGATTCCTGCTTAGATGCAACTGTACAGGTAGCGAGGGCCTACACTGAGCAAGTATTTACTATCTCAGCAGGCAGTGCCGCTGCGGCGCGTAATTATGGCGCTGCACAGGCAAGTGGCAACATGCTGTTGTTTCTCGATGCTGATACCGTGTGCAGTGCACAGTTACCAGCGCAGGTTGCTCAGTTTGGCAAAGGCAGTCACAGAGCAGTGTATGGCACAGCGCCACTGAAAAGTGACAGTGGCCACTGGCTCGGTCGGTTTGTTGCGGCCGATATCAACCGCTTTAATCGGCGTCATTTGAGTATGGGCGGCAATTGTTTTGTGTCGGCCGATTTGTTTAAAGCGGTAGGGGGCTTCAACACGGACTTATTGCGTGGTGAAGACACCGACTTGGGCGTGCGATGTCAGCGTCACGGTGGTCATTATCAATGGCTTGGGCGCTGTCATTTTGTCCACAATGAGCGCAAATTCCGCACCCATGGTTACTTACGCTATTACGGCTCCCTGTTGCTTGGGGGCGTACTGTGGCAGCTTTCGCCGCGCCTGTATGCTCGCAGTCTGGGAGGACAAGTATGATAGAAAAATGCCGGGCCCTGTGGCAGGTGCTGTCGCTCAAACTGGTTTTATTGAGCAGCTTAAGCGCCTGCACCACCATTTTGATCTTGCACACTTTCACTATGGCACTGCAACTGGATAGCAGCAACCCGGCCAATCTGGTTCAGGGTGCGGTGTGGTTCTCAGTGGCATTTGTTGGCTTTGTGTTGGTGCAGCTGGTTTTTCAGCGCAGCGTGATCCGGCTGACCGAAACCACCATTAAGACCGTGCGGCTGGATATTTTGGATGCGGTGCGCCATGCCCGGTTACAGATGATAGAGCAGTTTGGCCAGGAGCGGATCCTCTCGGCGATTGCGTATGATGCCAACACACTTAGTCAGCTGAATCAGTTCGTCGCATTGAGTGTGGGGCATTTGTTCACTGTAATTGCAGCACTGATTTACATGTTTGTGATTGCCCCTTTGGGCGCATTACTGGCGCTGGGGCTGATAGCGCTGGCGGTGACGGCCTATTGTTTGCGCTTCGGGCGCATTCATCAGGGGTATGAGCGCGCAAGAGAAGCCGAAGACAGCTTTTTTACTCATCTGCACGACCTGCTGATGGGGATCCGCGAAGTGAAACAAAACGCGCTGCGCAATGACAGCCTGTATGAACAGCACCTGAGCCGCGATGCCTCAGCCGTTCAGCACAACAAAATTATGGCCGAATGTCGCTTTGCCCATAATCAGCTGATGCTGATGGCCGCACTTTATCTATTGGCGGCAGTGGCGGTATTTGTCGCGCCGTTGTGGTTTGCCTTGTCGCCTCAGCAGAGTATCAGCTTTGTGATCATCACTTTGTTTATGGTGAGCCCGTTTCACAGCAGCATGGAGTTATTTCGGGTGCTCAGCCAGCTACAGGTGTCGCAACACAAGCTGGCCGAAATCAAACAACTGGCCAGCGAGGCCGGGGAGCAGGGTGTTGCGTCGTCAGCGGTGTCGTTTACACAGCAGCTGACGCTGCAAAAGTTGATGTTTGAATATGACCAAGGGTTTACGGTCGGGCCCATTAATCTTGAAGTGAACCAGGGTGATATCGTGTTTATCTCCGGCGGCAATGGCTCTGGTAAAACCACCTTTATGCGGTTGCTAAGTGGATTATATGCACCGCAAAGCGGTCAAGTCTGGCTTGATAATCGTCCGCTTGAGGCGGCTCAGCTACTCGCTTATCGTCAGCTTTTTTCCGGTATTTCGGCCGACAGTGTGGTCTTTGCCAATCGCTATGGGCAGCCGATGGGCGAGGCGCAAATTAATCAATGGCTGGACAAACTTGCGCTGAGCGACAAAGTGCAGTTTCGCGACGGTCGTTTTACCAATACCCGCCTGTCGACGGGCCAGCTAAAACGCCTGGCCATGGTGCAGGCGCTGATGGAAGAGCGGCCCATCCTGGTGCTGGATGAGTTTGCCGCCAATATCGACCCGCAAAGCCGTCAGGTGTTTTACCGCCAGTGGTTACCCACACTCAAAGAAATGGGTAAAACCCTGTTCGTGATCACCCATGATGAGGCTTACTTTGATTGTTGTGACAGCCATTACCTGATGCGTGATGGTCAGCTTCACCCTTATCCGACACAGCCGCTGTCGCTGGTCAAATCCCACTAAGGAGCGTGCGATGAAAGATTATCAGTTAACCTGGCTGGCACAGCGGGTAACCACTCAAACAACGGCAGTTTTAGTGCCTTTTTATAACGAAGCGGGCGATAAAACAAACTTTGCCGAGCGCCTGGCTTACTTTGATGGGCTGGCAGCGCGCCATCCTGAGCTGGATATTATCCTGATTGATGATGGCTCTACCGATCAGCCTTTTGCGGCGGATACTGAAAAGCTGACCCATCTTAGCCTCAGCATAGTGACGCCCAATGGCCAAAAGATAGGGGCGCTTTATACCCAAATCAAAGCTTTGCCGCATCAGTATATTATTTTCACCGACTTTGATACTGAACTTCAGGGTTTGGATAACCTGCCTGAGATACATGATAAGTTGGCAGCAGACTCGGCCTCTATGGGGTGTTATTTCAGCATGCGCCCCACAGAAGGAAATACACCCGCAGTGCAGTTTCAGATGCTGGAATATGCGCTGGAGCGAGCCAGTTATCAGTTCAGCAAAAATGAGGGCAGTGTGCCCATTATGCCCGGCGCGGGCTGTCTGTATAAGCGGCCAATTATTGAGGCGCTGCTGTCTCGCCACAGCGGGCTGCGCAGTGGTGAAGACAGAGAAACCTGTTTGCTGGGTCTGGAGCTGGGTTACACCGTGTTTTACGCGCCGCAAATTCAAGCGCTGACCCAGCCGCCACAAACCTTCCATGCCTTGTTGCAGCAGCGCCGTCGCTGGTCGCAGGGGTTTGTCGAAGTGGCGCTGCATAAAGCGGCGTTTTATCGCAATCAGATGGCTGAGAAAACCGTATTAGGATTGCGCCACCGCATCGACATGATCTCTGTGAGCATCTTTTTATTAATGCCGCTGCTGTTGCTGATGGCGTTTTTGATTAGCAGTACTGTCGGCGTGGCGCTGGTGCTGGCTTGGACGGCGCTGGGTTTTGTTGAAACCTTCTGGTTGTACAGCAAAGCCCGCGATGAATTTCGTACCATTCCCAACCACAAACTTAAACTGTGCCTGATCCCGTTTGCCCGTGTGCTGCTGGAGGTACCAACGTGGTGGCGGGTGATTGGGCGAGTCTGTTTGAATAGATTACAAGGCAAAGGAGCGTGCGCATGAGCAAGCAATTCACAGCTCTAACCGGCAACCCGTTTATCGCGGGAAACTATCGCCGGGTTTACAGCCTGGGGATGGATTGTCGGCCTCGTCATTTGACCCGGCAGCTGGAACTGGGTTGTCGGCGTGGGCCTTTTGACTGGATAGGCGGCCGTTCGGTGGCCGATCTCAACCGAGCGCTGCAAACGCGGTGTAAAGAGGTACTGCTGCTTAAAAATCTGGAACCGTATGAGCCTGATTGCAAGGAGTACCGCAAGTACGCCGATCGCGCTTCGGGTTACCTGTCTGCCCACGACTTTGCGGTTGAAAACCATGATCTGGTGCGCGAGTACCCGGCATTTCGGGAAAAGTTTGACGGCATTTGCACTCGCTTCTTTTCTGAGCTGGCAGAACTCGACAGTGTGTTGTTCTTTTTGAGTGTGGCACTGGAAGAAAATGAAGACTGGCAGTTTGAAACACCGGATGAGATTTTGGCAAACACGCTGACATTAAAAACCACGCTTGAGCAGCTGTGCCCCAACGCCAGGGTTGGCCTGCTGGTGGCGACCTTTCATGACGAGCTGGTTGAACACAGCTGTCCTGGTCTTGCGTTTACCCGTAAGTATACCTTTGATAATGACGAGCCCTGGATGCAAGGCCAGGAGCTTACCCATTGGTGCAATATGCTGGTGGGCGTGAATGGGTTTACCGGGCTTTCATTACACAAGGAGTCGGCATGACGCAAGCTACGGTGGCCAATATGATCGCCAATATCTTGAACCAGCCCGCGCAGGCCATGGCACTCGAAGGCGATGACTGGACATTCACCTATGACGAGTTGAGCGCTCTGGTGGCCCGATGTGTGGCGCTGTTGCGCGATTCAGGCCTTGAGCCCGGCGACTGTATTGCCTTATACGGCGATGATCCGCGCTTGAGTGTGGTGGGGATATTAACGGCGTTGTTACTTGGCTGCCCCTTTGTGTGCCTCGATGTGCACTTTCCGGTGGCACGTATGCAACATATGCTGGCTCGCAGTCAGGCGCGTGTGGTGTTGTACAGCAAGGTCGATCCACAACTGACAGAAACTGGCTGCCTTGTCGATTTGGCGTGTGTTTCACACCCTGTGGTTTTATCAATGAGCGGGCTACCGCCAACCAGCCTGGAGGCAGAGCAGCAGCGCGTTGCTTATCATGTGTATACCTCTGGCAGTACAGGCCAGCCAAAGGGCATTGCGATTGCTCGTCATAGTCTGGCTGTGCAAGTTCAGGCCGCACGACAACAATATCAGCTGCTACCGGGCAATCGTGCCTTATGTATTTTATCCAGCTCAACAGACGCCTTTTTGCAGCAAGTATTGATGTTTCTGTCTGCCGGGGCATGCGTGTGTTTCACCCTGCGCACTGTGCTGGATCCGGCCGAGTTTGCCAAGGTTTGTATCTCTAAAGCCATCACCCATATTGATGTACCGCCCAGTTTGCTGGCCAATTTTCTGGCAGACTCACATGCTGAAGAATGGCTTGCGAGCATGCATTTGAATACTGTTATCCTCGGGGGAGAGGAGTTCAGTCATAACATAGTGCGTCACTGGGACAGGCTGAACTTGTTTGAACGCATTGCGCTATATAACGAATATGGACCATCCGAGGCCACAGTAACATCGTGCTTGCACCACGTGACCCGGGCCGATTTAAAACGCAGCCGGGTGCCTATTGGCAGACCCTCGGCAGGCAGCATTTTACTGATTGTAGACGAGCAGGGCAGACCGGCAAAACAGGGCGAGCTGCTGATCGGGGGCGAGGGCCTGGCACTGGAATATTTAGCTGAGCCACAAAAAACAGCCCGGCAGTTTATGACCATGGCACGTCTTGGTGCAGAGCAGCGCTTCTATCGCAGTGGTGATTTGGTGCGCCGTGATGAACACGGGCTGATCACCTATCTTGGACGGCTGGACAACCAGGTTAACCTGCTTGGCCATCGGATTGAGCTGGAAGGGATTGAAGCCGTGCTGGATCAGTACTCGGGCATTCACAGCTCGGCGGTATTGTGTATAGGCACCCAGTTGATAGCCTTTATAGCCGGTGATCTGAATGATGCAGATACCAGTGCGCTGCGCAAAGTGCTCAGCGAAGCGCTACCCGCTTATATGTTGCCGGCGCAGTTTTTTTACTACACTCAGCTGCCAACCACGGCCATAGGTAAAATTGATAAACCAGCGTTAAAGCGCGTTGCCGAGCTAAGGCTGGCGCAATGCCAGCAGGTGGCGACATTGCCTGAGCTAATTGCACAGAGCCTGAATGTGCCGCTGGCCGAGCTGGACCGTGACAAAGGGTATAAATCGCAAGGCGGGGATTCTTTAAAGGCATTGATGCTGCAAACCCGTGCCAGGCAACACGGCTGGACGGTGTCGTTAAGTCAGTTACTCAGTGATGTGCCGCTTTCTCAGTTAGCCCCATCTTGCGCTAATGCAACGTTAGGCTTTGAGCAAACATTGCTGAATTATGCATTACCAAACAAGCTGGCGATGATCCATATCCAGGGGATAGCGCGCTGGCAAGTGTGCACTATGTTGTTCACTCAACAACAGCTAAGCTGTGAGAAAGTCCATCAGGCTGCGCGTATTTTACTGCTGAAATATCC
This sequence comes from Pseudoalteromonas rubra, assembly GCF_000967655.1. GTDB lineage: Bacteria > Pseudomonadota > Gammaproteobacteria > Enterobacterales > Alteromonadaceae > Pseudoalteromonas > Pseudoalteromonas rubra_A. The sequence goes on from NZ_JXYA01000065.1 coordinate 74,403, forward strand.
CGCTTTGCGGCTGCGTTTTAATCCCAGGCAGATGACGCAGCAGATTAGTAAAGGGGCTTTACACCTGAGTGCTGAGCTAAGCGTTGCCAGCTTTGCAGATTTTAAACAGCAAGCCCGGGAGGCCTTTAAATCTTGTCTGGCTGAGTCTTCATTGTCAGAGCAATTAGTAACCATCGCCAGTTATCGCAGCCGTTACGGTCATATAGTCGCGATAGGGATAAGCCATTTGCTAGTTGATGATATCAGCCTGCAGGTGCTCAGTAGTGACCTGGAAAGCTTGCTCAGCGCTCCTCAGCATTTCGACAGGCAAAGAGACTGGGCCCTGCTGCACTGGCAACGACAATGTCATAAAGCGGTCATGGCCGGTCACTTTGATTACGACCTGAACTACTGGCGGGATGCACTTAACACTCGTGGGGAATTTTGTCAGGAGGCGGAGCGTAAACTGGCGGCGCTGAACAGCAAAAAACCGGTCCATAGTCAGATGCAGTTAGCCAGCGCTGCGCAACTCGCCACGTTATTACCGCGCCTGGCGTGCCGGGGCTCATCACTGCAAGCTGCATTGCTTGCTGCTATGGCAAGTAGTTACGCTCAGTGTTGCGGTGACAGTGCAGTGACGGTCGCGCTGGAAAACAATGGCAGACAGCCATTCACAAACTGTGAGTATGGGATCTCGGTGGAAGTGGGTCAGGCAGTGGGCTGGTTTGCTCACAGTGCACCGCTGCTATTGCATAGTTGTGCGCAGTCCGACGCACAGCTTGGGCAAACAAACGCGGATTTAGCCGCGTACCCTGTGGGTGGACATAGCTTTGGCTGGCTTAGTATGTTCTGTAAAGATCGGGCGTTTAAAACACTTGCTCAAACCCAGGCTCCCAGAATATCCGTCGCTTTTGCGGATCTGAGCGAAGTACCCGAGCTGCAAGTGTTTGCTCAGCCAAGGTTTGGCTTGAGCGGGCAAAACTGGCTGACAGACGAGCAGGTATTTGCTTTTGAACAGCGCTATCATTGGTTGCAGATCCGCTTTGTTCGCTCTCCTGAAGCTGGTCTGATGGTTGAGCTGAGTAGTGACGTTGGTATCGTCAGTGCGTCTTGGCTTAATAACTTATCCGCGCGGATAGCGACGACCTTTAATCATATTTGTGCTGATTAGCAGGCAATTTATTGACTGGTAACTGGCGGAAAAAGCGCCAGTTATGCTATAAGCAAAGACACGTTTTCTATCATGTCGGCTAAAAGTGCAATTCGTTCGAAACTGCTTAACGTTCATGTTTGTCAGCCTGCTGTTTATCGTCTCAGGCAGCGCGGTGGCACAGGCCTGTACACAAACCGTCACGGTCAGTGCCAGCGATAACTGGCCACCCTATTCGTTCCGCTCTGGTGAGCAATATCATGGGCTGGATATTGAGATCCTTGAGTTGGTGCTGAAAAATGCCGATTTATGTTGGCGTTACGTATCATTTCCTTCATCAAGCCGGACCTTCGAAGAATTTAAAAAAGGTAAAGTAGATATTATTTTTGCTGCCAGCTTTACCCAGGAGCGGCGGCGTTTTTCTGAGTTTAGTGTGCCTTATCGTGATGAAGTGATGCAGTTATTCCGCCACGAGAGCAACCCGTTGAGCGCTCAGCGCGCTTTAACGCCTACCCTGAGTTTTCTGAGTAAATCTATCGTGGCTGTGAATCGGGGCAGTGTATATGGCGAGGCGTTTTCGCGCGTTGTGCAGCAGTGCCCCGACTGTGTGGTTGACATTAACCTGGCCACGGAGCGCTTTGATTTGCTGGTCAAAAAGCGCGTTGACTATGCGGTAGAAGATTTATTCACCGGCATTTACTTGATTAACCGCGACCCTTATAAGGCGCATATCAGAGCAAGCCGCTTAAGCGTGCACAAAAATCCCGTTCATTACATGATCAGGCCCGGCCTGTTGAGTGAAAAGCGTTTGCAGCAGTTTAATCTGGCCATCATACGCAATCAGGCCGCCATTGATGCGCTGATCGATCAACATTTTCAGCGCCTGCTATCCGGGTCTGTACAAGTTAAGCCATAAGCATGTGCTGTGCGGGTCGGCGCATATAGTATTCAAACTCGTCTTCATCATAGGTTGTGAAACCTAACGCAAAATACAAATGACGAGCCGGGTTGTGTTTAAGTACAGTCAGGGAGAACGGGTAGTCTGGATACTGCTCAAACATATGCCTGAGCGTGTAGCGGCCAAGTCCTTGCTTTTGGTATTGCGGAGCAATTTGTAACTGCATAATCTCCACCTCCTTGTTTAACAACCGAAACTTGAGTGTGCCAACCGTTACGTTATCGATGAGCAGCAAATGTGAGCTGGCATAGTCTTCCTCAAGTCGGCACAGGTGTGCTTCGTCACTGAGAAAAATCCCTTCGCGCTCGAGATGCTCCACCATGGTTTGCAGGCGCAGGTTCAGCAAATAGGGCTTGTCGGTATCACAGGCTTGCTTTAGCTCAATGTTCATCGTCCTTTCCTTAGTTCCATCGTGACTGCGCCAGCGCAGATAAGCAGCCTGACTTTATGTGCAGGCTATTGCTTTATCTAAGCTCATAGCAGCCCCGGTTGCAAGCGTAAATTGTTCAGAGAAACAAAACTTTAATGAACTTGTTTGGGGGTTGTGGGGGCGCACAAAAAACACCTCTATGGTAGCAGTGCTCTGCTCGTAAGCGACCATATTTTGTGCTTTATAGTTGAATGTCTGGGTTTAAAACCGTACCATAATTGCAAATGATAACGATTAGTATAAATATGAGTTTTATTGCAATTATCCCGCTTTGGCTGGCGGCACTGAGTTTATATCTTGGCAGTCAGCAACAAGTCATCATCACTCGCGCATTACCTAAGCCGTTGGCCGGGTTTAGCGCTATGTCTTTATTTTTACTCGGCATTGTCGCTTTCAGTCTAAATTACCCTTGGGTGTCGTCGATGCTGGCGGCGCTGGTGGTGTTTATGCTAAGCCTGTTTACAGTGACCATTAGCTCGGGCTACTCCAGAGAGCGCACCTTGTCCATAACGGGCGGCGTGTGCCTGGTTAGCCTGATTTTTGGAGGGGCAAGCTATGTGGCCTAAAACACTCAGTGGTTTATTCATCGGCCTGTTTTTATCCGTGTCAGTTGTGCTTAACCTCAATCTGTTATTGCCTTTTTCCGAGGGCACGCGCCTGTTAATTGGACTTATTTTGGCATTCCCAATTTGGGCTGCGGCTTTAGTATGGGCCTACTCCTTTCCTTCTGCCTGGAAGTCTTTTCGGGCTTTGATGCTGGCACTGGTGCCATCCGTTTTGCTTAATACTGCCCTGATGGTGCTGAGGTAATTCAGACAATGAACAATCAAACACTTAAATCACTGACCAATGCCCATGCCTGGATAGGTCTGATCATTTCTACTGTTCTGTTTGTGGTGTTTTTTGCCGGTGCCATCACTTTGTTTAAAGACAATATCACCAGCTGGGAGCGCACGCCTTTACTGGTCGACGCTGGGCACAACACAGCACAGCCCGCATTTGATAAAGCGCTGGCAACCATTGAAAAAAATTATCAGGTAGACATGCATGGCGGCATGTTTATGTATGCCCCGGATCAACACAATCCGTTTATTGAAGCCCGCTTTGAAAGTGAACTGGCACAGCCCGACCCGATCACTGGTGAAGATCACCTTCATCAGGCCTTGTTATTGGATGCCATTACAGGTGAAATCGTTGCCAGCAGCGATACGCATAACTATGCGCACTTCCTGTACAAGATGCACTATGACCTAGGGCTGGGGCGTGCGGGCCTGTATTTTGTTGGTCTCATTACTTTGTTCTTTTTCGTGGCAATACTGAGCGGCATAGTGATCCACTGGCGTAAGTTGTTCAGCAAGTTCTTTCAGTATCGAAAAGACGGCAATAAAGATAAGTGGCTCGATGCGCATAATCTGATAGGCACAATGGGACTGCCCATGCACCTGATGTATGCCTTCACCGGTCTGGTTTTCAACATGGTGATTATTTACCAGATCTCCTATGCGGTGATTTTGTATCAGGGTAATCAGGAAGCGCTGCTCGATGCCGCCGGGTTTGACCAGCCGCATCTGGAAGAAGCCGATAAACGAATGGCTATGACAGGTGTGGATGATATGTATCGTCGCGCTATGGCGACTCTGGGCGATGTCACCATAGAGCGCATCAGCATTGAACATTTTGGTGACGAGAACGCGATTTTGGTGTTCGCTACGACCAGTAACGAAGACTTCTCATTGTGGCGTGAAGTGCGTTATCTGATGAGTACGCAGGAGCAAATCTACCTGACCATGGACAATTACGATAACGCCGTGCGAGGTGGTCTGTCGACCATTGCCAGTCTGCATTTCGGTGACTTTGCAGGATACGGGATGCGCTTAGCGTTTTTCTTGTTTGGTCTGGCAACTGCCTATGTGATCATCACAGGTAACCTGATGTGGATAGCGAAACGGGCTAAACAACGCAACCAAAGCCAGCGCAGTCTGAACTTTGTCAGGCGCCTGACCTCAGGCAGCTTTATTGGCGTAGTGGCGGCTACTGCGGCCGGGTTTGCACTGGCGCGTGCGCTCCCGGTCGAGCATCTGGGGCGTGCTGAGTTTATAGAGCGCAGCTTCTACCTGATCTGGATTGTGAGTATTGTGATCTCGCAGCTGATGCGCAATCAAAAGCTGTTTTGCAAGGCGCTGCTGAGCGCCAGTGCGGCACTGTTTGCCCTGACCGCCATCAGCGACTGGACCTTGTTTTACAGCACGTCGAGCCTGCTCAGCGGCGCTGCACTGCGTGATGTTTTGCTGGTTGATACTATGTTGCTGCTGCTGGCTGCCATTTGTATTGCCGCAACGAAACGCGTCTATGCGCAGGAATCGAAGGCACAGCGGGTCAGCTCGCAGCCACTCGCCTCTGAGGCGTAACCAAGCAAAAAAGCGCTGGAAACAGCGCTTTTTTTGTGCCCAAAATCAAGGCATAGTAGCGGGTACATTACACAGCACTTCACATGATTATGAAAATACATGCTTTTTTTAACTGGATTTGGCGAATTAACGGCTTGATCTTATTCCTCATAGTACTGTTTCTGGGCGCAATGCTTGTGTATGACATAGGCAGAGATCTGTTTTCTGAACAGGGCGAGCAAAATGTGCCGTTGAACTTAGCTGAGGATAAGGACCGGGAAGAAAATTGGGATCTGGGTTATCCTGAACAGCTTGGAGACTATGATTACTTTCTGATCCCGCTGGAATCCGAAAAGCTGACGGTTGATGCGACAGCAGCGGACATCTCAACAGCAGAAGGCTTCAAGCGCAGTGGCAGCTCGCAGCAAATGTATAGCAGTTATCGAAAATCTCGAATGAAAAATGCCATTCTGATCAATGCCAGCACCAATGAATCTCACTGGTTGTTTGACTCAGTGGATCAGCTTATCTACCGATTTGGCACCTTGGTACAAGAAGGTGCTCGGCTCAATGAGCAGGAGCAGGCTATTTTCTATGAGCTGATCAATAAAGACACCAATGAAGATCAACAGCTTGATTATAATGATGATATGACCTTTGCTTTAAGCCGTCTCGACGGTACCAACTACACAGAAGTCATTGTCGGATACAGCGAATTGATCACCACAGCTGTCAATAAGGATGGCAATTTGCTGATTGTTTATGCCAAGGAAGAGCTGGTGTTTACAGCGCTCATCGAGCTAAGTACATTTTCGGTGCTGGACAAACGCGCCTTGCCAAAAGTCGGTGAAACACTAAAAGCGCACTGAAGGCACAGATACGAGGCCGTCATCGTCAGGCCTCGTATCATCTTGAGCGTTTTTAGTGAGATTTAAAGCTAGCGAATATACAACGACTTGGTTGTTCTAAGCGCGTGTCTCTGGTGTGCTCTTCGAAGCAGGGGAAGCTGCCAGCGTCAAAAGAATTCACACAAAACCAGACACTATTGAGTTTTTTGATATAAATCTAATAAAGATGACCTCTAACTTTAAAGTGTAAAAATTTACGCTACGCTTTGAAGTGACAACTAATTTGTTGGCTCTTAGAGGGTTACCATGAAAAAACTACTCCTGTGCACTTTTCTTGCGGTATCCGCCAATGGATATGCCGCGACTTCTTCAACAATCACTTTGGTTTCCGATTACCTGTTTAACGGGGTCAGTCAGACCGACGAAGATCCTGCCATTCAGGCCAGTCTAGACTGGGCCGGCGATTCTGGTCTGTATGCCGGTTTTTGGGGATCTCAGGTCGATTTTGGCGAAGGAACAGACATTGAAGCGGATGGCTATATTGGCTATTACACCGCGATTGACGACACGGTTAATGTGGATATTGGCATTGCACAATATACCTACCATGGCGGTGATAACAGCTCGGATTATAACTACCCGGAAGCTTACGTTAAGTTTAACGTTGGCAACACCAATCTGAATTTTTGGCATACCTGGGACTACTTTGGGACAGATGCCGGGCACAGCATTGTAATGCTGACTCACGCCATTCCCATCAACGATAATCTGTCGTTCGAAGTGGGTATTGACCACTCCATAAGTCATGACAAAGACAAATGGAAATGGGAAGACGATGACAGTTACACGCACTGGCGAGCCACGGTGAATTATAGCATCAATGATTGGGCGCTGAGCTTAGGGTACGAAGATACGACCATGGAAACTATGGGTGATTCCACGGTGTTAGTCACACTGGCCAGAACCTTTAACTTCTAAAGGAGTTATGTAATGAAATCACTGATTTCAGCCTTAATATTGCTATGTGCATCTTGGTACAGCTATGCAGAAACTGTATATCTGACTTCACTGGATTGGCCGCCTTACTCAGGTAAATCGCTCAGTGAGCAGGGGGCGTCGGTGGCGGTTGCACAAGCCGCATTTGCCGCCGAAGGTCACACTTTGGTGGTGGAGTTTTATCCCTGGTCGCGGGCGGTTAAGTCGGCGTCTACCAAAGACTCCAAGTATGTAGGGTATTTTCCGGAATATCACTACGACACCAGTGAGTTTGTGTTTTCCGATCCAATGGGCACAGGGCCACTTGGCCTGGTTCAGAATGTGTCTGCGCCAATCAGCTACAGCTCTGTGGGCGACCTGGCTGGTAAACGCATTGGTGTGGTGCAGGATTATGTTAACACCAAAGAGCTGGACGAGATGATAGCCAGCGGCAGTATTAAAGGGGAGGCTGTGCCGTCTGATGTGCTGAACATTAAGAAAGTCGCAGCAAAACGCATTGATGCAGCCGTAATAGACAGTAATGTACTGAAGTATTTGCTGAAATCCGACGCGTCGTTAAGTGGCGTTCAGTCTAAGGTTGCAATGCACCCGACCTTACTGCAAGACAAACAGTTATTTGTGGCATTTCGTAATGACGCGCAAGGTCAAAAGTGGCAGCAAATTTATAATGCCGGACTGAAAAAAATTGATATTCCCGCCATTATGGCTAAGCACCTCAATTAACGCTGGCAGGAGGTTCGCTTGACTCGCTCGATTCAATCTCGTCTTGTTTTAACCGCTTTGCTGGCAATGGGTTTTGTGTTGTTAGCGTTTGGTGTTTATGACTATGTGACTCAGAGTAATCAGTTAAAAAGCAAGTTGGATACGCAAATAGCCTTGGCTAAGCAGCGTATGGAGCTATCACTGCCGAGTGCTTTGTGGAACTTTCAGACCGACCTGGCGCAGAAGCTGGTAAATGCGGAGGCGGCATCCGACGACCTTGCCCTGATTGAAGTGCGAGATACGGGCGGCGAGTTAATCGTGAAAGCTACGCAGGAGGGCGATGCACAACCGCTCTCTACCACCTCTTTTGAATTTGAATTGCTGTTCGACAACGGTGGGGAGCAAAGCCCGGTGGGCAGCGTTACCTTGCTGATCAACACTGAGCCGATGCGCCAGGCACTGCTGTCTTTGGCTATTAACTCTGTGGTGAAAGTGGTGCTCCTTGCAGCCATTTTAGGCAGCGTGCTGGCATTTATTTTTAACCGCCTGGTGGCGATACCGCTGGAGGAAGTGGCCGACAAACTGGCCAACATTGCCAGTGGTGAAGGCGACCTGACCCAGCAATTAGTGGTCAGACGGGACGATGAAATAGGTCGGCTGGCCGCCTCGTTTAACCTGTTTGAAGAAAAAATAGCGGAACTTGTGACAACCATTAAGTTATCGATTGACGATTCATCGACGTTATCAGAAAACATTTCCAGCCTCAGTACCGAAGGCTTTAACTTCTTACAGCAGCAACAACAGGAAACGGACCAGATTGCAACGGCTATTACTGAGATGGCGTCGTCGGCTTTGGAAATTGAAAGCAATACTAAGTTGACGCTGGAGTCGGCCGAAAATGCCTACACGGATGCGGATAAGGTGAATCAGGCATTCGAGCAGTCTATTCATGCAATTGAAGAGCTGGTGATACAAATGGACGAAGCCACGCAAGTGGTCAGTTCACTGGAAGCCAGTGTTCAGGGCATAGTGTCGGTACTGGATGTGATCCAGTCGATCGCAGAGCAAACCAATTTGCTGGCGCTCAATGCCGCCATAGAGGCTGCCAGAGCCGGTGAGCAGGGTCGGGGGTTTGCCGTGGTGGCCGATGAGGTGCGTTCCCTGGCCAGTCGAACACAAACATCCACTGCGGAAATACACGAAACCATTACCTTGCTACAAAAAGGCTCAGACTCAGCCGTGACCGTGATGCAAAAAAGCAAACTGAAAAGCGAAGAAAGCAAGCAGGCGGCACAGACGGCCAGCGCCTCGCTGGCAAACATCAGTAAAGCCGTTGAAAACATCACACAAATGTCCAGCCATGTCTCATCGGCAGTCTCGGAGCAGAGCACGGTTGCAGAAGATCTCAGTAAAAACATCAATGAAGTGGTCTTTTCGGGGCAAAACAGTATGGGCAAAATCGAGCAGGTGCAGGTTTACTCCGGTGATATGAAAGAGCTGTCATTGCAGCTCAGAGACTTAGTCAGCCGCTTTAAAACCTAACACTTTAAACAAGCAACTTTGCTACTCGCTCAGTGATCTGAGCGAGCTGTATTTTGGCGCGAAATTACCAGCAGTCTGGCTGTTTCTCTTTCACATACAGCTATGGCGCGCTGTGGCCTCACAGTGCCAAGAAAATTCGGAGAGTTTCAAAACGCGCTGTGGCGAACTTTTGAACATCGCCACTTGTCTACTTATGAGTTGACCTGTAAAAAGGAATATAGAAACAAAAGGAAGGACTCAAATATGGACTATTTATACGCAATTATCCTCTTTGCCATTTCATCCTCAGTGACCCCAGGGCCGAACAATATTATGGTGATGACGTCAGGGGTTAACTTTGGCGTAAAAAAGAGTCTGCCTCTGTTGAGCGGCATTTGTATCGGCTTTGCCTTTATGCTGCTGCTTGTCGGGATCGGTTTTTCCAGATTGTTTGAATGGTTTCCCGGACTTCATATGCTAATCAAATGTGCGGGTGTACTGTATTTGCTGTATCTGGCTTTACTGATCGCACGCTCCGCCGACACCCAGGATGCCGACAATCAGGGCCAGCCGTTGTCGTTTTTAAAAGGTGCTTTATTTCAATGGATCAATGGTAAAGCCTGGGTAGTTGCCACCGGCGCGGTCGCTGCCTTTACCACGGTCGGGGGCGGAGTCGATAGTCAGACTATGCTTATCGCCACCATCTTTTTGCTGGTGTCATTTCCCTGTGTTGGCGTCTGGCTGTTGTTTGGCTCACTGTTACAAAACTGGCTGAGCAGCGCGGCCAGCCGTCAGCGTTTTAATCTGGCCATGGCGCTGTTGTTGGTTATTTCTGTACTCCCTGTTTTGCAGGAAATTTTAGTACAGTTATCGGTGCAAACAATCGGATCCTGAAAGCCTACTGTAAAGGGCATTTACACGTGCTTATGCATAACTCAACTCAATGAAAAACATAATAAAGAGCTAAGGAAAACCAAATGATCACTTATCGACTTGCTTTGGCATCGGAGGCTGAAGCGCTAAAAGCACTGTTATGGCAACATGGCCAGAATGAGTGGAACCACTTAACCGAAGAAGGCGTTAATGGTGAATTTGAGCTACTTAAACAGGGGAGCGCAAGTGCCATGGTGGCGGTGCAGGAAGGTGAAATTATCGGTTTTGCTGTGTTGATTGGCGCTGCGCACAGCCCGGATTATCTCAACAAATACACTGGCCTAAATGTTATGTACTTTATCGGTGACGTGGTGGTTGCCAGTCAGCATAGCGGCAAAGGCATAGCGACGGCCCTGTTGCAGGCCTGTATTGCACAAGCAAAGCACGCTGGTGGCGAACTGGTTTTAATTGAGCGTCATGAAGAAAACCTGGCGTCTGCTGGCATGATGCGAAAAGCCGGATTTCAAATTATTGATACTTTTCACGACCCGCAAAAACGCAGTGCAGGCTCACAAAATAGCTGCATCCTGGCCATTGAACTCTAAATCCTGACACTCAGTTAAATCCTTTGTGCTGAGCAGGGCGAATGCTCAGCACAAACCAGGTCAGCGCACGGCTACCGTCACGCCGGATGCGGCCAGTACCGAGCCGGCACAGCGATTGAGCAGCGTGAGCCGGCGTGGCGTTGTCAGCAGTTTTCTGGCTTGGCTACCCAGATATACATAAGCCAGATTGACCGAGCCAAACGCCAGGGTCGCACATGCCATGATCCCCAAAATATCCGGATAAGTCATGTTTTCTATGGCCACAAAGGTGGGAAATAAGGCCACGTAAAAAACAATGGCTTTTGGGTTACTCAGTGTTAGCAAAAAGCCGCTCAACACGGCCGACTGCGTGCTTTGCATCTTAGGTTCAGTAATGGATGTACCCGGTTTTGCACGTAGCAGGGAAATCCCCATCCAGATCAGATAAGCAGCGCAGAGATACTTGATGATAACAAAGGCGCTGCCCAGCACTTCGGCGACCACTGCCAGGCCCGAAATTGCAAGTAAAATGAACAGGTAATCGGCAAGCAGCAGGCCCACCGTCATATTCACACCTTGTTTCAGGCCACGCGCGATAGACGCCGAAGTAATTGCAAATACGGCGGGACCGGGTATCACCGCAACGAGAAACATGGCAATAAACAACGCCAGGTAATGTTCAAAAGTCATAAAACGACGAGTCCTTTTGGTTTTGTAAAGCGGGCAGGCTGAGTCGCCCTCAGCTCACATCTTTAATATAAGTGATTTTGTTGTTTTCGAACCGGAACAGGGTTTTTCCTTCAAGCTCCAGCGTATCCTGCGCTTTCAAGCCGTTTGGCAAGTCAACGGCCAGTCTTGCCTGGTACTGAATGTGCGCGGTGGCAGCATTTTCTTCCAGTGCAAGCTCGGTGAGTGTTTGTTGGCGGGACTCAAATATCGCGGCCGCTTTTACGGCGAGTTGCTCAAAGGCTGCTTTACCTTGTGCACTTGCCGTGATCTCACCATTAGATTCATTCTCAAAAATAATATCCTGATCTAACAGCGCCAGCATAGCGGCAATATCAAAGTCGTTGTAGGCGCAAATATAGGCTTCAACCAGGTCGATATGAACGGGTTCTGACATGTCAATTCTCCTTATTTAAAACATGTGTGCCCCTGCATGTTTGTGCAGGTACAGACGCATTAAATCGGCTGGTTCGACATTTGGCAAGTACTGCATTGAGTTAAATGTGTATATTGCACCGTTAGACGACAGCTTTAATGCTATCTGCTGCCTGGGGTTAGAGTTGCAATAAACTTAATAATTTTCTCTAATTACCGGCCTCGCCCTGTTTTTTGAACAGCTCTCTTCTATATTTATTAAGATAATACAGTCGTCTGGTTTATGGGGGACACTTGAGCGAGCCGTTACCTTCTATGTCTCTTGTTAAGAGATTAACCCAGCTGAACTTGTCGGTGATGGCAAGCAGTATGTTGCTGGTGTTTTCGTTGACGTCCATATTGCTGTGGTTTGTGGTCCGTGACCGGCAGGCCGAAACCGCAGAGACCAATCTTGCCCAGCTGGCGCATAACGTGGTGCCTATGCTGGTATTTAATGATGTGGAAACGGCAAGCAAAGAGCTTGAGCTTGTCGGGGTTAACAAAGACGTGCTGTTTATCTCTTTACGAGATACCAAAGGTGAGGTTTTCAGCGAGTATGCAAAGCCCAGCTTTGTTAAATCTTCGGCTTTATATCAGCAAGTTGGCATTGAGTCTGTGCGGGAATACGAAGGCGTTAGAATGCGCTTATATTATCCTGTGTCAATCAAGGGCAAGTTTGAGGGCGACCTGATCATGGTGCTCGATTTAACGGGCATGATGTACTGGTATTTACAGTTGGTCCTGATGTTGGCGTTACTGATCGCAGCCTTGTTTACCGGCTCGGCTTTTTTGCTTTCACGCGTGCAGCGCCAGGCCCTGATGCCGCTTATCTCTCTGTCGGAGCTGGCGCAGCGGGTTTCACATGAGCATAACTTTCAGTTGCGCGCCAATGTGATCCGCGATGACGAAATTGGCATTTTAACCCGCAGTTTCAACGAGCTACTCAAGCGTGTTGATATTTCCCAGGCTGAACTACGACAACAGCTTGAACAGGAGCAGGCACAAGGGCAGCAGCTCAAGCAAATGGTCCGCACCGATCCGCTCACTAAGCTGCCAAACCGGGTCGCATTGAACCAACTGCTCAAAGAGATAACCTGCGAGGCGTGTAACCCCAAGCCTTTAAGTTGCTTGATGTTTATTGACCTTGATAACTTTAAATTTGTGAACGACAACTATGGCCACGATGCCGGGGATGAAACGCTGATTGAGGTTGGCAAGCGGATCAGCGCCATTATCCGCAGTGATGATCTGCTGTGTCGCCTGGGCGGCGATGAGTTTGCGCTGCTTTTGCCAAGCATAGAGTCGACAGAAAACGCCGAGAAGCTGGCCGCCAGGATAGTCACTATTATTAATCAGCCCATCGTGGTCAAAGAGACGGTGATGCCAATAGGGATCAGTATTGGTCTGGCCTACACGCCGCTCGATGCCGATGCGCCAATGGAGCTACTAAACTGTGCCGATGACGCTATGTATGCGGCCAAACGTGCAGGGAAAAACAATTTTCAGGTTTTCAGCAAGCAGGCTCCGGTATGAAACAGCATGACCTTTTTGTTGGGCTCTTGATGATGTTGTCGAGTTGCGCGCTGGCACAAAATGATCCTTTGCCCGACCTGGAAGATCTGTTGAGTCAGCAGCTTAACCAGTTACCCAGTAATACGCAAAGCTCTGCGGGCTCCAGGATAGAACGCTCAAGTAGCGACAGCATGGCAGTCACCCATGTGATCACCGACAAAGATATCAGGCAGTTTAATCTGCAATCACTGGCAGACATTCTGGCGATGTTTGTGGGGATCACCACCCGTGATAACAGCTCATTTATCTACCTTGGGGCCAGAGGTATAGGCCGGCCCGGCGACTTTAATTCGCGTTTTTTGTTCTTACTGGACGGGACCAGAATGAACGAAAACCTGCTGGATGCCGGGTTGCTTGGCTACGAGAATTTTGTCGATGTGGGGCTGATTGAGCGGGTGGAATACAGCCCGGGTGCCTCTGCTGCTTTGTACGGTAACAATGCACTCCTTGGGGTGATCAACATAGTGACCAAAACCAGCAGCAAATTGCGAGGCCTGAACACAGCCTGGTCGGTGACCAACGACGAAACACACCATGGCCGGATAACTGCGGGGTTCCGTTCGCAAGGGGGCGCCGACAGCTGGTTTTCTCTGAGTGGCTCTAAGCTGCGGGATATCGATTTTCCCGTGCCAGGTGCCCCAGCCGAGCTGCTTGCCTGGCAGCAGCTTAATAAAGAAAGCAGCAGCAGAGCCATGTTCAGCCATCAAAGTGGCAGTTTTCAGTTTCAGGCTGCGGCTTCACGCCGCCAACGCAGTTTTCCGGATGGTTTTAGTGTGCTGCGCTCTAACGTTCCCGAAATAGGCGCGCCTGAACTTGAAACGCTCGACAATGAAGCCTTTTTTGTCGCGCTGACATTTGATGACACTATTTCGCAGGACATAGAAGCGTATTTTCATATCTCTACTCATGGTAACGATCTTATCCGCAATGTACCGCTGACCTTGCCCGATGGCGGACTGGAATTTGTGCGTCCTATGAACTCTGGCCGCTGGAGTAACCTGGATGGCCAGCTGGTTTTTTTAGGTGTTGAAGATCACGAACTGATGCTGGGCATAGATTTTCAAAAGGATCACAGACAGGAGTTTAGCTCTCGCTCCAGCATACCCTCGGAGTTTAATTTTGAGCAAAAAAGTAATGAAAATCGCTATGGCTTGTACGTGCAGGACTTGTGGCGCATAACACCTGAGTTTAAATTTCAGTGGGCGCTGAGATATGACAATTCGGATTTCAGCTCTGAGCGCTGGTCTCCAAGCTTTACCGCCAAATACAGTTTTACACCGGATCACCACCTGTTGCTGCGCCACAGCCGGGCATTCAGGGTCGCGAACTTCCTTGAGCGCAATGCAAACAGCGTATTTGACGAGCCAAACCCCAAAAATGAGACCATAGATTACAATGAGATAAGCCTGGTGCAGCGCTGGAGCGACTCACTGTCGTCGTTTGCCACGTTTTATTATGCCAACATAGATAACCTGATCCATCAGGACTTTTTCCGGCCTATTTACTTTAATCCCCCACCTATTCGCAGTCATGGTGCTGAAATTGGGGCAGACAAACGCTGGTCTAACGGCATGTCTTTGATAGCCAGCACCGCAATCCAGCGCTCACGCCTGCGCGGCGGGTTTGGCATTGCTAACTCCCCAGAATTTATTGGCAAGCTACGCTTTAGCCTACCGCTTGGTCGCTCCGGCTTTACGCTCAGCCTGAGTTCTTATGCGGTCAGCAAAAGAAGGACCTTTGACAGTCACCTGCCGGGCTTTGCCAGTCATGATGTCAACGTAAACTGGCAAAACGAGCACAACCTGTTTATCGCGCTGGGCGTCAGAAATATCACCGATAAAGAAATACTCGATATTACCGATGACGGCTTTGTGCCGTATCTGCAACGCCGTCGTCAGGTACACTTGTCGCTCAACTGGAGCTGGGGCAATGATTAAGTTGCTATTGGTTCTGTTATGTCTGGTGTTGCTGCCCGAGGGAAAGGCGCAAAACCTCAGTGAGAATGAGCTCAAGGCAGCGTTTTTATACCGCTTTAGTCAGTTCAGCAAGTGGCCGCCACCACCGCCTGATAAACTGAGCTTTTGCGTGGTCGGTAACCCGGATCTCTATCAGGCCATCGACGCTTTGCTGCAAGAACAGCAGGTGGATGATAATACCGAAGTCATAGAGCTGCCCGACAACGAGCAAGTAGCGCAATGCGATATCCTGTTTTTAAGCCAGCAGAACAGGCAGCAAACCCAGTATTGGCTTGAAGACCTGGCACAGTCCCCGTCCCCGGTGCTGGTGGTTGCAGATACCAGCGAAGGGTTCCGCCAGGGTGCCATGATAGGCCTGATTGCCGATGCCAACAACCTCAGCTTTCGCGTTAATCTGACAGACGCAAAGCGTCGTGGCCTGAACTTTAGCGCCCATTTACTTAAACTGGCCACTGAGGTACGTTGAAACAAACAAGCCCTTAAAAGCAATGAAGATGCGCTGGATGCCATTTTCTGTCTTTATATTGCCGGACTTTATCAGATACAAGCACCGGGCATGACCTATGGGTGTGATCAGCAAGGCTATATCTGGGTGCCGCAAGTACCTTGTATTTCGTGGTCGCCACCCAGCCTGAATACCTGTTTGTAGTACTGAAATACAAAAATATCCAGGAGCGGCTAGGGTTCCTGGTGGCAACCAATCTCACTGTCGCAATTTGCAGCGCGCTCTCGCCATATGCGCCCATCCATGCGCACGCGCCAGATAGCAGTGTCATGATAAGAGCCATCACGATTGCGAGTAACAACTTTAACGTCGGTATAACAGCCACCTGAATGCAGCGCTCGCAGTCCTTCTCGTAAATGAAGATAATCCAGGCTAGTCATAGCAAAGCTGCCGCATTCTGAGCGACACACATACTCGAACCTTTCCATGGCTTTGATAGAGAAATTACCTTTTCCCCATCATGTTGTCGCTCATTACTCTGCCATCCATCACAAACTGAGCGTACTGTTTAACAAACGGATGAAGCTGCTCGGTTGTCAGACCCAGATATGTGGCCAGGCGTGCATCATTTTGGTTGATCTCGGCTCTCAGGCGTTGTTCAAACTCCGGGGAATAACCGTCAGCATGGTACTTTGCTTCCTGTACCGCAGGGATCTGGTTAAAAGGCAGGATATCATCAGGCACTTCACTGTCGTGATAACCCGCTGGTGCAGCCAGCTTGGTCATAAAGCGCTCGTACTTCTGGGCGACATCGGCATAGCGCTCAGCGCTCATTCCCAATGCGTTGGCGCCTTCATTAAATGCTACCTGCATTTCCTTGAACTCAGTCATTGCCTGATCACTAATCTGGCTGTTGGCGTGCGCGAGCGTGCTATGGCCCAGTAATGCAGTAAGTATACATGCGGTCAGTGGTAACTTTTTCATTTCAGATCCTCTCCTTTTGATTAGTGAGATAGAGGTTGGTTTTATGTGTATTTTTTGTCAAGTTTGTGGTTGTGTGTTTTTTTGCACTTTCAGCGCTTTGCCTTTGCAGGTTGCAAGTTTTGGGCTTATCACCCTATCGCCAGCTTACTGTTGATCCTGTAAAGTTAATGACTGATGAATATCGGGCGCTTGGTAGGATTTTTGACCGGTGTTATTTACGTCAGATTGCCAGGGCTCAGAAACAGGGGAGTGCAATGATAGAACTAAAACAATCAAACCCATCAGATATAGCGCACTTTGTAGAAATGGAAAGGGCCACAGACACGTCCGGCTTTATTCTGCCATACAGTGCAGAGCAACATCGCGCCGCGATGGCACAGCCGCGCATAGTGTATTTGTCTATCTATGACAGTCAGTCGTTAGTCGGTTTTATCATTCTGGCGCGCGAGGGTGAGACCAGCGTGGAGTTTCGCAGAATTGTGGTCGGCGTTAAAGGTCGCGGCATTGGTCAGCAAGCTCTCAGCCAAATGGAGCAATACTGCGTCGATGTGCTTAAGTGCAAACGTATCTGGCTGGATGTGTTTGCCGACAACACCCGTGGGATCCATATCTACCAAAAACTAGGCTATACCCTCTTTGAACGGGCTGAGCATCAGGGGCGCGCTTTGTTCTATATGGAAAAAACCGATATGGAAAAAACACTGAAAAGTTAGCCGGGTGTCTGGCCCAACCATGGCGAGGCCAGCGCCCCTTAAACTTGCACAGTATTTGCACTTTCTTTGCGCGGTGTTTGCACAATCCACTCATATAGTGAAATCAAAGGTAGCGTTTTGGCTATCAGATGTTCCGTTTTGTGGGAGTGGTTGGTATGAATACAGTACATAAAAGAACAATGTTGGCGACCTGGGTGTCGGTGTTGTTGTTATCTGCATGTGGCTCGGGTGGTGGCAGTGATACTCAGGCTCAGTCGAATTCGCTTAGCGCTGAAACCAACAGCACCAACACAGGATCAGCAACGCAGAGCGACAGCACAGCGGACACATCAAGTGATAATAATGCTCCGTCGGATGACACAAACACCGAAGAGACAGAATCGGGTGCCAATACAGACACGGGCACGGCGCTGACATCTGGCTCGACCGACGGCGTGCTGTGTGATTACTTCTACAACGAGTTCAATGACTCCGCCTCAGTACAAATGACCAGCAATGCCGACTGGAGCTGTACCGGCAGTACTCGGCAACTTACTGCCAATGGCATTCCAGACCATGAGACGGGCACTTTTCCTAATCCGGGCAATCCCAATACCATCAGCGAAACAGCAGTTTCTGTCAGTTACACCCTAACGCCTGAACAAACGGATACGGCTTCAACGCTCGGCGGACCAAGAGGCGCAACGGGCTATGTACTGAATGGCGTTAAAATAGATGCCAATACCGCAGGCTCGTGCGATGATTCCGGCAACAGCTGTAGTTTGGTGGGCAATACCGGAAACTGGCATATCGAAGCGCTTGGCCAGACCAGCTTTGATTTTGGCACCGATGACAACAATGCCCATGTGCAGCCCAATGGCGCTTATCATTACCACGGCATGCCGGAAGGCTTTATTGCCCTGCGTGGTGGCGACAATACCAGTATGACCTTGATTGGCTGGGCTGCCGATGGCTTTCCCATATACGCCCGAAATGGTTACAGCGACGCGCAAGATGCAACCTCGTCGTTAAAGGCGATGACGGGCAGTTATCAGCTGGTGGAGAACGTTAGCAGCAACCGCCCCTCAACGTCTGTATATGCACTGGGGACCTTTGCTCAGGATTGGGAGTATGTGTCGGGCAGTGGCGACCTGGACGAATGTAATGGCCGCTATGGCGTCACCCCTGAGTTCCCTCAAGGCATTTACCATTACTATGCCACCGATACCTATCCGTATTTTCAGCGCTGTGTAAAAGGTCAGTTATAGTCATTGGGAGATTTAAACATGCGAAGTTTCATCACAGAATTACTGCTGGCTGCCAGCCTTTCACTAAGCTGCGCAGCCCATGCTCACTTAATGGTGGCCGAGCAGGGCACGCTGACTTTTGACGAGTCGGGCGCCTATCTGGTGGTGGCCATTGACCCGTCGAGTTTTCCAGATGCGGATGCCGATAAAAATGGCCATTTATCCGCAGAGGAGTTTAAACAGGCGCAAAGTGACCTGTTTAAACATGTACAGGCCCAGGTCTATATGACCGAGGGAAAGATCAAAAAGCACATAGAAGGGTTGCTTCTGTCACCACAAACCGCCCATCACGGCGACCAAAGTGAGATTGACCAGATTGTAGTCATGGGCAAGTTTGTCGGCGTTGATCACAAGCAAGAGCTGCGATTTCACAATGGATTTTATGGCAAGGGTAACGACAAGCAGCTGGCTATGCGGGCCAAATACAAGCGCCTTGGCTTAACACAGCGCTTTACCTTAACCGCAAAGCAGCAGGCTGCAAAAGTGTTCTGAATGGCAGAGGGGTGACTGATATGAAAGCGGCACAAAGGATAACACTCAATGGTCCGCTATAAACGGGACGAAGCGGCAAACTTGTCCCTCTATTGCAAATATTCAGGATTAAGTTAAGGTAATTATTGAAACTTATTTATCAACACTTATTTATCAACACTTATTTATCAACACAAGGAATGATTATGAAACTGAAATTTAAGAAAAAGCAGATCAAAAATTTAAGTAAACTCCCCACACTGGCTGTTGATGCAACGCCCAATGTTGCAGGCGGTGAGTATACAAACACCGGGTGCACAACCATTTGCCCGTCTATTATTAAAATGTGTACCACTCGCCCTGGAGAGTTTAATTGCCATACCACAATCTTGTGTTAAACCTGCCTGAGTTGCGGCGCTGAGTGCCGCAGCTCTGTGGTACTGAACCGAATTTGGTTAAAACGGGGGCGCTCAATCCGGGCCCCTATGATAGCGTCTAAGCGAGTGTCATATTCGCCGCAACCAGCACCAGTAACCCCGCAAAAATTTTCTTGATGGTTGGTACGGGTAAATGATGCGTTGCTTTTGCCCCCAGCGGAGCGGTAAACCAGGACGTACAGACAATTCCCAGCAGTGCGGGCAGGTAGACAAAGCCGGCAAACCCATCTGATAGCGCAAACTGTGCACTGCCCGACGTGACGTAACCAACAGAGCCAAACAGGGCAATCACGATGCCACAGGCTGAGGCGCAGCCAATGGCTTTTTTCATATCAATGGAGAAAAACGTCAGCAGAGGCACCAGCAGTGCGCCGCCACCGATGCCAATCATGGCTGAGAGCCCGCCAGTTAAGGTTGTAAACCCCGTTAACACCCCTTTATTGGGCATAGTGCGCTCGTCAGAAGCAGGCTTGTTATTGCCAAAAAACATCTTCAGTGCAATCAGAACCACGCTGATGGCAAACACCCAGCGTACGATTTGCTCCGGTAGCATGGCCGCTAAAAAGCCGCTGATCAATGCGCCCAGCGCGACCCCCGTCATGATCCAGGGAGCCAGCTCCCAGGGCACATTGCCATTTTTGTGGTGGGCGATGGCAGAGGAGGTCGAAGTAAACAAAATAGAGGCCAAGGAGGTGGCAATGGCGGCGATAATCACCTGCTCAGGAGGCAACACCGCAAAGTACAACAAGATACTGCTTAGCACCGGAACAATCACCAGCCCGCCGCCAATGCCAAGGAGTCCGGCCAGAAAGCCCACACCGCTGCCCAGCACCGCGCAGCATATTATCAATAACAACAAGTCACTCATTGTGTTTGTCTCATTTTATTATTCGGATTTAGACAGATGACGAGGGGATTGCCTTGCAGGTAACCGGATCGCCACGTTC
This sequence comes from Pseudoalteromonas rubra, assembly GCF_000967655.1. Classification (GTDB taxonomy): domain Bacteria; phylum Pseudomonadota; class Gammaproteobacteria; order Enterobacterales; family Alteromonadaceae; genus Pseudoalteromonas; species Pseudoalteromonas rubra_A. Next base: position 94,802 of record NZ_JXYA01000065.1, read on the forward strand.
CACAGGAGTATATCAAGATAACGGCGCAGGCTTTTCAGATAAGCTTTGAATATTCCTCACGTTTTAGATGAAGGAAATTCAATTTAAACATCTAGATGGCTAGATGTTTAAATTTCTAGGTGTTTTTATGCCCCTTTTCTTGTGGCTGGCCGACGAAAAAACGCAGCTGAGTAACAAGCATGAGCGCAGCTCAAGTTTTAGGTGAAATTAAACCGTTTTTCTTCAAGTGCTTGCCCGGGTAACAATGTATGTGCTCTCACCGCCAGACCTGCTTGATTATGGCTAAGTGCAAGCGCTGCACCAGGAAGAGCACTGTACATTTGGGTTAAATAAAGAAAATTGGATACCAGAACGCCATGAACAACGAGTTTACTTTTACAGTCAAAAGCCTCATTTTTGATGAGCATTATCGTCCGTCAGACAATACACGGATCACAACCAACTTTGCTAACCTGGCCAGAGGGGAAAGTCGTCAGGCGAACTTGCGCAATGCATTAAAGATGATCGATAACCGTTTTAATGCACTGGCGAACTGGGACAATCCAAACGGCGACCGTTATGCCATTGAGCTGGAGATCATCTCGGTAGACATCGACATTGCCGGCAGCGGCGAAGCTTTTCCCTCTATCGAGGTACTGAAAACCAACATTATCGACCATAAAACCGGTGAGCGCACCGAAGGCATCGTCGGTAACAACTTTTCATCTTATGTGCGCGACTACGATTTCAGTGTGGTACTGCTCGATCACAACAAAGGTAAACCGCAGTTCAGCATCCCCGAAGGCTTTGGAGAATTGCACGGCAAACTGTTTAAACACTTTGTGAACTCCAGTGCCTATCAACAAAACTTTAAAAAGCGACCGGTGATCTGCCTGAGTGTGTCGGACAGCAAAACCTATGTCAGAACCGAAAACCAACACCCGGTACTGGGCTTTGAATATGAACCAAATGAGTCGTCGCTGACCGAGCAATACTTTAAGAAAATGGGTTTGCAGGTGCGCTACTTTATGCCGCCAAACAGTGTTGCGCCGCTGGCGTTTTACTTCTTTGGCGACTTGCTGAATGACTACACCAACCTGGAGCTGATCAGCACCATCAGCACGATGGAAACGTTCCAGAAAATCTATCGCCCGGAGATTTATAACGCCAATGCAGTGGCAGGCAGACGCTACCAGCCAAACCTAAAAAACCAGGATCACTCACTGACGCAAATCGTGTACGACCGTGAGGAGCGCAGCAAGCTGGCGGTGGAGCAGGGTAAATTTGCCCACGAGCACTTTATTAAGCCTTACCAGAGTGTACTTGAGCAGTGGTCGGCGAATTACGCCTGATAGTTAACGACAAAGAAGCGGCAGAAATTATGAAAACACTTTTACCTACCTCCACTGCGGGCAGTTTGCCTAAACCTGGCTGGCTGGCACAGCCAGAGGTGCTTTGGTCGCCCTGGAAGCTCGAAGGACAGGCACTCGTTGACGGCAAACAAGATGCACTGCGTGTGTCGTTGCACGAGCAGCAGCTGGCAGGCGTTGATATTGTCAGCGATGGTGAGCAAACCCGTCAGCACTTTGTGACCACTTTTATTGAGCACCTGGATGGTGTGGATTTTGAAAACCGTAAAACGGTTAAAATTCGCGACCGGTACGATGCCAGTGTACCAACCGTGGTGGGTCCCATCAGCCGCCAGAAGCCGGTGTTTGTTGCAGACGCTAAGTTTTTGCGCCAGCAAACCAAGCAACCCATTAAGTGGGCACTGCCCGGCCCGATGACCATGGTAGACACCTTGTACGACGACCACTATAAGAGCCGCGAAAAGCTGGCCTGGGAATTTGCTAAGGTATTAAATCAGGAGGCCAAAGAACTGGAAGCGGCCGGCGTCGACATCATTCAGTTTGATGAGCCAGCATTCAATGTGTTCTTTGATGAAGTGAATGAATGGGGCATAGCCTGCCTGGAGCGTGCCATTGAAGGGCTGAAGTGCGAAACGGCCGTACACATTTGTTATGGCTACGGCATTAAAGCCAACACCGACTGGAAAAAAACCTTGGGTTCGCAGTGGCGTCAGTACGAGGAAGTGTTGCCTAAGCTGCAAAAGTCGAACATAGATATTATCTCGCTGGAGTGCCATAACTCGCGGGTGCCGGTGGAGTTATTATCCCTGGTGCGCGGCAAAAAAGTCATGGTCGGTGCCATTGATGTGGCGACGGATACCATAGAAACGCCAGAAGAAGTCGCCGCAACACTCAGAGAAGCGCTCAGATATGTGGATGCCGATAAACTTTACCCCTGCACTAACTGTGGTATGGCACCGCTTGCACGGGACGTGGCTCGGGGCAAATTAAATGCCCTCAGTGCCGGGGCTGAAATTGTGCGTAAGGAAATCCTCAGCACACCGCTGTCTGAAGCCTAACCAGGCTCGCATGCTGGCTCTTTTATTTGATGTTGCTGATGTTTTACGGTAACTGTATAGGATGACGCGCGCACTGATCTTGCGCCCTGGCAGTACCGTATCATAGTTTGATTAAATTTAAAGGAGTCAGAATGCGCCTATTCTCTGCAAGTCGGGTCTTTATGGTAATGACTGCAATGTTGCTATCGGGATCGCTTGGGGCAGAGCAAAACGTTGAGCCTCGGACGCCATTTAGCTGGTCGGCCGGGCCCGACTTACCCATTGCGCTGCAGGAAGTGTATCCTGCGGTTTTTAACAAGCGTATTTTTGTGGGGGGCGGCTTTACGCCTTCCGATCTCCCGTCTTTTTCTGATTTAGGTCCCACCACTGACGTGTTTTTACTTCACCCGGCTCACGCGCGCTGGACCAAAGCCCCCGCTTTGCCCGCAGCCCGGCATCACCTGGGTATGGTCGCTAACCAGCATTTTCTGTATGCCATTGGTGGTTTTACGGGGGCTAAGGATGATGCCTGGCAAATTCAGCGCTCGGTCTTCAGGCTCGATGGCAATATGCAGGCTTGGCGCAACGCGCCGACTTTGCCCATACCGCTTGCCGAATCTGTGTATGCCAGCGTGGGCAAAAACATCCATGTGATTGGCGGTAAAACGCCCAGCCGGGACAGCGGTAAAAACATAGATACCGACGCACACTATGTGCTGGTCAACAACGCCTACTGGCGCAAGGTTAAGTCGGCAAGTGTGGCGCGCAATTCGGCCGCCAGCGCGGTGATTGGCCATAAAATTTACGTGATTGGCGGACGTACCAGCGGCAAAGAGGGCGTTAACCTCAGCCATGGCGAAGTGTATAACACCAAAACGGATAGCTGGTCACCAATTGCACCTTTACCCGTTGCATCGGCGGGGCTGTCGGCCAGTGTGCTGGATGGTAAAATTATCGTGTCGGGTGGCGAGGTGTTTGGCCCCAATGGAGACTGGCAGGCAGGTAAAGCCCTTGATGATGTGTGGGCATACGATCCGCAAACGGATCTGTGGCAGGCACTGCCCAACTTGCCACAACCGCGTCATGGTCATGGCTCAGTCTCGTTTAACGAGCAGCTGCATATTATCGGAGGCGCTGCCAAAGTAGGGCCACAGGAAACCTTGTCGTCGACCATGACGTTGTCGATACAAGCAAGTGAATAACAAAAAAGCGCCCAAGGGCGCTTTTTTAAATTGGCATGGTAAACCAGTTAAGGTAAAC
>NZ_JXYA01000066.1 GCF_000967655.1 Pseudoalteromonas rubra
TAACGCTTTAGTATTCATGCGTACGCAGTACGCATAATCGTTTGTTGAACTGGGCCGCTACCTGCACGCCGTATCCGGCTGGTGTGGTTTATGCTATGGGGATTTACTTTTAATGAGTGACTTTTGTTCTAAACCATATCTGGTTTAAACCGTTACTTCGTGACTCAATCCCTGCCTGAACAACGTATTTATGAGTAACATTAGACCCACTTTTTTCCTATTTGGCAAGGTGGTGGCACAGCCTGGTTTTCTCTACCTGCTTGTTGTATTGGCTGAGTGGTCATCACTGCTGTACTCATTTATTTGGTAGATACACCAGTTGTTATATCATCTTCTCTTAGGTTAGCTTTCGTTTGGTATGTAGGCAGATCCCGGCTCGCAAGCGTCCGGGATGACGGAGCGGTTTGTCAGTTTTGCTCTTAGCGAGACTATGAGGCTCGATATGCTTAGGACTTTGTATGGACACCAACCATAGCGCTATCTCATCTTCTCTTAGGTTTACTACTGCATGGTGTGCAAGCAGATCCCGGCTCGCACGCGTCCGGGATGACGGAGCTGTTTGTCGGGTTTGTTTTCATTGAGGAACTACTGCGTGGTATCTAAGTAGATCCCGGCTCGCACGCGTTCGGGATGACGGAGCTGTTTGTCGGGTTTGTCTTCATTGAACAACTGCTGCATGGTGTTCAAGTAGATCCCGGCTCGCAAGCGTCCGGGATGACTGAGTGGTTTGTTAGGTTTGTTTTCATTGAGAAACTACTGCGTGGTGTTCAGGTATATCCCGGCTCGCAAGCGTCCGGGATGACTGAGTGGTTTGTTAGGTTTGTTTTCATTGAGAAACTACTGCATGGTGCTTAAGTAGATCCCGGCTCGTACGCTTCCGGGATGACGGAGTTGTTTGTCTGGTTTGTCTTCATTGAACAACTACTGCATGGTGTTTAAGTAGATCCCGGCTCGCACGCGTTCGGGATGACGGCGTGGTTGTCGGTTTTGTCTGGAACCAGCCACAACGGCGGGTACGTGTAAGCTTTGTGCGCATATCAATTCTGAACCTGTGCTTTGCACTCCCACCCCGTCAGTCTCATCTTTGCGCCTAGTCCCAAATTTAATCCCAAATATGGGACTGGCAATTCTCAAATAAAATAAAGCCGATAAATTTCAACCACTTAAAATTTGGCACAAAGCCTGCTCTGTTACTCTCAAATTGTTCTTATTCGACCAGGAGTGACAATGGACATTGCAGTAAAGACTAAAAAAAGCTGGCCTGTGCGTACGTTAGTCATCGTATTTATCGCGCTTGTGGCGTTGGCCTTGGGTGCATACCAGCTTTGGCAGTATTCTCGTGCGGAGCTTACGCTCAAAGCCAATTCGTTGATCATTAATCAGGTCAAAAGAGGCAGTTTCACCGTAACCGTGCGTGGTAATGGCGTGCTGGTTCCTGAAAATGTGCAATGGCTTTCGGCCAGTGGCGATGCAAAAGTTGAGGCGCTGCTGTACAAGCCCGGGCAGGAGGTAAGCCGGGGCGATGAGATTGTGCGCTTAACTAATCCGCGCTTAGAGCAGCAGCTGGCCGAAACAAAATGGGAATTGTCGGCGCTTGAAGCCGAGCATCAGGCCAGTGATTTGGCCGAGCAAGCCGCGATTGCACAACAGCGTGCCGATATGCTCAATGCCCAAATGGCACTCAATGGTGCTGAGCACGAATACCTGGCGCACCTTGAGTTAATTGAAACCGGTGCGGTCTCAAAGCTGGACTTTCAGCGCGCTAAAATTGCCCTTGAACAGGCGCGGCAAACTCTGGCGTCCAGAAAAGAGCAAATGGCTGAATCGGCTAAAAGCTTAAAGGCGCAGCAACATGCCCGCTTTGCCAGGCTCAACCAGCTAAAAAACCGGGTGTCGCGCATTCAAACGCAAGTAGATGAACTGAGCGTACGCGCCTCCATTGATAGCATTATTTTAGCGCTGCCGGTGGAGGTGGGTCAGCATGTCAGCATGGGCAGCAACATTGCTAAACTGGCCGATCAGGGTGCGCTTATCGCTGAGCTGCAAGTGCCTGAGCTACAAATTCAGCAAATCAAAGTGGGCCAGAAGGTCACCATAGATACCCAAAACAATCAGGTACTGGGGCATATTACGCGGATCGACCCTGAAGTGATGCAAGGCAATGTGCAGGTTGATGTGGCCTTTAGCGAGCCGTTGCCAGGCGATGCGCGGCCCGCGCTGAGCGTAGATGGTGAAATTACCATCGCAGAGCTTGATAACACGCTGTATGTATCACGCCCCTTATTTACCCAAAGCCAGTCCCAATCCAGTATTTACAAACTCAGCTCAGATGGTTTAATGGCCACGCGTACAGCCGTGCAACTCGGGCTGGGCTCCGTCAACTATGTACAAATTATTCAAGGACTTGAAGAAGGCGATCAGATAATCACGTCTGATCCAAGCCGCTTCGAAAGTTTTAACCAATTTAGGATCAACTAGGAAACCGCCATGACTCAGCCTGTATTAGCATTAAAAAATCTCAGTAAAGTCTTTTTTTCTGACGATTTAGAAACCCATGCACTGAACGACGTATCGCTGCAAGTGTACCAGCAAGAATATATTGCCATTTCCGGGCCATCGGGCTCGGGTAAGTCGACCCTGTTGTCGCTGTTAGGTCTGCTGGATACGCCAACCTCGGGGAGTTACCAGCTTGCCGGGCACGAAGTGAGCAATATCAGTAAAACGGAGCGCGCCCGGATCCGCAACAACCAAATCGGGTTTATCTTTCAGTCTTTTAATTTGATCAGTGATTTAGATGTGATGGAAAACGTCGAGCTTCCCCTGACCTACCGTAAAGACTTGAGCAAGTCGCAGGTTAAGCAAATGGCCGCAGACGCTTTGGCCAAGGTTAATATGAGCCATCGAACCAATCATTATCCGTCGCAGTTATCCGGTGGTCAGCAGCAACGTGTTGCCATTGCCCGCGCCATTGCCGGGTCGCCCAGTTTAATTCTGGCGGATGAACCGACCGGCAACCTGGACTCTAAAAACGCCCATGATGTACTGGCGCTGCTTGATACCCTGCATCACGAGGGTGCCACCATTTGTATGGTAACGCACGACCCGCGCTCCGCCGAGCGGGCACAGCGCAAGATTGAAGTGCTCGATGGCCGCATTATTGCCGATCACAAGACGCACACTGCACAGCCTGAGCTTGCCGACGTTGTGCACAGTTAAGGGGAAGACGATGAGTATTCGCAGCGATATCAAGTATGCCCTGCGCCTGCTGGCAAAAAAGCCCAGCTTTAGCGCACTCACTGTGTTTGTGATGGCAACAGGTCTTGGCCTGAGTGTTTACCTGTTTTCATTTATGAACACCATGCTATTTAAGCCTTTGCCCTTTGAAGATGGCGAGCATTTAATTGAGATAACCACCTCAACCAATGGCCAGCGTAATTTTGGCGACTTTAATATTCATGACTTTGCCGAGGTTGAAGCGCAGTTAAGCGGGGCCAGTGAGTTTAGCGCCTATCGTCGCGCAGTGGTTAATATTGCCGGGCGTGACGGCGCACGCAGATATGAAAGCGCCGATGCGCGTGCCAATTTGTTTGAGCTCACCCGCACCGCCCCGCTCCTAGGCAGAACATTCACAGCCGATGAAGACAAAGTGGGCGCGCAGAATGTGGTGGTGCTGGGTTACGATATCTGGCAAAACCATTTTGGTGCCGATCAGGAGATCCTGTCACGCAGCGTCGATATTAACGGCCAGCCCTATCGCATCATTGGCGTAATGCCAGAAGGTTATTACTACCCGCGCCGTGCTCAGCTTTGGCGACCGCTGCGCGATAATCCCCAGCAAGTTTCGCGGGAACAAAACGCACAGGTAACCGGGTTAGCGCTGAGAAAACCAGGCGTCACGATTGAACAACTCGACAACGAGCTAACGCTTATCATGCAGCGCCTGGAGCAGCGTTATCCAAAAACCAATTCTGGCCTGAGTGCGTATGCACTTACCATGCACCAGTCTACCGCTGATGGCGGTATGTCGGTGGTTTATGTAATGCACACTGCGGCAATCCTTATCTTAGTGCTGGCGTCCGTCAATGTGGGTAACCTGTTGTTATCACGCGCCGTTGAGCGCTCTCAGGAAACAGCCATTCGTGTTGCACTGGGCGCACCGACCGGGCGTTTGCTGAGTCAGCTGTTATGGGAAAGCCTGTTGATCTGCGGTTTGGGTGGGCTAATTGGGCTTTTGCTCGTTGGCTGGGGCTTAGAGATTACGCAAACCGTCACCAATCAGTTCTTTACTGACAGACCGCCGTTTTGGTGGGACTTTGGCATAGACGCCTACACCCTGAAAGTGTTTTTTGCTTTCCTGGTGGGCACCATTTTTGTCACCGGCTTTTTGCCTGCATGGCGCAATATTAACGGCGACTTTAATGCTGTTCTGCGCGATGGTACACGCGGTGCGCTGGGCAAAAGTGCCGGTAAGCTCAACAAAGCACTGGTAATTGGCGAGGTATTTTTGTCTATTACCATTTTGATTGTTGCCGCGGTGATGATCTCGGGCAGTTATAAGGCCACCTATGCAGATTACGGTGTTAATACGCAAGATAAACTGGTCGGGCAAATTACTCTGCCAGAGGAGCAATATCAAACCGATGAGCAAAGACGCCAGTTTGTACAAACACTTAAAGCGCAGTTAGACGCCCAAAGTGGCTTTAGCAGCAACATGATCACATCAGCCTTGCCGGGCTTTGGAGACAAACGCCCCGCTGTTGCCGTCGCCGGTCAGGAATATGGCCAGCAAGGTTTGGCCAGCTACCCCAGAGCCAACCAGGTAGCCGTTGTGCCGGGTGCATTGCAACACATAGAGGCAAAATTACTTGAAGGGCGCTTTTTTAATGACTCCGACAACTCCGAAGACAAGCGCACCGTGATTGTCACAGACAGTTTTGTACAGCAGTACATGAACACCGAGCAACCGATTGGGCAACGCGTGCAATTTATTAATGAAGATGGCAGCAAAGGGCCGTGGTTTACGATTGTAGGCGTTGTTAAGCACATAGTGCAGACCATGCCGAACAGAGATAAAGCAACGAGAACCCCGTCTTTCTACGTACCTTTTGCGCAATCACCGCGCGCGGCGGTTTACATTAGTGTGCAACTGCAAAGCGACACACAGAGTGCTAAAGCCGCACTAACCCGGGTGGTTAATCAGATTGACTCGCAGCTGCCCGTGTTCAATATTGCCACTTTGGATGATCGCCTTACGCAACGTGTTGCACCACTAAGGTTTGTCGGGGGCGTATTTGTGCTGTTCGGGTTAGCTTCGCTGTTACTGGCTGCCAGCGGCATTTACGGGGTAATGGCCAACACCATTTCGCAGCGTACTCAGGAGATTGGCGTAAAACGCGCGCTGGGCGCCAGCGAAAGTCGTATTACCCTTGAGTTTTTGCTCTCAGGGACCACGCAGTTGCTGCTCGGTGCCGTGCCCGGGCTGGCGATCGGCTTAACACTGGGATACGCCATGTCGGTGCCTATTGGGGTTGAGTTCTTCGATGTGGCCGTTACTGCGGTGGTGCTCACCGGCGTGCTTAGTCTGGTGGTCTTGCTGGCAACCTATCTGCCTACGCAACGCGCACTCAGCAATGAACCTGCGTACGCGCTCCATAACAACTAATTGATCGCAACTAAGCGCAGCCTGTTATTTATTCGCTGCGCTTTTGTTGTACACTGAATTTACTTAAGCGGTTGATAACACACATTTATGAACGACCCAATTTTAATTATTGATGACGATGAAGGTGTCAGGCGTGCACTGAGCCTGCTGTTGCTGGAAGAAGGTTACGCCAGTGTGCAGGCCAGCTCGCCGGGCCAGGCTATGCAACTGCTTAAACAGCATACCATTAGCTTACTGATCACGGATCTAAACTTTACCGAGGACACCACCTCCGCTCAGGAAGGGCTGGCATTGATAGAGCAAATTAGAGCAGACGATGAACATTTGCCAATCATTGCCATTACCGGTTGGGGAAGCATTGAAATTGCGGTCAAAGCAATGCAACTGGGTGCCAACGACTTTGTGCAAAAACCGTGGGAAAACGAGCGGTTACTGACGATAGTTCGTACCCAGCTACAGCTTGCAAAAGCCCACAAACGCACCCAAAAGTTAGCCGTTCACAACCAGCTGTTGCAAAACGAACTTGGCGTGGTGTCGGGGCTGATTGCCCATTCCGAGCCCATCAAACACGTTCTGGCAACGTTAACTCAGGTGGCCAAAAGCGATGTGAGTGTGTTGCTGACGGGAGAAAACGGCACAGGAAAAAGCCTGTTTGCGCGGTATTTACATGATTTATCGTCCCGAAAAGACGAGCAGCTGATCAGCGTAAATATGGGTGCAGTGAGCGAAAACTTATTCGAAAGCGAGATGTTTGGCCATGTTAAGGGCGCTTTTACCGATGCCAAGTCGCACCGCATTGGCCGCTTTGAGCTGGCCGATGAAGGCTCGCTGTTTTTAGATGAAATTGCCAATACCCCCTACTCCCAGCAAGCCAAGTTACTGCGCGTACTTGAAGAAAGGCAGTTTGAAAAAGTCGGTGCCAGTAAAACACAGTCAGTCAACATTCGTTTAATTACCGCCACCAATGCCAACCTGGATGACGCCGTGCACCAAGGCAGTTTTCGAAAAGATCTGTTATATCGCATAAATACCGTGCAGGTACATATTCCGCCACTGCGAGAACGCCAGGCCGATATTCTGCCGCTGGCGCAGCACTTTTTGCGGCGCTCCATTGATAAGTACGCGGCACAGGGGCGTGTTTTAACATCGCAAGCACAAAGTGCCCTGCAAGCGTATCACTGGCCTGGCAATGTCAGAGAGCTGGCGCACCTGATGGAGCGGGCACACATTCTGGCGCCCAGCGAGCAAATTGATGTTACGCACCTCAATTTACCCTCGGAGCAGCCGCGCCACAGCGCCTCGAGCAGTGAAGGCAAAGAGCAGGAACCCTTGCTGACCCTGGCTGAGCTGGAGCAAAAAGCCCTGGAACGCCGTATGTCGCACTTTCAGGGGGATGCCGTTGCCGCTGCACATTCGTTGGGGCTGAGCCGCAGTACCTTTTACCGGCGTTTAAATAAAACAGGTAAATAATAACTATGCCTAAATCAGCGTCATACGAATCTCAGCTGTGCTATTTGTACCTTGCCAGTGCCGTGCCTTTGCTTTTTTTGCTTATTATCACCATGTTGCTCACTGATATATCGGTGTGGCTGGTGGCGCTGTGCGCATTGCTGGGCGTGATAGTGCTGACCTGGAGTACCTTGTATATTAAGCAAAAAGTGGTGTACCAGCTGCGAACCCAAACCAATTTAGTGGAGGCCCTCGCACAGGGCGACTACACACTCAGGGCACACACAGGCCCTAATGAGAATGAATTAACGCCGCTGTTTAGTGCCATCAACCGACTTGCCGAGCGTTTAAGTGCACAGCGCTGGCAATCAGCGGAATCTCAGCAGCTGGTGCAAACCGTACTTGAGCATATCGATGTGGCGATTTTAGCCATTGACGATCAGCAGACTATTGCGTTGTCTAACCCTGCTGCACAAACCCTGTTCGCACTGGATGACACCCACACAAAACAGACCCTGCCCAAGGCATTAGCCGAAGTCAGCCAACTGGCGTCCGGGCAAAGCCAGGTGATTGAGCTGCCCGTGGCATTGCAAACCAAACGCTACAATGTGCATGCAGAGCAATATTTGAGTGAGGGCAAAACTTACAAACTACTGTTTATTACCGATGTGCATTCATTACTGCGCAGCGAAGAGCGCCACGCCTGGCAAAGGCTGATCAGAGTAATGAGCCATGAGATAAACAACTCGCTCTCTCCTATTACCTCTATTTCGCAAACCTTAGTAAAAATTGTCAGCAAACGCTGCGAGCCGGATATCCAGGTGCCACTCACCGAGAACTTAAACTTTATTCAGCACCGCGCCGGCGAGCTCAGTAAATTCATCGAAAGCTATAACCAACTGGCCAGACTGCCAGAACCTGAGCGCAAAACTTGCTCACTACATGCGCTTATCTCTAATTGCCAGAAGCTCTTTCCTCAGTGTGAATTCAACCTGCTCAATGCACATGACCTGTCGCTTAATGTCGACCCTGTGCAATTTGAACAGCTGTTTATCAATCTGTTCAAGAACGCCTGCGATGCCGCAGAGCAAGCCAATGTACCCTGCCGGATAGAGATTGACTGGCAGCTTAGCAGTCAGCAAGTGCGCATTACCATTTGCGACAATGGCATTGGCATAAAAAACACCGACAACTTATTCGTGCCTTTTTACAGTACCAAGCAACAAGGCTCAGGCATCGGCCTGGTACTTTGCCAGCAGATCATTGAGGCCCACCAGGGACGTTTGTCTTTGCACAATCGCCAGACGCAATCAGGATGCTGCGCCGTACTGGCGATCGGGTATTCGTAGTGGGTTGGTGTTGTTTAGGTAGAGAGTGAAGGGGTGAGCTAAATTGTGAGAATTGTGAGGGCAGCCAATGTAATTCTGCACCCCTCTGCATGCCATTTATGGCTTAAGTACCTTCAAAAACCAGGTTAATAACCGCCCTGAACTCACAGCTAAAAAACGGCGCAATATGGGAAGCGTCAACTGCTGGCATGTAACTTTTGACGTCATGGCCTCTTGTTATAGCTCTGCGATGTGTGACAGCGTTTCTGGGTGACGCTGTACCAACTTTAGCAGAGTGACCGCTTGCCCATTTGGTACGCTGCGCCCCTGCTCCCAGTTTTCTAATGTACGCGATGATGTATGTAACAATCGAGCAAATACACCACGAGACATATTGAACTGCTCACGAATACTGACGATTTCGTCAGGCGAGATATTCAAATCACCAATATCATTAACTTGATGGGTTTTCAGAGTTACTTTACCCTCTGAGTGTTCTTTAGCTTCAACAAGTGCTGAACTTAGTTCTGTAAATAGGTCACGATTGCTCATTGCGCCACGCCTCCATAAAAGACTTTAAGTGTTTCTTTTGATCTGTGGTTAAATCCGACATTTCATTTTTGCCGTAAATGGTCAGCAAATAGAAACGACGCTTTTCATCGAAGAAGTAGTAGATAACACGTGAACCACCACGCTTTCCCTTTCCTTTACTTGCTACTCGAATCTTTCGTAAACCACCCGTGCCCTGAATTACATCACCTTGCTTTGGGTTCGACATAAGTTCAGCCTGGAACAACCGGAACTCCTCATCACTAAGGTATTCATTTCGGTACTTTCCAAATATGGTTGATTCAATAAACACACTTTTCATAAGCAAAGTGTACGCAAGTAACGTATAGATAGCAAACTATACGTTACTTGCGAGTTGTGAGGACGGCCAATGTGATTCTGCCATCCTCTGCACGCCTTTTGTGAATTGTGTGTTTTTAAAACCCACGTTAGTTACCATCTAAAACTCACAGCCAAGACGGAGCGAAACTGGAACGGAATTTAGCTTTTGACATCAAGCTCTCTTGTTAGATGCCAGACCCTTTAGCCTCATCTTAGTAATGGTAACGACATGAGATTATCGTTATCGCTTGATCATCGACTGCGTAAACAAGCCTATTAGTATCATCAATACGACGAGACCAAAAACCAGATAAGCTCTCTTTTAAAGGCTCTGGTTTACCAATGCCCTCAAATGGCAAGCGCTTAACATCATTGATGAGTTTGTTGATGCGCTTGAGTGTTTTCTTGTCTTGAGTTTGCCAATACAGATAGTCATCCCAAGCATTATCAGTCCACGACAGTAAGCGTTGACTACTACTCATCAATTAACTCACGTGCTGTTGTTTTACCAGCACGGTACTGAGCAATCGAGCGGTTTAGGTGTTCAGCATTTTGAGGAGAGCGTAGCAAGTGAACGGTCTCCATAAGGCTATTGTAGTAATCTAAAGACATAACCACAGCATCTTCAGCATCACGGCGTGTAATAACGGTTGTGTCAGCGTCATTAACTACACCGTCCAAAACCGCTTTAAGACCATTTCTAGCTTCGGTAAAAGATACGATTCTCATAAGCACCTCAACATGTACAATTAATGGAACAAGTATAGTCTTCATCACTTTACTTGTACAGTAAGTTGAACATGCGGTATTGATAAGACACTGCCGACCTGTAACAAATACAGACAATGCTGGGTGTCTGTGATTTCTTGCCCCTTTGCTAGCGACCATTATTCTCTGGTGGATAGGCCTGCATGCCCAACACTCAAATTGGCAACGAAAGTTCCAGGCAAATACAATAAAAGACCGTGCTGTTCTGTCGACTGTCAGACTTGGCAAAGAGGTTAGGCGACGAAGCGATTATGTTATGACGGGGAAGCAGCTACCCTGGGCTATACGTGAATACGTGCGCTTGATACAGGTAGTGTTCAATTTTCTGTG
>NZ_JXYA01000067.1 GCF_000967655.1 Pseudoalteromonas rubra
CAATTTGTATTGGTCTATTAATAACAGATTATTCATCTAAGTGCGTGTGCAAAATTTGGGGACCATTTCTGGTGATACCTTGCTGTAAACATTACACATAGTTGAGGATGTAACCAACCAGCGTGCGCAAACCTGCTATGTTGACCGAGGTTACAGGGGACACATGGCGCAGCGGTATGAGGTTTATATTGCAGGGCAAAAACGCGGAGTTACACCATCGATTAAGCGCAAACTGAAACGGCGCAAAGCAATCGAGCCGATCATAGGACATATGAAACAGGACGGGCATCTGGGGCTTAACCGATTGAAAAGGAAATTGGGTGACAAGTTAAACGCAATCCTGGCAGGTATAGGCCAGAATTGCCGAAAAATCCTCTCAACTCTGGGGCTTTTTTATGCCTGGAATTTACAGTGGCCTATTTCAGTGCAGGTGCAGAAGTTCACATACTCAGTTAGATACTAAAGTGAAGAAGCTCGCCCAAAGTGCGAGCCCGACCACTTAAAAAAGTGGGTTATTCAGAATTGACTAATTCACTAGTGGAATTCACAAGAAAAAATCAGTATGATAACACTGTTATCAAGATAGTCACATTGTTGGCGAAAGTCGCCTGAGTTGTTAGTGAGAGTTACTTGAGTTGTTAACAAAAGTTACTTGCGTTGAATATCTAAAATACAGCGCTATTTTAATCTGAGTCCAGTATCGCTCAGGTATAAACTCAAAAAAACTTAACAGGATTTTAATATGAATGATGTTGTCAAGACTGATTTAGAAACTACGGAAGTTATTTTTTCGGATACTTTTTCAGAACAGCAGGAGCCTGATTTATTATGGGTAAAAGAGCATAAATACTATGATGCCCAACTCACACTAGAAGAAAATTTTGAACATCTCTACGGTCACGTCAAGATTTACCCTGAAGATCGTGAGGCATTTAATCACGCACTTGAAAACAACCAGTTGATTGAGTTTTTGAACTCCAAGCAAAATCTAGCGCTATTTGCTGAAGATGAACCAGTAGATTATGTAAGTGGTAGAGCAGTTATAACCGTCAGTGCGGCCTTACTATTGTTAAAAGGACCAATGAGAAGATTAGCAAGCAAAGGGGGCATATGGCTTGCAAAAACTATCGGCAGTAAGTTAGCTGGTACTGCCTTTGATAAAATTTTCGGCTTTTTTTTGGGAAGTAGTAAACCTGATTATGAAAAAGCACTGAGAGAAATACAGCAACAGCTTACCGAAATCAATGCGAAAATCGATACCTTATTAGAGAACGCTGTTTGGCAACGCGTAGCAACATCATTAGGCCAATCCGTAGATCAACTTAATATCAGTTATACATTGTTTGAAGATATGATACATGGTATGGATACGCCAAATGAGCAGCATTTGTTAAATGATTTTATGGCAAAAGAGTCAGACGTACTTGATGCAATAACTGACATTTTTCATAAACTTACCAACAGTAACACCTCGCTGTCGAATAAAGACTTGACACGATTTGTTGCAGATTCATCAGATGATAACTATAGACTCATCGAAGACATCCTGACAGGTATAGTGTATCTTATTCCATTGGGGATTTCGATGCGTATGTTTCAATTTGCGCAACGAGATGGTGTTAGTTCAGGGCAACTTTACCAAGAACAACAACGTTGGGACCGCCGATTTGATAGTTCTGAAAGAGTAATTGCCGAAACAAAGAATCGTATTCAAGGCAGTCTAAGTCAAAAGGTTGCGCAGCATACTCGTAAAGTTTTAGCTGAAATAAAAGCAGGTGACATTGGTAGGGATGATAATGCCTTTAAAGCTGCGACCAATGCCATCCATGCTAGATTGGATGAATACTTGTCATTCGGTCGTTTTTTAGTTGTTGGTTATACTAAAACTAAAGGATTCGAAGACCACGCTTATATCGGAAGTCGCGTGTTTTCTGAGTTTCACTATGGAAATAATGAAAACAATTTCATCGTGTTTTACGAAAATGATGAAAAAACAACTGCAGCAATCATTAGAGATCACAATGCAAATGCTTGGCCAAGTAAGTTTGAGGATCAAGTAAACTATGCTGACGCAAACAATAATGGTAACGCAAAGGTACTCCTTGATGAATTGTGGGGACTAAGAAACGCGGGAAGTATCACAGCGTATACACAACGTGCTATGGGTGTTATTCGAAACCGACGCAAAACAGGACCGCATGCAATTAATCATACAGGCAGTTTAAACCTGTCTAGAATTCATTATAAGAATATACAAGGTAAATATTGGGATACTTTGATGAGTACCGCACATTCGGTTGTGTAGTGGTGAAGTAGTTCCGACCAGACCTGATATTTCAATTTGAACGGTCTCTTGAAATATCAGGTCAAATCTGATCTTGTGCAAGTAAGCCTCAAAAGTCACTTTCTTCTTAAGTTTAATTAGTGTTAGTTTTATTAGTCCCAGCCAGAACTGACATTTCGATTTGAAAAATTGAGAGTTACCCGTTTTGATAAAGGTGTCAAATCTTTATTCAAAACAACTAAGAAGTAATTCATATGTTATACACAAGCAATCCAATCATTCAGCATAAAGCTGGCTGAAGAGTTTAGAAACGCATCTAAAGCTTGTAAATTGAAACTGAAAATCTCGTATATCTTGGTTCACAGAAAACTTTTTTGTTGGAAACCTAAAAATGGTTGGCCTTATATATCAGCAAACCTTCGTTGATACCTGTTACCACTAAAACAGCTATCATAGCAGCAGAGCTAGTGAATAACAGAGTATTACCTTACTTCGAGAGCACGAGCTACATGCTACGGACCCCCACTGAACGTGGAACCGAATAATAACGTCTACTTTTAATCCCAGAGTAATTGTATTAGTATTGTAGAACTATGTGTTTAAAACGAGGAGAGTATGTATATGAAAAAACATACAGCACCAAAATCAGGCGATAAGCAAGTAACAGAAACACAAGCAGAAATGCCAAAACAGGTAAATGCCAAAGGTGTTGCCATTAAATCTGGATTAAAAGCAGCCTATGGCGGCGGCGGTTATTAAATTTATTGCCAGAAAAGGGCATTGAACACGGCGGGATCGCACTTTGTAAAAAGGCTTTAACACCCGCCTCTTTTCTGATCTAATAACGCCCACATTATCACTATCTACTTGTTAATTATGTCGTTATTTAGCCACCTTGAACTTGTTGAAGATAAGCGTTCTTCTATCAATCAACATCATGATCTTACTGATGTTTTGTTTCATATTATCTCGGCAGTTTTATCCGGTTGTGAAGGCTGGAAAGATATCGAAGTGTTCGGGCACAGTAAACTGCCGTGGCTCAGGCAGTTCAGGGCATTTAAGCACGGTATTCCAGAGGGTGTTCATAATTCTGTG
>NZ_JXYA01000068.1 GCF_000967655.1 Pseudoalteromonas rubra
ATCTATTTCCAACGGTACTATTAATGCCGTTACAGACAAGCTACTGCCTGAGCTCCAGGCTTGGCGTGAACGTGATTTGGAAGCCATATATCCCATTGTTTGGCTTGACGCCATTCACTACAAGATCAAAGAAAACGGACGTTATGTCAGTAAAGCCATCTACACCATTTTGGCTCTCAACATCGAAGGTAAAAAGGAGCTTTTGGGCCTCTATCTCTCAGACCAGGAAGGTGCCCATCACTGGCTAAGCGTGTTGACCGACCTTAATAATCGAGGCGTTAAAGATATCCTGATTGCCTGCGTGGATGGCCTCAAAGGCTTCCCTGAAGCCATTGAAACCATCTATCCGAACACAGAGATCCAACACTGTATCATTCACCAGATCCGTAACTCACTCAAATACGTGGCATCCAAAAACCAAAAGGCTTTCATGGCGGATCTCAAATGCGTTTATAAGGCTGCAACCCTGAATGCTGCTGAAATCGCGCTGGACGAACTGGAAGCCAAGTGGGGTGAAAAATACCCTTTGGTCATCAAATCATGGCGCTGTAAATGGCCGACACTCAGCGCTTACTTCAAGTACCCGGATTACGTAAGAACGCCTATCTACACGACAAATGCCGTGGAGGCTGTACATCGCCAGTTCCGAAAACTGACCAAAACTAAGGGCGGTTTTGCCAATGAAAACAGCTTACTAAAGCTACTCTATGCCGGTATACTTAAAGCTCAAGAGCGCTGGACGCATCCTATCCAGAACTGGAATCTCACGCTGTCGCAGATGGCTATCCACTTTCCAGG
>NZ_JXYA01000069.1 GCF_000967655.1 Pseudoalteromonas rubra
ATACCCACTCGGATCCGTATAACTCAAAGGATTATTCAACACATAAGAATAGGCATTGTAATTCTGAAGATTCGAAGGCGCCTGCACCACCGGATCCGCCTGCATAAATCGACCCGTGTCTGCATCGTAAATCCGACCATTCATATGGGCGAATGTGATCTTGGATACGCAAAGTTTCAGCACCTTTCTGTCAAAGAGCTGCTGTAAACGAAATAGCAATCATGACTATCGACACGATTTTCTAGATATCGTGCAGGCGAAACTGAAGCCCCATTAGTTTAAACCAACATAGATAGCTTTGAAGGGCGTGTAATCAAACATTTAGTGCGTTGAGCTTTTTGATAGTACACTTTTTTAAAGTTTCGCATTTGACCTATTATTCAAGGAGATAGTTTTCAATGTTCAAATACTTAGGCCCAGACCGCATTGACGTCTTGGAATCCAACCATATACGTTTCACACAACCCGCGGATTTTAACGACCCGTTTGAGTTTAAGCCTATTATTTCAACACTTGCCTCAAAAACAGAAATAGATGAAATCTTTGAAGAAGAGATAAGTGAAATCGTACATCATGAAATAAAAAAGTTTTCTGCATCTATGAGGAATCTGATTCCTCCCTCAGAACTAGAAGAAACAATACGACAGCTGTTTAAGCAACAAAGGTCGGCAATCGAAGAAAATTTTGAAAAAATGGGTGGTATCACTGCGACTACATTTAATGAACAATCAAATCGCTTGATTGGTGTACTATCACTTTCAGAACTCAGCACTAACCTGCTTATGTGGTCACATTACGCACACTCCCATAAAGGATTCTGTATCGGGTTTGATAGTACAGCGCAGTTCTTTAATCAAAGACGAAGTGAAAGTGACGAGTTCTACCACTTGCGCAAGGTTGAATATTCTACACACAGGCCCACTAACCGTATGACTCAGCTTGATGGTACAAGCTTACTACTAGTCAAATCAGACGATTGGCACTATGAGCAAGAATGGCGTATGTGTGCTAGATTGAAAGACGCTGAAAAAGTCATTGAATCAACCCCTTACCCAATACACCTTTTTGAGTTTCCAAGGACAGCTGTCAAGGAAGTAATTCTCGGGGCATGTATAGAAAATGATTTTAAAAATCAATTGCTAGCCATAATAAGAAAAAAGTACAGCCATGCTACTGTGAAACAAGCTCATATTTCACCAACAGAGTTCAAGCTAGAATTTACTGAGCTCTAAGTAACCTAAAGCGGTACATCAGATATTAAATGGGGTTAATTCCTTTTAAGCCTTTTAGGTGAGTAATTACCCCCAGCTCTCAATAATTGCTGTTTTGCTGCGCATCGTGAATACCCACTCCTTGCCTGCTTTTTCTTTTTCAAACAAGTTCAGCTCAACCAGGCCGTTTAAGGCATCTCGTGCGGTATTGTATGAGCAGCCCAGGTTTTCTTTCACATTAACCGCTGTAAACTGCTTGGTCTTACCGCTTTTTGCCACCATAAACAGCGTTTTTTGTTTGTCACTGAGCTTACTGAACAGGCCCGAGTCCCATAGCCAGCGGGTGAACGCTTCAGACTCTCTCAGGTTATTCTCATAGGCATGCTTAAATTCGCCAATCGCACGACCTACAATTTTGCACTGGTAGTCAATGAAGTAGGTTAGATCCAGGTCATCCGTTTCAGTGTATAAGTAGCTTTTTCCATATTGGATAGGGGCTGCTTTAAGTAGCACGCTGATGGCTATATACCTGAAGGCCGCATAGTCATTTTTGAACATGTACCAGTAAAATAATGAGCGCGCTACACGGCCATTTCCATCCCGGAATGGGTGCTCAAAGCCAATCACAAAGTGCATAACGATTGCTTTAATAAGCGGGTGCAGGTAGTGACTGCTTTCGACATCCTGATGGTCCTGATTTACCCAGGCAATAAACTGCTCCAGCCGCTCGTGAATTCGGTTGGCTGGCGGTGGGGTGTGTACCGTGTTGCCCTCAGCATCAGCCACTTCAACATCATCTGTCTGCCTGAACGCGCCGGGGTGGTATTTTTCATCATCAATCGACTCCACACCGATTTGGTGCATGGACTGAATAAGGTCAATGGACAACCGTTTGTGGCGGTTTTGCCAGGCGAATTGCATCATTTTAAAATTGCCAATGATCATTTTCTCGTCTGGCGTCCTTGGCTTTCTTGCTCGCTTAAGCAGATCTTTGGCCACTTTTGTTGTGGTCGCAGCCCCTTCCAGTTGGCTGCTACTAATGGCTTCGTCCTCGATCAGGTCATTAAGCAGATATTCAAAGTGTTTTTCTTCGCCTACTTTACTGCACATGTACTCGAGTGAGGCGCTGGTTGCATGCCTGTCTGCCTCTGAGATTGCCTTCTGCATGGTCGGTGTCAGATAGAAACGGGCCTGCCGCTCGGGTTCATCCAATGGCAGTACCGGGCTCAGCTGTTTACTTCTGGCTTTCTTGATAAGGCTCCAGGCAATGTCCAGTTCCAGCCCTTTTGGCAGACGAAACCGTAATTCGTCATAGTGCAGATAGCGCCCCTTGTCATCAACCACAGAGGCGTGATCAAAATAACGGGAGAGCTCTTTAGGGGCATGCTCAGTGATCCAGGTTAGTGGATCAGTGTGAGTCAATTGCGGTGGATGCTTAATCATATACTTATCTCAAAATACCTGGATTTTGAGATAAGTATATTATAAAGATAAAAGATATGTCTCAAAAATATCACAAATTGAGATATAACCTCCTGTGAATGTCCATAAACCTCACGGTCTCAACTACACATCTTCCCTGACATAGTCATGTAGCTTACTGTCTGCCACTGCCTGCGACCTGGCCGCCGGGTGGCATCGGCTCAGCGTTTCCCTTAATTGCACCTGAGTAACACTCAGATAGACCTGAGTTGTTGAAATGTCGGCATGTCCGAGGTACTCCTGAATACACCGCACATCCGCACCGTGCTGTAACAAGTGAGTGGCGGCCGAATGCCGGAGTACATTGCAGGCAGCCCCAACGTCAAAACCCGCCATCAGCAGATACTTTTTTACCAGCCTGCTTAGCTGCGATGCATTAAACGGTTTTCCCTGGTTATCCAAAAAGAAGTGAGTACCCGAATTCAGTTTCGCCAGCTTTGGTCTGGCAAAGTTCAGATATGCGTTCAACCAGGATACCGTTCTGGGATACAAAGGGGTGTAGCGACCTTTACCACCTTTGCCTTTCCTGACCAGAATGGCGCATTTGTCTGAGTCAGTCCGTACGTCCTGTAACTGCAACTTTCCGGCTTCCATACGTCGTGCAGCAGTGCCGTAGTAACACTCCAAAATGGCTCTATCGCGCAAGCCGGTGAGGCCGTATGGCCGGGTCTGATACATTAACCATTCAATTTCTTCTTCGCTCAGAAAGGCGGTCACAACGGGCCGTGGTGCCTTAGGTATTCTGGCGCTCACCAGAGGATCTTCAGTAATGAGCCCCGTATAGGCCAGCTCTTTGAACAATGTGCGAATGTCTGCTGCACGTTTTCGTCGCGTTGTGGCATTTAGCTGTGCATGTGTTTTCGGGCTAATATAACGGCACAAGTAGACTTTGTATTGCTCAAAACAAGCTTTCGTTACCTGCTCCGCACTTTCAATGCCCTGGGCGTGCAGCCAGGCAAAGAACAACTCATGATTATTGCGCTGCTTGTCAATGGTCATCAGCGACAACCCATCGGCCATCCTGTACTGATCGTTACGATCAAGCAGCTGTCGTGTGGCGCTGTTAACTCGAGGGTTCATCTTACACCTCCCGCCGGAGTTGACTCAGGCACATCGCCAGCTCATATACAGGCTTAAACCCCTCTGGCAGTGATTGGCTCAGGCTTTCATGCGACAGGGGAATCCACAACCGCTGAAATGCGCCTTTGCGCCTTCTGCCAATGCGTTCACCGTATATCGCATGTAACTGTTCGGCCTGTTGCAGAAAGACGATGACGCACCCGCTCAACACTTCATGGCCACTGGGCCTGATGATGCCCAACCGTTTTAGAACACCACGCACCAGCTGTCCTTCTGCACTGCGGGGCGTTGGCAGGCGATTACCCATAGTGCGATCCGCGAACCCCAGCATGGTTTGCCCGGGCAGGCTACACGCCTCACCAAGTTGCTCCCGCACATAGTGTTTTGCCCGTGCAGACGCCTGAAAAGATTGTCTGTAATGCTCACAGAGTAAAGGCAGCGTTTGCGTACGAATTTGCAGATCAAATTGCCGAATATGTTCAGGCTGAGTCATGTTATTCATGAGTTTTCCTCCGCGATAGGAGAGTGGAGCTTGCGCATTGATTCGCCATGCAACTGAATGATATGGGCCCGGTGTACAATACGGTCCATGATGGCATCCGCAGCAGTTGGTTCACCAATATACTCATGCCATTTTTCAACCGGTAGTTGGGAAGTGATGATCATTGCACCGCAGCCAGCTCTGTCTTCAAGCATATCAAGTAAGTCCTGCCTATTTCGGGCATTCAAAGGAGTCATCCCCCAATCGTCCAGGATTATTACTCGCGGTCGCTTGAGCTGCCTACGGACCTTAGATATTGAGCCGTCTCTTGCGGCAATTTCCCATTCTTCGTATAAAAAGCTACATCGTTTATATAAAGCACTAAAGCCTTCTCTGATCGCTTTATTCGCTAATGCACATGCCAACCAGCTTTTCCCTACACCTGCACTACCGGACAATATAATAATCAGAGCTTTTTCAATCCATGAGCATTCACACAGAGATTCGATGAGCTTTTTATCAATACCTCTTTGAGGGCTATAGTCTATGTCTTCCATACATGCACTGGACTGTTTCAACTTCGCGTTTTTCAACATACGCTCTAGCTTTTTCCTCATATTCTCAGCACCTTGAGCGTCAGCCAAATCAGCAACAATATCCAGTACAGGTCGAGAAGCACTATCCGGAGAAGAAAGGATTGAGTCTAACCTTTTTGCCGCAGCGCTTAAGCCCAGACCTTCCAGCTTGTCGAATACCTGCTGTTTATACATGAGACCCCCTTAGGCCTTTGTAATACTCTGGGCCTCTGATGTTAGAATGCTCCGGCAGGTTGCCCTCGCCCCCTTCCTCCACAATTTCGTGCTCATCGATGCGGCACTGTAGGATTGACTTGATGCTAGTGTAAGTTGGCGAGTGTATTCTTAATGCACATTCACACGCTTTTTCAAAACGTGTCACCCCATAATCGTTCTCAAGTACTTTCAATTTTTCACAGGCCTGACAGGCCTTTGACGAATGGTCACTCTTATTTTTGAATTGTTCAGAGACGACTTTAATGGCCCCTTCACCAATTCCGGATGCCCAAGCGAGAAAGAATGATTTGTGCATCTGGGCATACTTTTTATGGTTATATGGTCTGTGGTCATTGTTTGTAGTCGTTCCATTTACTACAAAGCTGCGTTTATGAGTGGTCAGGTGCTCATGGTTTTGATAGATCTCAACCTTGTCGGCACAAACTTTCACATCCACTTTTTCATGTCTGAACTGATAAGGTATTGAGTAGAAATGCCCTTCAATATCGACATGATAATCTTTTCCGACTGTACGGTTATAACTCCATGACCCATACTCAAACGCCGTGCTATTTAGCGGCTGCATCGCTGCTCTCTCTACCTCGTGAAACCGTTGATACCTACTACCCGGAAATCGTTTAAACGGTCGATTGTTTAACACAACAAGTAACCGAGCGATTTCCTTGTTTAGCTCCTCAATGCTAAAGAAGGTTCTTCTTCGTAAAACGACTGTAATCCACCGGGTTACCAGCAACACGCCAAGCTCTCCTAGTGATTTATCCTTCGGCTTTCTAACTCTGGCAGGCTCAATCGTCGTTCCGTGGTGATCTGCGAACTCTTCGTATGCTGCGTTTAGATGTGGCTCTTTACCCGCTTTAATAACGGCAGCCTTTAAGTTGTCAGGGACAATTGCTCTCGGTACACAACCTAAAAACTCAAATCCTTTTTGCTGTGCAAGGCAAAAGTCTTCTGTTTTCTGTGAATTGACTGCATACGCAAAGATATACTGCGAGTAGCCCAGGACTAAGACAAAAATCTCTACCCAAGTTAACTTGCCCGACTCAGGATCTTTTATCTGAATTCGTTTTCCTGCGAAATCAACAAAGGCAACTTCCCCGGGTGAATATGTTTGTCGCATACTGATATCCAGCTTTTTCACATAAGCTCGGTACCGATGTGTAAACTGAGAATAACTGATAAAGTTTTCAGGATCCTGAAGGCGAGTAGAGTGCCAAATTTGCATCAGTGTTTGATGCCTTTCTTGCATCAAATCATGAACCCAGTCTAAAGGTGGACACTTGAGACTTGAACAGGAAACCTTTTGACCGACACCAAATATGTTTGCAAGTTCGCTGTCATTGGCATCATCCACCATTTCTACCTTGATAGACTTTTGCTCGCATTTCAGCCGGTAGCTCTTAACGGTATTTTCTGAAACACCGACTATGCCAGCAATTTTTTTATTCGAGTGCTGCGTTACTAAAACTAGCTTCACCAGCCTGCGCCGCTTCAGTGGCTTTAAATAACTCATATTTTCTTTCCTCATGTAAAAAACAAGCACAAAGCATCACCAGCCTTCGCAGTAGAAAGCTTGACCTAAGTGCAGTGAGGAACTAGGATTGAGGAGTCGGCGTATACAACTCGACAATCAACACAAAGGGCTCGAGGGACCAACTCGGGCCTTCTGCTTTCTAGCTCCGGCAAAAATAAAACACGCTATACAATCATTTAGTACCTCCAGAAATTAAGTATCGCTTGAATCGGTTCTTTGCTGTGCCAGCCAGAGTGCGACGTCTTTGGTTAACGCATAACGCCCCCTGCGGTTTTGAATAGTGAATACTGTGATAGGAATGGTGTTACGAACAATAGACTGCCGAAGTGCCTCAACACTTCTATACCCCATGGCTAACCTCAACTGCTCACCAGATAGTATCGGGCTACCGTATAACCCCAGTAAATCTTGCTCCAATTGCAGTGCAAGCGCCTTACATTCTGGGTCAATCGCTTCACTCACAGACAACCCCCTTAAAAGTTAAACTAAACGCAACTGAGTAAGCCTAGTCAAGCTGGCAAAAACCATCAAAGGTCTTATTATTAGATTAAAGATATGGATTTTCACAAATGAAGAACGTTAAGCGATTGATTTAAATTGACCTTGTTTTTTTGAGGTCACTGCCCACACTAAAGTGCAAAACTTTTTATGTTCAATTTTTATGATTACAAGCGACTTTCTCCACCAAGTAAAAACCTGGCGACTCGTTACTTTGCTTCTTTTGTTCAAAACATCACTGATTCAAAAAACCCTTACCAGGTGACCAAAAAGCTACTGTATGCAGAAGACGGCTCGAAAAGTGCTCTAACCCAAAAGTACAACCTAAATAAGCTGTTTTATAAAAAGCGTGACGGAGAAGTGATCGGGCGAGAAGGCGTTGTTCGTAACATTGAGCTGAAATTGCAAGAACAGTTGCACATCGAAATTGACTTAATGTACTCAACTATTTGCCATCCACTCTGGCAACTTTTAGACACTCCCTATACTGAAGCAAACATTAACTCGATTTTGCTGTCATTGCCACCGGCCATATCCACAAAGTGTATTGCCCGAACAACCAACGGAATCACAAAACGTAAACGCCCACATGGCTGCACAGTTCATTTGCTTAGTACGCAGGATGGCCTGGACGCACTCACTTACTTTCTTATTTTGACTTACGAGAAAGTCCACGATACCGAATACGCATCTCTTTGTACTGAACAGATAGCAGCAACAAAAATGTTTATGCGAATGGCAATGACATTGCCCCTTTCACCCATTGCGGCAGACTTGTATTATCGCATTTCAGATTGGCTGGGTGCAGACGAATCAGATAATGAGAGTTTTTACCCGGTCCCAATGGGGTTTTACTCCAAACAAGCCATCGATTTTGATGGAGCGATTCAGTGCTATCACTATTGGTTGCAGCTAGCCCTCGAAATCGGATTAATTGAGGACACATATCACCATAAAATGGCCTTTTTAAAATCCATTGACCATTCACTCGCTGGAGAGCTTAATGTAGACCTAAAAGATATGTATGACTATAAATTGGGTACAACTCCATATCTCGAAAAAATCCTCAACCGCATGTCTGACTACCTTCCCTGACTCGACCAGGACTCAGTGAATCCAGCAGCAGAGATCAGTTCAAATCAGCATGATTACTCAGTTTGTACAGTGCCACCACCTGGTGGGACTGGCCGCAAATGCATCCTCCGCTGGTCAGTTGTGCATGTCAGCGCTGATTTCCACTGCACACCGCGCTGGCGTGATTGCACAGAAAAAAAGCGCTCACTGAGCGCCGATTTTGAATGGCTGTCACCCTAAATTATTAACCTTAACTGCCCGACTTCTCGCAAGCCTTGAGCACTATATAAATCCATAAATAAGATAAAATAATTAATCCTCCACCAACAATCCCCAAACTCAGCCCCCCTAAGTCAAGTACAGATAAACTCTTATCAAAGTAGGTTATCGCAACTAAAATGGCTAAGATTAAAAATTCTATCGGTGCAAGGGAAACCCCCCGTTCTTCTTTGTCTTTATCTGACCAAAAGAAAGATATATAAACAGGGATATAGAAATTCCATAACACTTTCCCTGCATACAAAAAAATTAAAATGTAAAATAAGATAATCATTACGCCCTACTTTATTTGTCTTTGCCCAAAGGCCCCTCGCCACTTTTCACCCCCTCGTGGCCATGTAACTCTTGACCTATGTACTGGCCTAGAAATGTAGTTATTCATCGGGTTTTGTTTGTAGCCTCGAATTATCAATCTTCCGTTCCTAATTTGTGGCCCCCACAGCATTGTTCTAGAGTAGTTCCACAGTGTTGGGCCTCCAACCATAACCCAGCGCCCACTAATTAAGTCAGGGGTTTGCCCAGCTCCAGCCCAAGAAGTCACTGTTGTGGTTGAGCCCCTAAATAGCGATTGTACAAATCTAACAACTCCAACGTAACATTCCGGACATACTGAAGTTGCCACACCATTATCTGCCGAGTAAGCAAGCTCAGCTATCCCTGATTCACCATTAACATAGTATGTATTTCCATCCGCATCAGACAAAGATGTAACACCAGCAATATCAGATGCGACTAGGTACTTTAGTTGTCCACCGTTATCTGTAGCATAGCTTCCAGATGCAGGTGACTGCTGCGGAGATACACCTTCTTCGTCAGAATGCATCTCATCATTAAACATCCT
>NZ_JXYA01000070.1 GCF_000967655.1 Pseudoalteromonas rubra
GCGATCCCGCCGTGCCCATGGATGAGTTTAATAAAAAGATTAGAATAAAGTACGTAACTGCGGTCTTGGGTTTTAGCATTATGCTTTTATTATCTTGGTTCTACTATGGTGAAACCCAAGATATGAAAGGAATTTCAATAATTATTGCCATGACTGTTGGAGCATTAACGATCCTATATATGGGAATGAATATTCGGTTGCTTGCTCAAAATCATGAACAGAATAATCGAAATGACATCAACAAATATACGTTTGATATGCTTTCAAAGTGGCATGAAGATAGTCTTATAGCTGCTAATCAAACTGTCAAAGTTTTTTGGGATGAAAATTGCTCGAAAGATGAAGCAGAAATTCTTAAACTAATCAATGAAAAAGAAACAGTTTACATCGCAATAATTAAGGTTCTTAATTATTTTGAGCTTTTAGCGTTAATGTCTAAAAATGATACTGTTTCAACAAAAATTGTCCATGACTATTTCGGTGAGGCCTACGAACAATACTATATTCGTTTTATGCCATTGATTCGTTCCATAAGAGCTAAATATAAATCAAATAAAATTCTAAGAGAATATGTTGATTTTACAGAGTCTTTAACTTAGTCGTATGTCTAACAAGTTGCTACAAACGACATGTTTTGCTTCGCCGTTTTTTGTGCACGGGTCGCAAGCTCCTATATTTGCACAAAAAACACTAGACAAAATAAGCGTCTGAGCAAGGCGTTAAACTTACAAATGACCCACCTTCACATAAATCAATGCGCCATCCTCTTTCGTAAAAGGCGTATGCTGGCTCATGTGGGGGCTACGAAGCCAGGTGCCTGTGGGATATTGGCCATGCTCATCATAAAACGTGCCTTCCAAAACAAAGATTTCTTCTCCTCCCCAATGGGTATGCAATTGAAATTGAGTGTTAGGTGACCATTTTACCAGGGCGACCTTCTCGCCTTTAAACTCATGCAACGGCATTACCGTTAGCCCATCAACAAGCCCTTGGTGCCAAGGGTGGTTCTGAGTGTCTATTACTTTTTGTTCTGTGTCGTCCTGAGCAAATTGATGTAGCTTTACCAATATAGTTGCGCCTTCTTTCCCTATATTGGGTGTGTGAGACGTACCAATTGGATTGCGTACATAGCTCCCCTTTGCGTAATTTTGATGCTCGTCCGAAAACACCCCATCAAGTACTAAGAATTCTTCGCCACCACTATGAGTGTGTGGCGAAAAACTTGTGTATGGTGCGTAACGAACGATAGAGGTCGCTCGTGCGACTTCATCTCCAATGCGATCAAGCATCATGCGCTCAACGCCAGGCATCGGAGAATCAACCCACTTATAGTCGGCGGGTCGAATTACAACACGTTGCTTGAAATCAGCATTGATTAAAGTAGTCATATTGACCTCCAGTAAAGATGGTTGCCTAATTTCTGCCAGCCATAACACCGCCGTCAACGTCCCAAATTGCGCCTGTTATCCAGCTTGCACGCTCGTTCAACAGAAACATAATAGCGTTGGCAATGTCATCTGGTGTGCCAATACGACCAATGGGATGGAAACTGTCAAATCCTGCAAGGGCATCGTCCACTTCTGCCGGATCGATAAACGTTTCGTAAATTGGGGTTTTCACTACCGCTGGTGACACTGCATTTACCCTAATATTATGGTCGGCCAGCTCCATTGCCATATGCTGCGTTAGCGCGTGTAATCCTGCTTTTGCCATGGAATAAGCAGAAGAAGGAGTTGCTTTGATCGCCTGCTTAGCCCACATTGAACCAATATGAACAATGGAACCACCGCCATTGTTACGCATATTCTGGGATACGGCTTGGCTTATAAAAAAGGTAGCCCGATTCAGTACAGCATAAGCATCATAATCCTCAAATCCGTGCTCTAAATAAGGCTTAGGATTGAAGTAACCTGCCGAATTAACAAGGTACTGGATATGTCTTTGGTCCGCATTTATTGTTTGAATGACTCTATCAACATCTTGTTGCTCATAGAGATTGGCTTGTAATGTCTCAATAATAATGTCATTGCTCGCTATTGCGGTTAACTGAGACTTGGCCGACTCCAGCTTTTCAACGTTGTTGCCTAAGATAATAACACTGGTTCCCTGAGCGATGAGTTGTTTTGCTGTTGCCAAACCCATTCCACTTGAACCGCCGATGATTAATGCAATATTTGAAGTTGTCATGGATTTTCTCCGATATATGTTAAGGTACGGAGATAATTTATCGAACCACTGTCGCGTTAAAAAGTAAGTACAAATTGGTAAGGTAGGTACTTTTTGGTACATCTTTATGAAAAATAGAGAAAAAAAATATTTAAGAAAAACTGCACCGACTGAAAGTGCAAAGATAGTGGAGACTATTTATGGTTGTAAATGGTCTCTTACGGTTTATCAGCTATTGGCAGATGGGATCAATCGGCCTGGTGAAATGGTCCGCAGCATTGAAGGTTTAACCACTAAAGTTCTGAACCAGTGCCTACGTAAAAATACGGAGTTTGGGATCCTGGAGCGAATTTCTTACAATGAGGTGCCACCGAGGGTAGAGTACAAAGTAACTGACTTTGGGACTAAATTTATGAAAGTCCTCGATGAGCTTGAAAAACTACAACATGAAATTGAAAACAAGATATAAGCACAATATGGTCAGTCGCTTATGAATTTTGAAAAACAAGACGAAGTATTTGTGTATATTGGCTTGTAACAAAGGCCCCAGAAAGCCAAAAACACTAAACCAACCTTTATTCGGCGATTATGTCGCACTTATTATCTGAAATCAGGTTCCTGTTTTTAAGAGCAAAACAAAAAGGGTGATAAATCACCCTTGCGGTCGGTAAAGGAGAGTCAGACCGTTAATCAGACTCAGGCGGTCACTGCTATCTCCTCAAGTGTCGGGTAGTCGGTATAGCCTTCGGCTCCGCCACCATAAAACTTGCTGTCATCCACTTCGTTATAGTCGGCGCCCACTCTGGCTCTTTCTACCAGGTCGGGGTTGGCAACAAACAGGGCGCCAATTCCTACGCCATCGCACAGATCTTGTTGTAAAACCTGGGTGGCAATGGCTGGTGTTGTCGGGCCGTCTTCCCACGACTGGTGCGGGTTAAGGATCAGGGGGCCTTGCCACAAATCACGGAGCATTTTACTGGTGTCGCGACAGGCCGCTTCCATAATATGTAAATACGCCAGGTTTGTTGGTAATGCCTTAATCAGCGCCTGATATAGCGGCTGAGTATCGGTTTCATTAATGTCATTGAACTGGTTATGCGGTGAGAGTCGAAGGCCCACTTTATCTGCGCCTATGGCATCAGTAACCGCGGCGATTACTTCCAGGATAAAGCGAATGCGGTTCTCTATGCTGCCGCCGTATTCGTCGTCGCGCAGGTTGGTGTTGCTGGCTAAAAACTGATGCGGTAAAAAGCCGTTACCTGCGTGGATCTCTACGCCATCAAATCCGCCGAGGATGGCAAACTTAGCGGCCTGCGCAAAATCAGCAATGGTGGCCTGGATCTCTTCATACGTCAGTGCTCTTGGCGGCGCAAAATCTTGCATGCCCTCAGGAGTAAATGTCTGGCCATTTGCGGTGACGGCGGATGGCGCAACGGACTGGTGTGCACTTGGATACAAGCTGGGGTGGCCAATGCGGCCGCAGTGCATAAGCTGGGCAACAATTTTGCCGCCTTTTTCGTGCACCTTGGTGGTGACTGGTAACCAGCTTTGCGCCTGTTCATAGGTGTGCAGGCCGGGTGAGTTCATGTAGCCCTGGCCAATCTGGTTCGGCTGTATGCCCTCAGTAATAATCAATCCGGCCGTGGCCCGCTGGCTGTAATACGTGGCCATCAAAGGGGTAGCCAGGCCAAGTTCAGTGGCGCGGTTGCGGCTCATTGGTGCCATCACAAAGCGGTTGTTGGCTTTAATGCTGCCGTATTCAGTTGCGTCAAATAGAGTATTCATCGTTATATCCTTAATGAGTTTGAATTCTGAGTTACGCTTTGGATAGCGCTTTATTGGTTGCCGGGCTTGCAAGTGCCCGGTTAAACAGCTGTTGCTGCGAAATGGTGATGGCCAGCACGATGACACAGGTCCCCAGTATTTGACTTAAGGTCAATACTTCCCCGAGTACCAGGTAGCCCAGTAACGTGGCCGATAATGGACTGGCAAATGAGATAAAAGACACAGTGACCACAGGCAGTTTTTCAATTGCCTTAAACCACACTACATAAGCGACCAGCGCGCCAATCAGGCTCAGATAGGTGTAGCCGATCAGATTGTTCACCGTTAATGCGCTGGGAAAGCCCTCCTGGATAAGCGCAATGGGCAGTAAAAACAAGCCGCCGACCACCAGCTGCCAGCCGGTGAAGGTGTACACAGACACATCTGCCGGTTTACCCCATTTTTTAGTGAGCACAATGCCAGTTGCCATAGACATCGCCCCTGCCAGTCCAGCCTGTACGCCGGCTGCGGGGAGCGCCATATTTGGCTCAAGCACCAGCAAGGACACGCCCAGCGCACCTATCAGGCAGGCGACAAACTGTCGGGCCTTTAGTTTGTTTTTTAACAGTAATGCGCCAAGTAACATCACTATAATGGGCTGGCACGACATGATCAGCGCAGCAACTCCTCCTGGCAGCAGGTACGCGGCAACAAACAGGCAGTAAAAGAAGCCACCAATATTGAGCAGGCCAAGTACAATTGAACGCATCCACCACACGCCTTGTGGCAGCTTACGGCCCAGTAGAACCAGCAAAATACCTGCAGGCAGAGCCCGTAAAACCGACGCGATAAGCGGCTTGTCGGCCGGTAACAATTCAGTGGTCACAATGTAAGTGCTACCCCAGATGATGGGAGCTATCATTGCAATCATCATCCAAAAAATCAGTTGTTTGTTATTCATACCACCCCCTGACATTGTGTTGCTCCGGGCTTTTTTCCTGCAACCGGTGAACTATTTCCAGCTGACAGTAGCTGGCTGTTGAATTGCACACCTTGCGATACAAGCTGTGCTGTTGGCTTGTGTGTCCTGGTTCAGTCACATTCGCCGTATTGTCGTCGGGCCAAAATACCGGCCTTACATTTATTGCGAGCACGGTTTCTCTCCTTAGTGATAAAAGTCAGGCGCGTTAAATTGCCACCTGACGCAGATCGGTTGAGCAAGCTTTGGTTTGTGCAAAAGCGCTGTGTACTTCAATCTTGAGCGTCCGGGCTTTAGCCGGGTTTTATCAATCACTTGCACCTGCCTGGCCTGTCTGTACGTCATTTTATAAAGTTAAGCTCACTTAAAGAGTCTTGATTTAAAGATATTGTGTATTTGTGATGCCGTCAAGTATCTTTGTGTGAAGATACTTGTTTTTTTAGCAGTGCTTTTTTCTTTTTATTTATATTCAATAGGTTGTTTATTTACAGGGATGAAAAAGATCAATCACGAATTGACGGCGATATCGAGGGGGAAGCGGTTTGAACGCTGCAAAGCCTGCCTTTTGTGCCACAAAAATAGGCGAGATGTAAGGGGTAGTGCGGCATATTGATGCAAACTAGGTGCCTGCCACTTCTATTTATACTTATCTAATATGCGTTGCTCGCCACCTTGCTGGCGAAAGTACACTACGGCTTTGGAAAACGCTTCCAATACGCCAAGGTGTGGTGACTGATGAGAAATGCAAAGCGAAAAGGGCACGATATCGAGCGTTGCGGGTAGCTCAGTCACCACGTCTTGCAAATTGTGCTTAGCGATAAAATAGTGCGCCACAACCCGGTCAGTGACTACAACATCACCTCGTTTCTTTGCCAGCATCTGTAAAGCACTGGAGATATTTGAAAGCAGGCGGCGCTTATAAGCGCGCTGCGGCAGATTTGCCTCTGCCCAGCCGTTGCCTATGTAATCAAGAATATTAAAAGCGCTCAGCGCGCTGGTATTCGATACACGCAGTAAAGCCGCCATGTCTGGGTGATTGGTATAAGTGAATAAATTAATTGGTCCAACGAATACTGGTTGTTCAGAGGCACTAACGTATTTTAGTCGTGCGCTGGTGGGCACCGAAACAAACGCATCGGCCTGGCCATTGAACACCATTCTTTGTGCTCTGCCCCAGGGATACCCTTCATGCACTACTTTCAGGCCGAGCTCTTTCTCAAGTACCTCAGTGACAATATCGACCAGAATACCTGTCATCTGTCCGTCCTGGGTTTTAAACGAATAGGGCGGGAAGGCATCGTAATAGACGACTTTAAAACTGTTTTGCCCTGCCGCCAAAGGCGCACACAGCAGTAGCACAATCGTGACTAAGATACGATAAATCATGTTATTCCAGGCGCTGTACTTAGGTTACTCACCTAGTGTAGTTGGCAGGTCATCAATAGGCGAGCGGGGGCAACTGTGCTTGTAATACAGCTTATGCTTTGTTTCTAAGATACGACGCCAGCAGAATGACACAGAGCAGCGCACTGTTGATAATGAACACACCCAGGCGGATGTTCTGAGTATCAAGATAAGCGGGGCTATCAGAATAAAAGGGGTGATAGCCCAAATTATGTGTGTCATGAGTGGCATAACAATCAGTCCGGGTGTGCCTCTGTGCAGGTTGTGGTCATCGCTCTTCAGACACTGCGACGCTTTGCGGAGGTTTTGGTTTGGCGGTCTTTAAGCCAAACAGGTAGCGCGTCAGGTTAAATGGCCTGATAACAAAGAGACAAATAACAACGCAGATGAGCAGCGACGAGCACAACAGGCTGAGTGATTTAATCGCAATACCGGCATCCCACTGCACAATGTAATAGGCAAGCGCAACAATCACGGTCTGATGCACAATATAAAACGGATAAATCAGTTCATTGGTCACGTGCAGCCATTTGGGGGTTTGTTTGCACCACGCACTGGCATAACCGACTAAGGTGAGTAAGCCGGTCCAGGACACGAGTGCACTGATAAGCCACCATAGTTGCCAGCGCATATCCAGCGATACATAGTCGCTAATGTCAGGTTTGTAATACCAGGCGTAAAATGCGATAGAGCTTACTATCAACCACTTAAAATTGGTGGCGCGGTTGTCTGCCAGCGCTTGCCAAATCCTAGGGTTTTTCATAAAACACATACCCGCCATAAAAAACAGTAAGAAGAACAGCGAAACAGACAGATTAAATAAGCTTGTATCTTGTGAACGCATAACGCTTTTAAGGCACAATCGTATCCCTAGGACCACCAATCCCAGTAACAGCAAGCCGTGTTTTCGCACCGCGATGCGTTCCATCGCCTGAAGTAAAGCGTGCCCTGATGACGTGCCAAGCATCACATTAACAGGCACAGCCAGCAGCATAAAGATAAATAGAAACTCCACAAACCAAAGGTGGTTTGCATTAAAGGCAAACATCAGGCTGCTATATGCCTGAGCTAAATTTTGATATTCCTGAATGTTTTCGAAGTAATTCTGTGGCGGTACCACAATCATCATCGCGAAGATAAGCGGAATAAACAACCGATGCACTTTGGTAGTAAGGAATGCGCTTGCCGATACTTTGTGGAGCAGTAACACCGACCCGGCACCTGCGATGAAAAAGAGGGTGTGGAGCCTGACTTGCTCAAAATACACCATAATATCATCAAGCACTTTACTCGATTCAGAGTTCATTATGTGCCAGCCATCTCCGTTAAACGGCATAAACACATGGTGCAGAAATACAGCAAAAATCAGCAAAACTCTGAGCCAGTCGAGCTCCGAATATCTGGATTTATACATTTAAATTAGTCCTTTATGATTAAGTTTCCCAACAGTCGGCTATCCATATTGATGCGCTGAGGCGGCGTCATGTTGTTGCAGTGATTAGCATATTATGAAAAAGCCAGTGGAGCAAAACCGAGATTGTAACGGCCTATGTAATCAGTTCAGGAACGCGGGCACATCAAAATACACACAAAGGCGGGTATTTGCGGGCTCAGCCTGATGTGATTTTAAGATCCAAAATGCAACCGCACGCGTAGTAAAGAATGAACTATTTTCTGACCCAGAGGTAGCTATGAAACAGTTCGCACTCAAAGTATATGACGGTTACACCTATATTTTTGACTCCACCAGAAACCCGCTTCGGCACATTCCAGATCCAGTGAGCCGCTTCCACATTATGACTGTTTTAGCCTGTATGTGGAGCTTTGCCTTTGCCACCTATATTGGCAGTATGATTGTGTTTGGGGTAAGCCTTGCTGCACACATTATTTTGCTTTTGATGTTCTTTTTTACCATGTCTGTGTTCTATGATGCGCAGAAAAATAAGTCGTCGTGGCTGTTAAAGTTGCGCCGCGAAAAGCTGAAACAGGGCTAAAGCCCTTTGTCTATTGAGAGTATGGCTGCAAACAAGGTGGCGCACCTTGTTTGCAGCAGCCTCAGTAGCGCTGCGTTAAGATTAATGTTACACAAAAACGCTGCGCATCATGGGTGATATTCAGCTGCCAGCCTAACTCGTTGCACAGCCTGCGCGCCAGGTCCAGGCCCAGGCCATAACCAGAGGCATTATTTAACTCGTCCGGCATGTGCGTGTTTTGTGCATTATCCTCAGTGCTATGAGCATATTCACGGTTTTCAATCTCCAAAATATGTTGCGTCTGGGTCACTGAAATTGCACCATGATGGGTGTGCTGAATAGCATTTCTCAGCAGGTTGCCAATCACAATGGTGGCGCCAGAGTGGGACAGCTCGCAGCGATAGTCGTCGGTATGCATCGCAACATCAACCTGCTTGCCCTGTTTAAGGTAGGCCAGGTCCTGCATCAGTGCGTCTACTAGCTCAGCCAGTTTAACCGGTCTTAAATCCCGCAGTGGTTGCCCCTTGCGGCTTAGCCACAATAGGGTTTCGGTGAGTGCGACCATGGCCTGGCTAGCGTGGTCTATGCGCATCAGTGCTTTTTGGCCTTTGTCGTTGCGGGGGTCGTCCAGGCGGTGCAGCAGCTCTACGCTGCTGCGGATCACGGCGATGGGCGTGCGCAGTTCGTGGCTGGCGTAGCTGACAAACTCCTGCTCCCGGTCGAGGCTATGTTTGACCTGTTGCAGGCTTTGCTGGATAAGTTCCGCCAGTGTGGTCAGCTCGCGATACCTGAATACTGGTGGCGGCTCGTCGAGCGAGTGATGATCCAGCTCGGCGGCCCATGCATGCAGCTCTGCAACGGGCCGGGTCACGGTGCGCATCAGCATCACCAGGATCGCAGCAAACAGTGCAAGGGTGCCCAGCGCAAAGAGTATTCCCAATATTTCAGGCCCCTGAAACCAGGATTTAGGCGGTGTTTTTGGGGCGGTAAAATGGTGGGCCACAAAGCCGGACTGGCCATTGGGCGTTTCAAAAAACATCACAAAGCGGGCTTCGCTGGGCCTTGTCAGCATATTATCCCGGGTAACCAGTTTGTGTAATGTGTTGGTCTCTATTTCCTGGCGGGTAAACGCCGCACGGATGGGCTCGGGTAAATCCTGCCACTGACTGGCCACCACAAAGTTGTGCGCCTGGATCGGATAACCGGGCTGCGGATGGTGGGCCTGAGCCATATTCAGCATAGTGCCTTTCATCATGTCATCGAGCCCGGTAAAAAAACTGTTGGTCCAGAGCACTGATAGCAGACTGATCACCAAAGTGGCCAGCACCAGCAGGGCGGCAAGAATATAGCGGCGCAAGCTCATATGTATGGGGGCCATTAAACTTTCTCCTCATGGCAATGCAGCTTAAAGCCCTGTCTGGGAATGGCGTCGAGGGTGATATGGGCTGTGCATGCCGCCAGCGCTTTGCGCAGGTGGTGAATATGCACTTTAAGTGCGTTGCTGTCGGGCTGTTCATCGCCCCAGATAGCCTGTAACAGTACTTGTCTGGTAACCAGGTTAGGGTGAGCGCGCAGCAGGGTTTCGAGTATTACCATGCCGGTTGGGCTGAGTTTCAGTCGGCTGCCATGATACGTGGCGTCACGGCCATCTATATCCAGGCATAACCCGGCCAGCTCCAGCCGTTTTATTTCGCCGCTTTTGCGTTTGGCCAGGGTTTTTACCCTGACCACCAGCTCCATCATGGCAAAGGGTTTGACCAGGTAATCGTCGCAGCCGGTGGCAAAACCGGCCAGTTTGTCTTCGAGCTGATCTCTCGCGGTGAGCATGATCACTGAGGTATCGTCGCCTTCGTCGCGCAGTGCCTGACAGATCTGCAGGCCATCCATACGCGGCAGATTCAAATCCAGAATGATCACCTGATAGTGATTATCGCGGATCAGGTTAAGCGCGGCGACCCCGTTGGCTGCGTGGTCGCAGATGATGTTTTCCAGCTCAAAGTAATCAATGATGTTACCGGCCAGTGCCAGGTCATCCTCAACTAAAATGACGTTGATCATGGGGGACATGCTCCGTACGGGTGGGGCTGAATCGGCTCATCAGGTTAGCAATATCGTGGCTGATCAGCAGTAACACAGGAATTAAAAACAAGGTGATGGCAGTGGCAAACAAGATGCCATAGCCCAGCGATGCCGCAGCGGGGATCAGAAACTGTGCCTGCTGAGAGGTTTCGCCTAAAATAGGATACAGCCCGGCAAAGGTGGTCAGTGACGTCAGCAGTATTGCGCGCAGGCGACCCGTGCAGGCTTCAAGTAGCGCATTTTGCATGGTTTTCCCCTCATTGCGATAGCGATTTAACTGGCTGACCAGCAGCAGGCTGTCGTTGATCACCACGCCACTGAGCGCCAGTATGCCATTTAAGGATAGAATACTGAGCGTTAAACCTAAGCCCCAGTGTCCTAAAATCGCGCCCACGAAGCCAAACGGGATCACCGACATGATGATCAGCGGCTGCCAGTAGGATTTCAGAGGGATAGCCAGCAGCGCATAGATGGCCAGCAGCGCCAGCAGGTAAGCCGAGCTCATGGAGTCGGTGGCTTCTTTTTGGTGCTCGGCTTCTCCGGCAAAGTGCAGCGCCAGATCCGGGTACTGCGCACGTAGCTCTGGGACCACACTTTGTTCCAGTTGGGCCACCAATTCCGTGGGGGTCAGCTGGGTTTTATTCACCGCAGCGGACACGGTGACCGCTCTGACGCCGTTGATACGGGTAATGGACTGCACTTCGCTGGTGTAGATTACGTTAGCAACGTTGCCCAGCGGCACGGTTCGCCCGTCCGGGGCACGCACCCGGGCTGCAAGCACATCCCCTTGTTCGCTGCGCTCATCCAGCGGGTAGCGAACCCTTACTTTCACTTCATCTTTGTTGCGCATATAGCGTTGTACCACTTCTCCGCCAAAGGCTTGCAACAGCTGGCGTGCCAGTAGCTGGGTAGTAAAGCCGCGCATTTCGCCTTCTTCGGTGACTTCAAAGCGCATCGTCGCTTCGCCCGGTGCCAGCGAGCTGTCGATGCTGTGTACACCACTGATATCGCGCAGCGCCTGTTGCAAGGTCGCTTCGGCGGCCTCTAACGTTTCGTCGCTGGTACTTTTTAGCTCCACCTTAAAGTTGGACACGCGCGCCAGTTGCGCCTGAATGTGCAAGGTTTTACTGGCCTCCGGGGTGCCTGCGATGGCGCGCCAGCGCTTCGCCAGTTCGCTCAGTGCATAGGGCTGGGTGCCGGCCAGCTCCACATTGAGTGTGCCGCTCTGATCGCCCGTGGCACTGACCGACACGCTGGCGATGTGGCTGATGTTTTGCTCGTCCAGCAACTGCTGCTCGGCCTGATATAGCTGGGCCTCGAGCTGATCCAGGTTACGGGCAGTCTGGCCAAAACTGGCGTCGTTATAAAGTGTCATGGTGGCGGTGATGGTATCGGCTGGCAGTCCGGGGAAAAAGCCCACTCTGACCATGCCCTGGGTGATCAGGCTGATGGCCAGAAAAAACAGTGCAACAAAGCCCATCAGTGCGGCGTAGCGAAAGTGCATCACGCGCTCCAGTGCGGGCTTGTACAGGCGCAGATTAAAGCCGGTCAGTAGACCGTCTGCCTTTTGTTGCACGCGATGCCACAGCATCGCGATGCGGTTTGGTTGTTGCTGGGTTTTTTGTCGGGTGCGAATGTGCGCCAGATGCGCCGGTAAGATCAGTTTAGACTCCACCACCGACAGCAATAAACATAAGGTAACTACAGTACCAAACTGCGCATACAAGACGCCCAGCCCGCCCGAAATATTGGCCAGTGCCGCAAAGGCCGCAACGGTTGTTAATACGCCAAACAGAGTAGGGACTGCGACCAGGTGGGTGCCTTTGATGGTGTTGCTGAGGGTGTCGCCAAAGCGTTTTCGGGTGGTGTAAATACTTTCACCCACTACCACGGCGTCGTCTACGACTATGCCCAGCGCCATAATAAAGCCAAAGGTGGTCATTTCGTTGAGGGTCATGCCCGTGTAGGGCTCAGTCATAAAATACAGGCTGCCAAAGAACACAAAAGGCAGGCCCGCAGCAACCCAGAAAGCCACTTTCAGGTTTAAAAATAGCGCCAGAACCATAAACACCAGGGCAATACCGCTCAATGCGTTCAGGCTTAGCAGGCTCAGGCGCTCGGTGATCAGTTTAGAATTGTCGTACCAGGTGATAAGCGAGGCGCCTTCAGGCAGCTTGCTTTGCCATTTGGCCACCACGGCTTTGGCCTGTGCCACGCTTTTACTCATGTCGCCGTATTCATCCATCACTATGGTAATGCCATAGGTGGGATGACCGTTAAACCGGGCCAGATGAAAGCTGTCATCGGCAAAGGTGTCTTGTAATGTGGCAACGTCACTGAGTCGAATGCTTTTGCCCGCAGCGGTGGTCGCGACCACAATCGAGGCAAAGTCGCTGGCATAAAGCGCCTGCTCGGCAGCTTTGAGGCGCAGTACCTTATCCGGGTTACGCAGGCTTGTGGTCAGTGCCGTGCCGGAGTACTGATTAATGGCCTCGGCCACGTCGCTGAAACTGAGCTGATAGGCTTGCAGGCGTGCCTCGTCGATTTCAATGGCCACCAGCGGATCGCGGTGATCGTTTTGGTTGAGTGTGGCGATATTGGGCTGAGCCAGTAGGTCGTCGGCAAGCTGGCTGCCCAGGGTTTGCAGTGTCTGAGTCGATAGCTCGCCAAACAGCTGCACCCGGATCACTTCCTGCTCTCGTTGGGCCGTGGTGATCACGGGTTTCTCGGCGTCTTCTGGCAGGTTGTAGATGGCATCAACCTGGTTTTTTATGTCTCTTTGTAAGGTATCCAGGTCATGTTGCGAGGTTTTTTCTACCAGTACCTGCACACTGCTGGCGCTGGCCGTGGTGGTAACGCGTTTGATCCCTTTGACGGATTCCAGGGCATTTTCTATGGCGATTGCAATGCCTTGCTCAGCCTGGGCGGCACTGCCGCTGGGATAGGCCACGCTGATCTGTACCGTGTCCGGGTCTTGTTGCGGAAAGCCTTCTTTGCGCAGACTACCGGCGCTGCTTAGCCCCAGCAGGATCACCGCCAGCATAAGCAGGTTGGCCGCAACCGGGTTTTTGGCAAACCAGGCAATGATTGAAAAGCGTTCAGTCATGGGCGCGCTCCTCTGTCACTGGGGTGACCTTCATGCCGTCGAGGTAGGCGCTGAGCGGGCGCAGCACGATATTGGCCTGGTGCATGCCTTTGCGGGCCTTAATATAAACGGCGCCGTGCTGGCGAAACTGGATCTGCGGGGTAAAGTGCGCCAGACGATTTTCGCTATCGACATACCAGATATGATTTTGCTGCGACAAGGCTGACGCGGGAATGCGCCACAGGTCGTTTTGCTCCACGCCCTCAATGTGCACCTCCACATAGCTACCAAAGTACAGCGGTTGAGCCTGATCTAAGGGGTTGTCTACGCTGACAATGGCCAGGCGCTGGCGCGACTGAGGGTCAATATGCTGGCTCAGACGCGTCACTTGGCCATGCCATTGTGTGTCTGCGGTATCGCTTGTGGCATCGTTGAGCGTAACCGACCAGCCATCGGGCATCGCCTGAGTGGGCAGGTGCTGCCATTGCTCGGCGCTGAGTTCAACGGATACTTCGGCCTGCGCTGTGCTGTAAAGTGTGGCAATGGGGCTGCCCGGTTGGACATAACTGCCAGGCTGTACCGAGCGCGTGATTATGGTGGCATCAAAGGGCAGAGTAAACTGGCTGGCAGCCAGGTTGTATCGGGCACTCTCTAGTTCCGCTTTCGCTAAACTTAGCTGCGTGGCCACCACGTCTTGCTGTGGAGCACGTAAAGAAGACAAGATCCCATTACTGTCGGTGCTAGCCAGCTGGCGCCACTGCGCCTTGTTTGGCGAGGTCTGTAGCTTTTCTTCTTCAGCATCCAATTTGGCTTGTGCCAGTGATACTTCAGCACTGGCCAGCGCCTGTTGCAACTGGGTGTCGTCTACGCGTGCTAGTACGGCCCCAGCCGACAAGCGTGCCCCTTGCTTAAAGTCTGGATGGAGCTGAGTCACCCGGCCGCCCACTTCGCTACTGAGCGTCAGTGCGTGAGTGGCCTTGACTGTGCCATGCGCGGTAATGACCCGAGTGTAACTGGCCGCCTGCACCGGGGTGACCGTGACCTGAGGCAGGCTCAGGGCTGCGCTCGTTTGTTGGCGTTGCTCAGAGCCAGGCTGAGGCTGGGCCTGTGCTTCGGCACCACCCATAGAAGGAATAGCAAAGACAATGGCAGCACACAGGCCACAAAAAGCCAGCTGGGTAATGAGTAAACGGTTGTTGAGTAACGTCATGATGAATTCTCTGAATAAGCACTTGGGTTTGCCCGCCGACTTTTGATGCGGGCAAAAAGTAACCGCCAGTCTAAAGAGTGTACGGTTAAAGGCGGGTTAAAGAGATTGTCGGTTACTGCAAGTCTTTGATTAGACTGTGAAGAAGAAAAAAGCCGCAGGGTGTTTTCTGCGGCTTTGGGGGTTGATATCACGGTTTCTGATATCGTGTGGGCAAAACAGAGCGAGGACGCTAGTTTGGCTTGCGGTTCTGATTATGATCTTTTGGGTGGTCAGGACGAATGAGGTCGGCCTGAATACTCACGCCCTCATTCTGGCCATCACCTGAGAGCAAAAAGTAATACCAGCCGGGGGTTGCGCCGTCGATGCGCAGAAACTCAGTGTTATCTGCTGAGCGTGAGGCAAAGGTATACATGCTGGTGCTGGGCCAGAAGTTGCTAACAAACAGGTCGCTGTTGCCAGCGCCGTGTCGGGTGCGAATTTCCAGCGTGCTACCCGGCTCAGTCACTTTGATAAAAAAGTAACTATCACCAGGCGCAGCACATTGGGCGCGGCCAGGCATAAGCTCAGCATAGCCACTGGGCAGGCCCTGCTCACAGGCATTGACGATATCGCGGGGTTGCTCACCGGGCTCACGCAGGGCGCTGTCGATACCCGCCGCAATTGTCAATCCTTCATAGCCCTGCGGATCCAACACAGAAACAAAGTGGCGGCCACGATTGACGGTCACTTTCAGCACCTGCTCGGTGCCTGTGCCGCGCGATATTGCCTGAGCATTCGCCGTACTGGCCCATTGGTCGGGGTTGTAAAACAGGCGAGGGCGCCCTGCGCCACCACGGCTGCTGAAGTACAAGGTGGTGCTATCCTGTGCGACATCCACATAAAAATAATGGGCTTTGCCCGAAATACACTCACCCTGCGCCAGCAACAAGCGGCTGCCAGTTACCGCCGTGTCGCCCTGACGGCAGTCTGCGGGCAGATACAAGGGCACACCCTGATAGTTTTTGGCAAACAGTTGCAGACCATCCGGATCGCCTTCCTGTGGTTGCGGCAGCCAGGCCATGAGGCACTCAGCTTGCTTTACACATGGATCGGTCAGGGCCTTCATAAAGTTGACCAGATCCGCTTTTTCTTGAGTGCTCAGCTCCAGCTTACGCAGTACCGGGGCACCGTCGGCAATTTCATCGTCGATGATTTTAGCGGCGGCATCGGTGTGCTGGCGGGTATCGGGGAACAAGTCGACACAGTTTTCTATGTCTTTGAATTGGGGCTGTCTGCACCAGCCCTGGTTGTCTATGTAGTCATCTAATACCGCATGGTAATCATCGTAATGCTCGACCACTTCCTCCAGCGTATCGTAGCTGCCCGCATGCCCATAGGGGCCAGTGACCTCGACGTTCAGCAGGGTTGTGGAGCGAAAGCTGTAGATATCATCCAGGCTCTGGTTACGCAGCATACGGCCGCGATCATTGCTTTCATCGCCAGGCTCACCGATCCCCGGCCCAATTTGTGGAAAAGCCAGACGGTGGTGGTTGGTGCCTTTGGTCTGACTAAAGCTGTCGGTATTGTGACAGCCAATGCACTGGGTGGGCAAGAAATCAGGCTCGCTACCTCCATCTGATGGTGGAGGGGGCATGTAAAGATACAGGTAGGCCCCGCGTTTTTCGGATTCACTCAGCGCGTTTTTATCGCCCTGAACGTAGCGGTTCCAGGGGTTGTCGGTAAAGTTCATCGACTGCTGATAGGCCGCCAGTGCACGGGTGATATTATCAAAAGTAATGATTTCTTCGGCGCTTTTATCGCCATAGACCGCGGCAAAATAGTCCCGCCACTGGTTGCGAAACAGCTCACCCTGGGCGCTGCCATAGTTGCCGATACGCGCTGCCAGATGGGCCCTGACCGCTTCATTGGGCGCGCCTTTCATAAATTCAAAGCCCTGCATCTCAGAGGGGGTAACGACCGGAAAGCGCGCTTGCGCTGCTAACAAAGAGTCACCCGCATTGGGATCGGCTTCACCATGAGGCACATCCGGCGTGCTTATTCCCTGCTCGGGGTTCAGCCAGTCGAGAAACTCCACTCGGGCATCACGAAACAAACTGCGTTTATGCACCCAGGCATTGAAAATACTGGGTGAGTTACGTGGCACATAAAATTGCCCTGTGGTGGTTTTACGGCCCGGCCCGAGTACATCCGGGTCTTGCGCAAGTGTGCCCACGGGCAGGGAGAGGCCATCACCGCCGCCCAGGTAGGGATGATGACAGCTGGCGCAGGCGACTTGCTTATCGCCACTGAGCGCTTTGCTAAAAAACAGCAGCTTA
Source organism: Pseudoalteromonas rubra (assembly GCF_000967655.1). GTDB lineage: Bacteria > Pseudomonadota > Gammaproteobacteria > Enterobacterales > Alteromonadaceae > Pseudoalteromonas > Pseudoalteromonas rubra_A. The sequence goes on from NZ_JXYA01000070.1 coordinate 16,976, forward strand.
CCCAGTTTGACTTCAGGGTCATCGACGCCGGGTAAGTCAAAGCCGTTATCGGGTTTGCCTGTCAGGCCATGCTGAGCAATGAGCTCAGTGAGTGCCTGATCTAAGTCATCAGGGATGGGCAGCGCGTGTGCGTTAAACGCGCTGCCCAGCAAAAGTGCAACAGCACCAGTTTTAACCTTTCTCATGTTGATCTTCCTTTCACTACAGTTGCTTATTTGTGCGGACGAAGCCGGATCAAAGATTAAGCTAACGTTTGTTAGGTTAAATAAAGGTTAAAGCCTGCTTGGGTGTAAATGCTCTCAATTGGATAATAATGCGTACCGGAAAGTGGACTAATCAAAACATGAGCTATTTGTGTAGGCGTTTTTTACGAGCAATTATTTATAATACAGGCCTTTGTGGGGGAATATTTCTTATGTTAGGGCTTTTGTGACTATATCTACTACTTTTGGACGTGCTTTGACCTGATACACCTAGCGTGCTTTTTATTTGGTGACTCAGTGCGAGCGTTCGTTTGTCATGTGGATGAAGTGCCAGCAACGCCTGTACTTTTTTCAGCGCTTCTGTATGCCTGCCGATATTGTGATAGGCCTGGGCCTCTGCATAGCGACCGTGAATGTTTTCGGGGTTTAGTGCGCGAAACTGCTTGATAGCGGCTAAACGTTTATGCTCATTTTGGTGCACAGCATGACTGATACTTAACATCAGCCAGGCTCGTTCATTGCCCGGGTTGAGCCTGACTGAGCGCGTTAAGTGCGCAGCATCAAGTGTTAGTAAGCCTTTTTTACTGTAGACTTCGGACGCAAAAAAAGCGCCAGATGTGGTGAGGAAACACGTTAAAATAGAGACTTTTGCAACACGAAATAGGTTTTTGTTTAGCTGGGCCGTCCACAACACAGGATGTGCGCTTCGACTGTGAATGGCTGCGATCAGGAGCACTGAAAATGCCAGACTGACAGGGGTTAAAAATACTGCGCTAAACTGTGCATTAATGAGCAGTGCTGAGTAGGCAACACATAGCCAGCGCTCGGTCAGGCCACCAATCCAGGCACCTAGCCAGGCTTGCCATAAATAATAAAGCAAAACGAGCGCAAACAGCGTCCCTCCTGGCCAGCCAAGTTCAGTGTATAGCTTGGCAAATATATTGTGCGGTGTCTTGAGCAGGGATTGATGATTTACCATAGGTGATGCCAGCTCTGTACCGGTTTTGGCATAGCGAGGGTGCACAAACTCAAAGTTATTCGCGCCCACACCCAGAGGGTGTTCTAGCAACATATCTTTACTGTTAGCGAGTATATTCAGCCTGGGCTGATAACTCATGCTAAATGAACTTTGCAATGAATTGAATTTTGCAGACAGTCGGCCACCTTGTAATGTATCGGAATACGTAAACAATGCTGCGCCCGAGAGCAGCAGAGCACTTACTGACATAAACATCAACGCCTGTTTACGGTCTTTGCAAAGTAATAGGGCCAAAACTAGCATCTCGCTTATGAGCAGAGCGATAATCGTGCTACGTATGGCACAGACCATCAGTATATACACCAGTGAAAACAGTATCATCACTAACAGCATTCTGCGTATCCAGCTGGCAGTTCGACAGATCGCTAAAATGAGGCATGGAAGCCAGATCACCATGACATGACCGGCATTATTGATAAATCCGATGGGCGTAAAGTTACCCACCAGCTGAGGCAAGCCTGCAAGTCGGTCGATGAAATAGGTCAGGCAGAAAGCACCTGCCGAGACAGCAGAGGCATTGAGTAACAAGTGAGTGATTTGCCGAGCGCTAAATTGTTGCAGCAAGGCCATCAGGGTCAGCCCGGTCAACGCCAGCCAGATGATAAAAGAGACACCTGCAAACATGTTGGGCGCCCAGAGTAGAGTAACACATGCGTAAGCACTGGCTGAGATAAAAAGGCAAGCTGGTAAAGTCAGTTGCCAGTTTCTGGCTTTCAGCTGATACAAAACAAACAGACTCAGGCCAATTTCGAGCAAAAAAAACTTTGGCGTATCATGGCTGTAGTACACCGCCTGCCAGCGCACAACAGTGATTAAAGCAAATAAACCGATGAGAAACTGACATGGTCTGGAGCTGTTGATAAACATGGTTTGGCTACCCTGTGTCTAAGAAGGTGTCAAAGAAGCTGCCTGTTGCAGGCAGCTCAGGTGGGTGGATCACTGGGCGTATTCAATGACCAGCTGCACATCGTTCACGTTAATATATCCATTGCTTCCTTCGTTACCGACAAACATCAGCTTCAGCAGTTGATCATTGCTGTTAGTGATTGTCTCCAGTCGGGTGAGCTCAGATACAAGTAATGGAGCAGCATAGTTAAGCGTTGTGCCTCTCGGAGGCTCTATAGTTGTGAGCAGACAAACTGGCGTAACAGGATCACAGGGCAGGTTGAAGTCATCAGGCTGCAGCAGCTGGCCCTGCTCACTGATATAAACCTTGAACCCCCCATAGGCAGCTATCCTGTTAAATACCAATTCAGCACGTGTGATCCGGGCATTTTTTGGCAGGCCTGACAGGTCAAACGCCATATAACCCCGGCTTATATAATCCTGACTTTCTCGAAGGTTAATGCCATTGCCGCGATCAATCATCACGCCGCCCTGGTAATAATCTGTATAGGAAGATTTGATGATAGAGCCTTTGTATTGCGGTTCGACGGCAAGTTCCTGAGTCTCTGCATACAGTCCGTTAAGCACCGCCACGGCCGCGAAAGGGATATCAATTTGTTCATTGAGTGAATTATTCGCAACAGTTAAAGTCGCTTTGTCAGTGGTGCTAAAATCACCCAGATAGGTGACGTTGAACTTTGTGGATTCATCTTGCTCTAGTGTTTGTGGCCAGGTAGGCATGCTAGATAACCGGTACTTACCAGCAGGTGTAAGCGATACGTCATTAATATTGAGTGTTCCGGCACCTTGATTAGCAAAGTTGAGTTCAATTGTAGGGGTGCGCTCTGTAAATATTAAACTGGGCCCATTATCAACCAGTGGCTGGCGGGTATCATCGAGAACCGCTTCGCCTTTAAAGGTCGCAACCTGCTGCTGTAAAGTCAGTACAACGTCATTTAGTGGGATCTCATTACCGTTTTGATCCACTGTACCCCATCTGTCCGGGAAGAAGCGCAGTGTCTGTGGTCCACTCGTCAAGTCCTGATAGGTCGCCACAATCTCGTAAAAGAGTGAATCTGGTGTTTGTGTGGCACTTTTCGTAAACAGTGCTCTGGCTGAGGTTTGACCCTGCTGATTTGTGGTATAGCTTTGCTGATAGCTAAAGCCTGCCTTGCTGGTTAGCGTGACTTCAGCATTGGGGATAGCCTGACCAGCCGCGTCTTGTACTGTAACATTCATGTTTCTGTAGCCTGCCCGCTCACCATCCAGTTGGTAATCAAAGTTCCACCAGCTAAAATGACCTACCTGACCGACGTAATAGTCTCCACTGAGTGTGGCATTGCCCTCATGGGTCCAGGTACCGGTTTCTTCATTGAGGTGCCACAATGGCATAGTTTCAGGGGCCGTAGCAGGATCGGCTACTTTAATACGAATATCGGCAAAATGACCATCTTTGATCTGCAGCGGGGTGCCATTGGTGTCGCTCAGCTCCGCGGCTATCACTCCATAGGAGATAATGTCTACCAGGCTGCCGTCGGCTATTTGCCCTTTAAACTCGCCCGGGAAAGTGGAATAAAACTGATCGGACAACGGGTTGAGCGCAGTGTATTGTATTTGGACCTGACTGGTGTACAGGTCACCATTTTCATATGCAATGCTGTTTGGTGCAAAGTCTATACGGGCCAGGTCGCCGCCGATATCGATATTAGTGGGCTGTGTGGCGGTAAACTGCACCGTGTGCCCTTCGGTCAGGTTGATTTTACCCAGAGTGAGTATTTCATCGCCCTGTAATTCAATACGCTTGTAATAAGGAAAGAAACCCGGAGCCTGAACGCTGAGTACATGTTCGCCAACGGGAACATTGTCAATGCTGAGCTGACCAAATTGATCGACATTGACATGTCTGCCAGACAGACTGGCTTGCGCTTGCGGGAGCGCTGTGAAGCGGCTTATACCATTGCTTACAACCTGATATCCGACACGGCTACGCATAGAAGCGCTTTCCTGTGAACCAACGGGGTCGCCGGTGACTTCGAACTCAAAGGAAGCGGAGCCGCTTCTTGAAGCATCGGCATTAAATGCAACCACATCAAGTCGGTAGCTGCCTGGAATAAACCGACCATTTACGGACGTCGTAAAAGGAGAAAAGCGCGAATCAAGGGTATAGTTGCTGGTATCTACCGCCACAACCTGGCCATTGAGATACCAGACATAGGTGACATTAGCGGCATCGACATCATTGGCGGTAATGCCCGCGCTGGCTGCTATGATGGTGTCTGAATCAAATGCAAATGTTGTCGCGTATTGGCTGCTGCCGATCAGAGAAACGGGCAGGTTTTCATTCAAATCTAAGTTAAACTCAAAGTTAACTGACCCCAGACCCGCTGCACCCGTTAAACTGTACTGACCAATGGTTATTTGATCAGCCAGGATCTGTACGGTTTCCGCAACACCCAGCGCCAGATGCTGCACACCGTTATTACCCTGATCATGTACTGTAACGATGAGCGTATAGTAACCACTGGGCACAGTATTTGAGAGGGTGGCGGTATAGGTTTTAAACCCGGTTTTTACGGGGCCTGGTTGTAAACTCAGCTGGATTGACTCGCCCGTTTCGGGTTTGAGCATGGCTGACATCACTTCCCCCTGAACACTTGCTTCCGGGAACTCAAGGTTCAGTGTAAAACTGCCTGTCCCTTCAATCAGCGACAGGTCAATGGCAGTGCTGGTGACTTCACCAACATTAATGTTAACTGCTTTGGTTCCCTGAGCAAAACGTTCTGAAGCCGCATTTTTAGCCTCTACTGTAATATCCCACTGACCAAAACGTAAAAAGTCCAGTTGCAGGTTATTCCCTGAGGTTAGTGTTTGGCTAAATGCACTATTCTCAGGGCCTGTGCCAGAAATAACATATTGACTGGCTGTCAAATCTAAATCTGGTTTGAGCGTCGCTTGCTCACCGGCTGGGGCATGTCGCCCTGCCAATGCTGGTTGGTGCTTAGACGGGTATGAAACCGCGTCATCGGAATCTTGAAATATGTCAGACCGCCCGACAACCCCGGAAGACAAATGATTTTGAAGTTGCTCAGTCTTTGACTGGGAGTCCATGGCATTTACCGTAATGCTCAGGGAGCCAGTTTGTGCTGGCGTTGTTTGAGCGGGTGGCTTGGTATGCTGGCTGCCTGAGTTTTGACCTGAAGCGCCGTCGCCACCTCCACCACATCCTGATATTAGTGCTGTCAACACAGCGACATGCATAAGCTGCTTGTGCGTTTTTAAAGACATTTTATACCCTCTGTTAAAATACAGTATTTACTGGCTGGTTCTAAGCTGGGGAATTTATTTAAAAGTAAGCTTGGAAAGTATTACGCGGTGCTAACGGTGATTGTTGAGGAAATTGAAATTATAAAAGGGTGGGTTGTAAAAAAAGATGGCTCATGCTAAATGTGGAACGTTCCATTGCTTTTCTTTTTATACGGAGTGAGATTTTTATGAGTAGTTTTTTTAGGACTAGCGGCATGTATTATGGTGATGGTTGTTTTAATACTGGAAGGTATAAGGTTACATTTAAAAGACATGGTCATGATGCTATGATTATTGATATTGTTGATTTTTTTTCTGGTAATAGATGCCATTATATTTTTGAAGGTGAGAGGGATGGTGCTGTTATGGATGCTGCTGCTCATCATCCCAGGACCTTCTGGTCGTGTTTATATAATATAAAATGCGTTCAAGTTGGTCAGGATTTGGCTTTTATTACTAATTATAATGGCAGTTATGCCCTTGTCTATTTTAAAAGGAAAAATATTGGGTTTGAAACTAGGGTTGTTGATTACAATCATGGCCATGAATCTCTTAAAGTTTTTAGTAACGGAGGGAGTGCTGAATTGACACCTTTGAAACAGGAGAAGCTGCAGGTTATTGATGATACTATAATTTTGTTTGATGGGAAAGGGCTGAGAAAATATCATTTTGAAAAAGGAGGTGAATATTTAAAATTACAATCTGTTCAAGCTGTGGATTTTAAACCTGCTAATGAAGGAGCAGGTTTTAATGTTCATTTAATTATGCTGAGTGAGTCGTGCTTTTTCTATTACCATTGCTCTCCTAATGAAGAACTCTATTTTGTTAATGCAGGGGAGGAGGGGGCCGCTTGTAACTTAGATGTTTTAAAATCAAAAGAATGCTTTTTTATCAATGGGGATTATAGCGGAAAGTATAGTTTTATTGATCAGGTTTATTTTTGTAATAGAGATGATTTATTTAAAGTTGAGTTTTTGAAATCGGAATTGCAAGATAAAAAAGGAAGAGACAAAGGGAAAACAGAAGTCATTGTATTGCTGGGGGCGGTACTTGAGCGCTTGGGTGGTGAGAGTCAATTGCGTGGTGGCAAAGGGAAAGTAATTTGGAGGCTTTCAGTAGACTTATCAAGAGACCTTATGCCTCACGAGATGGAGGTGGAGGTAAAAGATGGTTTTATTTTTATTAAAATAGAGAATATATTGACTATTCTGGAGCTGCAAAGTTCTGACAATGAAAGTGCAGATGACAGGCTTTCAGTGCGCCGTGGTATATCGGTTTCGCTTAAGGATGTGTTTGTCGAAAAAATTGATAGAGTAAAAATATTCAATAAAGTACTTAATAATAATGATCCATCTGAGAGTAAGTTTTTTGAAGGTGATCTTAAGAGTTTTATTGAAGAGTATGATGATAAAGGGAAGTACATGATTGACACGTTTTACATGCATGACTCGCTTTTTTTGTCGGTAGGAGTGGGAGATTACGAAAATGAATATCAAGCCAGACTTACACTCAATCCAAGAGAGTTTTTAGGTACGCAGGTTAAAACAATCATTCATAAACCTTTTGAAAGTGTCGATTTTCACAAGAGTTATACTGATGAATTAAGCGATTCGCTCAGACTTAATTTGCCACCTTTTAACAGAACATTAGGTGTAGCATTTCAGTTGCACTTTTCTCTTAGTGAGCGAGAAAAAGCGACAGGATATCGCTTTTCTTCATGGTGTATGAATGCTGACAGGTATGATGAACAGAAGTTAACAGAGAACGGTTATAAGATAAACTATGATGTTAGTGCTGATGAATGCAGTGTCTGGGTACATGTAAGTAAAATTCCGGGTGAAGACCATGATGATGGTGTCAGTAAAATTCCTCTTTTTTTCAAACTGAAAGATGGGTATAAAAACTCTATAAAATACACTTGCTGCTTGGATATTGATGAACAAGCCGCAATTAAAAAGCCCGGTGCCGTACAGTATATGAAAGCGATAGTAGCAGATGGTGAAAACAAAAATATTGATCACTTTAAATCTCCACCTCTGTGGCGAGAAAAAACCAACGAAACTCGTTTTGAAAAAGAAATTGATTTGGGCGACTACTACTGGGATTTAAAGATTATAAACCCGGGTTTGTCTGTAGAAGGGCATGAAGATATACTCATTCTAGAGGAGCTGGAGGAAGACGGAGATCATTATAAATCGACGCTGGTGATCTATTTGTGTGATGACAACTGGGAATTTGTGGATGTGATTTTCAATTCTTCAGACGATGTCAGCCAGCGAATAATAGAAAAAACCTCCAACATCAATGCCTACGACGGCCAAATTAAGGCCTCTGTGAATATCAATAACTCAGGCTATATCAAAGAGTTAAAAATAGAACTATACATACCGACCAGCTTCCAATGTGAGGATGTTAGCAAGTCTGGAATCGATATGCAGGAGTGGGTTAAGCATGCGCATCTGTTTCCCTTCTTTATCAGGGGAAGAAACAAGGTGAATGGCAAGTACTACGTAACGGATGACCCAAGGTTAGGAATAGGTAAACCTCGTCCTAAACATTAACCGGCCCGACACAGCGGGTTGTTATCCCGCTGTGTGACTATGTCTTTGAAATGTTCAAATCGACACAGAGGTTTAAACCAGGGGTAACTAAACCAGATTGCATGGTAACCTGCATTCAGGGCGTCTTTAACGTGTATATTGGCCGAACTGTATTCACCCACTAAGGTATACACAGTTGCGGCCGTATAGGCATATTCATAGCGTTCATTGGATAGCTTGATTGCCTGGTTCAGCGCGGTAAGTGCCAGTTCTGCTTCGCCAAGCTGAGCAGCGGCCTGTGCTCTGTCGATCTGGCTTTCGAAATCACTTTGCTCGTGTGTTTTGGCCAAAATTGCGTGGTAGTGCGAATGTGCTTTGTGATGATCCCCCAGCAACAGATAATTGTCGGCGAGTGTCAGCTCGGTCAGTGTACTTTGTGGCGCCTGTCTGTAAGCCGCTTTAGCGTGGGACAGCGCCTTGGTGGGTTGCGACAGCAACATGTAAGCAATCGCTTTATTGTTTTCTGATAATGGGTCTGACGTGGTCAACTTATTATAATTGGCGAGGAATTTGTCGGGCTGGCCCTGGCTAAGGTAGATATCACCTAACAACTTATAAATGTACTCAGTTCCGCCAGCCCTGTCTATAACCGCATACAGCAGCGTTTTTGCCTGCTCTAAGTCTGCGTTGTAGTAATGGGCAATGGCCAGGTTGTAGTGATCATCCACACTGCCTTTGAGTTTAAGCATTGCTTTGTAGCTTTCAATTGCCTGCGAAATATTGCCGGTTTTAAAGTGCTTTTGCCCTTGTAGCATCAAAGTAAATACAGGGCCAGCGCCAGAAAGGGAAATCGCGCCAATATGACTGTCTGCTTTGTCGATATCACCCGTTTCTATGCTCAATAATGCCATATTGATATGATAATTATTGCTGTACTGATAGACATGGGGCGCATCATGCAGTGCTTGCTGCAGGGGTTGCAGATGGCTTTTGTCGCCGTATGTTTCAGATAACTTTATTGCCAGAAAAGTGAACAAAGAATAGAGCGGATAAAATCTTGGGTTTTGATCAATTAAAGGCGTTAGCCTGGTCAGATCCTCTGGGTTGTAGTGACCGTTTATCATCGCATTGATATAAACGCTCAGATAAACAAGATATGCATCCTGACCGATATTTTGAGTCAGTTGCGCTGGCACATCAGCATCCGGGAAAAGATCCGTAAGTAAAACGTGCGCCGAATCTTTTAACTTAAGATAGCTTTCTGAGTCTGTCAGTATTGACTGGCTGGAGAGTACCGTGTTGTTACTGGTATCAATATGGCTCAGTTTTAGCAGGCAAGTGGTGCTGGTGCAATCTAGCTGGCTTTGCACAATATCTGTTGCACCTGTGATGTCGGCAATGTGCGCACTGCTATGCACACCTTTGTATTCAGAGCTTGGGATGAGATACAGCGCACTGCTCTGAGCAATGGCGCTACTGAGCGCATCATTGACGGTTGCCCGGAGCAGTTGTTGCTGCTGTGCATTTAGCTCACTATTGGTAAAGTCAGGTTCCATCACCGCAATGTAGCGTGTGACGGGTTGCATCTGTTGCCAGTATATTAAACTGATCACAATACTGAATGTTAGCACTGCCATTGCGGGCCATATCCGACCCCGGGAACGCCCCTTTTCCGGGGAGGTGTGCGTGTTATCCGGCGCCTGAGGACTGCTGGTCAAATCATCAAGCAGCACGGTGTCATCTGTGTTAAGTAATGCATGTTGCGCTTTAATATCGCAAAGTCGTTCATACACGTACTGCGCAGAGTTCGGACGCTGTGCTGGATCAGACAAGAGCAACATGTCAATCAGCTCGGCGAGCGCTGTTGGCAGAAGTGGAAAAATATCACGGGCGCTTGAAGGAGTTGCTGTAAGAATGGCTTTTGTGGCATCTGCCTGGTGGCTTCCGAATGGGTGGCGACCTGCAAACAGCTCAAACATCAACAACCCCAGTGAAAACAGATCCGATTTTTCGCTCAAAGGCAGCCCTAAGAGGTGCTCGGGTGACATAGCACTGTGTGTACCATATATCGGCGAGGCCACGGAATCATCATGTAGAAGTTGTGAAATACCAAAATCGGTGACTTTTACGTCGTTGACGTGCGAAAGCAGGATGTTGCCGGGTTTCAGGTCGCAGTGCAAAACCCCTTGTTGATGCGCATATGCTAACCCTTTGCAAATATCAGTGGCAATCTGTAGTTTCTCTTCCAGTGTAAGAAGGCGGGATTGAGTTATCACATTCAATGGCTGACCTGCAACGTATTCCATAATCAATGCCAGCCCTTGCTGGGTTTTGTGCAGCTCATATATTTGCACTATATTGGCATGATTCAGTCTTGCCATTATACGCGCTTCGGTCAGCACATCTTCTTCACTTAACCTGGTGCAGGGTTTCAGTAATTTGACGGCAACCTGACGTTGCAGCTGGGTGTCATTAGCCAGCAAAACATGCGCCATTCCCCCGCTGCCGAGCATTTTTAGTGCTTCCAGTTTGGCTGGTAGCTGCAAAGACATATCATTTAATAAGGGGCAGGGTGTGCTCATATCTCACCAATTTCTTTGACTAGTATGATTAATGTATTGGAACGTTATTATATTGCTTTGCAGGTTTTAATCCATGCCTACCCGAGTTTCTAATATGCCACCTTTCAATATTTTAAAGTGCTTTCCTGCGAAACGGACATGGCCTTTTTTACGCTCAATAAGACAATTATGTAGCGTTACATTCCCTACTTGTTGCACCAATTGTTGTCTGGCTCTGTGTATAAGAATATTGATATGGTTTTCTGTCAGGCCTAAGTCTCTTGCAAGCGTTTTGAGACTTACCCAGCCCTTTGTGAATTCCTCTAATGGGGTGCGAGTCTGATAAGCGTGTGCTTTGTATCTTGCCAGCATTGCTATCAAGTAGTGGTGCGATCTTTCCTTTAAATCAATCAAGCATTCCGGGGTGTAGATTTTTATTGTCGTATGCTCTTCGTCTTGGCTTAGTGATATTTCACATTTGAACAGATTGCTCATGTCTTGAGTCGGCTCTGTGGATTTTGACTCGTTTCTGGCTGCTATGAATAGGCGCCAATGGGTGTCGCTTATGGTGACCAGATCACCATCATTAACAACGCTGACTTGCTGGGTCGCCAGGTTTTCGGTACACCATTTGCAAAGGCTTATGTCAAAAAACATAGCGACTTCAGGCGCGCTATCATTGGGAAGCAAATGATAACCATCTAGCACTATCGGAGCCTTAATCGCGCTGCTTACAGGAGGGCTTGTCGTTTGAGCAATCAACAGATCTTGTGGGGGCGCGCAGGACGTTACTTCAAACTCTAGCAGGTCATGGTTTGCGAATCTTAAACAATCTCCTTTGCTGAGAGTGATATCCTGATTTGGCTTTAATCGTTCACTATTAAGCCAGATACCATTTCTACTTACATCTCTGACAATCCAATGATTAACATGCCACTCGATGATCCCATGGATCCGGGAAACACTTACATGATCTAGCCAGGTATCAACCGTATGACTTAGTCTGCCAAAACGGTGGAACGATCCAGTATGAATAACCTCGTTACTGCGCACATTTTTGAGAGTGGCCATGTTGCGGTCCTTAGAGTGTGTAAGTGATTCTCGTTATATTGTAACGAACTCTTTCAATCCTGTATGTATTTTACAAAATGGGTTGAAACACATCAGATCAGTAGCGTCTCCGGTACATTTCAGACACGTAAAAGCCAAAAATATTTCGGGGTGCTCTCCAGAACTGAAGAGCTGAGTAGGGCACCTGTACTCTGTTGCTTTGTGTAACCTTTCACGGCAGTGGTTTTTTTGTGCGGACGAGGCCGGATCAGAGATTAAGCTATCGTTTGCTGGGTTAAACAGAGGTGACAGTGTGGGTGGGTATAAATGTTCCCAATTGGGAAATAATGCGTTCATAAAAATGATTTGATCAAAACATGAGCTATTTTTATAAGTGTTTTTTAACGAATGATTGTTTATTAAACTCAGTTTTATTTAAATAAATATTTCATCTATTTGGGCTTTTTGCGACTATAAAAACCTGATACTGTTACTGCGACTTATGTAACTAACCAAAGGAAATTAAGATGTTACTTAAACTAAGCAAAAAGACCGTTAAAAACCTTAACACCTCTTCTGCTAAACTTAACCCACAGCAAACCCCACAGGTTGCTGGTGGTACTAACCTGGACACACTTATGTGTCTGAAAACCATGCAGTGCCCGCAAACCTGGCAGTGCGCTTAATTGCTATTGTATGACCTGAACAGGCGCCCGAGTGGGTAACCTGATAAGGTGATATTTTTAGTTTCTTGCTAGACAATGTTGTTGATCGTAGGTCAGTTTACTGGCCTGCTTTATGTTTCTGAGCGCGGTGTGGTGATTCAGAAATGCCCCTCCTCCATCTCATCTTGAAGCGCAAATTTGGTAAAACTTGCATCAGCCATAGCCTTGGTTACATTGCTTAATCACACTGAGTATCCGCTCATGCATTAATGAGTAGCTAGATGCGCATTAAATTGAATTACAGCAATTAATGAGGTCCCTTTTACTCATTATTTGCAGGTGTGTCATATAATGAGTAAACATCTCTCGCAAAACACTCTCAGATATAGAAAACGACCGTGGAAACTATAAAACCGAAGTATTAAACAAGGCCTTCAAGCCATTCGGCCTAAAAATCGGACTGGTACCAACATCTTCGGCAATGTTGATGAGCATACTAGAGGGAGAGCCGCCAACACGTTAGTTGACCGGCAAAGAGCGCATTAACTGAATATTTTGCACGCCAATTCGGTAGCGTTACTCCGTTGTGGAGCTAAAAAAACAAGGGGAAGTTTCACAGAAGAAGGCGTTTTGTGCTCACCTGAAGCCCCCTATGTTGCAATGCCTGCAATGTGCGACTATTACTTTAGAGGTACTTTTACCGCGAAAGATGCAGGCAGATATGCTACGCAGTGCGACAAAAAAAATGATGCCTTTGATGTGTATGTTGGCGTCAACGGTTTTGGGTGCAAATGAAGCTGACTCAGGCCTGTTTGCGCTGGAGCTGGACGACTTGCTCGAATTGACGGTCACGTCCGGCTCTAACCGGGCGGAGCAGTTTCGCCACACACCCGCATCAATACAAGTGATCACTGAACAGGATATTAAACAACGCGGCTACACCTCATTCAGTGAAGTCATTGCGGACTTATCGGGGTTTGACCTTAATACCTCTTACGGGGTCGACCATAGCCTGTTTTATCAGCGGGGTTATCGTACCCCCAGTAATCAGCGCACGCTGGTCATGGTGAATGGGGTGATAAATAATCAGCTTTGGGGGCATGACTTTTCTGCCAACAGGCAAACGCCTTTAACTATGATTGAGCGCATTGAAGTGTTGTCGGGTCCTGCCGGGGCGGTTTATGGCCCGAACGCATTTCTTGGTGTAATTAACATCATCACCAAAAAAGGGAAAGCGCTGGAGCAAGACGGCCATAAGGTGAGCGCACAGGCACAACTGGCTGATTTTGGCAGTAAAGCGCTGGATTTAAATTTGCTGGGTAAGGCAGGGCGCTGGAGCTATTGGCTGGGTATCAAGCAGTTCAAAAGTGATGGTCCCGGGGTCGATGATTTTGCCCGGTGGGACTTTGTTGATGAACAGTATCTCTCGGATCCTCGCTTTTGGGGACCGGTGCTGAATTATGGCCATGATGGTGTGCCATATGGTCAGTATGTCTCTAAAGATGATGAGAGTGGCGTGTTTGGAGAGGTCAGTTTTGATACCCTGACCCTGGGGGTCAATAACTGGATCACGCACAATGGCTATGGGTTGCAGTTCGCCTTTGACAGGGGCCAGCCCAATGCACGCTGGAGTCGGCGTACCAGTTCCTATTATCTCAGGCATGAAACCCCTTTGTTTGACAAAGGCACCTTAAAGCACTTTATTCGCTATCGTTCAGAGCAGCGTTATGGCGACTGGGCCGAGGCCAGTCCGGATCCGCTAAGTACGAAATCGCGCAACTCTTATGTGACCATTTCTGACTGGAACTCGACCAGCAGCTCCTGGAAAGTGCGCCAGGATTATGAGTATCAATACAACTCAGAAGTGCACCTGGCGGCAGGGCTAAAATACGAGCGTAAGGAACTCACCTCGGCGTATGAGATCTGCGGGTACTTTGCCTCTGCGTACTGTACATTTGAAGATCCGGCAGATCTTGGTCCTTATGGGCTGGGCAAAGGTGTGTACTATTCAACCGACCCGGATATGCAGGTAATACGCTATCAGCTCAAAGATATGCCGGATGAAAACCTGGTGACGACCACAGACAAGGGCGTATATTTTCGAGCCAGTTACAAGCAAGCTGACTGGTCGCTCAGTGGCGCGATACGCTGGGACAACAACTCAGTATACGGCACGTTTATCAAGCCGCGTGTTGCACTGACCTATGACATTAATGCCACTAATACAGTGAAGGCCATTTATGCTACGGCGTTTCAGGAACCTGCCCCGGTGCAATTATACGGCGGGTGGAACGGGCGTAATGCCAACCCAGAGCTGGCCCCGGAAGAAGTCAAAGACTTAACCCTTATCTGGATGAATCAAAGCGGGGCCTGGTTTAGCGATCTGTCGGTTTATTACAGTCGCTACAACAACGTTATTAAAGAAGAAGCGAATAATGCCGGTGAGCGCGATGTGCTGGGAGCAGAATGGCGGTTGCGTTATGAGGCCGAAAATCCCTGGTTTGATGCGCCTCAGATAAGCGCCTACATGAATTACACTTATACCAAAACCACCAGCCATATTAACTTTGACCATCAGTTGGGCGTGTGGGTAGGGGATGGCACGCCAGCGTGCGAGGACGATGCTGCCGCATGCGGGCATTACCGGGTCGACCTGGGTGACATTGCGCCCCATAAGCTGAATCTGGGCCTGAATTTGCCATTAAGTACTCGGTTGAGCATTAATACCCGCCTGAACTACGTCTCTGAAAAATCACTTTACCTGCGCAACCCGCTGCGCCAGCAAGGCACCAAACTCGGGGACTATTTGGTGACAAATCTGAGCCTGGTCTGGCAGCAGGATGCACTGAGTGTGCATCTTAAAGTGAAAAACCTGTTCGACAGCCAGGTATATCATGCCGGGAGTGAACAGGGCAGCTCAGGCAACCAGTTCCGCGATGAGAACGGTGATTTACTGCGTTCACAGGGGTTCTACAGCTCTATTTTTCCTCAGGTGGGGCGCAACTGGGAGCTGGGCGTGACTGTGGTGTTTTAGCTGTTTTATTACCTCTGGTAGTTACTGTTTTCCTGTCAGAACCTTTTTATACTGTTCAGCCACTTTTTCATCGTTTAATTTTCCTTATTATCCCAGCTGAGCAGGGTTATGTGCCAGATACAGCCAACGGTTTACTCTTGCTCCGTTAATCTAACTCTCACATGCGAAGACGTGTTAATTTGCGTTGATTTGTTGTAGATAGAACTAGTCACCGTTTTTGTCTCGTTATAGCTAAGGTCTACTTCTATCTGGATAGGTGATGGACATAAGCTAAGGTACTTTGCGGGTATAGTCAGTTGCTTATTTGGTTGGAAGTCATCAGGTGCAATTTCAACTTCCCAATCTACAACCGAATCCTGTTTTGCGTCACATTTTTCGCCTTCTTTGAGTGTTTTGATTCTGTAAGTGAAGCTATCGGGCAGATTGACCGAATTCGGATCCCAGCTTATTACAACATCGCTGCCTGAGTATGCAAAAGTGTCATAATCAGCCTGAGTTGCAGGATAAGTTATGGTCGCAAACTGGGGAAAGGAGACGGGATAACTGTCAATCGGTTTCCTGCCGCGATTTATATTTAATTGCCAGCTTTGAGTATCAGAGATTGACTGCGACTCTGACGACCAGTTCAGAAAACAGCAATATGGCTCTTCTATGTCTTTCGCTGTATTTTGGCCCTTAATAACAATACTGTGAGGACCGGATAGCGTAACATTATCCTGTCCGGTCAGTTCTATCGGTGTTCCTGTATTGTCAGCTAGGCGCACATGTCCACGGATATGATCGGATATTTCGCCTTCATAATTGCGTTCGAAATTACGTTCCAGGGTCAGTGTAACCTGGCTAAAGGTAAATTCACTCTGCTCTACCGTAGATGAGTCTTTACTTTCACAGCCTGTAAGCATAAATGCAGCAATCAGCAGTGTTTTTTTCATTGTTTTTCCTTAAAAGAAGGGGGGAGTAACATTAGTTACTCCCCGAGTGCTAATTAAGAATTAGTCCAAGATCAGCCTTATCAAACAATATCCATCTATGGTTATTGTGATCAGAACTATAGCTTCTATGTTGGTCAAAAACATAGTTATCAAATGCCGATGCTGTGCTCACAAAACTCATTCGTCCTGTTGTGTAATCTCCCTCACTGATCCCTCTGTCATAACCAATGGCCCAGGAAGAAGCTCTGTCCATTTCTCGCGAGATTTGATGATAAAGCTGAATATAGCTGCCGTTATCATCGGAGCGTGCACTACTGTATAACCGGGAATGGCGGCCTCCGGACAGGTGCCACTGTATGTCTACCTTTAAATCCTGTGCGCGGTTGCCGGTATAAACACCAGGGATCACACGACCATTGATGGCCCCATAGCTGATGGCCGTAGTATGTGTGCCGCTCATATTGGCAAAGTAGTTATCCAGGCTGCGGATATGCTCCTGCAAGTTACGGTTAGCCGGGTTGCCCTCATGCAGGTCTCTGAAAGTGATGGTGGCAAAAATGTCTTTAATTGAGCGAAGCCGCTCGCGCTCCTCCCGGCATTGTCTGCGCTGGGTGCCGCTGGTGGGATAACGCGCACCACATCGCATTTTATTGGCCTGGTTTTCTATTTCGTGTGCAAAGCTGATCACATCCGCAGGCATATGCACACCTCTGAATGGGGCATCTACCACGGCGGGATCGCACTTT
>NZ_JXYA01000071.1 GCF_000967655.1 Pseudoalteromonas rubra
CAAATCCCTATCTCTCCGCCATTTTTAAGTTTTTGCGCCGGAGAGGTGGCCGAGTGGCTGAAGGCGCTCCCCTGCTAAGGGAGTATAGGGTTTGTAGCCCTATCGAGGGTTCGAATCCCTCCTTCTCCGCCATTACTTTTAAGAGAACCGCCTATACGGCGGTTTTTTTATGCCCAAATTTTACCTCTTCACGAATGAGAAGGAGGGTGAGAACCCTCGACCAGGGTTCGACAATTTTGTCTGGAACAAAATTGAACGCACTTTAGTGCGGCCCGCAGGGCAAAATACAGGACGTATTTTGTCATCCCTCCTTCTTTGCCATTACTTTTAAGAGAGCCGTGACTCCTTTTTTCCCCGGACACCCACCACAAAAAGTAGCTACCCAGTCCCTGGTCACTCTCGTCACACAGCCACTCCACTGATCAGACTTATTTAAGCACCTATTACCCACTCCACACTCGTTGCACATTTCAGTGCTGGAATATCTGTATTCGAAAAAGGGGAATTCGGAGCGCGCCTATTTTCCCGTGTTACTGGTCAGTCGATTTTACCTGTACCAAAAAACACGAGCAGAGCGGGCGACCCGGGCACCTTGAGGACAGACATTGAGTAACAGCATGACGACACCCACAACACAGTCGGTTTACCCATTGGGCCAGCATATTATTGTCGACCTGTTTGATGCTTCTAACCTGATAGGTGAGGCGCACATTGAGAAGATGATGATTGAATGTGCCAACGCCGCAAACGCCACCATTTTGAAAACCCATTTACACCCATTTGAAACCAATGGCGGGGTGTCGGGCATGATCATTCTGGCCGAAAGCCATATTTCTATTCACACCTGGCCGGAGTACAACTTTGCTGCCATGGACATTTTTATGTGCGGTGACGCGCAGCCTGAACTGTGCCTGCCGGTGATAGAAGCGTGTTTTCAGCCCGGCCGAATGGTCATTAACACCCTCACCCGGGGCGGCTCTGTCAGTCGCACTGGAGCATTTCAGCCCCTGTTAGAAAACCAGTTACATGCACCCCTTATAACCGCACAACAACGGAGTATTCACGCACATGACTAAGATTAATTGGCATTACGAGCAAATGACAAGTGGCGTTCACATTGCACTTCGTTCAGAAAAAGATTTGGTCGACGTAGAAACCGAGTTCCAGGATGTCAGCATCTTCGAAACCCGTCACCTGGGCAAAGTAATGCGCATAGACGATGGTATTCAGGTCACCACCAAGGGTGAACACATTTATCATGAAATGATGGCGCATGTCCCAATCCTTTTCCACGGCAACATTAAAAATGTGCTGATAGTGGGTGGCGGAGACGGTGGCAGCGCCCGCGAAGTCTTAAAGCATAAGAGCGTCGAAAACGTCGTGATGGTGGATATTGATGAGCAAATCATTCAGTTAAGCCGCGAGTTTTTACCCGAAATCAATAACGGCGCATTTGATGACCCCAGATTTGTCTTGCGCATTGGGGATGGCGCGGAAATCATCTCTCAGTACAGTGATTGCTTTGATCTTATTATCCTGGATGCGGCAGATCCGGATGGCGGCGCATCAGAAACCCTGTTTACCCAATCTTTCTTTGGCAATTGCTTAACCGCACTGAAGACAAACGGGATTTTGGTCGCACAAGGTGGCACACCGTACTTTGAACCCTACATGATGCAGTCTATGGTGTCGCGTTTGACTCAGGCGTTTAACAACCCTGCGGGCATTTATATGGGCGGCTGTTACGACTACTTTGGCGGCTCTCATGCGTTTATCTGGGCAACACGCAGTGGCACCATAGACACGCTATCGCTTGATGAGCTGGAATCACGCTTTACCCAGGCCGACATTCACACTAAATACTACTCACCTGAGGCCCACTTTGGTGCCTTCTTCTTGTCAAAAGACATGCGGGATTATGTCAATCAGGCTGTGAAGTGTGAAAACGTGGATGAGCTGTCGATGCCAGAGGCCGGTGACTGGGATGACTACACCCCGGCCACCTCCAATCAGAGTGATGAAGACGAATAAGCCTTTCTCCTGCATGACATAAAGGTAAATTACCATCACACTCAGAGCCACTGTCACGACACTTTGTCATCGTGCCAGTGGCTTATTTGGTCCAGGTTCCGGCAACACAGCCAGAGCAAAACCCGATCCGCCCAGGTGCCACACAACACAATGAAATCATTATTTAAGCTATTTGAGAGATTAGGCCACAAAGACACCTTTGACAGCCAGTTAACACCAGCAGAGCACAACCTGCCGTTTATTCGCCAGTGCGCCAAAGAGTTCTCTGGCTGGGTAGCCATCGCCTTTGTTATTTCTTTGCTGGGTGGCCTGTTACAGATAGTGACGTTCGACTTTTTAGGCGACTTAGTCGACTGGCTGGATAGCGCAAGCGACAGCGTACAGCTCAATGACAAAGGCCACACGCTGGCCCTCGTTGCAGTTGCCATCGCCGTGGTGATCCCCACCATCACCCTGATTAAAAACCTGGTGTTTCATCAGTTGCTCGGACCCAACCTGCAAAAAAATACCATTATAAAATTGTATCGTACCCTGATTGCCTCTCCTGCCAGTTACCACGAAGAAGATGATCCTGGCTCAACCGCCATTGTTATTGTCGATACCTCAGAGGCTATCATCGATGTGGTATTGCAGTTTTGTGGGTTTGCCGGATTTTTGCTCGCGTTTCTGGGCGCTCTGCTGTTTTACGTGGGCAACATTGACGGCTGGCTGGCACTGCCTTTCCTTATCTGGACCGGCCTGTTTTTGGCTATGTTGCTGGGGCAATGGATCCCCAAAGCCAAAACCACCAACCGACTCGAAGCAGAAAGTTGCGCGCAGATCACCGGGAAGTTTACCGAGCGCTTTGCGCGTATCCGCACCGTAAAAATGCTCTCCAACGCCGACTATGAACAGCAGTTTGCCGAGAAATGGGCCACCCGACACCGCAGAGTAGTGGCGAAGGAATTCCGCGTATTCTCAAATTTTGCCTCTGTGGTTGGCCTGCTCAATGGTCTGTTAGTGGTCGGTACGGGCGCATTGTGTTTGCAGCTGTGGATGCAAGGCAGTATCTCCATTGGTGAGTTTTCTATGGTGCTTGTCCTGGTGTACCGGGTGATCTCGCTGTCGGAGTGGTGCCAGGACGAGTTTGACGCCTTCTTTGTCTCCTGGGGTCAGGTTACCGTGGGCAGAGAGGTGGTCAACGAGTTTCTGGAAGATGTAGAACCTATTGAAGACGAAGGCAACTTTAATGTCGCGAACGGCAAAATCACCTTTAAACAGGTGGAGTTTGGCTATGAGAACAAAGCGCCACTGTTCACCGATCTGTCTTTAAAAATCAAAGCCGGTGAAAAAGTCGGGATCATCGGCCCTTCCGGTGCGGGTAAGTCCTCGCTGCTGAATATGCTTACCGGCATTGACGAAATTGAAGCGGGCGCGATTTATATTGATGGTAAAAACATCGAAGACTACTCAACAGACAAAGTATGCGGTGAGATTAGTTTTTTAAACCAGGATATCGGCCTGTTTAATCAAAGCATTTATGAGAATGTGGCGTTTGGTTTGAATAACGTCAGCCGGGAGGCTGTGAAACAAGCCCTGGCACGGGCCAATGCCCTGACGTTTGTAGAAAACTACAGTGACGCCCGGGGTCGCACTGGCTTATCGGCCTTTATTGGTGAAAATGGCGGACAACTGTCGGGTGGCCAACGACAGCGCCTGGCACTGGCCAGAGCGATACTCAGAGATAAAAAAATCCTCTTACTAGACGAAGCAACCAGCGCCCTGGACCCGGTGCTTAAGGCTGAGTTTATCGCGTCTCTCAAAACACTGATGAAGGGCAAAACCGTGATTTCGGTTGCGCACTCTTATGACGTGCTCGCTATGATGGACCGCATTATTGAAATTAAAGACGGTAAAATCGTGCGCGAAGGGAAACCTGAAGACATCATTGCACCTGTGCCTTCGTAAGATTAACAAAGTACCGCCAAAGCCAGATGCAGAGCATGAGGCTTTGGCACAGGCGCACAGATAAAAGCCGCCGGCCAATTTTCTATTCCCTTCTCTGCCCTCTTAAAGTTAAAAACTTGTGAAATTTATGTTTATATTGCTATGATGGCATTGTGGCTAACGGCTGCAATTAAGCCTGCAAATCACAAGCTGTAAGGCGAATGTCCTGGGCTACTGGGCTTGCCTGAATTCAGACATTGTATTGTGGTTGGCAAATTAACAACCAACGTGCCATGCGATCGCTCGTAATCAGGCAAGTTTAATGTGAACACCGGGCAGGTGAGCTAAACGCGAGTCAGTATTCAGTGTGTCATGCCCAGTGCCAAATCGGATTTTTACGCTTACTGCTTTACGTCAGTAATATAAGGAGGATGTATGACTAACAAATCGTCTCGCAGAGACTTTATGAAAAAAATAGGCATAGGTAGCCTGATTGTTGGATTTAACCTGCAAAGCCAAAGCTGGGCAACCGAAGCTGATTTACTCAATGCGCCTCCTGAGGTGTTTGCCGATAACTTTCCGGTGTTTGAAGGCGAGCTGATCACCGATGAAACCAGCCTGAGCGAAGCCGCCGATGATTTTGGCCATATTCATCGCTATGTGTCCCGGGCAATCTTAAAGCCTGCTGTTTATCAAGACATTATCAAAATGGTGAAGTTTGCGAATCAGCATAACTTAACCATTGCGGTCAAAGGACAAGGCTATTCAACCAATGGGGAAACGCAAACCCAGGGTGGCGTGGTCATTGATATGGTGTCATTAGCGGATATCTCTGAGGTGAATGATCAGCAAGTAGTCGCCCAGGCTGGCGCACGCTGGATTGATTTGCTGACCAAAACGGTGCCGCACAATCTGGGTTTGCCAATCGTGACTGATTTTATCGACTTAAGCGTCGGCGGCACCCTGGCCGTTGGCGGCCTCGGCGCGCAATCATACAAACATGGCTGCATGGCCGACAATATCTGCCACCTCAAAGTCATTACTGGTGACGGGCGTTTACTCACCTGTTCACCATACCAAAACAGCATGCTATTCCATTCAATGAAAGGCGGATTAGGTCAGCTGGGTATTATTGTAGAGGCTGGCTTTGAGCTGGAGCCAACTCCCAGCCAGGTCAGAGCCTATCAACTGGTTTATGATGACTTAACACATTACTTAAATGACAATCAGCGCCTGCTGGATGAAGGACTTTTTGATGGCGTACAGGGTGGCGCAGAGCCCGATCCCGGCGGCGGCTGGCGCTACGTTATGCAGCTGGCTAAGTACTTTGAACCCGACACCCCACCTGTGGATGCCGAGCTACTCGATGGCCTGAACTTTGTGTATGGAGAGGAGGTGATCCAGGACCTCCCTTACTTTACATTCCTCAACCGTTTAGCACCTGTGGTTGAGCAATTAAAAGCGGCCGGACTTTGGACACTGCCCCACCCTTGGTGCCCGCTGCTGATCCCCGCATCAAAAGCCCAGGCATTTATCGAGGATACCCTGGCAAACACGCCACCCAATGATGTCGCGGGCCCGGTATTAATGTCGATGCAACAGCGAGAGGCATTTGGCAGCTTGTTTTTCAGCGTGCCTGAAGAAGATAAGTTCGTGTATTTCTCATTGATGCGCACCGCCATTCCACCCACACCGGAGCGTGTTGAGCAGCTCACTCAGGCCAACAGAAGTATTTATGAAGCGGCGCGTGCGCTGGGCGGTTGCCAATACCCGGTGGGCGCCATCCCCATGAGTGCGAGAGACTGGAAGAAGCACTACCACAGGAAATGGTTTTTACTGAAGTTACTGAAAAACTGGTTCGATCCGAATAACCTGCTAGGCCCGATGAGAGGGATTTTTAAGCGATAGCTAACGCTCTCACCCTCGTGTCAGCGACAGGTTCACATTGAACCTGTCGCAACACCTGTCCACCAGCCAGGCGTGGATGTCCTTGCTCAATTTCATCGCGCATTTAAACTTTTAATATCAATCTGATAAATGCAAAATCTGCTCTGTAAAGGGATGTTGCTCTGATTCACTATCCCAGGTAACCGATAACACACACCAACGCCGGCCATCATTCAGCAGCTGAAAAGAGTTCACCCCTCTTGCATAAGGCGCTAACTCTGGAGAACGCCTGGATTCATAAACACTCAATACATTGGCCATATGACCAAATTTGAATACTTTCTGAGAGACCTCACGTTCAAAAAAGCCTTTATCTTTAAACAGGCGCTGATTTAAAGCGATAAACTGCTCAACACTGCCTGGCTGGGCAATCACGTCTTTCCCGTTATGAAAAACCGGTGTGATCATCGCCTTTGGAGAAAAAAGCTGTTTGAGAAGGTGCCAGTCCTTGGCTTCTCCCGGACGTCCTGAAACTATGTCATATAAAGTGGGTATCAGTGTTTCAATTTGTGCTGCCTGTTTTGGGTTATCGGCACCACAAAAATAGCTTGTTTCAGCATATGCACTTGTCGCAAACGTACACACCAGCGCTGCAATGAACCTATATTTCAATGTCCTTTTAGCCACGCTCTTCATTTGCTTCTCCTCTGTATCATTGCGCCTCTTAGCGCGTTACTAAAAACAGAGGTCAAACTAGCAATTACATTCTGGCCACACAATTGATATTCTTTACCCACCTATGAATAAAACTCACAGTTAACCATGGCCACACCTGTAATGCCTCCGCTCAAATCACTTTATATTTTTTCTGTTGCAGCCAGGCACTTGAATTTTTCCAGGGCGGCTGAAGAACTATGCATTACACCAAGCGCCGTAAGCCACCAGATAAAAAGACTCGAAGACTGGCTTGGCTGTAAGCTTTTTGAAAAGAGCGGAAAGCAACTGGTCATGACTCAAAAAGCGCAAAATTATGCTCTGCAAATTCGTCAGTCTTTTGAGCATATTCACAACGCCACTTGTGAAATTACGTCATATCAATCCGGACCTATTCAACTAGGAATAAGCAGCGCATTTGCCATGAAACGACTGATGCCGGCTCTGGAAAAATGGCAGCTGGCCAACCCTGAGATAGACCTCAGAGTTCGTATGCTTAACTGCGAAGATAAGCCCGAAGCGCTCGAGCTTGACGCTGTCGTTGCGAATCAAATTCATCACGTTTCTTACCAAAGCAAGTTTATCTGTCATGAAAGTTACCACCCTATGTGCAGCCCCTCTCTTGCCGAGCAAATTTCCGGCTTTCCTAACTTGGATGCTGCCAGCGATATTCCGCTTATTGATATTGAGGGCGTAAATATCTGGTCATTATGGCAACAAGACAAAAATATCTCTTTCCCTGAGGGCCAAACACATATTCTGTTCGGCCACACACTACTGCTGGTGCAGGCTGCTCTCTATGGCCAGGGTATTGCCATGTTAGAAAAGACCTTAGTTAAAAACGAACTTGAGTCAGGGGCACTCATATGCCTGGACGATGATGGCTTTATTCCACCACAAACAGCCTACTATTTTTCATGGCGTAAGAGTCGTCGAAACGACCCAGCACTCAAGAAACTTCAGTCATGGCTGGAGGAGTTGTTATTCGAATAACTGGATTGCCAGTGATGCGCTTCGACTCGCCTCACTGAGCTGTATAACTCACTCCCTGTCCACAAGATCTGCTGGCCAATTGCTTGCAGGTCAGATTGCAACAGCCACTTTAGCCTTCCCAGCCCAACCATAATTTCACCTTGCCTATCTGGTCAGATGTGTTACCTATATGGAATGAGTGCGTGCGAATACATTACCAACATGAAGATACATACAATCGAAGGCTATATTCAGAATATCTATCTGGTGGAATATCCGGATAAGTTGCTGCTACTGGATGGCTGCAGCCGCGCCGACGTGTCGCTGATCTGCCGTTTTATTAGCGATGAACTGCGCCGCCCGGTGCATCAGCTTAAGTTAATTGTGGTCACCCACATGCACCCGGATCATGCCGGGGGTGCCCATCTGTTACGAAAAATAAGCGGTGCGCACATCGCGACGGCCAATTGCCCGGGACAGTGGTACCGGGGCATAGACGGTGTGCTGATGCATTTATCCGACATCGCCCTGGCACTTTGGGTAGCGGGGCGTAAACGCAAAGCGCGTAAAAACCTCTGGTATGCGCGCACCTTAAAACCGGATGTTTATTTGCCCGACGGTGCAACCTTACCCGGCTTTGAAGACTGGCAGGCACTGCACACCCCCGGCCACACAGATCGGGATATCAGCCTCTATCATGCCGGGCGCAGCACAGTGTATATCGCCGATGTCATGGTACAGGTGCGCGGTAAGCTCATCCCGCCCTATCCGGTGTTTTATCCGCGTCTGTACCGGGCAACCCTACTTAAGCTTCAGCAACTGGCCCCCGCCACTGTGATGCTGGCGCACCACAGTGAAATAGCTTTTGCCGATATCGATTTTGAACAGCTGTTACAACTGGCGCCAAAGCAGCCCGTCACGCACTGGCGCTCAGTCAAAACCAAGACGAAAAAGGCACTGGGGCTGAGCCATAGCTCAGGCTGATAACGCCCTTTTAAATACCCGGATAAAGGCGTCGATGTCTGCTTGCGTATTGTATATATGGGGGGAAACCCGAATACCGAGCTTGCGCGCATCGACCGCAATGCCGGCCTCACGTAACGCCGCCAGTACCTTATCCTGCGCATTGCCCGCATTCAGGATGGCCGTCCCCGAGCAGCGCTGAGCATCGGTTGGCGCTATGTACCAGGGAGCCAGCTCAGCGCGCAGGCGTGCCAGCAGGTTCAGGTTATGCGTCCGCACTGTCTCAACACCAATCCGGGCGAAATACTCGATGCTGTGAGCGGCAAAGATATAAGCAGCCACGGACGGGGTGCCACCCCAGAACCTCAGCGCGCTGTGGTGTGGTGCAAAGTGGTGAATATCAAACTCCATGGGGTTTTGGTGGGAAAACCAGCCCACGTCTTTAGGCTGGCATTGGTCGAGTATGGCCGGATTCACCCAGATAAACCCGGCACCCGGTCCGCCACATAACCACTTTACGCACGAACCCAGTACACAATCCGCCGCACAGTCAGACAGGTCGATGGGGATCACGCCCGCAGCCTGAGCAACATCAATAATTACCCGACAGCCCTGGGCTTTTGCCAGGCGTGTTATGGCGTCAACGGGTGCCTGCTGGCCGGTATTTGAATACACCTGACTGACAAACACCCAGTCTATCTCACCACTGAGGTGCTGCTGCCAGACGCTTAAGTCTGACATATCCAGAGCCGCAGGGATAAAGTGTATCTCCACATCGGGCACCGCTTGTTGCAGTACAAACCCCATGCTGGGGAAGTCGCTTTCACTCATCAGCACCCGCACCGGTTGCTTACCCGTTTCCGGCAGGCTCATCACCCACTTAGTCAGGCCGCTGGAAAGGTTGCTTTGCGGACAAAAGTATTCGGCCTGACTGTTGAACAGTTGGGCCAAAGCCGCAGTGAAGCGCTGTATGCCATCGAGCCATTGGTACCAGGGCTCATGATTATCACCGGCCCAGGGATGAAAATAGCGCTGCATAAAATCCTGCTCGGCACTGGCCAGTGGCCGCCCTACCGAGTGACTGAGTAAGTAGTGGCCCTGAGGCAGCGAAAAGTCGACCTGGTTCATTAGAAGTCCTTAGCAATGCTGCGGCGCAGCGTGTTCAAATCATCAAAACGGGTAAACACATCGTCACGCTTTGCTGCTGCGCGCTTGTCGCGCAGCAGGGCCAGCTGGTTTAGCAGCACAGGTAAAGGCGGCCCGCTGGCGGTCACTTTATCCAGGTGCGCCGTGTTCATATCACCCGACGGCTTGGCAATGTACTTTTCCACCAGCTGATTATGGTGCTGAATAGCAGTATCGCCGTGCAGCTTACACACCTGCACAAATGCACTCACCGCTTCCTGATACCAGCCGCTGGCATGATGCTGGGGCGCAGCGGCTAAGAACGCATCCATCAGATTGGGCAGGCGCATGCACTCTCGCAGCGTAGCCTGATCCTCGGGCATCATATACAGGAACTTGTCCACCAGCATCTGAGCGTAGTTCACATCATTGGCCTGACACAAGCCCAGCAGCATATCAATCACGTTGATCCCGGCGAAATCGCCGGCATTAGCGCCCCGATAGACCTCCTTACCAACCCGATAAGGCTTATAATACGGGCGTACCACGTAAAAGAAAGCGTCGGTATCGAGCTGCTCAAACAGACACTGGTTAGAGCGGATCACATCGAGCAATGCTTCTTTGACCTGCATCAGCAGCACCGGGGTCATTGGATGTGAAATACCCAGAGGCTGGATCTTTAATAAACATTCCGCGGCACGTTTATAGGCCAAAATTGCCCGGGTGTTGTAGTCAATAAACAGCTGCTCAGCCGGATGGCTGGTGAAGCGTTTATAGACGCCGTTAATGGCCCGATTGTGAGTCGTCAGGTGTGCGGTGGCAAAGCGCGGTGTAACCCCTATCGACGCGCCAATATGCATGGCCAGTGCGGAAGCTTCTTTGAGCGGTGAGTATTGCTCGCGGCTGGGCTCGGTTAGCTCATGGCGGCGACACGCTGCCATATACAGACCCACGTTGCCGAGCAAGTCGAAGGCATTGTCGAACCCTTCATCGGTGTTGCCCTCTGACAGCAAAGCCTGAATATGTTGCTGGCCTTCGTTGAGTAATTGTTGTTTTATGTCGTCTTCGACACCCACGACATTGGCTTTATCCTGCTGCTGCCAGTAGGCAGTCTCCAGCTTGTCGTTGAGCGCCACAAAATCACTGCGGATCCAGTGATCGAATGCCTGTGTCAGCGTAGTCATAATTGCTCCCCAAATTCTAGAGCTTCAGGCTACCAAAAGCTGGGCGCTAAAATTTGCTAAAATTCATGTAAACGCTAGACTAGATTGGTAATAATTATAATCAAAAAACCATAAATTAGCAGAAATCACTACCATGGCGCACATTGATAACAAAGATCGCATCCTGCTCAGGGCCTTGCAACACAATGCCCGGCTCAGCAATGCCCAACTGGCGGAGCAAGCCAGCTTATCCGATACCCCTTGCCTTAGACGGGTTAAAAAGTTACAACAGGATGGCGTGATATTGGGTTACCATGCCACATTGGCACCGCAGTCACTGGGCTATACTGTACTGGTGTACGCCTTTATTCGACTGAGTGAAAACTCTGCGCAGGCCGCTACTCAGTTTGAAGCGGATGTAGAACAACTGCAACAGGTGCTCAGCTGCTCGGTGGTCTCTGGCGCACATGATTACTTACTTGAGATCATTGCCGAAGACTTACCCAGCTACGAGCATTTTGTAAAGCACCGGCTTGGTGCCATCGGCTGTATTGCAGGGATTGAGTCAACCATAGTTTTGAAGCAAACGTTTACCAAACGCCCCCTGCCAGTTTAACACAAAGGACAGGATCGATATGCAGTTCCAATTTCGCACAGTGTACCATCAGTGGACTGCTTACTTGCTCATGGCAGTGAGCTACTTTGCACTGGGAAAACTGCTCACCGCATTTGCCTTTCAGGATCAGGTCCTGCCCATCTGGCTACCTGCCGGCGTGGGTCTGGTAGGCGTATTGGTGTGGGGCTGGCGTTTTCTGCCCGGCTTATTTATGGCCTCCGCATTATTCAACTGGACCACTGCCCATGGCTATGTGTTTACTGATGCCACCCTGTCGCAGTTGCTACAGGTGTCGATTATCGCGCTGGGTGCCTGTTTTCAGGGACTGGCTGGCGGCTCTATCCTGCGGCTTTGGCTGGGCGACCCGCTGCGTATGCGCTCGCGCAAACATATCGCCTACTATATCTTTTTGGTCGGCATTGCGTGCAATCTGATCTCGGCCAATATCGGTGTCTTCTCACTGAGTCTGTTTAACCCCGACTATCAATTTAGTCATCACTGGCAAAACGTGGTGGCCTGGTGGCTGGGCGACAGTCTGGGCATACTGATCTTTACCCCGTTGCTACTGCTGATGCTCGATGCATGGGCTTTTAAACAACACAGCTATCACCGCAGCCGCAATGTATTTGCCACCAGCTTTGTGCTGTTTTTATCTGTGGTTCTGACCACTTACTTGTACAATCAAGGCAATATTCAGGCCGCCAAACGGGAAGCGCAAAGAGAGCTGAGACTGGTAGAAAATTTACTGTTGCAGCAGGTCAACCTCAGTATGCTGGCCGTGCAGGGCGTGGCCGCCAAGCTGCAGTCTCTGAGCGAGGTTAATGCGCAAGAGTTTCACCAAATTGCCGAGCAACAGCGTGTCCGCTATCCGTTTTTGCGGGCAATTTCCTGGAATGTCAGAGTCGCTCAAACGCAGGGCAACGCCCTGCAGGAGAAGTTTGATGCACTGTACAATGGCCGGGTTAAGCTCAAAGGATTGCCCCTGGCACCTGATGATCCTCTGGTGGTTGTGAACTATATTTCGCCACAGGCAGACAACTTCAGCGCACTGGGTTTTAATGTGTATTCGCGTGAGAACCGCAAACAGGCACTGGAAAACCCAGCCATTACGGTGCTGCCACAGGCTTCAGACATCATTGAGTTGGTCCAAAGCGATACGCCGATACCGGCCTATTTGTTATTCTCTCCGGTGTACCGCCGGAGCGCGGCCGACCCGCAGGCAGATATTCTCGGCTATGCCACAGCGGTGGTGCAAACCGATACCATACTGGGCTCAGTGCTTAAACGTTCGCAGGCGGGAAGTTACAATATTGCAGTCTATGATGGCAATGCCAACGCACCTTTCTACAGTAACCACCCTATCTCAGCCAATAGTGTACCAGCAGATAGTCTGTTTGAGACGCGCATTCAGTTTGGCGGTCAGGTCTGGCGCATCAAGCTGGAGCTCAGGGCCGATTTTGTGGCCAGCCTCAACCACCGTCAGACGGTGTTGCTGCTCCTGCTGCAGCTCAGCATTACTGCCCTGATCACCTTTATCGTATTACTAAACAACTATCAGCACTATGAACTCAACCATCTGGTAGAACAGCGTACTCAGTCGCTGCGCCAGGCAGTTGAAGATGCCGAGCGTGCCAATCAGGCAAAAAGCCGTTTTCTGGCTAATATGAGCCATGAGCTTCGTACCCCACTGAATGCTGTGGTGGGGTTTGCCTCTTTGATGAGAACCACTGACTCATTCGAAACGCTCCAGTCTTATGCCAGCCGCATTGATATGGCAGCAAAAACCTTACTGAACCTGGTGAACGATATTCTTGATATTGCCAAAATCGAATCCAATCACCTGGTCATTGAGCAGCACGACTTTAACCTGCAACACCTGCTTAGCCGCATAGACAGCCTGTTTGCCACCAGCGCCTCAGACAAAGGGTTACAGTGGCAACTTAATACCAATATCAGCAGCGCCTGTTGGATCAAGGCAGATGAACTGCGGATAGAGCAGATCCTGCTGAACCTGTGCAGTAATGCTGTGAAGTTTACCGACAGTGGCAAGGTCACTTTACATTGTGAAGCACTGCATGGAGACAGTGATTACCTGCTAACCTTCTCCATTATTGATACCGGCATTGGCATTGATGAACACAAACAGCAGCTCATTTTTGCCCCCTTTACACAGGCTGATGCTTCAACCTCGCGGCGCTTTGGCGGCACCGGCCTGGGCCTGGCTATCAGCAAGGAGCTGGTTGAACTCATGGCAGGAGAGCTGAGCGTACAAAGTGCGCCCGGCCAGGGCAGTACCTTTACCTTTTCACTGCGTTGCCCATTTGGCGACGCGCAGCTGGCACACACGGAAACACCCGATCACACCGTGCTTAAAGGCATGCAGGTGCTGGTTGCCGAAGATAACCCGGTCAATCAGCTGGTGATCAAGGCCATGCTTCAGTCCATTGATGTGGCGTTTGTACTGGTCAGTGATGGCCAGCAGGCAGTTGATGCCTGTGAGGAGCAAACCTTTGATCTGATCCTAATGGATTGCCAGATGCCATTGCTTGATGGCTATCAGGCCACCGCACTGCTGCGTAAACGTTTCAACACCCAGCAGCTGCCAATCATTGCTCTGACTGCCGACGTGATGCCCGAAGACAAGGCGTACGCACTGGCAGTCGGGTTTAACAGCCACCTTGCAAAACCACTGGAGCGCGATAAGCTGGTGCAATGCTTAACACAATACCGACCGTCATGATCAAAAAAGGATTATTCTTTTCTATTACGCTCGCGCTGTCACATTGGGCAGCTGCGTCAGTACAAGCACAATCATGCCAAAGCCTGGTGACAGATATTCCGCGCTATCAGGCCGACGCGCAGCAAGGCAGCTATCGCTTCGCCAATGAAGCCGGGCCTGCCGTGCTGGATATTCCCGAGGCGCAATCGTACTCCGCCTATATTCGCGCTACCCGGGAATTGATCTCTGCGCGAAATCCTAAAGCCATGCTCAACTGCGTGCTGGCAACCCGAGTCTCGTCACTGCTGCCAAGTAAAGCTACCCAAGTAGTGGACTATGTTGCTCCGTTTGAGTTAACGCATCCCAATAACCAAAAGGCCGTGTTACTGATCCATGGCCTGACAGACTCGCCTTTTACTTTTCATTCTCTGGCGGCCGATCTGCACGCACAGGGCTTTGATGTCAGAGCCATGCTCCTGCCCGGACACGGCACGGCGGCCAGCGATCTCAAAGAGGTGGATTACCGGGACTGGCAGCAACATGTGCGCTATGCCATTTCACGCACAGCCAGCGATTACAGCGAGTTTGCAGTATTGGGCTATTCGACCGGTGCCGCACTGGCAACCTCGGAAATTGCCAAACGCCGGCCAGATAACCTGGCAGCGCTGGCGCTGGTCGCGCCTGCAACACAAAGTCACAGCGAGGTGGCCTGGCTGGCCAAATGGCTGGACTGGGTGCCCTGGGTTGATTGGGTAGATAAAGGGGCTGATCTCGACTTGGCCAAGTATGAGTCATTTCCCTTACATGCGGTCACTCTGGTGGAGCAGGCCATGGCCGATATGCGCGCAGCCAGCTTACCGGCATCACTGCCCACAATGGTGATCGCCAGTGATGTAGATGCCACCATTGATAGTCAGGCCACCTATCAGCTGCTGTCGCGCTGGGCACAGGCACGCACAGCGCCGCTGGCACTGCGAGTTTATGCGCCAACCTCTATTGCCGCGCTCCCGGATTCAGTCAATGTCACTGAAGTCGCCACGCTGGATGGGGTGATTGATATGTCTCATATTGGTTTATTGAATCCGCCCGCGCACCCTTACTATGGTGCAATGGGGGTATTTCGTAACTGTGATGCCTACTTGGATGACACTGCGGCATTTACTGACTGCAAAACCACGAATAAACCCTATTTTGGTGAGCGCAGTGAAGCAAACCTGGCGCAGTATCGCCCCCTGGTTCGGGTGTCATTCAATCCGGATTATGACCCTATGCTCTCCCAGCTGGTTACGTTTTTACACAAGGCAATGCAATAACCTATGTATCAACATCGCTTTATTACCAGTCTTGCTGCGCTCACCGACAACGAGCGCGCAAGTTTGTCGGGCAAGTCCCCATTTAGCAGCCTTGAGTGGCTTGAAGCGCTGGAACTCAGTGGCTGTGTTGGCGACGAGACAGGCTGGCTACCGTATCACCTGAGCGTGTATGACAACGAGGTGTTGGTCGCGTTGCTGCCAGGCTATATCAAGCTTCATTCCTATGGCGAGTATGTGTTTGACTGGGCCTGGGCAGAAGCGTATGAGCGCCACCAGCTGGCTTACTACCCTAAGTGGATCTGCGCCATTCCTTTTACGCCCGTGGTCGGCAGTCGCATGTTATCCAGCCAGCCCGTGTCAGATCTCCTGTATGACTATGTCACAACTGCGCTGCATCAGGCGGCCGGACAACAGCGCTGGTCGGGGTGGCATATCAACTTCCCCGCGCACCGTGCAGGCTGGCAAGCCCAGTCGCTAATGGAGCGCCATGGTGTCCAGTTTCACTGGAAAAATCATGGCTATAGACAGTTTGATGACTTTCTGAATGCGATGACATCGCGCAAGCGCAAAGCCATTAAAAAAGAGCGAAAAGCGGTCGCCAGCCAGGCATTAACCATACGCTGGTATCAGGGCGCTGAGGTAGGTGATGGCATACTCCGGGCATTTTATCAGTGCTATGCTATTACCTATCAGAAACGTTCTGGGCATCAGGGTTATCTGAATGAAGCGTTCTTTCAGCGTATCTTCGACACTATGCCCAGTCAGGTTGCCATTGTGTGTGCGATGGAACACGACAAAATAGTCGCTGCCAGTCTATATTTGCACGATCAGGATACGCTGTACGGACGCTACTGGGGCGCCTTGCAAAGTCATGCCCATTTGCACTTTGAGTTGTGCTACTACCAGGGCATAGAGTATGCCATCCGCCATGGATTAGCCCGCTTTGATGCCGGCGCACAGGGAGAGCACAAGCTGGCGCGTGGTTTTGAGCCGGTCACTACCTACTCCTACCACCACATCAGCCACCCTGACTTTGCCTTAGCAATCAAAGACTATCTGGCTCGGGAGCAAGCCCATATGGCTGTTTATCGCAGCCAGTGTGAAGCTTCACTGCCGTTTAAAGATCAGTAACCGATTGTTCGCTGGCATCGTATTGTCTGCGTGTAACGTCAGCCCGGCGTTTTTTGCCAGCGCGCAGATCCACTCTATATCGCGGATCCCACTGTCGGGATCACGACTGCGCAAAAACGCATCAAATTCCTGGTTGCTGGCAGAGGTAAACTGACCATGGTAATTAAACGGGCCGTATATCATCAGGACTCCCTCGCTCGCCAGGTGCTGCTTAACCCCGGCAAAGAAAGCTTCAACTAATGCTGCAGACACTATATGCAAGGTGTTTGCTGTGTAGATTGCCGGGACCACGTTTACCGGCCAGGGCGTTGATGATAAGTCGAGCGTGAGTGGTGCTGGCAAATTAGCGGCTCCACTGTCTTCGCACCACATTAAGATCCCGGCATGATTAACTGCCAGATCACTGCACTGCCATTCTAAATGCGGGAGTGCCCTGGCAAAAAACGCAGCATGCTGCCCGGTGCCAGAACCCACTTCCAGCACCGATGCCACCTCACTGACATAGGGCCGTATTTTCTCCAGTATGGGGGATTTATTGTTTTCACACGCTTGTGAGAAAGGTTTATCCATAGCTAATGCACCTCGATGATCCAAGTTTGCGCCCTATTGAGGCAACCTTACCACCAAAAAGCAAGTCATTTGAGATTGCATATGGTTAAGCACATAAAAAATATACGCTTTTATCCTTGGTATAAAGCATGCATTGTCTATACTGAAATTTCGACACAACGCTTGGAGCACATTATGACAACTTCAGATCTTTCTCAAACCCCACTACAAAGCCGTGGTCTGATAGACACGGAAGCAGAACCAAATTTACTGGAAAGCGAGGACTACTGCCAGGAGGTTGCGAACATCCTGACCAGCCCAGAGCAGGAACGCGAAAAAACAGCCCAGCAATTTTTGCTCGGTTATAACTAATTCACCACAGTGAAATCAATTCAGACTTGCTAACCTCGCCCTTTGGTGTAATGATAATTATTATCGTTACACCAAAGGATACTTCACTATGCTAACACCACTTGCGCTTATCAATTTTAAGCCGCATCTCAATGCACACTGCACACGCCCACACCTGGATGCGCCACAGCAGGTTGCTGAGTTCATACGGACAGGCTGCGAGCTGGCCAAGTGGTACGAGCGACAATCCTGCACCTTGTTGCAAGAATTGTATCTCAGGCGGGTATTCTTTGAGTTACTTAATCACATTGCTGATCCCCTGGTTCATACCTGCATCAGACAACAATGCCTGGAGCAAATTTATAAACCACTGCTGGCCCTGAAACGCTATTACAAAGCCAGGCGTAAAGGGTTAAACAAGTTCTACCTGCTTGAGCGGGAAGCCAGGATCATCAGTCATGAATTTAATCCGTACAGCTAGGAGTTGTTATGAGCGAATTTCGTCAAGTTTCAGATAGCATGGGCGTGTTAGACGTACCAAAAGAGGCGCTGTACCAGGCGCAAACACAACGGGCGATCAATAATTTCCCCGTCAGTGGGCTGACATTACCAGGCAGCTTTATCCGTGCTCTGGCATATATCAAACAAGCGGCTGCGGAATCAAACCAAGAGCTGGGCCATTTACCACCGCACCAGGCTCAGGCAATTGTTAGCGCCTGTCAGCAGATCATTGATGGTAAGCACCAGGAGCAGTTTCCGGTCGACGTCTTCCAGACCGGCTCCGGCACCAGCTCGAACATGAACGCCAATGAGGTCATTGCTTCTTTGGCCAGCCAGCACAGTGGTGAAACAATTCACCCCAATGACCATGTAAATATGGGGCAAAGCTCCAATGATGTGATCCCCACCGCCATTCATGTAAGCAGCGCCATACTTGCCGTGTACGAGTTACTACCGGCACTGAAGCACTTGTCTCAGACAATAGAGCATAAAAGCAAGGAAGTGGGCCATCTGGTCAAAACCGGCCGCACGCATTTAATGGATGCCATGCCAGTGACCTTTGCGCAAACACTCAGTGGCTGGCAACATCAGGTCGATTCTGCCTGTGAGGGTATAGTTCATGCGCTGGAAAAGATCTACGAGCTGGGCCAGGGCGGGACGGCTGTAGGAACCGGTGTGAACGCCGATAAGCGCTTTGCCGCCACGTTTAATGGCTACCTGAGCAGCAATGTTGGGATCCGCTTTACGTCCAGTAAAAACTTCTTTTATAACATAGGGTCGCAAGACGCCATTGTGGCGCTGTCGGGCCAGCTGAAAACACTCGCCGTGGCTAATATGAAAATAGCCAATGACTTACGCTGGATGAATTCAGGCCCACTGGCCGGGTTGAGCGAAATAGAGCTACAGGCACTCCAACCCGGCTCGTCCATTATGCCTGGCAAGGTTAATCCGGTGATCCCGGAGGCAGCAGCTATGGTCAGCGCTCAGGTCATTGGTAATGATGCGACCATCACAGTGGCAGGCCAGTCAGGTAATTTTGAGCTCAATGTGATGTTACCTGTCATCGCTTACAATATCCTGCAAAGCATCGAGTTACTGGCCAATATGTCTCGTTTGCTGGCAGACAAAGCCATCGCGACCTTCAAGGTCAACGAAGCCAGCATACAACAGGCGCTAAAGCGCAATCCCATACTGGTAACGGCTCTGAATCCGGTGATCGGGTATGAGAAGGCTGCCTATATTGCCAAACAAGCTTATCAGCAGGGCCGCCCCATTATTGAAGTCGCGGCAGAGCATACAGACCTCAGTGAAGCTCAGTTACGCGAATTACTAGACCCGCAAAAACTCACGCTCGGCGGCCTGTAACCGAATCACGCGCCTGTTATTATGGCGCGTGACCTCTTGTATCTGAAGAAAAAGCGCGGCACACTGGATAAAAAATTAACAGGATCAGATATGAACGCGTTTAAACTCTCTCTTTGTAGTTTGTTATTCGTCGCAGGCTGTAGTGCTTCGCCCAATGACCCCAAAAATAGCGAGGAAACCGCAAACTCGCAGCCAAGTAGCACAGAAAGTCGTACTGTCGCGCCCGCCAAATTACAAACAAAAGCAGCGGTACGCCACGATGTTGGACATAGCAAACCTTCACCTGCAGACAAAGTACATAAAGCAGAGCCTGCTGCTCATCTGGACAAAGACGCCGTTACAGAAGCGGGTCTAAAAAACCAACGCGCCTATTTGAAGTTTATAACCAAAGACAAAGAGTGTGACACTACCACCCAGTGCCAGGTACTTCCCGTGGGTAGCCGTGCCTGTGGTGGCCCTTCAGACTATGTCATTTTCTCAATAAAAACAGCCGACCCCAACAAGGTCAAAGAACTGGCCGACCAGCTTACTCATGCTGAAGCGACCTATAATGCCAAGAATAAAATGATCAGCATCTGTCAGCACCTGGCCGTTCCCGCAACTCAGTGCGTAAACAATAAATGTGTTAAACTCGAGCATTCAAACCAGGCAACCTACTAGGGATTTTCGATGAAGTATCAGTGTTTGGCGCTTTTTTTACTGACAGGCTTACTCAGTGCTTGTAGTAGCACTCAGACTACACCACACAACCATGATGATAATAATCAGGCATTGTCGGAGTTAGTGGCAGATAAAGGGTGTGATGCGAGCTTTCAATGTAAAGTGATCGGGGTCGGTGAACGGCAAACCTGCGGCGGACCGAGTCAGTATGTTGTGTATTCGGTGCGCAATGTCGATGAAACTCAGGTCGAGCAAATGGCGATAGCCATTACGCAAAAAGAGCAAGCTATTAACCAGCAGACTCCACCCAGTGAAGTCTGCAAACAAGTACTGCCCATACAGGCTCTGTGTATCAATAGTGAATGCCAGGCAATTACACTGAAATAACCACTAGAACAACGCCTCTGTTTAGCTGCCAGAAAACCTGGCAGCCTGCCCTCTAAACTAGCCACTGACTAAGCAACGAAATGGGTATAATGAGCAAAGCACACAGACATGCCCGCCATACATACCTAATTTCAATCCGCTTCTTTACCCAATAACAATAGATAAACTTCACCAGATAGGTGGAAGCACAGCCAAACAAGGCAAAAATAATAAAGAGAACAATTAAATATAGAGACACAATCAGCTCAGAACCACGGCAACTAACGCTCATCATAACGGGTCATTGCGTACAGAGCAATGTAAGCGCTTCAGTGAAGCTCTGCCGTGCAAAGTACAATGACAGCGAGCAACGCGAGTACATTTACTTTGCGCAAGGTGAAATAAGCCATTTTAGAGAACGCAGACCTATTCCACCATCCAACCCAGCTTCAAGGATGAATAGACGTAAGCGTGCGGCGAACTA
>NZ_JXYA01000072.1 GCF_000967655.1 Pseudoalteromonas rubra
CAAAACCACTTTGGCGTTGTATGGTTAAGCCTCACGGGTAATTAGTACGAGTTAGCTTAATGGCTCACACCACTTCCACATCTCGCCTATCAACGTTGTAGTCTTCAACGGCCCTTTAGTGGAGTTAAACTCCAAGTGAGAACTCATCTCGAGGCTCGCTTCCCGCTTAGATGCTTTCAGCGGTTATCGATTCCGAACGTAGCTACCGGGCAATGCCATTGGCATGACAACCCGAACACCAGCGGTTCGTCCACTCCGGTCCTCTCGTACTAGGAGCAGCCCCTCTCAATTCTCAAACGCCCACGGCAGATAGGGACCGAACTGTCTCACGACGTTCTAAACCCAGCTCGCGTACCACTTTAAATGGCGAACAGCCATACCCTTGGGACCGACTTCAGCCCCAGGATGTGATGAGCCGACATCGAGGTGCCAAACACCGCCGTCGATATGAACTCTTGGGCGGTATCAGCCTGTTATCCCCGGAGTACCTTTTATCCGTTGAGCGATGGCCCTTCCATTCAGAACCACCGGATCACTATGACCTACTTTCGTACCTGCTCGACGTGTCTGTCTCGCAGTTAAGCTGGCTTCTACCATTACACTAACCGTACGATGTCCGACCGTACTTAGCCAACCTTCGTGCTCCTCCGTTACTCTTTGGGAGGAGACCGCCCCAGTCAAACTACCCACCAGGCACTGTCCTCAATCCCGATTAGGGACCTAAGTTAGAACATCAACACTACAAGGGTGGTATTTCAAGGTCGGCTCCACAATCACTAGCGTGACTGCTTCAAAGCCTCCCACCTATCCTACACATGTAGGGTCAATGTTCAGTGCCAAGCTGTAGTAAAGGTTCACGGGGTCTTTCCGTCTAGCCGCGGGTACACAGCATCTTCACTGCGATTTCAATTTCACTGAGTCTCGGGTGGAGACAGCGTGGCCATGGTTACACCATTCGTGCAGGTCGGAACTTACCCGACAAGGAATTTCGCTACCTTAGGACCGTTATAGTTACGGCCGCCGTTTACCGGGGCTTCGATCAAGAGCTTCGCCTAAGCTAACCCCATCAATTAACCTTCCGGCACCGGGCAGGTGTCACACCGTATACGTCATCTTACGATTTTGCACAGTGCTGTGTTTTTAATAAACAGTCCCAGCCACCTGGTCACTGCGGCTCTCGCCTGCTTACGACGCGAAGTCTTCACAAGTAAGAGCGTACCTTCTCCCGAAGTTACGGTACAATTTTGCCTAGTTCCTTCACCCGAGTTCTCTCAAGCGCCTTAGTATTCTCTACCTGACCACCTGTGTCGGTTTAGGGTACGATTCGATATAAACTGAAGCTTAGAGGCTTTTCCTGGAAGTAGGGCATCAACAACTTCACCACCGTAGTGGCTCGTCTCGACTCTCAGCCTTAGCGACCCGGATTTTCCTAAGTCACCAGCCTACAGCCTTTCACATGGACAACCAACGCCATGCTTGCCTAGCCTGCTCCGTCCCCCCATCGCATTTATACCAAGTACGGGAATATTAACCCGTTTCCCATCGACTACGCTCTTCAGCCTCGCCTTAGGGGTCGACTCACCCTACCCTGATTAACATGGGATAGGAACCCTTGGTCTTCCGGCGTGCGGGTTTTTCACCCGCATTATCGTTACTCATGTCAGCATTCGCACTTCTGATATGTCCAGCATGCCTCCCGGCACACCTTCAGCCACTTACAGAACGCTCCCCTACCCCGCGAACATAAGTTCGCAGCCGTAGCTTCGGTGGTATGTTTAGCCCCGTTACATCTTCCGCGCAGGCCGACTCGACTAGTGAGCTATTACGCTTTCTTTAAAGGATGGCTGCTTCTAAGCCAACCTCCTAGCTGTTTTAGCCTTCCCACATCGTTTCCCACTTAACATACACTTTGGGACCTTAGCTGACGGTCTGGGTTGTTTCCCTCTCCACGATGGACGTTAGCACCCACCGTGTGTCTCCCGGATAGTACTTTACGGTATTCGGAGTTTGCAAAGGGTTGGTAAGTCGGGATGACCCCCTAGCCTTAACAGTGCTCTACCCCCGTAAGTATTCGTCCGAGGCTCTACCTAAATAGATTTCGGGGAGAACCAGCTATCTCCCGGTTTGATTAGCCTTTCACTCCTAGCCACAGGTCATCCCCTAACTTTTCAACGTTAGTGGGTTCGGTCCTCCAGTCAGTGTTACCTGACCTTCAACCTGCCCATGGCTAGATCACCGGGTTTCGGGTCTATACCCTGCAACTTAAGCGCCCAGTTAAGACTCGCTTTCGCTACGGCTCCCCTAAATGGTTAACCTCGCTACAGAATATAAGTCGCTGACCCATTATACAAAAGGTACGCAGTCAC
>NZ_JXYA01000073.1 GCF_000967655.1 Pseudoalteromonas rubra
TTAACAAGTAGATAGTGATAATGTGGGCGTTATTAGATCAGAAAAGAGGCGGGTGTTAAAGCCTTTTTACAAAGTGCGATCCCGCCGTGACTCTCCGACTAAAGAAACGTGGCATTTGTTTATCTTTGCTGCTTTCTCATCATCAAGACCTCTAACCATTATCCTTTCCTTACTCCTGGTATAACAAGTTTCCATTGCCATACAAAGAAAATTACCTGCATCTGTATTCATGAAATACCCGCTCACTTTAACTTCTTTACCTTTGTATTCTTCTGAGGAAAGGATTAAGTTAATAAAGCTCAAATAGGGAGTATTAAACACTACCCCTGAAATTGCTTACAAAGAGGTAAAGAGTAATAGTGGCGGAACTATTTTCTTTATTTTCATGTACCTACTACACATTTCCTAAAGTCCGAGTAATTTAAATTTGGCCAGTTTTTATCATTTGTAGCTCGAGGTGCATCCCAACTGCTACTCATATGCACAGCTCCATCAGAGCCAACCGAGCTAATATAACCTACTTTCCACATTTTATGTGTGTCTTTCTCTGAACCAATAGAAGCCCAATGACTTCCTGTCTTATGTGTATGCCAATCGACATTGTCTCCAACCTCTGCATCATATTTGTCTTGCAGATTTCCAGCATAGAGAACTTAAACTATGGTGGTGCACTTCAATTTAGAACATAGCCTAATTGAATCTCGCCATTTTTGGGTGGATGTCCTTATTAATTTCCTTATTAATTTCTTTATTAATTTCTTTTTTAAAGAAAAGGCCGCAATGCGGTCAGTTATCAGTATTGAGTGGGTGTCCTTGTTAATTCTCCTTTTCAAATAAAGGCAAACCAAGTATGGTATAGGGCCTTATAATAATAGAAGAAGAGAAATATGAAAAAAACTATTTTTGCATTATTTGCAATTTTATTTTCAAATAACTTATTAGCCTCTGACTTTACAGGTAGAAAGCTTACTGGTGCAGCTGTTTATAATCATGATGGTAAAAGTATCTTATTTATCACGATTAATGACACTAACCAAATGGCGGCTTGCGCATATACCAAACGCTTTGCTATTGACAGCACAGCTGCAAACTTCCAGGAAATGGTTAGCATTGCGATGATGGCTTATGCAACAGGCGATGCCGTTCATATCAAGGGTATAAAGGACAGTTGTAATTACTGGGATAACGCTCAGGATTTGAAAGGCATCGCGGTTGGTTCGATACCCTTTTAAACTTCAGTTTCGTGAGGCAAGAAAAGGAGCGACACTCCACTGAAAATGGCGTACTGTGCTATGCCTTCTATGTTTGGAGCACGTTCAGTGGTTTGAAAAAAAGCTAAGTTAGGATGGCACCCGGTAGTGGATGTCGTGTTTAGGGAAGATGCTTGCCAGATCAGCGAGCCGATTTCGGCGGAAAATATAGCACTGTTCAGACGGGTCGTTCACAATCTGGTAAAACAGCACACAGGCCGTAAAGATTCGATACGTGGCAAGTGTGTTCGGGTCAGTTTTGACGATGAATTCAGGGCAGAGCTTATCTTCGTTCGGTTAATGGTCGTTAAAACAAAAGCAACAAGGACATCCACTTTAAAACCCGCAGCCCGATACAGGCCAGTGATCAGTTTTTTGGGGGTGTCCTTGTTAACTTTCTGTCCATGTAACTTACTTCAAAAACTTATTCTAATAAGTGTATGTAGAGGTCTAACTCCCCATGACCAATCGCCATTTATTAGGTACATTAAAATTGCGACAACACAGAAAAGATAAGAAACTTTAATGAACAATTCCACGCACTTCAAACTAATTCTAACACCTTGAAAATTGTAATGTTTTATAAGCTCAAACAAGATCGGTAGTGAACCAACCATTAATACTATTAAAACAACACAAAAATACTTTGACAAAGCTACACCAATAACACCAGGAATGACCATTAACCAAAGCATAAATAAAAAAGCTGTCATATGTAACGTAAAGTCTAGAGATGGGCTACCTTCATGTTCAAAGTATCCAGCAGCCTTATTAGAGCACAGCAAATACAGGAAGCACACAAACACTTTAACGTTGAACAAAAATTCAAAGCTCAGGTCTTTACTCTCTCCATAGAGCAAAAATTTAATATCTAAAGCTAGGTAAATAAAAGCCACTGCAACGCAATGTGCAGAAGCTCTCGAATTAAAATAGTTTTCTCTAATCAAGGACGTATTTCCTATTTTTTACTTTAAAATGTGCCTTTCCAGATGATGTTGCTCGTACTTTTGGCATAAATGGCTTTGCAGCCCTCGCATTTTGAACCACAACCGGTGCTAAATCACGGGAGCTTTTCCTATTCCATTCAACAACGACAATGTTTCACCTGTGAGTCCGAAAACAGCCGATTTTTGAGTTCTAGAAAGAAAACCCAACCTAGCCGCAGCACCTTGAATAACCCACACCAGTGTAAGCCGCTACACCGACAACACCTAAATTGTAAAACTGGTCTGCAAGCTCCGTTTGATAAGCTTGATAGTTATTTCTCACACCTAGAAGTTGAATATCAAAAGTAGAGAAAGACATACCTTTGGATGAGTGCTTATCCAAAGCGTTTAATACATCAAAGTTACTTTCCCCTTGAGACCTGAGATCATCTGCCCATAAAAAAAAGCAACAAGGACATCCAAGTTGAACCTGCACCGCTCGCAGAACACCAATTTTGAATGGGTGTCTCCTAAAATCTTGCAGTTCACAGACTGACCCTTTCCATAGCTTCTCGCAAACCCTCCACAAAGTTCACAAGCACAGATCCTCCATGATTTGCAGTTTAGGGTGAGTGGCTCACGAAATACTTACTTAGTAGTTGCACTTACTTCGCAGTAAGTCTCAATGGTGAAGAGCTTACTTTTTACCATAAGTTTAAAAGTGTATGCCAGGATCACCTATCGTTTTCATGATCCTGGCCATAAGCTTGGCTAAGTGCACAGTGGTTGCACTAGAGCATTAGGAAGCCGGAGCCAACTCCCAGGGGCCAGTCCCGTTTGGCTCGTCGCCGCGAGTCCACCACTTTGCAACATAGACTTTGCCGTTAAAGCTGGCTTTATCGCCCTGCA
Source organism: Pseudoalteromonas rubra (assembly GCF_000967655.1). GTDB lineage: Bacteria > Pseudomonadota > Gammaproteobacteria > Enterobacterales > Alteromonadaceae > Pseudoalteromonas > Pseudoalteromonas rubra_A. Next base: position 3,086 of record NZ_JXYA01000073.1, read on the forward strand.
GGTAGACCTTATTAGCCTCCCACGCAGCCACGTTATCAACAGGTGGTTTATCATCCTTCGGCGGCAGGTTATCAACCACAGTAACAGCAGGCCACCCTGTGTGAGAGCCATAGAAGTTAGTTACACATTTTTCGTAATCACCTTCGACAAGCGCAGAGTAAGCCGTCTGATAACCCACAAGTTTACATTCAAACGAAAAACCACCGGGACGGTCTGCGTAATATTCCCAGTTTGCTTCCCAGTTGGTGTAAAGCACTTCACCGGCACCATCCAGATTCAGACTACCAAATGGCGTTTGCTGCCAGCAGGTATTTTCTTCATCGCTTTCTAGCGGAATATTGTAATAGTGAGATAAGCCCTCCCAGTAACGAATACGATTAACAGGTTGGCCTTTATTTTTGTTGTGCTCACCGCATTCAATCCCGCCGTTAATCACGTTAATGGTGGTACCAAAGCCGTAGCCGATACCGGCGTTCAGCTCTGTCTGAGACGGCACCCAGGTACGGTCAATCACATGCAGCATGGCCGGCTTTGGTGCCTGCGGTGTCAGGAAGAACCAGATTGCAGAAGCCAGGTTGAGCCAGGAATCGGCAACCAGGGCTGGATTGTTTAACAGCACGGTTGCATCGCCGTCAAACATGGCTTCGGAGAACATGCCATAGTTAAAGTGATAAGACAGCTGTTTGGCACCTCGGCCGAAATACCCTTGCCCGTCAGCACATGGCCAGCGACGATTTTGCCAGTCATTCTGGCCACAGCCAGTGGTATAACCAGGTTGACCTTCAGACCAGCCCATTTCACGCACATGGACCAGCGCCTGCTGCCACTCTTCTAATCTCAGCGGGTTATCAGAGACATTGTCTTTCGCAATATGACCACCGGTTTCCTGTGCAAAATGAGCAAACGCGGTGACGATAGACTTTTTACAAATGGCGTCTGCATTGCGACCATCTGTATACTCCCCACAAAACGCCGGAAACTTGCCTATTGCGCGCAAAAAACGCGTATAAGTGTATTCCGGCGCAGCCATTTGGGTCAGAAAATCCCACTCGCTCTGCCCAAATACCCGCTCTACGCGCTTCACGTTTTCTGGGTTAGTTGCAGCCCCAGGCACAATTGCGTCCACCACAGTATTGCTGCGGGTTTTTAATGCTTGTGCCCACACGCTATACATTGGGTTTGAGGTCAGGGCAGCTTCGGCTGCCTGAAGCCCGGCTCGGTCGAGTAAATAGGCGCCAGAGTTGTTCGGATCTGGCTGAACATTAAGTGCCAGTGCGGGCACGCTGATACACGCCATTACCGCCAGGCAAACGGAGTTAAGTTTTTTCATAGGACATCCTTTACATGTTGTTGTGATCAGAAGGTGACTGTCGTATCACGCTCTGAATTAAGTTGTTATCGTTCTATTTAACAGTGCGTCGTCACGAATAATTGCAACGTTCGCAATCATCATTCAGACACACCGTTGTCACAATTATTACCAAGATGACATCGCTGTCAACAACAGCTGAGTATAAAACGCACTAATTTCGTACCTATTTTGACCAGTTTTTTTTGAACGGCTTTGTTTTAATTTGAGAAATGCTGCAAAATGGCGTTTCTGTAAATGACTATTGGCGGTAGCGTATGATCTCAATTCTCCCTCTCGACCCATCTCATTACCCGGCAGTTATCGAGCTTGGCAACCTGGTGCATGGCGAGAACTATCTGGATCTGGACGGCATAAAAATGATGCATAAACTGGGTACTCAGCATGGACTAAACGCCTCGTTTGTCGCCATTGATGAGTCTAATCAGGTAGTCGGGTTCAGAACGTCTTACAGTGCCGGTCAATGGCCTATTGATAAGTGGTGCTCCCCGGCATTGTGGCCAGTAGATGAGCAGCATATGGCGTACTTTAAGTGTATTGCGATCCACCCTGATGCGCAGGGACAAGGTATTGGACCCAAGTTACTCAAAGCGTCTGTCGAAGTGTTGAAACAACAAGGCGCAAAAGCAGGTGTATCGCACCTTTGGCAGCAAAGCCCAGGCAATGGTGCCGTGAAGTACTTCACCAAAGCCGGCGGTAAACTCATCAAAGTACACGACGATCGCTGGTTAGACCTGACCTTGTACGAAGGATATCGGTGTACCCTTTGCGACACAGAATGTCATTGTCAGGCCGCTGAAATGGTACTGGAATTCTGATGCACGCTTTTGATCCTCTCCACGCTCCCCATTGTCAGGGCCAGCCGTTTGCACCCAGTTACTGGGCTGCCACACAGCCTTTACCTGCCCCCCTGAGTGCGCCACAATCGTCAGAACACTTTGACGTTGCCATTATTGGTGGTGGCTTCACTGGATTATTAAGTGCTTACTATCTCGCTCAAAACTATCAGCAAAAGGTGTGTGTACTTGAAGCCAATCAGGTAGGCTTTGGCGCCAGTGCCCGCAACGCTGGCTTTGCTTTGCCGGGCTCAGGGAGGCTTGGTTATGGCGATTATGCAAAACGTTGGGGGCTCGAGGTTAGCCGTGGCATTTACGATGAGTTTCATGGTGGCGTTAACCGAGTCAGAACGCTCATTGATGAACACAAAATCGATTGTGACGCACAGGCATCGGGTTATCTGAAAATAGCGCATAATGCTCAGGCTTATGCCAACTTGCAAAGTGCAGCGCAATTTATCTCAGATAATTTTGGCGGGGAAAGCAGTCAACTGCTCAGCAAGGCAGAACTTGACGCGCAGTTTATGTTGAATCACCACGCCCATGGCGCCATGCGCTACGAGAATGGCTTTGGTTTGCACCCGCTCAAACTCCTGCTCGGCTATCGTGACATGGCTATTAAAGCCGGTGTTACCTTGTTTGAACAGAGCCTGGTCAGCAAGGTTAAACACGGTCAACGCCACACGCTGAGTGTAAACGACCAGAAAATCAGTGCGGATAAGCTGCTTTATACAGGGAACGCTTACAACAATAAACACAGCCATCCTTTGATCGATAACCGCTACTTGCCTATCCTCAGCAGTATCTTTGTCACACGCCCGCTCAGCGAGGATGAGCTGAAACAAACAGGCCTGAGGACACATCAGGTAGTAATGGATACGCGCAGGCTAAAATATTACTACCGGCTACTGCCAGATAACCGTCTGCTGTTTGGCGGACGAGGCGCTGTATTTGCCAAAGATCAGCACAAAATCAAGTATCTGACTCACCTCAAAACAGCGCTTGCTGAGTGTTTTCCATGCCTTAAAGATATAACACATGATTATTACTGGCACGGTTATATTGCCGCAGCGCTGGACGATATGCCCCATGTCTTTTTTGAGGACAATGTGGGATATATTTTAGGTTACTGTGGCTCAGGCGTATCGTTTAGCTCGCAGGCGGCCTACCGGCTGGCACAACTTGCAATGAAAGATACCGTGCCTGATTTACCCCTGTTCCAGCGGCCTTTGCCCAGGATCCCCTTTCCTCAGCTTCGCCGCTTCGGGCAATTGGGTTACTATCATCTGGCGCAAGTGCAGGATAAGTTTTCCTGAGCAAGTTGGCTGGCAAACTTTGTATTCAGGCTTGTTAACATTACCAGGGAATAGCCAGTCCCTGGTAATCATAAAACCCGCCGCTTTGCGCTTCGTGTAGTTCATCCAGCACCTGTTTCAGGCCTTGTGCAGATTCTTCGGCAGAGATCGGGGCATTAGGGCCACCCATATCGGTTTTAACCCAGCCCGGATGCAGCGCCACGGTTTTTATTCCTTCAGGTAACAAATCATTGGAAAGGCTCTTGATCACTGAGTTTAACGCCGCTTTTGAGCTGCGATAGATATATCCACCACCTTTAGTGTTGTTGGTCATGCTGCCGACTTTGGATGAGAGTACCGCAAAGGTCTTTAACTTACCCAGTCTTAGTTGCGGGGTGAATGCCTCCGCTAATTTTAGCGGCGCAATCACATTAACTTCCATAACACGCTTCCATTGCTCTACATCACAGTCGCCAAACGCATAACCTTTCGGACCGTAGACACCGGCATTGTTTATCACCAAATCAATGGGCACATCAATCAGCGATGCGGCGAGTTTTGTCATTTGCGCATAATTAGTGATATCCAGCGCGACTATCTGTAAATGGCTAAACTGCTGCTCCAGCTGCCACAATGCGTCGGCAGATTGCGGCGCTCTGCAGCTTGCCAATACTCTCCAGCCCTGCTCAAGATACAGCTTTACGAGCGCAAGCCCAATGCCACGATTTGCACCTGTAATAAAAAGTGTGTTCATAAATTTATATCAGCCTTTTCTTAGCGCCCCAGTGACTATTATATACGTTTAAACCTTGCCAGGATCACTCACTTTGTAGCCATGACAGGGCATGCGCTTTGTCCTCAAAATAGCGAGATTCCCCATCGACAAACCAGTTTCCAACCATAGCAGCCAGTTTTTGCCAACGGCTGTTGCCTAATACCGCTATTTTATAAAAATCATGGCTGTGGCGCAGTGCCAGCGCCACATCGTCCCAGGCTGCATGCAGCTCCCAGCCCTCAAATTCAGTGACGTCGACCAGTACCCTGATTTGCTGCCCGGCGGCCGCTCTCAGCGCGCTGTCAATCACGGCCTTAATAGCCATATAATCTGCATGGCTAACCTTACCGAGCGCTTTAAAACTCATTAACAGACCACCATTCAGGCGTTCGGTATCAACAGAGATAGAATGAAAGCGCTCCATGGCAGCCTCAGCTCAGGATATGTGTGGTACTTATCCAAACTAGCAGAGAGGTTAACAAAAAGGCAAAAAATAAACGTAAAATACGCAACTGTTTGGGGGTTTTAATAAAACGGTGTAATACCCCACCAAACACCAGCCACAGGCTATCCACCAAAATGGCAATTGCAAAACACGTTAGCGCCGCCAACACGGCTCCCATCACAGGGCTCGCATCAGGTACACTGCTGTTGGCAAAAATGGCAATACAGGCTGCGTACGCCTTTGGGTTAAGCAAATTCAGAATAAAACCTTCCCGAAAACCCACTTCTCCCCCAGACACGTCAGATAAACCACTGCGATTGGTCGCAATTTTATAGGCGACATAAAACAGGTAGGCGATAGCCACGCCCTGACACACAGCACTGAGATTAGGATAGCTTAACAACAGCGCCCCCAGCCCCGTTGCAGCCGCAATAATTGCCACTAACAGCCCCAGCAGAATACCGGATAAAAACGGTACTCCACGGCGCACACCTGAGCTGGCACCTACAGCGGCCAATGCTAAGGGGGCAGGACCTGGCGAGCCAAGTAACAATGCTGTGGTCAGAGCAATAGAAAATAACGCTTCGTACATCTTTTTCGTTCCTTAAAAAAACAAGGCCCGGATTAACCGGGCCAATTTTCATCACTAAATTTGTTCTTGCGGGACTCGAACATGTCCCTCCATCACCACTCGGGCGCTGCGGCTCATCACCGCTTTTTTTGCCAGCCAGCGGCCATTTGCCAGCTCGGCTTCTGCGCCCACTTTCAAGGTGCCCGAAGGATGGCCAAAAGTAACGCTGTTGCGCTCACCACCGCCTGCCGCCAGGTTCACCAATGTACCGGGGATAGCAGCAGCCGTGGCAATCGCCACTGCGGCCGTGCCCATCATGGCATGATGCAGCTTACCCATAGACAGCGCTCGAACAGACAGGTCAATGTCCTGCTGCGAAATGGCTTTGCCACTGGAGGCGGTATACGCCTTAGCACCGCATACAAAGGCAATTTTAGGGGTGTGCTGACGTACCCTTGCCTCGTCAATGTGGTCAATCAGACCCATTTTTACGGCACCGTAAGCGCGGATCTGTTCAAATCGGGCCAACGCCGCGTCGTCACCATTGATCGCTTCTTGCAGCTCCACACCGGTGTAACCCAGATCTTCCGCGCGGAAAAACAAAGTTGGGATCCCGGCATTGATCATAGTTACATCAAACGTGCCAATCTCCGGCACTTCCAGTTGGTCGACCAGGTTGCCACTTGGGAACATATCTGCATCGCCGTCGGCCGGGTCTATAAATTCCACCACCACTTCAGCAGCTGGAAAAGTCACGCCATCAAGCTCAAAGTCGCCACTTTCCTGCACTTCGCCATTCGCCATAGGCACATGAGCGATAATGGTTTTTTCAATGTTTGCCTGCCAGATCCGTACTACAGCAATGCCGTTTTCGGGTATTCTGCTGGCATCTACCAGGCCGTTGCTAATGGCAAAAGCACCCACCGCTGCGGTCAGATTGCCACAGTTGCCACTCCAGTCGATAAAAGGTTTGTCTATCGCGACCTGGCCAAACAAATAGTCGACATCATGGTCCGCTTTATCACTTTTCGACAGGATCACGGTTTTGCTGGTACTGGAGGTTGCACCACCCATGCCATCGGTTTGCTTGGCATAAGGATCCGGGCTGCCAATTACGCGCAGCAGCAGTCTGTCGCGCGCTTCACCCGGCACTTGTGCCGCCTCGGGCAAATCGCTGAGATTAAAAAACACACCTTTGGAGGTGCCACCGCGCATATAGGTCGCCGGCACACGTAGTTGAGGTTTGAAAGTCATAGTTTTCATCCTAAGTAGCAGAGTGAACACCCTTTGCGGGTGCACTCTGCTCAGACAGGCTCCACAGTTAGTGCGGAGCAAGAATGCAGTGGTTAAGCGTTTGCTTCCAGAAAGTCTTTGGCAAAGCGCTGTAGCACGCCACCGGCTTCGTAAATAGACACTTCTTCTTCTGTGTCCAGACGACACAACACAGGCACTTCTAGCTGCACGCCATTGCTGCGATGGATGATCAGATTCAGCGTAGCGCCTGGTGTGCGTGTGCCTTCAACGTCGTAGGTTTCAGTACCATCGAGCTCCAGCGTTTTACGCGTTGTACCATTTTGGAACTCCAGCGGTAACACGCCCATGCCAATCAGATTGGTACGGTGGATACGCTCAAAGCCTTCAGCCACAATCACTTCTACACCCGCTAAACGCACGCCTTTGGCTGCCCAGTCGCGAGACGAGCCCTGACCATAATCGGCACCGGCTACGATGATCAGCGGTTGCTTGCGCTCCATGTAGGTTTCGATGGCTTCCCACATGCGAGTGACTTTGCCTTCTGGCTCAAGACGCGCCAGCGAGCCCTGCTTCACTTCGCCGTTTTCCAACACCATTTCATTAAGGAGTTTGGGGTTCGCAAAGGTAGCACGTTGCGCCGTTAAATGGTCGCCACGGTGGGTTGCATACGAGTTAAAGTCTTCTTCGGGCAGACCCATTTTTGCCAGATATTCACCGGCAGCACTTGAAGCCAGAATCGCATTCGACGGAGACAAGTGATCTGTGGTGATGTTGTCACCCAAAATCGCCAGCGGTCGCATACCTTTCATGGTGCGCTCTCCCGCTAACGCGCCTTCCCAGTATGGCGGACGGCGGATATAGGTACTCATCTCACGCCACTGATAGAGCGGGTCGTTGTCTTCACCATAGTCAACGCTCAGGTCAAACATAGGTTCGTAAACGGCACGGAATTGCTCCGGTTTCACGCTCTGTGCGATTACTGCGTCAATCTCTTCATCGCTTGGCCAGATGTCTTTTAACGTAACCGGGTTGCCATTCTGGTCATGACCCAGCACGCCATTTTCGATATCAAAACGCACTGATCCGGCAATCGCATATGCCACAACCAGAGGCGGTGATGCCAGGAAAGCCTGCTTAGCATAAGGGTGGATACGACCATCAAAGTTGCGGTTACCCGATAGCACGGCTGTAGCGTATAGGTCGCGGTCGATTACTTCTTGCTGAATTTTTGGATCCAGTGCCCCACTCATGCCGTTACAGGTGGTACAGGCAAATGCCACGATACCAAAGCCCAGTTGCTCAAGCTCAGGCAACAACTGCGCTTCTTCCATATAAGAGCGCACGGCTTTGGAACCCGGCGCAAATGAGGTTTTGACCCAGGGCTTGCGGCTCAGGCCCAGTTTGTTGGCATTACGTGCCAGCAAACCAGCGGCCACCACGTTGCGCGGGTTACTGGTGTTGGTACAGCTGGTAATAGCTGCGATGATCACTGCACCGTCTGGCATTTCGCCCTCACGCTGCTCATAATCGGCCACAATACCTTGCTTGGCCAGGTCTGCCGTTGCAACACGGCGATGCGGGTTTGACGGACCGGCCAGGTTACGGCCAACCGAAGATAAATCAAATTTCAGCACACGCTCGTACTGAGCGCCTGTCATAGCATCGGCCCACAAACCAGTGTGCTTAGCATATTGCTCAACCAGCTTGATTTGCTCGTCATCACGACCGGTCAGGCGCAGATAATCAATGGTTTGCTGGTCAATATAGAACATGGCGGCTGTGGCGCCATACTCAGGTGTCATGTTCGAAATGGTTGCCCGGTCACCTAAAGACAAGCCCTCGCAGCCTTCGCCGAAGAACTCAAGGTACGAAGAAACCACGCGTTCCTGACGTAAAAATTCCGTGATGGCCAGCACGATATCCGTGGCGGTGATCCCCGGCTGACGCTTGCCAACCAGCTCTACACCCACGATATCTGGCAGGCGCATATATGAAGCACGACCCAGCATCACGCTCTCGGCTTCAAGACCCCCTACACCCACAGCTATTACGCCCAGTGCATCCACATGCGGGGTATGGCTGTCGGTTCCAACCAGGGTATCCGGGAATGCTACGCCATCGCGCGCCTGGATAACCGGCGACATTTTCTCCAGATTGATCTGGTGCAAAATACCATTGCCCGGCGGGATCACATCTACGTTTTTAAACGCCGTTTTGGTCCAGTTAATAAAGTGGAAGCGGTCGTCGTTACGGCGATCTTCTATCGCCCGGTTTTTCTCAAAGGCGTTTTCTTCATAACCGGCGTGCTCTACTGCCAGGCTGTGATCAACGATCAGCTGAGTTGGCACCACCGGGTTTACTTTGGCCGGATCGCCGCCTTTTTCGGCAATGGCATCACGCAGACCGGCAAGGTCTACCAGCGCCGTCTGGCCTAAAATATCATGACAGACCACACGTGCCGGAAACCAGGGGAAGTCCAAATCGCGACGACGCTCAATAATTTGGCTCAGATAATCGTTGAGTTTTTCAGGCTCGGCGCGGCGCACCAGGTTTTCTGCCAGGACTTTAGAGGTATAAGGTAAGCCATCATACGCACCGGGCTTGATGGCTTCGACCGCTTCGCGCGTGTCGTAATAACACAGCGAAGAGTCAGGTAATTTTTTGCGAAATTGGCTGTTCATAACTACTTCCAGGATTGCTCATTGGCTCAACGGCACAGATCTTTATGATTATTGTCGGTGATCTGTGCCATACAGTGACGAATGTTAAGTTTGGGTATTAACGCTCGGACATAGCTGGAACCGGACGCAGTTCCTCACCCGTATATTCCGCTGACGGACGGATGATACGGTTGTCTGCTCTTTGCTCCATCACGTGACCTGCCCAGCCTGTCAGACGCGACATTACGAAGATAGGCGTGAACAGCTTAGTTGGGATCTTCATAAAGTGATAAGCCGATGCGTGGAAGAAATCCGCATTACAGAACAGCTTCTTCTCGCGCCACATAACCGCTTCACAACGTACAGAAACCGGATAAAGTACCGTATCACCCACATCAGCTGCCAGCTTTTCAGACCAGCCTTTGATGATTTCGTTACGCGGATCAGACTCAGAGTAGATAGCGTGACCAAAGCCCATGATCTTTTCTTTACGCTCCAGCATGCCCATCATTTCCTGCTCAGCATGATCGGCCGACTCAAAACGCTCAATCATTTCCATTGCCGCTTCGTTCGCACCACCGTGCAGAGGACCACGTAGCGAGCCGATGGCACCTGTGATACAAGAATGCATGTCTGACAGGGTAGAAGCACACACACGTGCAGTGAAGGTAGAGGCGTTAAACTCATGCTCGGCATACAGAATAAGTGAAACGTGCATTACACGCTCATGCAACTCGCTTGGCTTTTCGCCATGCAACATGTGCAGGAAGTGTGCGCCGATTGAATCATCGTCTGTTTCAACATCAACACGCACACCATCATGGCTAAAGCGATACCAGTAACAGATGATGCTTGGGAAACACGCCAGCATACGATCTGTGATGGCCTGCTGTTGTTCAAAGTCGTGCTCACCTTCAAGGTTACCCAGCATAGAACAACCGGTGCGCAGTACGTCCATTGGGTGTGCGTCGGCCGGAATGCGCTCTAACACTTCTTTTAGTGCCTGTGGCAGGCCGCGCTGAGATTTTAGTAGTGCCTTGTAGCTGTCCAGCTCCTGCTGGTTAGGCAATTTACCTTTTAGGATCAGATATGCGACTTCCTCAAACTGGCAGTGTTCAGCCAGGTCTTTTACGTCGTATCCACGATAAGTCAGACCTGAGCCTGATACACCCACTGTTGAAAGTGCCGTTTTACCTGCAACCTGACCGCGAAGGCCTGCACCGCTTAATACTTTAGCCATTTTGTTGTCTCCTGAATTTTACCTGCTGGTTAATTTCATTGTGATAAAAGCCGCAGGAACGCGGCTTTATCTTTATCCTTTAAACTTTTTATTTGTTCTTACCTTGCGCAAACAATGCGTCGAGTTTTTGCTCGTACTCGTGGTAGCCAAGATAATCATACAAATCCATACGAGTTTGCATGCTGTCGATGACGGCTTTCTGATCGCCGTTTTCTAAAATTGATTGATACACCATTTCTGCGGCTTTGTTCATTGCGCGGAACGCACTCAGCGGGTAAAGCACCATGTCAACGCCCCACTCACCCAGCTCTTTTTTGTTCCACAGCTCTGTTTTACCGAACTCGGTGATATTCGCCAGAATAGGCACATCCAGCGCTTCGGCAAATGCACGATAATGCTCTTCTGTCTGAACAGCTTCTGCGAAAATACCGTCTGCACCGGCAGCAACATAGGCTTTAGCACGCTCAATGGCCGCTTCAAGGCCTTCCTGCGCGAATGCGTCGGTACGCGCCATGATGAAGAAGTCTGGATCGGTACGCGCATCTACTGCCGCTTTGATACGGTCGACCATTTCGTCTGTCGACACTATCTCTTTGTTAGGACGGTGACCGCAGCGCTTTTGCGCAACCTGATCTTCCATATGCACGGCAGCGGCACCCGCCTTTTGCATTTCCTGAATGGTTTTAGCAATGTTAAATGCACCGCCCCAGCCCGTGTCGATATCGACCATCAGAGGTAGGTCACAGGCAGAGGTAATACGCTGAACATCCGCAATCACATCGTTTAGAGAGGTAATGCCTAAGTCCGGCAGACCATAAGAGGCATTCGCAACGCCGCCGCCAGACAGGTAGATAGCCTGGTGACCAATTTTTTTCGCCATGATGGCGCTGTAGGCATTAATGGTGCCCACTATCTGTAGTGGCTGACTGGCTTTGAGCGCGTCGCGAAATCTTTTACCTGCGCTGATGATCCCTGTACTCATAAGTGTGTCTCCCCGATTATGACTGATGCTGTTTGGTTAACTTGGTGGCAATATTATTTTTAGAATATTGAATATGGCGGCGCATCAGCATTTCTGCCAACTCGGCATCTCGATTTGCGATGGCACGCACTATGTGTTTGTGTTCGTCGTAGGCTGTTGTAACGCGTGGTCCGGCCATGCCGAGTTGCACCCGATACATTCGCGCCAGGTGATAAATACCATTGCTCAGCATGGCAATAAGCTGCTGATTCTGACTGCCGACAATAATGCGATAATGAAAGTCCAGGTCACCCGCTTCCTGATAATAAGATTCGCCGCCTTTGACTTCGTCGAACTGCTCGTTCAACAGGCTGTTGAGTTTGGCAATTTCTTCATCTGGCATGTGTTGCGCTGCCAGACGTGCGGCCATGCCCTCAAGGGCTTCGCGCACCTGATACAACTCCATCAGACCTTCTTCGCTCAGCGAGACCACTCTGGCCCCCACATTCGGACGACGTTCAACCAAATGACAGGCCTCAAGGCGGTTTATCGCCTCCCGAACAACTGCACGGCTTACCTCATACTTTGTCGACAATTCCATTTCACTCAACTTGGAGCCAGCCGGAATATCACCTTCAACAATCTCTTTTCTAAGCCGGAAAAATGCTTTATCAGAAGCAGTTACGGCACTTTCATGCATAAAGCTCATTATGTCTTTGCCTTCCGGTCTTGTTAAAAGTTGTAGACAATATAGTGCTGCTTTACGTGTACGTCAACCTGATCCGGACCAGATTGTCGACAATTTACAATATAGGGGGTATTCATGAAATTTATGGTTGTTTACCGACACTGGCTTACATCTTAACCTGACACCCTGAATAATAAGGGCAAGATAACCTGACCCTGCTACACTTTTATCCGTATGCAGATTAAAAGGTATGTTTTTGATGGTAAAAACAGTCGTTACCCTGATGCTAGTCACGCTGCTGAGTAGCTTTCACAGCTGGGCTAAGTTCACCGTAGTCACGGAATTATCCCCACCCAATCAAACCTGGGTCAACGACCAGGTCGCCGGCGTAAGCACCGCACTGGTAACTGCAATTCTGAACACCGCTGCGCTTGAGGGGGAGTTTTACATGTACCCCTGGGCACGTGCTTTAGATACAGCGAAAGATAAGCCAAACACACTAATCTACAGCATGGCAAAAACCCCGCAACGAGAGGCGTTGTTTCACTGGATTGGCCCCGTGGCACTCTTTCACCTCGGTTTTGTAACAAACCAATCGCCCCGAAAAATCCAAATTAAAACGCTGGAAGACGCCAAGCAATACCGGCTTGCCGTACAAAGAGAAGATGTGGCTGCTCAGGTATTACATAAACTGGGCTTTGAATTTATCGAGACCGCAGATATTCAACAATCCTACCGGTTACTGGCGGCTAACAAAGTAGACCTGGTTGTGGACGACCCACGCTATATCAGCGCCATGGCGCAGGCAATGAAGTTACCCGACGATCACTTTCGCTATGTGCTGGATATTGAACCGCTCAGTGTCAGGGGCTATCTGGCGGCTAGCTTAGCCACCAGCCCGGAGCTGGTTACTCGACTGCGCGCCGCCTACCAGCAGTTGGTGGATACGCCCTTATATCGTAAGGCGCTTTTTGAGTAAGACGCTTAGATACGATAAAATCGCGAAGCAATACAAAGAATAAGGCAGTTAGCATGCAAATAGAGCACCCCAGCTCTGAAACAGAAGCTCAAGCACTGCAAGAAGCACTCGCAGCTCAGGTTATTAGTGACGATCAATTTGACTCCGTCACCACCATTGCTGGCACTGACGTAGCTTATGACGACGCGACAAACCAACTGGTTGGTGCCATTGTGGTATTAGATGCCTGCACACTGGAGATCATAGAAACACAAGTCGTTACCGAAAGTGTGCGTTTCCCATACATTCCCGGTTTGTTCTCATTCAGGGAGTTGCCGCCATTGCTGTCCGCGTTTGAGCGACTCACCCATAAACCAGACATGATAGTGTGTGATGGTCAGGGCCTGGCTCACCCAAGGCGCTTTGGTCTGGCATGCCATCTTGGTGTCGTACTGGATATTCCTACCATAGGGTGTGGTAAAACACGACTCACAGGCACGCATGAAACGCCACTTGAAACTCGCGGCGCCAGCACACCGCTGATAGATAACGAACAAGTAATCGGTGAAGTTTTACGGACTCAGGACAACATTAAGCCAGTGTATGTCTCTGTTGGTCATAAAGTCAGTCTGAGCACTGCAAAAGAGTGGATCCTCAAACTCACCCCAAAATATCGCCTGCCAGAAACTACCCGTCAGGCCGACCAACAAGTGAACAAGGCGCTTAAAGCGCTGCAAGCACAGGGCTAAAAAATACGCCCTACACAATCGGGATTGGCAGGACGCGGATTGGGTACTCTGGAAATGGCAGAGCCTGATGACACAGGCTCTGGCAGCATTTAGACCATTTTAATATGTGGGTATTGGCTTGCCATCAGTGTATGTAAGGCAGCTGTTTCTTGTTCGCTGCATGCGGATACAACCTCAAGCTCAGAGATCCCCTCTTTCGCGGCAAAAACAATCAACCCATTCCACTTGCATTCATATCGACTCATCGCTAGTCGTACTGGCTTTAATGCTGATATCAATGCCCGCAACGCTTCCTGCTGGGTGTAAATACGTTGGCTACACACTACATATAGCTTAGAAATCGAACCTGTTTTAAAACCGCTAAGCTCTTCTACCACCTTGTTATATGGACAAACCAGTTTTTCGCTGTTGTCGATAATGCGGAAAAACTCTCCGGTAACAGTAAAATGAGATATCTCATTCGCTTGACCAACTTTAAATGCAATACTACCTTCAGACTCATTGAGTTTACTTGTTAATGCCACATCCCAAGACAGAATTTCTCCCGATTCATCCCACTCATACATTTCTTCGAGTAGGTCCCCTTCACCCAGCATAGAATCAAGTGCAAGTTCATGACGAATATTACTATCGTAATGATAATTCGTACCCTGGCCTTCCCACCCATCAACAAATACATTCTCACCAGATACATGGCCATTCTGTGAGACGCTATATACAATCCCAGAGTAGGGTTTACCATTAACGCAGATAGGTTCAAGTACACTTTCCAATACTGTGTCCAGAATCGCGTGTTCTGGTTGATTCAGGTAAGGCGGTACATAATCACCTAGCTGCTCTCCCTCTCGATAAATCAAGCAGCCAACGACCAGGCCCTGCACATGCTTAATCGCGACCCCGCTGAAAAGCTGGTCGTTATAAAAATAACCCGCTTCGTTGTGGGTCAACGCCTCGAAAAGGACCATCCAATGACTCTGTGCATTCATGTTTTCTCAGTGTTACAATTTACAAATACGCCTGGCACTTCAATGCGTCAAGGCGCAAATCAATATTGGTCAGGTATTCTAGGCCGTAATGAGGATGATCAAACTGAGCAATTAATGCCTGGGGCAGATCTTTTTCAACCTCTTCATAGCAGCTTGCTATACCACAACTGATTGCCGCTACACTGTCTGTGTCTCCGCCTAAGTTTACTGATAGTTGGAGTATGTGACTCAAACTACGCGACTGGCTCAGCACCGTCAAAACCGCGCTCAGTGTATCTTCTGAAATAGCTCGGACTGGCCCTTCCCAGTGAGTATCAAACACACAACCGAAATCAGTAAGATAATCTGGCAAAGTATCTAGCGTTGCCTTTTTATATAAGCCCGCATGGGTCGCCAGAGCAATACTCTTGGCCGCGTTGACTGCAATATCATGGTCGTGTGTTACTCGGGCTTGCTGCTCAGCTCTGCTCATAACTTTTTGCTCATCAGCCAGATAACCCAATGGCAGAGCGCGCATCATAGCGCCATTACCAAAGCTATCGGTCTTAACTAGTCTGGCAAACGTTTTAGCATTAGGTGCCTCGGTAAAAGCCTGTTGCAATCGCTTGGCATAGCCATGAACCGGATCCCTGTGGTAGGTATCGTAAAAGGCAGCGGCAATCGTTTCGCTGTCCCAGGGTTTATCACTTAGCATCAGCTCAGCCAATGCCAAAGACATCTGCGTGTCGTCAGTGTAGCAGGCTGACTCACCAGATAATGCATGTGCCCGATAGCCACTAAGATCATTGTGTGTACGAATAATATCTTGTGCAACAAACTCAAATCCGGCACCGTATGCATCAGCAATTGCCATTTCAACCAACATCTGGCCTCCTTGTATATTCACAACAGGTCTGTTTTAGACACAGTCTACTATATTTAAGAAACCTGTTGCCCTGGACTCGACTAAATTGACAGTCTCAAATTAAAATATGCTGCGTATGAACTTCGCTTTTTACTGCACTCAGCATGCCACGAAAAATCTCGTCTGCAGAGTTGTATCTAGATGCTGTATTGGAGCAGAAGCATACAGCTGCCAATGACTGGCAGCTGTATGTGTAGGTAGGGCTACTTAACTAACGACGCCTGCGTATGACACAGGCACCAGCGAGCAATAAGCTCATGAAATGAAGGCTACCGCCAGATCCCCCTTCATCAGACTTGCCGGTGTCTGGTGTTTTATTGTCGCTTCCTTTGTCACTACCTGGGTTGTCACCACCGTCACCAGGGTTGTCACCACCGTCACCTGGGTTGTCGCCACCA
>NZ_JXYA01000074.1 GCF_000967655.1 Pseudoalteromonas rubra
TCGATAACAAGGCAAAAATTTTGCTATTTAGTTGTTCTAAATGAGAAATTTTTAACGCCGTTAGCGTCATATTTGCTCCGTCAAATTGAACAGGTATTAAGTGAAATTGGTATAATGTGCAAACAAAAACGCAAGGAAACCCAATGGAAGCACTTTTTTCCTATGGCACTCTGCAACAGTCGCAGGTGCAGCTCGATACCTTTGGCCGCTTACTCGATGGTGAGGCTGACAGCCTGATTGGCTATCGGCTGGGCCAGGTCAGAATTAGCGATCCCGCGGTCTTGAAAAGCAGCAATAAAGAATACCACCCTATCCTGATCCATACTGCGAACCCGGACGATGAGGTAACAGGCACGGTATTTTTAATCACTCAGCAGGAGCTAATGCGCGCCGACAGCTATGAGGTTGACGATTACGCCAGGCAGGAGGCAACACTGAGATCCGGAAAAACCTGCTGGATCTATGCCGCCAGCAACAGCGCCATCCTGGTAGATTGAGGGTTAGCAGGCCACACGCCTGCTAACCCCAAATAAATTTACTCGCATGCCTTACCACAGTTGCCAATGGTCACTTGTTTCTGACCAAGGTAGCTTGGGATCCCGTATACGCGATTATAGGCAATAGCGCCGATAAATTGGTTGTTATACAACAAGCCAGGCGTCCAACTGCTGCTACGCCATGTGCCGCTAAGCGCATATTTACTGATCCGATTAGCGCCAGGTGCACTGGCGTTGAACTGGCCTCCCCAGCCGGCAGTGATAGTAGGTGCGCTCTGGTAAACCCCAATGTGTGCAAGGTGTTTGCCATAGCCGTAAGCATCCCGGTTAAGACTGACATTTAAGTTCATACCGGTTGCCAGATTGCCGATGATATTGTCGATATCAATATCCAGATAACGCTCTGCAGCATCCACATTGCCCCGAACACGGCTGTCAGCAAGTATCTCTTGCATACCAAACAGCGCTCCGGGCTGTTGCAGCGCAGCAAACTGTTGCAGGTTTGCCTTAATCAGATCATCTACCGCGCCGGTTGCCGCATCAGATGCGAAGTAGTCAACAAACAGGCTGATCCCGGGCAATGACAATATGCCTCCCGAGCAACTCACATCGACATCACGACCATAATTAATGTCAATCTTTTCCAAAGCGCCCGTGTAGTAATTGTAAGTAACGGTCGGAGTCAGATTTTCAAGGCGAACAGATACTTTAACACTGGGGCACAGCACATCAACGCCGTCAAACTTCACTTTGGTGTAAAGGTCCAGGCTCCCCACGGTTAAGCGGATTTTATAATTATCTGTACCGGTAAAAGTGGCGGATATATTACGGGCGTCAACATCAACTGCATAGATGTATTTAACGGCACTCATATTGCTCAGATCACGGCGAATATCCGACTCTGTTTCTAACTCAAACTGCCTCATGTCTGAAAACAAACTGTCTGCCAGTGAGCCCAGGCTCACAGTACGCACCTTTTGGCTCGCATTGGGGTTACCTGTTGGCTTACTCAGTTTTAGCGTGGTTTCGCCCGCATTGGCCGATTGCAAAGCCATACCTGCAATGACACAAAACGCGATTTGATAAGGATGTTTCATCTACTTTTTCCTTGTTTTTAGTTATTAGCAGACGCCAAAGTAGATGATAAAAAGAACAGCAACACGACAAGAAAGTTAATTATTTGTTTCTATTCATTAGGATAAAAGCGCGCAGGAGCGCGCTTATTCAAAATGTGAGTTACTTATTCTCCGTGACCGTAATAGTCTGCCATACCTCATTAAACTCGTTGTCATTGTCTATCACAACAAGCGCAACGCCATATTCACCGGGCGCGCTAAAGGTGTGCACCGCTTTCTCTGCACCAGGTAAATATGTCGATTGCGCTCCCATGCGCCAAAGGCGCTGAACAATTTCTCCATCCGGATCAGTGGATGCTGAGGAATCAAACTCACAGGTCAAACCGTTGCACTGGTAGTCAAATTGCGCAACGGGAGGGCGTATACCATCCAATGCCAGCTGGACTGTTTTGGTATCACGGTAACCGTGGCTGTCATCAACCTGTAAAGTAAGCTGATAGTTACCCGCATAGTAATAATCAATCTCGACCTGTTCGCCATGAAACACAGCGTAGAAATCGTCGTTTGCTAACACCCACCTGTATGCCAAAGCATCTCGGTCATCCTGGGTAACAGAGCCATTAAAACCACAAATACCTTTACGACAATCCGCTACAAAGTCCGCCACAGGGGCAACAGTACCAGGCATCGCGCCATTGTCGATTGTCAGGAATTTAGCGTGTTTAGGCCCCCACTGCCCGCTTGCATCTTGCGCACGAAACGTCAGCGTATAACGGCCCTGACGCCAGCGGTGTGTGTCTAATGTGTAGTTAATTGATTCTCTTGCAGTGTCAAACACGCCATCCGCAGCGGGCAGTAAAATACGCCGTTTTCCCCGCTTACCCTTTCTCTTAATGGTTAACTCGACTTTTCGAATGGCCTCGCTGGGTGGCAGCTGCCCGGTCAAAGAGCGGCCAAAGATATCATCCGCAACAGTGGCGATTATCTGTACCGGCGTACCGGCTGGTATCGCTTCATTGCCAGCTCCTTGCAATCTCAAGTCATCAATTTGTGGTCCGGCTGGCATCTTATACGGCCGCTTTGCAACCTTGGCGGCATAGATCAGAGCATTCAGGTTGTTGGGAAATATCTCCCCCTCAAAGTTGGCACAACTTTCGAAGAAGGCGTTACCCAGCTCAAAGGTAAATGATGCGACACCCAGCTGACCATAAGCATACCCATCCGCAGATCCACCCACTTTGAATATCTCTTGGGTCTGAAACGCCAGATAGTCATTGTAAGCCGCCATTCTATGGCCCATCATAGATAACTGTTCGCCATTCGGGCTGGGAGTCAGCTCACTCGACCAGGGCCACATTACAAAACGGCTAAAGCTGTGCAGGTCTAAGAAAACGCCTTGCGTATTAAGAGGTGCAGGGTCGCTCAACAAATCACCGCGCCGGTCTTTAAACAGGCCTTTAAGATAAGCCTGGATCGCTTGTGTTTCCGGCTCCGATGCAGCGCTGGGTCCGTGATACCTCAGTGCACATTGCTCGTCTGTCGACCCCCCAATGGGAGAGGCCCAGGCAAAGTCGAAATTGCGGTTAAGGTCAACACCTCGTAAGGTGTCATCAAGTGCACAATAGGCCGTGTTGGTGTTTTTACGCCACGATAGCCCTTGCTCCGCCAGTACACGTCCATCCGGGTTGGCAATCAGCAAGATATGGATCTCTCGCTGGTCCATGATCCAGTTGATATCTGCATTGGTCTCGCGGTTCTCAAGCAAATACTGAGCAAACTTCAAGGTGGTCGCGCCCGGCGTATACTCACGGGCATGCAACGCTCCTTGCATATAAAGTGCCGGACGCTTGCGCCATTTGTTTTTCTTTTTGTTTTTCAGAACCAAAACGTTTAGGTCGTGCCCCCCCAGCCCCTGACTTTTTTCCCATGATGGCCCTATGTGCTTAAGCTCTACGAAATCCGGATAGGTTTGCGCCAGCGTTTCGGCCATCTGCTGTGTTTCTGCCAGAGTTGGGTAGCACGGAAAGCTTGGTATACCTGATGTCTGACCTGCACTTTGGCTTCGTGCCGTCATGGGTGAGTTTGTTATTGGTGCGCCGTCTGCACGACCAGTGGTGTCGGCTCTTGAAAAAATCAGCGCGCCATTGCCTTGTAGTTCGACAAATTGAGCTTGATTCAGCGTTAGCACCAGATAGTTGTCTTTTACGTCCAGCACCGCATCGTGATAGCGAGTCAGGTATTGTACTTTTTGCGCGTCACTTGAGAATGCCAGCTGGTAAGTAGATAAAGTGTGTTCTGTCATAGCCAAAGAGGGTGTACTTGTCTCTTTATGGCCGCTATGTGCGTTGGCCGACAAGCTAATCGCGCCAAACAGGGCAAGTCCCATTACATTTTTTTTCATAGTGTTTCCTTCTTCTTGTTGATGAGTGTATCCCACTGTCCTCAGGCCTCAACTCCGTATAAAAAGTGAAGGCACCCTCAAGTGTAAACATACTGAAATATAAAAATGCTCATTTATTATACGCTTAACCACAGTGGCCTAATCTGGTAACTCTAGCTTAGGCCTCAAATTGGCATTGAATGATAATGCGAGTAGAGCGCGTCATTTTGTTGGATTTGCGGAGCTTTATCAGAATAAAGAGTGAGACAAAGAAGAAGGAGGTGAGATGGCGGGCAAGCCTCAAACTTGCCCCTGCTCATGTTGCTTAGGCTGTAACTATAGATGTGTATAAAACCACTCGGAAAGCTCAGAAAAGACCTTTATTGTAAAAATATCTTCGGCCTTTTAATCTGGCTACGCAAGGTTGCAATACCCCAACAAAACATCAGAACGTTTGTTTTAAAAACCAGTTTGTTTGTTTAAAAATGTAAAACATCATTTTTTATTTTGCAGTTCGTGATTAGAATGGGGCCAGTTATGATCCCAACCTGTAAGGGAAGACAATGAATACTGTACGATTTTCTATGCTTGCGCTGGCATGCACCACACTGCTGGCATGCTCAAATGAAACCACTGACTCCGAGAATGTAAAAACAGAGGCCATCTGGTCTAAAATTTACGTGACCACCACTGGCGAAACGTCGCGAGTGATTGCCGAGCTTAACATTGATGGGCCGACGGGTAACAATATCAGGCTGACTGCCAATGATAAGCTCGTCGCAAAGGCGGGCAATGTCAGCCAGGTGATGAGTGAAGATGAAGCGCTATTCGACGTGGATTACCGCGCTATTTTTGATACAACCTCAGGTGGCACTCAGTTTACAGTTGATTTCACCAGAGCGTCTGAAAACAAAACGCTGACCACAACCATGACCTTGCCTCGACCGTTCGAGATTATCACACCACAAAAAAACCAGTCCTATTCAGTCAATGACGAGCTAATCCTTGCCTGGACCCCAGGTACGGAAGGTGACACTCGCTTTGAGAGTAAACTGACAATTGAATGTAAGAAAAACGACGGTGACAGCATTTTCGTCAATGTGAACAACGAGCAGCTGACTGATGATGGAACGCAGATTTTCGACTTGAGCACCATTGCAGAGCTGAAAAATACCGCTATCAATACCCGTCAGGAATGTAGTGCAGAATTCTATCTTGCCCGCACCCGCCAGGGCAGCGTAGATCCGGGCTATGCAAACGGCAGCTCGGCAAAAGCGGTTCAGGAGCGTTACTCAGATAAGTTTGAAATTCGCCTGAGAAACTAACGTCCGTCCAGATGGCGTGTGGTTCGCTCAGGCTGCACGCTATTCCCACTATGAGCCCTGCGTTCCCTTATCAGGTGGTCTGAGGTGATGAGCTGGATTTTTGTCTGCAAACACGGCAAACTGCGGGTTTTAGGCTGTTAACAGAGTATCTATGCGTTTTGCGTTGTTGTTCACCCTTTTTGTTGCTTTGATACCCTTTGTTGGCCATACCACTGCGATACGCTTCGTTGCGGAAGACTTGCCTCCTTATCATTACCTGGACAAACAAGGCAAACCCACCGGAGCATTGGTTGAAATTGCAGAGCACTTACTCACCGAGACCGGGTTACAGGGCCATATCGAGATCATGCCAATGGCACGTGCACTGCACGAAATGCGAGAAAGAGACAACACTCTATTGCTGTCATGGCTAAAAACACCTGAGCGCGCACAAAATTATCGCTTTCTGGGCGTAATGTGTCATGTTCAGGCCTACTTAATTGGCCTCAAAGAACGCGACTTTTCACTAAAAGATTTAAATAGCGCCAGAGCACATCGTGTTAGCACGATTCGCGGCTATTACAGTGAACGATTTTTACGCGCAGCGGGGTTCTCTGAAGAGCATGAGCTGGTGCTGGTGTCACATTACCAAACGTTATGGCACATGCTGTTTAAGGGCCGCACTGATCTGGTGTTGACCAATGCCCAGACAATAAACAAAGAACTCAATGCGCTGGGACTACCTGCAGAGCAGGTTGAGCGTAAGATGGTGGTGCCCAATTTTCCCTCAGAGCTGCATCTGGCGGCCAGCTTAAGTTTCGATCCACAACGGGCAGATCTGTTGAAGCATGCCCTGGCTCAGCTCAAAGCAACCGGAAAATATCAACAGATCCTCGCAAAGTGGCAACTTAATTAGTTGTATTCGTGCTAAACACCAGGCACTTCAAGTTGCTGTCTTCGTCAATGTCGGGGAATTCTGGCGGGTTTGGTAACCGGGTATCGAATTGCATTTGTGGCGCTTCTCTGGCCATTTCATCAATTAAAAATTGCGCACTCACTTGCGGTGAGTTAACGCATGCCAGCACAACGCCCTGCGCGGTTAACAAATCCTCCAGACGTCTTAAGATCCGCTGATAATCTTTGGTCAGGGCAAAGCTCCCCTTCTGAAAACTGGGCGGATCAATAATGATCAAATCATACGGCCCAAGTTTTTTCACTTTCCCCCAGGATTTAAATAACTCATGCCCCAGAAAGGAGACTTGGCTTAAATCGTGCCCATTCAGTTGGTGATTGACTTTCCCCTGTTTTAAAGCCGCCTTAGACATATCGAGATTGACGACATGATCCGCGCCCCCTGCCAAAGCCGCAACTGAGAAACCACAGGTATAAGAAAACAAATTGAGGATACGTTTGCCTTTTGCCTGGCTTTTCACCCATTGTCGACCCAGGCGCATATCCAAAAACAGCCCCATATTTTGTTTGGCGCCCAAAGACAAGCCAAACTTCAAGCCTTGTTCGCTAACGACGGGCATGGCTGACAAAGTACCATACACAACATCTATGGGGGAGCCATTGGCATACCTGTGTTGCAGCAAGACCGAGGATACTTGTTCAGTCCACCCTTGAGATTCAATGAGTAACAGTAACTCAGATTTGAGCGATTCAGCCCACTGCGGTTCATGTTCTTTGAATAGGGAAACAAGCAGCTGCCCCTGTAACCAGTCGACCGTAACGTGCTCAAGCCCGGGGAAACTGCGGCCCCGACCGTGAAAGAGGCGGTAAATTTCATTCGTGAGAGTCTGTTTCGATAGGTGTTGTAATAGGATGGAAAGTGGCGCGTCGGTCATTTAATTTAAGTATTTTTCAATATTGGCCCTTATTTTACTTGGGTTTGCTGGTTTGATGCAAATAACATAAAAAAGCCCGACTAAATTAGCCGGGCTTGCGTGTTATTGCGCTTGTTCACACATTACTGTTTTACACAGTAAAGGCGCGCTTTTGAACCACAACTGAGCGTACTACTTTGCACCCACTCAGTCGATGTTTCTCCAGCAATACCCGTCATAGCGCCACCAAACGAATATGGGTCGTTAGCAGAGCTACTAGTCCAGTTACTACATGTATTCCAATTTACAGAACTTCCCCGATAATTCATATTTGTCCATACGCGGGCTCCTGTTACATCATTGCCCTTCTCATCATATACAATTCCAACTTGTAATGGTGTCGTATTCGTACGCCATAAATCCGAACCTGTATTGGCAACAACATCTCCGTTAATGTTGTACGCAGTTTCTGAACTATCCACTTTGTAGGACGAAGTGTCCAGCAGGGCTTTATATGTACCTGATGGCACTTTGGAACCGGCGCTATTGGCCAAAGAATTACAGATATTGTCTGCACCGTTAGCGCCTCCCAGATTACCAGTGTGTTCAGTACTTGTAACAAACATGACGTTTTTCACCACTGATGAAGCCCCTTTGAGCAATAATGACCAACGCTCAACATCCAAAATCGGTGATTTTTCTGAACTCGTGGCGGCTATATCCTGAGTTGCGATATACAGGCTATTGCTAAACGCTACACGTGCTACCTCTCCGGTCTGATAAGCATGTTCTGAAGACCAGGCAAGCTTAGCTGGCGTAAATTTAAGGGTAGAAGCCAGGGCAGTTAGCATATCAACCTGATCCGCTTTGCTTGCCAAAGCAGTATTAACGTCGCTCTTGTTCGCCTTGTCTGCTAGCGCAGTATTTACTTCACTTTGGTTTGCTTTGCTCGCCAGCGCAGTATCAACATCGCTCTGGTTCGCCTTTGCAGCCAATGCCGTCGTAACATCGCTTTGGTTTGCTTTGCTTGCCAATGCTATATCAACATCGCTTTGGTTTGCCTTGGCTGCCAGTGCTGTATCAACATCGCTTTGGTTTGCCTTGGCTGCCAGTGCTGTATCAACATCGCTTTGGTTTGCTTTGCTTGCCAGTGCTATATCAACATTGCTTTGGTTTGCTTTGCTTGCCAATGCTGTATCAACATCACTCTGGTTTGCCTTCGCTGCCAATGCCGTTGTTACATCGCTTTGGTTTGCTTTGCTTGCCAGTGCAGTATCAACATCACTCTGGTTTGCCTTCGTGGCCAATGCCGCTGTTACATCGCTTTGGTTTGCTTTGCTTGCCAGTGCAGTATCAACATCACTCTGGTTTGCCTTCGCTGCCAATGCCGTTGTTACATCACTTTGGTTTGCTTTGCTTGCCAGTGCGGTATCAACATCACTCTGGTTTGCCTTCGTGGCCAATGCCGTTGTTACATCGCTTTGGTTTGCTTTGCTTGCCAATGCAGTATCAACATCGCTTTGGTTT
>NZ_JXYA01000075.1 GCF_000967655.1 Pseudoalteromonas rubra
ATGGCAAAAGAAAAGTTTGAACGTTCGAAACCGCACGTTAACGTTGGTACTATCGGCCACGTTGACCACGGTAAAACTACCCTAACTGCAGCAATCACTAACGTACTTGCAAAAGTATACGGTGGTGAAGCGAAAGACTTCGCATCAATCGATAACGCTCCAGAAGAGCGTGAGCGTGGTATCACAATCTCAACTTCACACGTTGAGTATGACACACCAACTCGCCACTACGCGCACGTTGACTGTCCTGGACACGCTGACTACGTTAAAAACATGATCACTGGTGCTGCTCAGATGGACGGCGCGATCCTGGTAGTTGCTGCAACTGACGGTCCTATGCCTCAAACACGTGAGCACATCCTACTTTCTCGTCAGGTTGGTGTACCTTACATCATCGTATTCATGAACAAATGTGACATGGTTGACGACGAAGAGCTACTAGAGCTAGTAGAGATGGAAGTTCGTGAACTTCTTTCTGAGTACGACTTCCCAGGTGATGACCTGCCTCTAATCCAGGGTTCTGCTCTTAAAGCGCTTGAAGGCGAGAAAGAGTGGGAAGACAAGATCGTTGAGCTTGCAGAAGCACTAGATTCTTACATCCCAGAGCCAGAGCGTGACATCGATAAGCCGTTCATCATGCCTATCGAAGACGTATTCTCAATCCAGGGTCGTGGTACAGTTGTAACTGGCCGTGTTGAAGCTGGTATCATCAACGTGAACGACGAAGTTGAAATCGTAGGTATCAAAGAAACTACGAAGACAACTTGTACAGGTGTTGAAATGTTCCGTAAGCTGCTTGACGAAGGTCGTGCAGGTGAGAACATCGGTGCGCTTCTACGTGGTACTAAGCGTGATGAAGTTGAGCGTGGTCAGGTTCTTTGTAAGCCTGGTTCAATCAACCCACACACTAAGTTCACTTCAGAAGTATACGTACTGTCTAAAGATGAAGGTGGTCGTCACACTCCATTCTTCAAAGGCTACCGTCCACAGTTCTACTTCCGTACAACTGACGTAACTGGTAACGTTGAGCTGCCAGAAGGCGTAGAAATGGTAATGCCTGGTGACAACATCAAGATGACTGTTGACCTAATCGTTCCAATCGCGATGGACGAAGGTCTACGTTTCGCGATCCGTGAAGGTGGCCGTACAGTTGGTGCTGGTGTTGTTGCAACTATCGTTGAGTAAT
>NZ_JXYA01000076.1 GCF_000967655.1 Pseudoalteromonas rubra
TCAGTGTTTTACTTCTACTGAGCGAAGCACCTAAAAAGTACTTATTGAGGCTTAATTTGCCCTAACTCTTTAAGAGGTCGCTATAATATAGAATTAGATTTTTATTGCAAGGTTTTAATCAAGAAAAGGGCGTCAACCGCTCAAAAAGCAAGCAAACGAGCCTATTTTAACGCCCTTTTATGACACTTATTGTCTTGCCGACCAAATTAACCGACAGACTATTGTTCTCTTTGGTGCGGGTTGATCAGCTTCTGGAACTGCCAATCGGGATGGCCCATCACGATAAAGTCAGGGTTTTCTGTGCTTTCTCTTTGATTGTAGGTCAATGGGTTAAATTCAGCATCGGTAATGCAGCCACCCGCTTCTTCAACAATCACCTGAGAAGCGCCGGTGTCCCACTCACCTGTTGGCCCAACACGTAAAAAGCAATCGGCTTTCCCCTCGGCCACAATACAGGCCTTGAGCGAACACGAGCCCAGTGCCACGGTATCAAACTGGCTGTTGAGATACTGGCTCACCGCCTCAATTTTTTGCCTGCGGCTGACCGCCAAAGTGAGCGTGCCTTTCGGCGCTACCGAGATTGGCTCATCACGCCCGTCGGTGCGCTTAAATGCTCCACCCTGGTGAGTCGCAAAATAGGTCACACCTTTAGCGGGCCAGTGGATCACCCCAAGTACAGGCTGATTGTTTTCGACCAGGGCAATGTTCACCGCAAAGTCGCCGCTTTCCAGAATAAACTCACCGGTGCCATCCATTGGGTCCAGCAACCAGTAACGCTGCCAGTGTTGTCGGCTTTCCAGCGGCGGAATGGGGGTTTCTTCAGACATAATTGGTACGTCCGGGGCCAGCGCTTGCAGCCCGGCTGTCAGCACTTCATTTGCCGCCAGATCCGCGGCGGTCACCGGCGTATGATCGGACTTTTCCCGTGCCCCTATGTCGTCTTGCTGATAGATGGCCATGATCGCCTGCCCCGCCTGCTCAGCCAGGGTGATACAGGGCTCTAAATATGACTGCATTAAGCCTCCGTTGTCAGGTACTGTTGTAGTAATAACAGCGCGGCGACACTGCGGGCTTCGGTAAAATCGCTCTGGCTCAGTAATGCCTGCCATTGCGCCAGAGGCCATTTAACCACTACCAATGGTTCAGGTTCATCACCCGTGAGTTGCTCCGGGTATAAATCCTGCGCCACCAGTATATGCATTCTGGCGTTAAAGTAGCTGGGTGCCAGTGATAACGTTTTTAGATCACAAAACTGCCGAGCGCCAAAGCCAACTTCTTCTTTTAACTCACGGTTGCCCGCTTCAATCGGGGTTTCGCCCGGATCAATCAGCCCTTTTGGAAAACCAAGCTGATAATCATGCGTCCCCGCGCAATATTCTCTTACTAAGAGTAGCTCATTTTCGGCCGATATGGGCACTATCATCACAGCTCCCCGGCCGCCGCCACGAACTCGTTCATATTCGCGGCGCTCGCCATTAGAAAATGACAGCGACAGGGATTCTACCGTAAAGAGCTTACTTTTTGCGACAACCTCAGAGGCTAATATCTCAGGGGGAATTGGGTGCTTTTTCTGTGACATAGAGATTATTTTGCTATCATGGCCATTAACCTCATCATAAAGCCTTTACAGGTAAATGCCTATGTTAAATTGGTCAAAGATCGATACTGTGTTGCTGGATATGGATGGCACCTTACTCGACCTGCATTTTGATAATCACTTTTGGCTGGACGTGATCCCTAAAGCCCATGCCGTCAAACAAGGCCTGACGCTGGAGCAAGCCCGCGCCGATATTCTCGCGCGCTACGAAGCCGTTATGGGACAGATAGAATGGTATTGCCTGGATTACTGGCAACAACAGCTGCAGTTACCCATCATGGAGCTTAAGCGCGAGATCCAACACTTAATTTCGATCCGAGAAGACGTACCGGCATTTTTGCAGGCACTGAAAGATGCGGGTAAAGAGCTGATCCTGTTAACCAATGCGCACCCAGACAGTTTGAGCCTCAAAATCGAGCGCACCCAGTTTGACCAGTATCTGGATAAACTTATCTCCACCCATAGCTATGGTGTTAGTAAGGAAAGCCAGCAACTGTGGCAACAGGTTCAGGCGGATCTGGGGTTTGATAAAACGCGGACTTTGTTTGTCGATGACAGCCTGGCGGTCTTGGCTGCGGCTAAAGAGTATGGCATTGGCCACCTACTGGCCATCGCGAATCCGGATAGCCAGCAACCTCATAAAGAGATCACTGATTACCCGGCCATTTGCGACTATCGCACGTTACTGCCGATCAGCTGATCATCCCGGATAACGCGCCTGCAAGCCCTGATAAACAAGCTTAGCAAAGTCTGGATGTTCAGTGTCCAGGCTTTTCACCACTTCAACCAGGTGCTCGTTGTCTTCTTTGCCGTGCCACTGTTTGATATAGCTGCCATCTTTGTAACCATGGTCCTGACGGAAGAAGTTCAGGGTATTTTTACCCACGTAACCGCGATATAAATCATCCAGGGTCATGCCAATTTGCTGCATACATCCGGCAAAGGCGGCCGCATTGAAGGTTTTGTCGCCCACTGCTGAAGCAGCAAGCACTTCCAGTGTTGCCTTAAAGTCTTCAGCGTATAAAGGTTGTGCCAGCTCGTTCTCCAGCTGTGCCGCCAGCGCCTCATAGGCTGTTTCGCCATCGATGCGCAAAGACAGACCAAAGTGAAAAATATCAACCAACTCCAGGATCACCTGCTCAGTATCCGGAGTCTGTTTTTTCCACCACTTCCAGCCATAGTGATCCAGCATTTCTGCACACTCAACCCAGATGGCGCGATACCATTCAAACCCCTGGCTGAACCATTGCTCATGCACTTTGGTATTCATGGCGTTTTGCATTTCCAGCATCACAACCAGCTTCGCACTATTCGCAGACATATTTGCGCTCTCACTCTGTGTATTCAGTCAAAGCGCTATGATACCCACACAGTGGCATAATTACCACGATGAGCCACAATGAAAGCTTTTCTGCGCTGCCCCGTTCTAATAGGGTTCATACATCTATTTTTGAGGTTTTACATGCGATCCATACTTATTGCGTTAACACTGACTGTTACCCAGTTGCTGTCCTTTTCTGCGTCTGCTGCGCAAGCCACTAACATTAGTGAGCATCCGGAGCAGGTTGCGCCTTTACTGCCAGGCCTGACGGCGCCGACTTTAACCCTTCAGGACAACAACGCCAAAGCGGTGGATTTAGCAAAGCTTTATCAAGACAAGACTACGGTATTGGTGGTCTATCGCGGGGGCTGGTGCCCGTATTGCTCACGCCAGTTAGCTGGGCTGCAGAAAATTGAAAAGCAAATAGTCGAGCTGGGCGCACAGATAGTGGCGGTTTCTCCTGACAGCCCGCAGGCACTGAGTAAAAGCAATATCAGTTCACCTAACTATCGCTTGCTCTCCGATGACCAGCTGGCGTTAACCCAGGCGCTGGGACTGGCGTATTACCTGGATGACAAAACCGCTAAGGCCTATCGCGACCGGATGGGCGTGCAGTTTGTAGATTTGGATGGCAAAAGCCGGGTGGCGCTGCCAGTGCCCGCGGTTTTTGTGATTGATAAAGCGGGTCTGGTGCAGTTTCAGTATGCTAACCCTAATTACAAAGTACGTCTGGAAGAAAGCGTGCTGCTGGCCGCGGTCCGTGCCGCCAGTAATCTAAAATAATATCCGGCGGGCCCGAGCCAGGCCCGCCATTGGTTACCTGTTTTCCAGTCGGTTGTAGTCAAACAGACCATATTCCACACCCCGAGTTTCACGGGCAATACGGTGCAATAAATCACTGTATTGCCAGAACTGCGGATGCGTTCTGCGGATCCCGAAGGTCGCTTTCAGCGTGCGGTAATCCGACTCAGTGCGGACCTCCCTCAGCTGTTGCACAAAGGCGTCGATGTGCGCCTGATTTGGCAAATGCCAGATGGCCTCAGGATAATCGCCAATAAACCCGGGGACCAAAGTCGCGGTATCTTCCTGATAGGCCCGCTGACCTTCCTCGTTCAGCAAGCTGGAAATATTAAAGTGCGCATTGTGGTGGATCAGGGTGTAAGGCTGATGCGCGCCACTGGCATCGACAGCCAGAATAAACGATACCTGAGGTAACTGATTAATCGCCTCAACCGGCAAGGCATTAAGGGGCTGCAACGCCGTTGGCACAGCGGTGTAGTCGTAGGCTTCATTCAGCACAGCTTTGAGATGCGTTTTGAGCATGTCGTACAGTTCAGCCTGCGGGTCGTCACTGTGGTAGCGGATCCCAGAAGGCGCACCCAGTAATGACTTACGGTTAATAAACTCACTGAGGCTCAGGTGCGACTTGCGATACCAGTGCTGCTTGATAGCCTGGCGATGGCTCAGCGGCAGCAAATTGAGGAAGTTCTGCTCGCCTTCAAGACGCAAAAAGTCCATATACAGCCGGGTCACCAATTGATGACCTATGTTGCCATAGACATCAAAGCCCGCAACCAGCAGATAATGGATCCGTTCAAACAAGGCGTAATCCAGTACCCAGGTGGTTTTAGGTTCTTGCCCGATAAAGCCCTTCACCACAGTCGCACTGTCAAAATGGCGGAAAATGGTCAGCGCTGCATTTTGATTGTGCCCGTCTCCTTGCCAGATCAGGTCCAGGTTCAGGCGCTTGCCATCGGCAAACAACTTATCCGACAAGGCCGTTTTCGCTTCCAGATAATCGTGCTGACGCTTGGCATATTTCGCCCAGCTCGACAGTGGCAATACATTGCTTTGCTCAGCCGCGGGCAGAAGCAGGTCGTCGTCATGTCGGGTCAGTAACTGCTCCACAGCGGGCGACGCATTTTTTTCGGGGTCGACAAAGGCCACCCAGAAATGGTCATTGATCACGTTCAGCGCTATCTGACCGCGACACACAGGGCCTTTAATAAAGCCTTTAACGATCAGCTCAGCCTCATCGAGCATAAACTGATAGCGCGATTTAACCGGGATCGCCGCAAACACTTTAAAGGGGTTAGCAGCCAGTTTAGGGTCATAACCCGGTAACTGTGCCACCTCATATTCACTGTGAATAAACTGCGCCTGTAAACGCGCCAGTTTGTCGTCATTCAGTGCCAGTGGCATATGGGTTTTAGATAAAATGGAGCCGCGCACCTGCATCAGGCGATAATAAACCCGTGCGACCTTAGGGTCATCAAATGGCCTGACCGTTGCGATCAGCTCAATGGGTTCACCCGGCGGCGTTTTGGAGCGTACCAGGGTGAAAAATGACTGTTTATCCAGGCGATTAAAATAGATGTGCGCCAGATACCAGTGCTCGTAAATATACCGTGCAGCAAGCCGCGTTTTATTGTCGTCCTGATTTAAAAAGCTTTCCCACTTCGCCACGCTCTGTAACTCAGCCTCACTCGGTGGCGCAATCTGGCTCATGGGCGAGCCTTGTTTGATCCAGTCAGTCAGCTGGGCAAATTCGCTGCTGGTCAGCGCTGGCAAACCATAAGGCATACCGGCATGGGGCTGCTCCTTGGCATAGTCCGGATATTCATCCATGGTTGGGCAGGTCTGTGCCCGGTCTAATGAAAAGTCGTAGTGATCCGGCAGCAACCCTTGCTGGGCAAACGGCTGCGTCTGTTTGAGCAGCAGACTGTTATACAACACGCTGCCATTGAGGTTGGCATATTCAGTTTGCACACGCTCATTGAGAATGGGGGTAAAGCCCTTGTCGCGCCACTCGGCCGTGGTTTGCGCATCAAACAGCAAGCGGGTTGGCGATTCGGCCAGCAAGCGGGTGCCATCATACACACGAGTTTTACTCACTCCCCGATCAATGCCCTCGGGCGAGCTCAGTTTAAGCTGGCAAGGCGCATCGTAACAACCGTGACACACCACACATCGGGTATCCAGGATAGGTTTGATGTCGCTCAGATAAGTAGCACTCTTTTGTGCCGATGGGTCTTGTATCCGCTGCTGTGGCTGCTGCGGCCCAAACAAATCATCGTAATGGTTGACGCCCAGTGCCACACAGCCACTCAAGAAAACGACAATGCCAACCAGTATCCAGCCGGATCTGCGCATTATGCGTCCTCTTCGTCGTCAAGCCCCAGATCAAACGTGGGCATCATTTCCATTGGTGGCGAAACAAAGACGGTCTGGCTTTCGCAGCTCAACACGGCGCTCAGTACTGGACCGTGGTTAAGCAGCAACTGCGCCTGATGTCCCTGGCTCAGGATCTCAGCCACCTGCTGTTCAATATTACTGATCTGATAACCCTCAAGTGGAATACTAACACTTTGCTCAGGCGCCGGGTTCTGGCACAGATTGGCCAGCAGGTTGGCATCCAGAATGACTTCTAAGGTCAGATCCGGTTGCTCAATATCACGCTCGGCCAGATTGTCATCCAGTTTAAATAACGGCAGGTTAAGCGGGGTGTTTTCTTGAAGTTCCATGAAAAATAGCTCATTTATGCAAATACCTGAGGGAAGTTTAGCACAACTTTGCTCATCACAGATGCCCCGCTTCATGCTTACCAGGGCAGACGATCGCCATTTGAATGCCAGAACCCGCCACTGGTTTCCAGCGTCAACTCATCGATACGTTTTACCAAGCGCAGTGCCGCTTCTGCGGGTGATATATCTCCGGCATAATTGACCATTTCAGTCTGAACAAATCCGGGATGCAACAATGCTACGGCCACACCGCGAGGTTTGAGCTCATGCGCCAGGCTAACACCTGCTGCATTCAACGCCGCTTTCGACATACGATAACCAAGGTACGCACCCGAACCATTGTCTGCAATGGAGCCCATTCGACTGGTGATCATCGCCACTTTTGCACCTGTTACCAGATTGTGCTGCAATGCATGCGTCACCCGAACCGGCGCAACAGCATTAACCATAAGTTGCTGCTCCAGCGTCGCAAAATCCATCTGTTGCAGGGTTTCGTTGTGAAAAATGCCCGCGTTATTGACCAGAATATCAATGCTCTGCTCGCCAAGTTTGGCTGACAAGGCGCGAATATCCTGTTCAATGCTGACATCGATACCCGCAATCACAGTAACATCCAGCGACTGCAACTCATCGGATGCGCTGCGTACCACTGCCGTAACCCGATCTCCGGCTGCTAAATAGTGTCGGCATAATTCCAGGCCAATGCCACGATTGGCCCCTGTTATCACCACATGCTTTGACATACCTTTCTCCTTTTTGCTTTGTTTACGCTCGTAGCAGAGCCCCATTGTATAGATTGTGGTGATTTCTTTCAGCCTCGCCAGGTTCTGCTACCTTTAAAGAAGGTCACACAAAGGGAATAGACTCTTGCCACGAACCCTGATCCTGCTCACTCTGCTATGGCTGCCGGTTGTTGATGCCAACACCTATCGCATTAACGTCAGTGAAGCCTTGTCTTACAGCCTCGGGCAGCAGCAAATCATCGCTATGTTCAGCGCCATTTATGCGCCACTGGGGATCCAGCCAGAATTTGAGTTTTTACCAAGCGAGCGGGGTCTGCAACTGGTCAATGACGCAGAGCTGGATGCGGAAGCCGGGCGCGTTGACTTAATTGGCGCACGCTATGACAACTTAATTGCCGTGCCCGTGCCACTCAGTGAACTCAGGTTAATGTTACTGTGCACCGATCCACAGTACTGTGATCTGGCCCATGAAACCGATCTGGCGATCATTGCAGGCAATCTCATCACGGTGTGGTTTTGTGAACAGCGCCAGCTCAATTGCAATCGGGTTCAGAATGACATTTCGGCCTATCAGGCCCTGAGCCGCGGACGCGTCAGTCGCATCTTGGCCACCGATAAATACGCCCTGGGCTCTTTGTGTGAATCTGGGCTTTCCACCCTCTACAGTAAAGCGGCGTCAGCGCGCACTTTTACCATTTATCATTATGTCCATAAAAAGCATCAGGCCCTGGTGCCCAAGCTCAGCGCCCAAATTAAAGCGATAAGCCAAAGCGGGCAGCTAAAGCAATATGCAGAACGGTTACACAATGCGTTTTCACAGTGTCAGGGGCAGCTTATCTCACTAGACTGAAACGCATATCACCAGGCCGATTTATGGCTCAATGTCATGCATAACAGACTGAATAATTGAAAAAACGGCTCCCTGAGGGTCGGTGATCACCGCAAAACGGCCGACCTGAGGAATGTCCGTAGGTGGCACGCACACCTGCCCGCCCAACGTGCGGACCTTCTCAGCCATGGCGTCGCAATCCAGCACAGCAAAGTAGGTCATCCAGTGGGCGGGGATTTCGTCTCCCCACTCTTCGCTCATTTGCAACATACCCGCCACCACTGTATCGCGTGCACTGAACAGCACATAGTCCATACCTTCCATAGGCTTATCCTGCGCCTGCCAACCCAGTAAGGCACTATAAAATGCCCGGCTTTTTTGACTATTACGGGTCGCTAACTCAAACCAGTAGGGCACATTGGCTTCGAGCTCACGCTTGCACCCGGGATGCTCTTTTGCCTGCCACAGTGCAAAATGTGCCCCCTCAGCCGGCTCTCGCAACATCACCATTCTGCCCGCTGACGGCACATCATGTGGACCAGCAATAATCTCTGCGCCGAGTGCGACGGCTCGCTCTGCCATTTCATCCACGTTGTCGACTGCAATGTAGTTCAACCATTGACTCTGCGCACCCGCTTCTTTCTGCTGCGGCATCATCTGATACATAGCGGCAATATCGTCACTGTGCTTTTGCAGCATAGTGTAATACGCGCCTTCACCAATTGGCTGATCATCAAAGCCCCAGTCAAATAGCTGTGTATAAAAGGCTTTCGCCTCCTGCCAATTGCTGGTGCAAAGCTCTGCCCAGCAAAACGCCAGCGCTTTAGGGGGATTTATTCGCGCCATGTCATAACCCTTGAAATAACTGTTTATTCAGCAATTAAACCTAGCAAATAAACACCAAAAAGCCAGCCCAACAAAATCTTACATTTCATTGCAAATTATTAATGAATATTATATTTTGTGACAGTTTTGATTAAAGGTACCAAAAATGATAAAAAAACTACTCACAATTGTACTTATTAGTGTTTTCTTGTTGGCACAGGGTTGTGCAAACACTAAGAAATATGCTGGAACAACTGAACTAAAAGCGCAAACTAATGCAAATTCTAAAATACTACTGATGCCGCTTGATGTTGAACTATCAGAGCTATCTGCACTGGGCTTTCTGGAAACCAAGGCAGACTGGACTGAAAATGCAAAAGAGCATATGACCAACTCGATTGCCGACATTATGGCCAGCAAAAATGCTAACAGTTCAAAGTACGAAACAACTAATACTGATCCAAATGCGACAAGCTATCAGTTAGCGAAGTTGCATGAGGCGGTCGGCTATTCTGTGCTTGTACATCACTTAGGGCACCAACCACTGCCGACTAAAAAGCAAGAGTTTGACTGGAGTCTGGGTAAAGATGCACAAGCACTGGCAAAAGAAACCGGTGCCGACTATGCGCTCTTCGTTTTTGTTCGGGACAGTTACGCTAGTGCTGGACGAAAGGCAATGCAGTTTTTAGCTGCTTTCGCGGGTGTAGGTGTCGCAGGTGGCACGCAGGTAGGCTTTGCTTCGCTTGTGGATCTGAACAGTGGCGATATTGTTTGGTTCAATCGACTGGTAAGCACTACAGGCGATCTACGTACACCAAAAGCTGCGCAAAAGTCAGTTACAAACTTGCTAGACAGCTTCCCTACAGCAGGCTAAATCATGCTACGTCTCGCCTTTATCATACTGCTGACGGCTGCAGGTATGCACAGTGTAAAAGCCTCTGAGCTAACATTTGCTCCTACCATAGACACCAAGTATGAACCGGACTGGTCTAGTGACGAGGGAGGGTTTTGGTACAAGGTCAATCAGATTGAAGCAGATATTAAAAGCTCTCCCTACTTAGTCAGAGATGCTGCACTCAACGACTATGTAAACAGTATGATTTGCAAAATCGCAGGAGAATACTGTGCTTCGATCAGGGTCTATATAATTGATAACCCTCACTTTAATGCCTCAATGTACCCTAATGGTATGATGCATGTTTGGACCGGTCTGTTATTAAGGGTAGAGAATGAAGCTCAATTAGCAGCTGTACTTGGACATGAAATTGCGCACTTTCTTCGTGCGCACCAGATAGCGCAATGGCGCAGTGCACAAAACTCAGCCTGGGCAGCCGTATTATTAGACACAGGGATTGCAGCAATAACAGGTGTGTACGGTGTTGCGACACTGGCGATGTCAGGTAGCGGTGCCGCCTTCAGCCGCACTCATGAAAAAGAAGCTGACATTATGGGTGCAGAGCTAATGCACAAAGCTGGATATAACCCCAAAGCGGCGAGTGAGCTTTGGCAGCGTGTTCTTGAAGAAAGAGAACAAGATCAAAGCAAAGATTCCAGCTGGTCTTTCTGGGCAAGCCACCCGCCCTCAAAGGAAAGAAGTGAATATTTGCTTGCTCATGCCGACAAACTTAAGGCCCTGCCTAAGCCCGAGTCACAATCTGAGCCGCTGTTTAAGTTGCTATCAACCAATTACTTTAAGCTCATGAAAAACCATGTTGATCTGCAAGAGCACGAACAAACCAAAATACTCCTGCAACGACATAGTAGCTTGGGCTACCCAAAAGAAAAGATCGATTTCTTTTTTGGTGAGCTCTACCGCAAGCGCGCACAAGATGGTGATACCGACAAAGCACTGGAATATTACCAAGCGTCAATTCAAAGCCCGAATTCACCACCTCAAGCGTTCAAGCACTTGGCATATCTGTATCTAAAGAAGAAAGATAAAGAGCAAGCTAAAGCACACTTTATGAACTACCTGGAAAGGGTTCCCCAAGCAAAAGACAAAGCCATGATCAAATATTATTTAAAATCTCTGGGATAAAAAATGAAAAAACTACTAATTATTTCCATGCTACTGATGCTTAATGCATGTGCAGCTTTCAAACTCGTCAAGTCACAACAAACAACGGTACATGGTATTACCTTGACACCCACCAGTACCTGGAATAAAGCAGGGTTCAATCAGCATAAAAAATCGGAGCTATGGACCAAAGATGGCCTGGGCCTGAATGAACTTTACATCATCGGCAATATCAACGAAGGAGAGAGTATCTTTAAGTCACACAACAAAGAGCTTCCTCTTCCCTCATTTAAGACAGGGATGCTGCCAAATGAGCTGGAAGAATTTATTAAAACTTCATTGAAAAACAGCCATGGTGGTAAAATCTCCGTCACAACAGAAAACATGGCGCCGGTTGAACTGGGCGACGACATTGCGTTTCGGTTACAACTTTCGTATTTTCTGGAACACGGTCTGAAGAAATCTGTCGATGCCTTACTAACCACAAAAAATGACAAGCTGTATGTCATCATGTACGTTGCACCAAGCCTGCACTATGCACAAAAGCACCAAGCAGAGATCAACAGTATCTTCGATAGCATCATCATTTAAAGAACGGCGCGAGCAGGGCTAAAAGTAGCCCTGCTTTGTCGTGCACCTATATCCCCAAAAAATTACTATGGTTTCAAACACAATCGCTTAACTGCCCTGCACATCAAGTCAACACGAGTTATTCAAGCACTAACAGCCTGCCTGCAGCCTTCACGAAACTCTTTGCCTGCACGAACCACAAAACTTAGAACTTCAACCACTACAAATTTAAGCGTGGTAGATTAGATCATTCACTACCTCAAATTCACTATCCATATTTCAGGCATTAAAAAAGGCCACCGAGGTGACCTTTTTTTATAATGCTTATTGCATCACTACTGTTGATTACTCAACGATAGTTGCAACTAGCACCTACATTACCCTGTAGAGAGCGCCACCTATCGTGCAAAGGATAATGACACAGTGCTTGCACTGGCATTTCCTTTGCGCAAAGTGAAGTGAGCAAGTTTAACTGAACCCGCTACTTTTCTCATATTTCAGACATTAAAAAAGGCCACCGAGGTGACCTTTTTTACAATGCTTATTGCATCACTACTGTTGATTACTCAACGATAGTTGCAA
>NZ_JXYA01000077.1 GCF_000967655.1 Pseudoalteromonas rubra
TGCTGACAGGGTGAAATCATTGTGCTTTAGGGACTGGATAAATCTGACCAGTTAATTATTCAAAATGGTATCACTTATATTTCGATTCTTACAGCCCACACTACAGTCATCCCGCACTTGATGCGGGATCTTCTGACATGCCACACTGTGAGCATGAGCTGCACTGAGATCCGACAATCATTATCAGACTTTAAACAAGAGAAGCTACATTCGAAAGACGTAGGTTTTTTACGTTTAATACCAATTTTACTTAATACCTGGTCAATTTGAAGGAGCAAATATGACGCCAACTGTGTTAAAAATTTTTCATTTAGAATAGCTAAATAGCAAGGTTCTTGCCTTGTTATCGACCATATTTTCTCGCCTCAAAATAGAACGCTTAATTAAGCAAATTGGTATAAGTCATTTAAAGCCGTTGTAGATAGAATAGCATCGCCTATTCATCCATGAAGCTGGGTCCCATCGCGCATCCCTGCGCTCATCTCAATGAGCTGCGAAGCGGTGCTTCGGTTTCTCATCGCCCTTGCGCAAAGTAAATGTACTCGCGTTGCTCGCTGTCATTGTACTTTGCACATGCGATCTAATGTCAAAATCAAATATCCATCGATGTGATAATGATTTTGCAGCCCTCTGAATTTATTAAGCTCTCCAAACAGACTAAAAATCCAAGAAAGAAAGTGCGCATGCTCGCACTGGCTCATTTCTTTGAAGGTAAATCTCGCTATCAGATTGCTGAATACTTGAAGGTCAGTCGTACTAGCGTGAACAAATGGGTGAAAGACTATCTTGATAATGGATTAGAAGGCCTGGAAGAACTAACTCGCTCGGACCGCTCTTGCAAACTGGGTGATGCACAACTGAAGCAGCTTAAAGCGTATGTACTCGGCTCTATAGACCGCACGCAAGGTGGTCGGCTAACACTAGAAGATATTCAGCAATATATATCTGAGCTTTTCACATAGAATACGAGTTGTCGGCTGCTCGCAGGTTGTTGAAAAGGCGCAACCTCTCATGGATCAGCAGTCGGTCAATCCATCCTAAAGGGGATCAAGCTCGCCAGGAAGCTTTTAAAAAACTTTTTAGGTGAAAAAGGCTCACGGCCAAGAGTCGTAAAGCAGCAACAATTCGAATATGCCTATCTATTTGGTGCAGTGTGCCCAATGACTGGTGAAACAGAAGCACTCATCTCACCTTTAGTGAAT
>NZ_JXYA01000078.1 GCF_000967655.1 Pseudoalteromonas rubra
TATGTCGATGCGGTGCAAATAGCTGGCTTTCTGAGTGGTCTGCTAATAGTTCCCGGCTCGCTGGCCGGGATGACGGTGTTGTATGTCGATGTGGTGCAAATAGCTAGCTTTCTGAATGGCCTGCCGGTAGTTCCCGGCTCGCTGGCCGGGATGACTGAGTTTTAGGGAGAGGAATGTCATGTGCTGCGTACAGAGCGAATTATCGTCTATACATATACGGCGCCCCGTGTGAAACGCGCACTCAAAATCGTCAGGCTCAGCTTTTTCTCGCAATGTCACCAAACTATGAAAGATAAAGTAATAACAGGGAGTGTGTTGGAGAGATGCGCGAGTCACTCAAACAACGGAATGACTCTACGAGTATGTTTCTGGCAGCGCGACACTAATTCAGCTAATAAAATGAGACAATAAAAACCTGCGCTGCACCTTTGCTTACATTTGTTCAAACAAGCTGTCGGTACTTAACCCCTCGTGTTGCAGAATGTCTTTTAAGCGACGCAGTGCTTCTACCTGAATTTGACGCACACGCTCACGTGTTAAGCCAATTTCACGACCTACATCTTCCAGCGTTGATGGCTCGTAACCC
Organism: Pseudoalteromonas rubra; assembly: GCF_000967655.1. Lineage (GTDB taxonomy): Bacteria > Pseudomonadota > Gammaproteobacteria > Enterobacterales > Alteromonadaceae > Pseudoalteromonas > Pseudoalteromonas rubra_A. The sequence continues at coordinate 587 of NZ_JXYA01000078.1, forward strand.
AGTAAGCCAAAGCGACGTGCCAGGACTTCTCTTTGTTTCGGGTTTAACTCACCTAACCAGTCGACAATATGTCGGTTAATGTCTTTGTTCTGAACTTCGCTTTCCGGCTCATAGCCCCGCTCGTCCGCAATAATGTCGAGCAATGCCTTGTCATTATCGCCACCTATCGGCGTATCCACTGAAGTGATTTTTTCGTTCAGACGCAACATCTTACTAACATCTTCAACCGGTCTGTCGAGCGATTCTGCAATTTCTTCGGCAGTTGGCTCGTGGTCCAGTTTTTGCGTCAGCTCACGTGCTGTACGAAGGTACACATTAAGCTCTTTAACCACATGGATAGGTAAACGAATGGTGCGCGTCTGGTTCATAATGGCCCGTTCAATGGTCTGACGGATCCACCAAGTTGCATAAGTAGAAAAACGGAAACCCCGTTCCGGATCAAATTTCTCAACCGCCCGGATCAAGCCCAGATTACCTTCTTCGATCAAATCAAGTAATGCCAGTCCTCGATTGTTGTAACGCCGCGCAATTTTTACCACCAGACGCAGGTTACTTTCGATCATACGCTTTCGTGAAGCCTCGCAGCCTCTAAGCGCTTTTCGTGCAAAGTACACTTCTTCTTCCGCACTGAGCAGTGGCGAAAAGCCAATTTCTCCCAGATACAACTGAGTTGCATCTAAATTCTTAACGCTGTCGTCCTTGGCGAAAAGCTCTTCATCATTTTCAATGTCTTCGAGTAGCTCCGATTTGGGCTCCTCGACTGAAACATCATCAAACTTCTCGTCCAACTCTGGATTTACTTTACTATTCAATTTTGCTGTTTGAGCCATAAGCATCCCCCCAAGCGAATAAGTGACAGTCTTCCATCATTACGTCGATAGGCTATTATTTAGGCAAATACCTACTAGGATTTACGGCCTGTCCGCGATAACGGATCTCGAACCGTAACGCAACAGATGATGCGTCTGTATCTCCCATTTCGGCAATTTTTTGCCCGGCTTTAACTTGCTGCTGCTCTCTTACTAGCAATTTGGAATTGTGAGCGTACGCGCTAAGATAATCATCGGTGTGTTTCAGAATGATTAAATTGCCGTAACCCCGTAATGCGCTCCCTGCGTATACAACAACGCCATTTGCCGCAGCCTTAACAGATGTTCCCTTTTTATTTGTAATCTGAATTCCCTTATAGCCGTTTTCTTTGACAGAAAAACGTCGGGTCACCTTACCAACTGCGGGCCAGCGCCATCGTACCTTATTATTTGACAACTGTTTGGTATGACTGGATTTTTCGCTGGCTTGCTTTTGAACATACTCTCGTTGCTTAGGTCGATCAAGCTCTTTTTTCGGTGTTATGTTATTTTTTTGTTCTTTATTGGTTAATTTTACGGTTTTATTCGGCTGCTTTTTGGACGATTTATACTTCTTTTTCGGATATTCTAATAAGATGAGTTGACCGGGGAAAATGGTGTAAGGAGGCTTAATTTTATTGATTTTGGCAACAGTTCTGACATCCTTATTTGCACTAAAAGCAATAGCAAATAATGTGTCACCTTTTTTAACCTTATATTGATTATTTTTTATTTGAATTTTTTGTTTATAACTGGTCTTACCTTTGGAGAGATTAACAACTGGGGCTGGGGAATGTGGCGTCGTACACGCGGCCAGAAAATAGCACAATAGCAATAGAGTATTGATGCGCGCCCGATTCATGCCTTGATTACTTTCCGCTTGTTAATTCGACCATCCACTTTAGCATACTCAACTGGATTTTCTCGCCTTTTTTGTCACTTCTAGCTAAGTGCGCCCGGCACCAGGGGCACAAAACGCACCTCGGCTAGCTTATTTTCAATGAACTGCTGGCCTTGTCGCTGGTACAGAGTGAGTACCTGATATTGTTCACCGACCGGGATCACCATCACGCCGCCATCCGCTAACTGCGCTAGTAACGCTTGCGGCACCTGCGCTGCCGCCGCTGTCACTATGATGCCATCATACGGGCCTTTAGACGCCCAGCCCTGCCAGCCATCACCATGCTTCATGGCAACATTGTATAAGTCCAGCATATGCAAACGGCGCTTGGCCTGCCACTGCAAGGCTTTGATCCGCTCTATGCTGTACACCTCGTCGAACAGTTGGGCCAGCACTGCGGTTTGATAGCCTGAGCCTGTACCAACCTCCAGGACTTTTTTGCGCACCCCGGCCTGACGCAGCAGCTCGGTCATTCTCGCCACCACCAGCGGCTGAGAAATGGTCTGCCCCTGGCCAATCGGCAGCGCCGTGTTCTCGTAGGATTTATGCTGCAATACCGTATCAACAAACAGGTGCCGGGGCGTGATCTCCAGGCAGTTTAATACCTCAGGGTCGCTGATCCCATGGCGACCCAAAGTCGCAACCAGAGCCTCAGCGCTGCGTTTGTAGTTTTTGAGCAACGTGCTTACTCCTGCGCGGCTATCCAGCTTGACAATGAATCCAGGCTTTCATGTGCTGTCATGTCTACTTTCAGAGGCGTGATGGCGGCATACCCCTGCTTCACCGCATAGAAGTCTGTGCCTTCGCCAGCATCCAGCTCCTGACCCAATGAGCCATACCAGTATACATCCCGATTCCAGGGATCCAGTTGTCGGGTCATAGTTTCGGCTTTGTGTCTGGCGCCCAGGCGAGTGACCTGCATGCCTTTGAGATCAGACAGCGGAATATCCGGCACATTGATATTGATGATCTGATCTTTGGGCAGCGGGTGGCTTTTCAGTGCTTTGATCAGTTTAACCGTGACTGCCGCGGCGGTTTCGTAATGGGCTTCGCGTTTTGAGCACAATGATACGGCAATGGCGGGCAAGCCAAGATGACGCCCTTCTGTGGCCGCCGCCACTGTGCCGGAATAAAGGGTATCGTCGCCCAGGTTAGCACCATTATTAATGCCAGCCACGACCAAATCCGGTGCTTCGTCCAGCAGCTGGTTCACCCCCAGGTGGACACAGTCGGTGGGTGTTCCATTCACGCTTATAAAGCCGTTTTCCAGCGGGGTTGCCCGCAATGGGTTCAGCAATGTCAGTGAGTTACTCGCGCCGCTGCAATTGCGATCAGGTGCTATCACCACAACTTCTGCAATTTCGCACAAAGCTTGGTAGAGCACTTCAATGCCTTTTGCATGGACTCCGTCATCGTTACTGAGCAGGATCTTCATCTTGATTGCTTCCTTTTTTATCATAATTGCGATGGCTGACATCTTCATGATGCACCAGCTCACGCAGTATCGCGGTGGCATAGCACCCTTTTGGTAAATCAAAACTAAGCTGAACTGTGGTCGCGTCGAGTGTTTTCACCGTCAGGTTTTCGGGGATCACTCTAAGCGCTCGGCGCTCGTTTTTAAGCCCCAACGCACCCAGCCCCTGCCACCAATCGGCAAAGGGTTTGAGCCACTCTATCTCAAGCGCAGTGAGCCCTTTTTCGCCTTTGCCAAGCATCGGCGCCGATAACACAATGTCTGCCTCGAGCAGCCGGACTATCAGCTCATCGCTGATGTCTTCTTCAAAAAACGCATTACTGCCACTGAGCATAAAGACTTCGCGATGCCAGGTTTTTGCCAGGCCGTGTTCAGCAACCCGCCTTGAAACCAGCTGATTAAAAATGTGCGAGCGCGCAGCCGAAATAACCAGCCCTCGTAGTTTTTTATCACGGATCCGCTCTCCATCAAACAGCCTTTGCGCCATTTCCAGGTTATAGCCATCATGTCCAAAGCGTTGCTCACCAAAATAGTTGGGCACGCCCTGACGCACGGCATTCACTCGTGACAGCAGATCCAGCGGTTCACTGACATTACGTAATGTGATGGTAAAACGATTACCTTTATGACACCCGGTGCGTAATTTTCGGTTGTGACGAACCTGCTTTAGCACAAACAGGCTGTCGCAGTTGAGCGTGCTGAAATCAAGCTCCTGCTTGATTGGTACCGGAACACTAAACCACTGAGTACACACCCCGTGACGGTCTTTCAGTCCGCCGTAGCTGACATCCCTGGGGGCGACGCCGGCAAACGCGGCCAGCTTACGGGCGATAAAAGCGGTGTTTTCGCCTTTTTTAACTATCTGCAGGCAAACGTGTTCGCCTTCGCCGGTAAAGTCAATGTCGAGGATCTCGTCGACCATGAAATCTTCCGGCTGAGACTTAAACTCAGCCCGCGCTAATGGCTCACCGTAAAGGTAATTCAGATCAGATACAGAGGTTTTCACACTAGGCCACCTTCGTCAGCAACACCACGGCATGGCTGGATATGCCCTCTTTGCGCCCTTCAAAGCCCAGTTTTTCGGTGGTGGTGGCTTTAACATTGACCTGGCCAATATCGGCGTTACAGTCTGCCGCCAGGTTGGCGCGCATAGCATCAATGTGCGGACGCATTTTTGGTGCCTGTGCCACAATCGTGACGTCCAGATTACCAAGCTGATAACCCAGTTCGCTGACCTGCTCCATCACAGAGCGCAGCAGGATCCGGCTGTCGATGTTTTCAAACTCAGCGGCAGTATCAGGAAAGTGCTTGCCAATGTCGCCCAGTGCCAGTGCCCCGAGTAAGGCATCGCACACGGCATGAATGGCCACATCACCGTCGGAATGTGCAATAAACCCCTGGCTATAGGGGATCTTTTCGCCACAAATGGTTAGCGGGCCTTCGCCACCGAACTTATGAACATCAAACCCGTGACCTATGCGTATCATAGTGACCTCGCTTTGCTTTGTTGTGACATCAGAAAACTGGCCAATGCGTAGTCTTCTGGTGTGGTAATTTTAATATTGTCTGAGCGGCCGCTGACTAACCGTACGGATTGCCCGGCCTGCTCGATGGCAGATGCCTCATCGGTCACCTGTAACTTGTTTTGCCGTGCCTGCTGTAATGCAGTGAGTAGTTGCTGATAAGGGAAGAACTGCGGCGTTAACGCTTGCCACAAGGTCTCTCTTGGCACCGTCTCTTCGCTGTGGCTGGTGCCGCGCTTGATGGTATCTTTGACTTTACTCGCCAGGATACCTCCTTCCTGATGTGTTAAGCATTGCTCAATCAGATTGGTGATATCGCTGACCTCTACCAGCGGGCGCGCAGCATCATGGACCAGCACCCAATCAGGTGGGGTATTTTGCATGGCCAGTAAAGCGTTTAGTACGGAGTCGGCGCGCTCCTGCCCGCCCGTCACCCGGGTAACAGCCAGCGCACTTAAATCAAGCTCTGCAAAATAGCCATCGGTTTCACTCACCGCGACATAGATTTTATCCAGCCTGGGCACCTTCGCCAGTTTGCTGAGCGTATGCTCAAGCACGGTTTTATCGCCAATTTTCAGGTATTGCTTGGGGTGATTCAGCCCCATTCTGGCCCCTACGCCGGCAGCAGGTACAACCGCTGCAATGGTTATGTTATTCATCATGCTTCTTTGGTAATACGCGGATAAAGGTTTCGTTGGGTTTGATCATCCCCAGCTCATGGCGAGCGCGCTCTTCGACCCCTTCAAGGCCGAGCTTAAGATCTTCGATATCAGCTTTTAGTAATTTATTTCGCTTTGCCAGGTCGGCATTGGCGGCCTGATGTTTATCGACCGCCGCTTTGATGCGTCTGAAATCTTCCAGGCCATTATGCCCGAACCACAGATTGTATTGGGTGTATGCACACAGACATAGCAATGCAAGTTGGAAATATCGCATCAGGGCTACCTTAATTGCTTTACAGGATCATGCATTGCCCCAGGCAATGTGCACTACTTGCGTTGTTGTTTTTTCCTGACGTTTGGCCAGTTTATACTGCTCGCCAGTAACATTTCACGTAATCCCAGTGTTCTGGGTGGCAACATTTTATGATATTGCCAGCGGTGACCACAACAGGCAGCCGTCATTAATGCTTTACTGGGTTTGAGTAAATAGCGTGTTGCTGGCAATTGGGCATACTCATCATCACCGTGCGCTTTGCCTGAGTTATCAAACCAGCCAAACTGATTGCAATGCCAAAGGCCGTCACGGCTCTGGTCGAGCGTGTCTAAATACAGGCTGGTAATCCCGCCATCAACAACCAGCACCGGCACCACTAACCCTACCGTCGCCTGGTTGGCGTAATAAGCCTGGGTTTGCTCAGCTTGCCACTGAGGGCATTTGCCTTGCTTAGCCAGCCAGCAGCCATTGTGGCTGTCAAGCTCAAGGGGCACCTCGCCAAGCACAATGTGCGTGGCGGCTCGCTCTACGTAATAAGGCAGGCTGTTTAAGCGCCTTTGCAACCGCGCCGGGTCGGGCTCTGCCGATAAGCCGGGTATTTCACGCGCATAAAAGACATTCGCCAGCTCAGCATACGCCAGCCGGGTTGCTTCATCCTGCCATATCGTGCTTTGTTGCTTAGTGTGACCTGGACCGTTCAAAATGCCTCCTTTACACAGAGGTTATATCACGACCACACGGTTAAATATAGCGCACTAACATGAAAGCCATCGATATCAGGCTGACAAGCACAACTACGGGTTTTTAGGTCGCTTGCCGAGTCTGGCTTCTCCGGATTCACTGAACATCACTGCCGTATCACGCTTTTTACCCAGCAGCAGGCTGCCATCGGCCAGAAACATAAAGTTCTGCCAGGTGCGCTTAAATACATCAAACTGAGTTTCAATGATCAGCTCACGCGACATACAAAAGTACACTGTGGTGTTGTCTTCCCAGTTAAGGAAATCACAAATGGTGTCTGGCAGGGTGGCTTCACCCGCTTCCCATGGTCCTTCCCAATCCAGGCTTTCATGCCAGTTTTCTTCTTTACCTGGCCAGTCATGGGGCGTAAAAAAGTCGGGGTGATCCTGCTCACGACTGACCATAGTGGTCCACAGCACCGCAGCACGTTGCTCTGTCATCGGCTTGATCCGAGCCAGATCGGCCTCCTCAATGGGCAAGTCCTGATGACGAAACACCCAGGCTTTCTTGAACGCATCGAGCGCAATATAATTCATGTCAGATACCTATTAATTAAAACCCCGACATTATACCCAATTGGAGCAACGACCGTGAGCAAAGAACTTAAACCCGGCATTTACCAGCATTACAAAGGTCCTAAATATCAGGTGCTGTTTGTCGCCACCCACAGTGAAACCGAAGAAGCGATGGTGGTATACCAGACCTTGTATGGCAACTTTGATCATTGGGTGAGACCGCTCAGCATGTTCTGTGAAACGGTTGAAGTAGGTGGTCAGCAGCGCCCACGTTTCGCATATCTGGGGGCCGCCGAATGACGCATATTTGCACTGCCCGACTGCGCTGTGGCACACTGAGCCCCTACTACTCATCAGACCAGAGTTAAGAAGTTTATGTTTAAAGGTACCGAGTCTTATATTGCCAGCACCGCGCTGCAACAGGCTGTGAATGCTGCCGTGCTCCTGGAAAAGCCACTTTTGATCAAAGGGGAGCCTGGCACGGGAAAAACCCTGCTGGCCGAAGAGCTGGCCAAAAGCCTGGATACAGAGCTCATTCAGTGGCACATCAAATCGACCACCAAAGCGCAGCAAGGCCTGTACGAATACGATGCGGTATCGCGTCTGCGCGACAGCCAGCTGGGTGATGCCCGGGTGCACGATATTGGCAACTACATCATTAAGGGCAAGCTGTGGCAGGCCTTTACTCAGGCGAAACGCCCTGTCCTGCTGATCGACGAAATCGATAAGGCAGACATTGAGTTCCCCAACGATCTGCTGCTTGAGTTAGACCGCATGGAGTTTCACGTGTACGAAACCGGTGAGCAGGTTAAAGCTCAGGTTCGCCCTATTGTGATCATCACCTCCAACAACGAAAAAGAACTCCCCGATGCATTTCTACGTCGTTGCTTCTTCCACTATATCGACTTCCCGGACAAAGAAGAGATGCAGGCGATCATCGATGTGCACTTCCCGGCAATTAAGCCCCGCCTGGTAAAACAAGCGCTGGAAGTGTTTTTTGAATTACGCAGCGTGGCCGGGTTGAAGAAAAAGCCCAGCACCAGTGAGCTGCTCGATTGGCTTAAACTACTACTGGCAGAAGACATTGACCCCGAAACACTGCAAGACCGCAGCCACAAAGGGGGATTAATGCCCATGTTTGGCGCACTGCTGAAAAATGAGCAGGATGTGACCTTGCTTGAGAAGCTGGCTTTTTTAGGTAAGCGCTGATCATGTTGATCGACTTTTTATTCACGCTCAGGCGCTACGGGGTCAAAGCCAGCCTGCGGGAGCTGCTGGACTGCCTCAATGCGCTCGATAAAGGCGTGTGTTTTGCCGACATCGACGGGTTTTATCATCTGGCCAAAACCATCTTTGTCAAAGATGAAACCCAGTTCGATAAGTTTGACCGCGCCTTTGCCGATTACTTTGAAGGGGTGGAGTCTCTGGATCTGTTCAGCCAGTTGCAGCAAAACGTCCTGCCACAGGACTGGTTGCGCAAAGAATTTGAAAAGCACCTGAGTGAAGAAGAAAAAGCTAAGCTTAAAGCGCTCGGTGGACTCGATAAGTTACTGGACACCCTGAAGCAACGGCTCGCCGAGCAGCAAAAGCGCCATGCCGGTGGCAACAAATGGGTAGGCACCGGTGGTACCTCGCCTTTTGGGGCGTACGGTTATAACCCGGAAGGTGTGCGGATTGGCCAGGATGGCAGCCGTCACCGCCGTGCAGTCAAAGTCTGGGATAAACGCCAATACCGTAACTTAGATGCCGACAGTGACATCAGTAATCGCACTATCAAGCTGGCGCTTAAGCAGTTGCGAAAATTTGCCCGCAGCGGCGCCAGCGATCAACTCGATCTGAACGAAACCATCCGCGCTACGGCTAAGCAAGGCGGTATGCTGGATGTGAAAATGGCGCCTGAGCGGCACAATGCCGTCAACGTCATCATGTTATTCGATATCGGCGGATCTATGGATGATCATATTCAGATCTGTGAACAGCTGTTCAGCGCCGCACACAGCGAGTTTAAACACCTGGAGTTTTTCTACTTTCATAACTGTGTGTACGAGCATGTCTGGCAGGATAACGACAGGCTGGATAACACCTTGCTCGATACCCATCAACTGATCAACCGCTTTGGCCGGGACTATCGACTGATCTTTGTCGGCGATGCCACCATGGGTCCCTATGAAATAGCCTATCCCGGCGGCAGTGTTGAACACTGGAATCAGGAAGCCGGTTCAGTGTGGTTGCAAAGACTCACTCAGCATTTTGATAAAGTCGCCTGGCTCAATCCCCAGCCAAAAACACACTGGCCCTACTACCAGTCTATTGGCCTGATCTATGAGCTGATGGCAGGTCGCATGTTTCCGTTAACTTTAGATGGGCTTAGCGAAGCAATTAAAGAGCTCAGTTAATGAAAGTGCAAAGTACAATGACAGCGAGCAACGCGAGTACATTTACTTTGCGCAAGGGTGATGAGAAACCTAAGCAACGCTTCGCAGTTCGAAGAGGTGAGCGCAGGGACCCATATGGATGTGGGGAAGTAGAATAATGCAGGAGCAATTATCGAGATGCGCGATGGGACCCAGCTTCATGGATGAATAGACAACACCGCTCTGTCTACAACTTTTTCTAATCGCACATAGCAAAAAACCCGCTGCATTGCTGCAACGGGTTTCTCTTATAAGGCCCGGGGGCGCCGAGCCTGGCGATGTCCTACTTTCA
>NZ_JXYA01000079.1 GCF_000967655.1 Pseudoalteromonas rubra
ATAGCGAGTTGCTAACGAACCAGGGAACGTCGATTGCCAACCATAGCGAGTTGCTAACGAACCAGGGAACGTCGATTGCCAACAACGCAAATAGCATCACCCAACTTAATATCCAGCAGACAGAGCAGGAGGCACGCTTAACTCAACTGAAAGAGCAGGTGTCTACTTTCCATACTGCGCAAAGTACAGTCAATCAGGCCACAACCACCCAACTAAGTGCGTTCAATGCTCAATTAGGTGGCCTGAATACACAAGTGGCTACGGCCGCAAATCAAGTAACAATAAATACCGGGCAAATCAGCCAGCTATCTTTGGAAGCGGCGACTCAGAAAGCAATCGTGACAGAGCTGGAAAATACAACAACCAGCCACTCAAGCACCTTAACGGCCTTAACGACTGAACAATCCGCACTGTCAGCTAAACAGCAAAAACTGGATCAGGACCTGGGCACACTGGACACCGGCGTTATGGACCTAAGCAACGCCGTTAACAGCAACACCAGCGCTGTTGCGTCGATGCAAACATCAGTAAATTCGGTGCAAGGGTCGGTCACTCAACAAGAGAGCAGACTCAGCCAGCTGGAAAGTGAGCGTGTTAAAAAATACATAACGCCAAAAGACGTACACAATCACGATGCTGAATTTGTCTACAACTATCGACCAACGACTCCTGGACAGCAGATTTCACTTCAGGGTCATACCTATCGCATGTACCGCCTACCAATAATCGATATGGAGACAGGACAGAAGTACGCGGTCGATATACCTATGGAAGAGGACAACGGCTACCGTTATTACAATTGGATTACTTATCATGCCTGTTCAAACTTTGTGTATAACCCTTCTATAGAAATTGGTGCTGGTGCACGTGCCGTATTCATAGATCATCAATCAGACACACGCTTTTATAATCTACGTTCAGACAAGTTTTCAACGCAGTATGATGGCAATGGCAATGGCGTAAGCATATCCATTAGAGTCGGAGAATCTACCTGTACAAGTTTCTTCATGCCGCGTTCTCAAGTTATTGAAGAAGGCGAAACACCAGTGCAAAGTGATGATTATGACCTAACTGATAACATAGATTGGATCACCAAAAGTGACCGAATGGATGAGTTTCCTGACTTGAGCGAGTTGCTGCACTATATTCGTGTAGTTGCGCTGTAAGGAAGCCATCATGATGCGTTTTATTTCGATTTTGTGCCTGAGCCTGGTGCTGGCAGCCTGCGGTGGTGGTGGTGGCTCCGATAATCCGTCGTCTGGCAGTGCGACATCAGGTAACAAAAACCCTACCGACAAAGGTAGCACGAGCGATAATACTGACAGTAGTGATACTGGCGGCGGTAATACTGACGGCAGTGATACTGACGGCGGTAATACTGACGGCGGTGATACTGACGGTGGCGATACTGGCGGTGGTGATACTGGCGATGGTGATACTGGCGATGGTGATACTGGCGATGGTGATACTGGCGGTGGTGATACTGACGGCGGTGATACTGGCGGTGGTGATAAAGACGGCGGTGATACTGATGGCGGTTCGGGAGACAATGATACCGTACCGGCAGACAAGAGCCAGTGGGAAGCCGCCAGCTGGGACACGCTGGAATGGCAATAACACAATCGCTGTAGGAAAAAGATATGGGCTAGTTTACAGCCCATATCTTAGCTAAATCAAAGCAGCCGGGGCTGCTTTTTTTTAGGGTTACGAATTAACGTGTGCAACCGCTATCAACGCCAAGTAGCTTCCAGACACCCCAGGTGCCCGACTCGCTCGGCACATCGCCACGCGTCCACCAGCGCGCTTCATACTTAAAGCCCTGATAGGTCACTTGATCTGGCTTGTCATAGACCTTGCTCGCATCCCAGTTGCCGGGGCAGCCAGTATCGCCACCTGAGGTGACGGTTGCGGTGGCTTTAGCGCTATAGTTCACCTGGCTTTCTTCCAGAGTGAAGTTCACAGCAACACCTGCCGATCCACTGCGGCTGGCACCAAATTCTACGCCCACCTGACAGCTCTGATTGGCAGCCAGTGTGCTCGCGCTACAAGTATCGACCGGTTTAACCAGGCCTGACGTAACGCCGCTTGAGGCCACATTTAAGGTCTTAAAGCTAAATGGCGTATTGCCTGAGTTAGTGATAGTGAAAGTATGTGCTTTGGTTTCGCCAACCTTGAAACCCGTCAGCGTATCGTTTTCTTTAAACGACACAGAAACCGGCTCAGCACCGCCTTTTACGCTGTCAATCCAGCTGCGCAGTGCTGCCACATCTGAGTAAACGCCATATTTTGCAGGGCGCGCACAGCCAATCCCCCAGCTAACGATCCCTAGCTGCACAACCTGGCCGCCAGAGTTTGCGACGATAGGGCCGCCACTGTCACCGCTACAAGAGTCTTTCTGACCCTCAGGGTAGCCTGCGCAAAACGCCACGCTGCCCACATTTTGGTACGAGCCGCCGGATTGACGACACACCTGATCAGAAACCAGCGGCACGTCGACCTCATAAAGATTCGTCGGGCGGCTACCGCCTTCGCTCAAGCGGCCAAGACCTGCAACAGAAATTAAATCACCAACCCGCACATATTGCTCAACATTGCCCTGTGCCAGCGCAACGCTTGCACCCTGAGTTGGGGTACGTACCAACTTAAGCAAGGCAATATCATGGTTTAGCGTGCTGCTGTTATATTGTGGATGCACGTATTTCTCAGCCACCGCGATACGGTCGCCGTCGTTACCACCAAGCACAAAGCCCGCCACCTTAACATTGAGGCCACTTGCTGATCTGCTACTCACACAGTGTGCCGCAGTCAGTACATAACCGTCACCCACATAACTACCACCACAAAATGCCGTGGTGCCATTGGCACTTAAAATTTGCGTATAAAACGGCCAGTCGGCCGTATTTGCCGGGTTACCTCCGACAATTTCAGGCTCATAGTAATCGCTACCCGCATCGGCAGGCTGCGCCATAACCGCACTACTCGCGCCTAGCGCAAGCAAAACAGACAACGCTGTCATAGAAAGTGTTTTTTTAACCTTTAACATGTGTATACCTTTATTTTTCCTTTATTGGGAACTTAAAAATATAAACACTTAATTTACACTTGTAAATAAAAAACAGTCAACAATTGCTCATTTTTTATCATTGTTCGGGCGAAGCAAGACCGATGATTAAAGATCATCGCAGCTTGCTGAGGTGAGGTCATGGATCCATATGGGTGTGGAAAAGCAGAATAATGCAGGAGCCATTATCGAGATGACCGATGGGCGAAGCTACACGGATGTATTCCAGCTCGGTGCTTATTGTTACTTCGTTCGATCCCCTCTCACGCGGGGAGCGCAGCTCTAATAACTACGTGAAGGCGAACGCTGTCACTTTTGTCTCAATCCCCTCTCACGCGGGGAGCGCAGCGTACCCCGTCTAGATCCTGTAACGGTTTATCTGGTCTCAATCCCCTCTCACGCGGGGAGCGCAGCGCTTTAATAGTGGTGCCCTGGATGTTTTGATACTGTCTCAATCCCCTCTCACGCGGGGAGCGCAGCGCTTGGTGTTCAAAAGGCACTAAAGCTGCTCCAGGTCTCAATCCCCTCTCACGCGGGGAGCGCAGCAATAGGTTTGAGTGTCTTGGTCAAGCATCATCTGTCTCAATCCCCTCTCACGCGGGGAGCGCAGCCGGTCAAATTGATGGTTCAACATGTTATCCGGTGGTCTCAATCCCCTCTCACGCGGGGAGCGCAGCCACATGTACGAAGCGACAACGCTAAGGCTAGGAGTCTCAATCCCCTCTCACGCGGGGAGCGCAGCGGTTAGCACAGACTTTATCATAACCCTGACAGGGTCTCAATCCCCTCTCACGCGGGGAGCGCAGCAAAAACGCTAACACTAACACGGCCGCTAATGCCGGTCTCAATCCCCTCTCACGCGGGGAGCGCAGCCACACCCGCCTCACGGGTACCGTCGCGGCTTGTGTCTCAATCCCCTCTCACGCGGGGAGCGCAGCTGGCCGCCTGCAATAACGCGTCCAGCGACTCGTGGTCTCAATCCCCTCTCACGCGGGGAGCGCAGCATGATATAGGGTGGCTGTATCACTATCCGCAAATGTCTCAATCCCCTCTCACGCGGGGAGCGCAGCGGCCTGCTTTAAAGCCCGCATTATACAAGGCCAAAAACCAAATTTTGCGCTAACCTAGGTCAAAATTGCCAAACGCAACCGAATTTTGTACAACAAGATTACACAATACCATAATAAACATCAACATACAGAAGCGCTAACCTCCCGGGTTTTTTATGAGCACCAGGGGTTAGCGCAAATAACATGATTGACTGGGAAAGTTGGCCTCAGGCATACAATGACAAAGCACAGTACAGCAAGGGCAGAGCTCTAAAGTTAAACGCCCACTCCACCGTCCTACCGGCCTTGAGCCGGTATCTTTCTTACAGGCCAAAAAGTGTTTAATTAAACCTGTTTTCATAGCTTCCATATCAAGTGTACATGGGCGATGTTTCAGTCACCACTTTTAGCCAAAACCTTAATCTAAATTGAGAATAGCAAGCCCTGGAACCAGTCAATGAAGGCTAAAATGACATTAAATAGAAGTCATATCAGGGCATCACGGTGACGCCCCGGAAACAGCCTAGCATCTTGCACAGGCTATTGCTGAGCGGCTTAGTACTTCTTGCTGATACCGATCAAAGCGTTTTCAGACTCACCATCGTAGCAACGTGTGTCGCTGCCATCACGATTCTCAATTACCAAATTATATATTGTGCCGGAAGTCTGCCCTGCTTCAATGGCTTTCAGAACCGGCCCCAACAGATAAGTATGGGTATCATAAATAATGACAGGTTCCATCTGAGCACCAAAACGCTCACTGTTGTATCTGACTTCAAAATTACCATTGTGAGACGCGACCTTAGTCACTACACCTGAACAGGTAAAAATAGTTGCCTGTGCCGCAAATGCGCTGCCCGCCATACATACGCCGATAGCGGCGCGTAACAATTGTGTTCTCATTATTCTTCCTTAAGTTGATTAGTGCCAAAGCTGGCAACACACAAACTAAACCCAAACAAAGAATAAAAAGATATCAAAATGTTAATTTTTTATTTAATTTAAAATAATAACTAAACATCGACAGATCAGCCCAATTCAGCCTCAATGTTCATAATACGGAAAAACAGTCGTACCCGCGCGTCCTGCCCACCAAGGGTGTTATGGCGTTTAATGCTGTTGCCGAGTATGAACATGATCTGTCGACTGCTGAGACCTTACGCTTTGCTGTCGATTAAATGGCTGTCAGTTGCTTTCAATACGTGCAGCGCCTGTTGCTGCAACGCTTGCAGATTAGACTGGGTCATATAAGTTTCGATAGCCTGTTTGGACTGATTGGCATACATCGCGGAATAACCGTAGGTTTTACTATCTTGCCTGGACAAGTTTTCAGACTGTTCGACGTACTCATTAATGTATTGCTGCATATCTATCTCAGCGCTGGGGTCTAATTGCCCCGCTTCCATGCGCACCTCCAGAGACACTCTGAAATGGCTTAACCCTGTCACGGCAGTCTCATCCATACCACCCACTTCGCCCGGCAGGCGAGTAATATCCGAAAGTAGGCTGCTAAAAGCCTGAGGCGAGGTATTGCGGATATTAAACGTATCCACAGCTAGTAAGGCTTTAAAGCCGCCTTGCTCTGACTGAGCAGTTTGGGTAGCAGCATCCGGCTCTTTTACCGCTACCGCTTGGTCGTTTATAGGGTCAGGGTCGCCCGCACTGATCTGCCAACGATCTTGCGCTTTCTTTTGTTCTTTATTTAAAAAATGAACAGGCGGCTGTCCTGAGCCGTTTTCCAGTTTCATCTATATTCCTTATAAATCTGTCAAGACTCTCCTCATGTCGGCCTTAAACAGGAAAGCTTTAACGGCATTTTTGGCGTGCACTCTTAGCGTTTGGTGTGGGCCCTTGGCCGGGTTGTTATTGCCATCACCGCTATATTTATTTTTATGACAGGCACACCGGAGCGCAATCTCATACTCACAGTCCCATCGGATTACTTCTGCGTGGTGTTTAAATAGCTCCCGGCTCGCTCGCGTCCGGGATGACGGTGTTGTTTGTCAGTTTTGTTGCTAGTGAGACGCTGAAGCGTGAATTTAAGTAGGCTTTGTACGTGCCCCACAGAATCAGCTACTCAGAAATTTGCGAGAACGTACTGTTTGAAACAGCCCCCTCCGAACATCAGTTTCGTGAGGTGTTTTTCAAAAATTCTTCTGTTGGGAAAATTCGAAATTCAGCGCTACATATAGAAGACCATTCAAGAGGATTCGGTACTTGGAAAGATAAAAAGAAAGGTAAGAAAATGGAAACCTCAGATTTCTTGGGGCTGATTAATCTAGAAGGTAGTTTTTTATGCTCTACAATTGATGATGGTATATATAAAAAAGTCGAAATTAGTGTAGGTGTTTTTAATATTTTAGGCCAAATAATGAACCACTTGTTGGCAAGCTTTCAGTGGGAAGGTAGTCCTCGAATTAAGCCTCACTATTAAGCATATACACGGACCGAGGAGGAATTATGAATCATTCTTTTTTACTATTTATTGCTTTGATATTATCCGCAAATATTTACGCTGCGGATCTATCCTCTATCAAGAAGGAACTAAAAACATTAAAGGAGCTCTGTGATGCAAGCTTACTAGATGCGGAAGAATGCAAAAAGCAGAGGGCTAAGATACTGCTGACTCTAGACAAAAAAGAGGAAGAAATATGGTTTTGTAACTACGGCGGGGAAAATAAATTAGGAGAACCTATTCTAGCCGAAGATGGGGTTAGTTTCTCTGAGTCTTCCTCTGTGAATACTATAGTAAGAGAAATACTCGATGAAGCAGGACTTGTTGGGAACTTTATTGTAAGGGCAGCAAGCGTGCCAAATGCAGCCGCAAGTGTACGAATGGGTGATCGTTATATTGAGTACAATCCTTCATTTGTACAGAATCTCAAGGTAGGCACGAAAACCAATTGGTCTGTATATAGCGTACTTGCTCATGAAATAGGTCATCACCTACAGGGCCACACACTAAAACCTGGAGGTAGCCGACCAGATATTGAGCTTCAAGCTGATGAATACTCTGGGTTTATACTTGCCAAAATGGGGGCGTCGATAAAGGATGCCCAAAAAGCAATGAAAACGTTTGGGTCAGATTCTGCTTCCGGTACTCATCCTGCCACACAGCAGAGACTTGTAGCAATCAAGAAAGGCTGGGATAAAGGAAAAGAACCTGATGACTCCAAACCACAACCTATAGCCCAAGATCATGAAGCCGAGAATAAAGATGTACCACCTGTAACCGTACAAACGCCTATTCAGCAACCTCCAGCCATGCCTGTGTCTTCCTACCTGTATAAATGTGTTGTGAATGGTGAACAGGTACTTATAGATAACACCAATAGAGTCCTATCCGTTCCCAGAGGAGGAATACAAGTTGGGCAAAGAGTCCCTCCAAACCATCCAAATTGTGCATTCAATTTAGCAGCACCTCCTACCGGCGTATATTGTGTCGGGCATAATGGCATGGTCTATTTTGGTACACCTATGCCTGTTGGGCAATGTATACAGTGTGGGCCAGGGCAGTGCTAAATGAGACTGTAACTAAATTTGTGTAAGCTATGTTCTATAATGAAGTGCACCACTACAGTTTAAGTTAGCTATTCTGGAGGTGAAAAAATGACGCACACTTTCCCTTCACCGGGTGAATACACCATAGTTTTGGTAGTCGTGGACAATGAATATCAATTGGGTGTGATTAGTCAGACTATACGGGTAAGCGAAAGCGAGTAATCACTTACAACTACAAAGTTACCATCATTGAGAGTTACCCGATGTTAGAGAGGTCGGGTAACTCTGGGTTTAGCATAATGCTGACTAGTGGAAATCGTCACCACATAAGATCAACATACCGCCCCGGCGGCACTGCTCAATCATTGGAGGGCTAAGCGTCATTGAGGTTTCAGTGACGTGGCCGTCGTTGTCTGTTACACGCAGTTTAACTGTGCTCCGAGAGGTAATATCAACATGCCCACGCGTAGTACTGACACCATTGACCCACTTTTCAACTTTTTGCACCTGACCATCACGGTCGCTATACGTAAAGTCAGCGACAATGACACCCGCTTCATAATAGGTGGTGTCCGTGCGTCGGTCATAGTGAGACTCAACTAAATGCGACGTAATCTGTGCTTTGGGAGTGTACTCGCAAGACTCACGAGTATGAGTGTCGTACCCCTGTTGTGTTAAGGTCGTGCTACAGCGGTAGGTAGTCCAATCAATGCCGTCAAACTCTGTTTCTTCAATTGTGTACCACTGAGTTGAACTCCTGCTTACGTACTCTTGTAGTAGCTTTCCGGATGCAAAGCAGCTGGCCCAGCCATAGTAGTAAGGTGTTTGGCTGCTTGTTGTTTTGCAGTTGATTTTTTGGTCGCCAGCCGCAAGTGCGCTAACAGAGAGAACGCTCAGAGAGCCAATGGCAATCAGGGATAGAAAATTCATAATTGTCCTTATTATTTTCACATACTAATTTATAAGTTATTGTTTTAAATAGAACCCAAATAGGGAGCTGATTAATAAAGTAGCAGAATAAATTTCTTTTTAGAAGCCTTTTTGAAACATAAAAGTCATTTTTGTTAATGAAAGATATTGAATTAGAGAGTGTTTATCAGCTTTAAAACTCTTTTCTGCTCACACAGTTCAGGGCTGCCACACAATGGGTTGGTATGGCAGCCTATTTCGTAATGCAACCGCACTCGATGGCTGATAACCCAGTTAACACGCACTGGTGTTTCATGGTGGCTGCGCTCAGCGAAAACTCTTTCACTAACATCACAATGATGACCATTTAAGGTCTGCGCAGCTTCCAACTTGGAGGCAAGTCTCTATGCTGTTTTGATACGGCTTAAATCAGGATTGGAAAAGCACCTATTTTCGGTTAGTGTACGTGTTCGGCGTGATAGGCAGGAAACCCTATGAATAAGGCAATCAAAGAGCGCTTCGATGCATACCCTGAACCTGTTAAGGCTCGTTTACTGGCGCTGAGGGAGCTGATCTTTTCGGTTGCTGCTGAGTTGGCCCTGGGTGAAGTCGAAGAGTCTCTAAAGTGGGGAGAGCCTAGCTACAGTGTAAAAACAGGCACCCCACTGAGAATAGACTGGAAAACCGCGTTTCCAAGGCGTTACTGCCTTTTCTTTCACTGCCAAACTAAGCTGGCCGATACATTCCGTGAGCTGTACGGTGACGCAATTGAACTACAAGGCAACCGGGCAATTATGTTGCCGTTGTCCAAGCCATTGCCAGACGCAATGATCAGGCACTGCATAACGCTGGCTCTAACTTATCAACAGCGCAAACTCCTGCCGCTTCTTGGCGCTTAACGATTAGCGTTACGCCTCATCATTGAGTGTAAACGCTAACTTTCTCTCTTTTAAATTAGCCCGTTGAAGCGTAACACTCACCCGCTTACCCAGTGAAATACAGTCTGTATTACTGACTAATTGTAGTCTTTGCGCATCAAATTCATAAGTGCTTTTGTTTAATGATTCGATGGCCACTAATCCTTCAACGCCGGTTTCATCCAGCTCTACGAAAAATCCGAAATTAGTGACTCCCGATACAGTGGCAGAAAACGTCTGGCCAATAAACGGTTGCATATACTGACATTTAAGTGCGGCCTCAACTTCACGACTTATCTCGTCTGCTTTTCGCGATTGCAAAGAACAGTGCGAGCTCAGCTTATCCAGCTGCGCTTCAGAGTATGGGTATGCTTTGTTTTTAAACACCCGGTTCCTGAGCTTTTCCGCATTCAAAAAGCTTAACACCTTTTCTAATACGCCATGGTTTTTACGTCGTATATTAGCTCTAATCGCCCGGTGCGTAAGCAAGTCGGGATAGCGGCGGATAGGTGAAGTAAAGTGGGCATAAGCTTGATAAGCTAAACCAAAGTGCCCTTTATTATCCAACGAATATTCAGCCTGGCTTTGCGAACGCAGTAATTGCATATGGAGCATATCCTTATCCGGGCGGTGCTGTATTTGCTGCAACAGCGTATTATAATCTTCCGCCGTTGGTTGCTCGCCTCCCTTTAAAGTCAGGCCCTTGTCCGCTAGTAATGTTTTGAGAGAAGCCAACTTTTTGCTCTGCGGCCCTGCATGAATCCTGAACATAGCCGGGATCTTTTGTGTATCCAGGAACCTTGCCGTAGATATATTTGCCGCGAGCATAAACTCTTCTATCATGCGATGCGCGTCGTTCCTGACTATCGGTTTAATGGCTGCAATTTTGCCATGTTTATTAAGCACCAGTTTGCGTTCAGTGGTCTCAAACTCAATTGCACCACGTTGTTTACGTGCTTTATTCAATATTCGATAAAGCGCGTGTAAATTCTTAACCTGAGGACGCATGCGCTCGGCAGACTTGGCTTTTGTGTGACGTTTTGTCAGTACCTGGTTTGCTTGTCCGTAAGTTAGCCGTGCATGAGATTGTATCACCCCTTCAGTAAAGACAGATTCGGTGATTTGACCATCTTCGCTGATTGCCATATCGCATACTAAAGCAAGGCGGTCCTGATGTGGGTTGAGCGAGCAAAGTCCATTTGATAACGACTCGGGCAACATGGGGGTCACCAGGCCAGGACAGTAAATCGAGGTAGCGCGAGATTGCGCTTCAACATCAAGCATATCATCTGCTTTTACGTAATGCGATACATCTGCAATCGCAACCAAAAGCCGCCAGCCACCGAGTTCACGTCGCTCACAGTATACCGCATCATCAAAATCTTTCGCATCCTCGCCATCAATGGTCACAAACGGGGTATCTCGATAATCTACTCGCCCCTCTTTATCACGCTCTGATACGTCATGACCAAGACTTTGCGCGCGAGAGATGAGCTCATCACTCCACTTATGACTAGCACCGTGGCGCAACAATGACAACTTGGTTTCTAACCCGGAGCTGTTTGGTTTACCAATGACCTCTTCCACTTCCACCAAGCCCGGGCGGCGATGATTGGGATAATGGATAATTTTACAATTGACATACTGGCCCAACGAGGAGGTCGAAAAGGATCTTTTGTCGACGGCTAGCCGATGATGAACGCGACTGTCATCAGCGACTAAGTAAACGTCTCCTCCACGCTGTTTCAACACACCCGCAACATGCGTTGTATTGCGTTCGGTTATTTTAATGAGTTTATGGCTTGATCTTTTCGCTGCCACTGGCGATTTAAGGACTTGTACGGTGTCGCCATTAAACACGTACTTTAGTTGGTTCTTTGGTATAAACAGATCTTTCTGATCGGCGTGGTACTTCACAAAACCAAAGCCATCAGCATGGAGGCTAATCACTCCCGTTACTAACTTATTTTGATCAACAACTTGGTAGCCGGTTGAAGCATCAAAAATCAGCTGCCCGTCACGCTCCATAGCGCGCAAACGCCGTCTTAGCGCTTCTTTATCTGTTGCTGTGTTTAGTTTTAGGGCGTGAGCGATCTGCTCTCGGTTGAGGTGTTTTTTCACATCAGCCAGCAGCTTTATAATGTACTCCCGGCCTGGAATTGGGTTTTCGTAATGATTGACGGATGAATTAATGGTTGGATTTAAAATAATATTTTCTCTTTTTTAGCCCATCACTTCCCGTTTTTATTTTTAAACTGAGACCTGGAAATGCTTGAGTCTTGGTAAATAGATGAGGCAGTAGGAATGCAGATTTGCGTGTAATTACGCTCAAATCAGTGTCGAGTGTAAAGCTACTTGTTCAGTATAATACGCGAACAAGTAGTCAGAAATATGGTTGTATTAGGTGATTAAGTTAAATGCAGATGATGTTTTCAGCTTGTGGGCCCTTTGCACCTTGTGTCAGTGTAAACTGAACATTTTGCCCTTCAACCAGGGTTTTAAACCCTTCGCCAGAAATGGCACTAAAATGAGCAAAAACATCGGGGCCCGATGTTTGTGAAATAAAGCCAAACCCTTTTGACTCGTTGAACCATTTAACTATACCCGTTGCGGTATTAGACATAATTGACATCCCAAATAATAAAATATTGACCTGTTCTCAGGTAGTAAAGCAGGAAGAAAACAAAATTTAGCTGAAGATATCGCGAGGAACTACAAAAATGCAACGAGGTATGAACATATAAACTTGGCTTTCTGAAGCCGTAAACACAGCCTACTCTCAAACTTTGTACAATGCAAACTTATTTACTCTGCTAAATTAAAAGTGTCATTACGCATATCTATTTACTTCACGACCTGGCGCTCTATAAAATTAACGATAACCCGATAATAAATAACAAAAGTTTAGCACCCTAACAGTTGTAGGCTATGCTCAATAGTGTTTGATTCTTAAAAGGATAGATTATGAAACAAATGCTTAAACTCTTGCTGTCCATTGTGATTGTGGTCATCACCTTTATCGCATCAGCAACGCTGGCTGGCATACTGGCCGAGTATGCAGGTTGGTGGAAAAAGCCGGTAATAGGCGGCGTAGCAGCCGCTTGTGTGGTGCTTTCAGGTTATTTGAGCGCCCCAAACTATAAATTGTATTGTGCCGCAGCCTGGTTGGTGATTGGGGCAGTCGTGGCTGGGGTGATGTCTGAGGTATTTATGTATGGAGAAGATGCAAATACGCAGGTGCCTTTGTATATCACCTACGCCAGCGGTTTCGCCACTTTAGCAATTTGCTGGGCCTGGGAGCGCAAACAATTTGCGCCAGGCCAATAACACGGATTGATAATCAAAGCCCTTGGGTTTACGGGCTTTAAATTTCAGGCTGTAACGCTGCGCGCCTGCTTTGGAAGTAACCATTCAGCGCTGATAAAAATGCACAAACTCAAAGGAGCTGCCCTTTCTTCAAACTCAGCCTGAGCGCCGAGATCCGTGTTCAAACTTTCATATTTAACATGGCTGTCCACACAACTCTATACCCATGTAATGTGCCGTAATCCCTTGTAATTATGTGTAATAGATAAACCTCAGACCCTCAAATATGCTCTTAAAGCAAAGCTTAAAGGAGCATATAAAATGAACAGTGAGATAGATGTTGCTATTGTGGGTGGTGGTGTATCGGGCGTTTATAGTGCCTGGCGTTTACAACAAACGTATGGAAACACAAAGAAAATAGAACTGTTTGAGTATAGTAAGCGAATAGGTGGCCGACTATACAGTCGCACATTACCGGGTTTACCGAACGTTGTTGCAGAGCTTGGCGGAATGCGCTTTATCCCAGAGGATCACATTATGGTGAGCACTTTGGTAGATGAGCTGAAGTTAGAGACCAAAGACTTCCCGATGGGCTCTAAATTGCCGTTATACCCTTCAGACAAGGCAAGCTCTGTTGAGGCTGGCAGCGAAAACAATTTATTTTATCTGCGTGGACAGTACTTCAGATACCGTGATTTTGCCGAGTGTCCAGACAAAATTCCCTATAACTTAGAAGAAACTGAGCGCGGCTATGGCCCGGAAGACTTGCAAGTTAAAGTCATGAACTTAATTTGCCCAGGCTTTGCCGATATGTCTTTATCTGAGCAGATGAAAGTAAAAGTATTTGGTAAAGAGATATGGAAATTCGGCTTTTGGAACCTGCTTGAGCATGTGCTAAGCAACGAAGCATACCTGTTTATGAAAGAAGCGGGTGGTTACGATGCCAACGTGGCCAATGCAAGCGCCGTCACACAGCTGCCTGCAACGGAATACAGCGATGATACGGTGTTTAAAACCCTTAAAAAAGGTTTTCAGGCGTTACCACTGAAGTTATGCGAAGAGTTTGAAGCAGCCAGCGGCTGCGTTCATATGCTGAAGCGTTTGGTCAAGATAGAAATTCATAAGGGGTGTGAATATCGCTACGAGCTCATTTTTCAACCCATGATGGAAACTGCCAGTGGCGAGGTGGTCGACGCAGATGAACCCACTCAACGCGTCAAAGCAAAACAGATCATCCTTGCGATGCCAAGACGCTCCCTTGAACTGATTGAGTCAGAGTTTTTTGAAAACCCCTGGTTAAAAGAAAATATCCCGTCGGTCTTGATCCAAAAAGCGATCAAGATGTTTATGGCATACGAGCAACCCTGGTGGCGCAGCCTGGGATTGGTGGCTGGTCGTTCAGTGACCGATTTACCCATTCGCCAAACTTACTATATGGGCACAGAGTGTGACCAACAAGAATGCGTTGAGTTTGAGGTGAATGAGCAAGGCCAGCAAGTCTGTAAAACTCTAAAAACCTATGGCGAGCCAAATACCAATTCTTTATTAATGGCTTCATACAACGATATTGGCACTATCCCCTACTGGAAAGGACTGGAAAAGGGCGAGCACTACCAAGGCTTTGTGCCTGCATATGGCAGTGAAGGGTGTAGCGCTGATGAAATTGTGCCTAAAAATCAGTATCAAATCACCACCAGTATGGTTGAAGCGGCGCATCGTCAAATTCAGGCTTTACACAATCAAAAAGTCTTGCCTATGCCTTACTCCGCGATTTACCAGGAATGGGGCGACGACCCGTACGGCGGTGGCTGGCACGAATGGAAAGCCAATTACCGGCTTGATGAGATCATGTGTAAAATGCGCCACCCTGTTGAAGGTGAAGCTATTTATATTGTCGGTGAAGCTTACTCCTATGAGCAGGGTTGGGTTGAGGGCGCGCTTAATACAGCAGAATCGACCTTGGCGCAGTTTTTTGATCTGCCTACTCCGCAATGGTTAACCAAAGACGAAGCACAATATGAGGAGTGGCTGAAAACTCATCACAACTACCTTCCCGTGGATTGTACTAACGGATGTAGCCCGAGCAAGGTTCAAAATGAACAACCGAATGCAAACCCGGACACGCTCAACGAGGTCACGGAATTTGCTTACAGGGGGATCAACCATGAGTACCAATAATTACACAGTTGCATACCACCTGCTTCGTCGCCTAAAAGAGTTTGGGCTCGACAAGGTATTTCAAGTGCCGGGAGACTATGTACAAGAGTTTATGACCACGTTAGATAACTTTGATGGTATTGACGCGGTTGGGGATGTGACTGAGCTGGGAGCGGGTTATGCGGCGGAAGGATATGCCAGATACAAAGGCATTGGCGCGGTGTCTGTGCAATATGGCGTGGGCACATTCAGTGTGTTAAACGCCATTGCCGGTGCCTATGTAGAACGCAACCCTGTTGTGGTCATCTCGGCGAGTCCTTCGGCCGAGAATCGTGTGGACATTGAAGAAACAGGGGTACTGTTTCATCACTCAACCGGGGATTACAGCGCCGATAAAAAGGTCTTTGAAAACGTAACGGTTGCCAGCGAGATACTGGCTGATGCGCAATCGGCTCCCGCTATTATCGATAATGCCCTGCAATTGGCAATGAGTGAAAAAAGGCCCATTTACTTAGAGGCGTGGCAAAACGTATGGGGAGCAGAATGCCCCAGGCCTAAAGGTGAATTAGTTATTCCACCTTTGGCCACTAATCCAGCCATGATGGCATCGTTGTTGGAGCAAGTAATAAGTCGACTCAAAGCCGCAAATAACCCGGTTGTGCTGCTGGGGATTGAACTGGCGAGGCTCGGTTTGCAGGAGCAGGTCGTTACACTTTTAAGCAAACTCAACATCCCCTACACCACGACGACACTGGCAAAATCGGTCATTAGTGAAACCCATAACGTTAGTAAAGAGCTCTTTGTAGGCACATACGCAGGCGAAGCGTCCTGGCAGGATACGTTTGACTTTGTGAGTCGTTGCGATTGTATTTTGGCGCTGGGTGCGATTTTCACTGACGACTACCTCACCATGTTAAAAACACAAGGCAATGACCTGGTCAGAGTAAATATGAACGCCGCTCGGGTGGGTGAGTGTGAGCAATTTAACGGCATTAACTTGGCTCAGTTTATTGATGAATTGAACAGTTACCTTGAAAGTCACCCGCTACAACTAAATAGCCAGCTGCCGACCATTCATAATCTGTACTTAACTGAGGGTCCCGATAGCAACGCCAAAATAACCTACGACAACTTTTTCAGCGTTTATCAAAAGCAATTGCAAACCTGTGAAACGGTTCGTGATTACAACCTGGTATTAGGCGAAAGCTCGTCCCTGTATATGGCAGCTCGCTTAACTGGCCTGGCAGAAAATCGCTTTGTAAGTGATGCGGCCTGGGGCTCTTTGGGTCATGAAACAGGCTGCTCATTGGGCACCGGCCTTGCTGATGATAAACGTAGTGTGGTGGTTGCCGGTGATGGGGGCTTTATGATGATGTGCCAATCTCTCTCCTCCATTAGCCACTATAACCTCAATACCGTGGTGTTTGTAATGAACAATCAGGTATACGCCATAGAGCAATCGTTTGTCGATATCTGCGCCTTTACCCCAGCGGCAGATTTTGCGCCATTCGATAAACTTCATCATTGGAACTATGCTTCACTGGCAAGCGCATACCGTGTTAATTACTTAAAGGTCGAAAAAGTCAGCGACCTGGACGAGGTTTTTTCTGCCATTAAGCAACACCCAGCATCGCCTTATTTAGTTGAAGTAAAAATAGCTGAAAAAGACCTGGCCCCTGCAATACAAGATTTAGCAGAAGCAATCACGGGTACTAAGGTAAGCGACTGCACATGCCAAAAGACTATGTAAACAAGGACATGATTATGACTGAACAATGTAATAAACCCATTCCAGAGTGCCAGTTAGAAGAAGCGCAAAAACGCATCGCACACTACTGGCAAACAACCCAAAACTACATCGCCGCGCTTGAAAAAAAGCACAACTTTGAAGCCGACCAGCTGCTGACTTTGCTACCTTGCGGCGATACAAGTATGGAGCGCTTTAACAACTATCAAATTAATGCCTTGATCTTCAATACGCGCCTGCAGTTTTCTCCATCGGTCATTGTCATGTGTAAGCATACCGATGATGTTATGCATGCCTACAAAGAAGCAATTGAGCATAATTTACCCATTCGGGTGCGCTCGGGTGGTCACGATCACGAAGGCGAATGCACAGGAACGGATGTTGTCTTGCTGGATTTAAGCGGGCTAAAAGACTTTTCAATTGAAAAAGATAAGGATAGCTATATCGCGCATATCGGTTCTGGCTATCGTTTTTACCAGCTGGTACCAAAGCTTGCCAAACCAGAAGACAAAAGTATTCCACCTTTGACCATCCCACACGGGACTTGTGCAACGGTTGGTTTAGCCGGTTACATTCAGGGCGGTGGCTGGGGACCGTGGACAAGAGCACATGGCATGTGTTGCGAATCGCTTGTAGGTGCTACGGTCATTTTACAAGATGGTTCAAAAGTGAATGTGTCGGAAACGGAGCACAGCGACATACTCTGGGCGCTACGTGGTGGTGGTGCACTAAGCTATGGCATAGTCACAGAATTTCGGGTGAAAGCGTTTGAGCTACCCGAAGAGATCCATCGTTTTGAAATTCACTGGAATAACCCGACAGGTGACTCCACAGATCTGAAAACATGGGACTTGTTGACGCAATGGGAAAATGCCATTAATGATCCCAGCACGGAACAATTGGTTGGTACTAATCTTAAAATTAACGCCATTGCAGATAAGTCGGTGGCCTGCGAAAAAGACTTAGAACACCCAAGCACCATGTATGGTTACTGGCGGGGCACCGAAAGTGAACTGCTCAGCTTTGGTAAAAAGTACTTTCCAACCTCAAGAATAGTGGTAACAGGTAAAGATACCAAAGACAGCTACAGTGCGGCATTGATGTCTGACTGGTCACGAAATACGTTGGCCAACCTGGCGACGGCCGGGGTTAAACAAGGCTTAGTTGCCAATGCCAATGGCACGCCGTTCACCCCTGATTTTGATGCGCCAGCGCCTCATAAAATTACGTCAAAAGTGGTACGCGAAAGCGGCCTGACTGAGCAAGGAAAGAGACAGCTATTGCGCTCGTTAACCTCGTCTTTGCTGTTTGATGAAAATGCACCATTGGGTTTATTTAGCTATGTAACCTTAGGCGCAATTGCAGGCCCATTCTACGCCGATGAATCTAGTGTTGGTGCCTTACGTCGAGTTGCATTCCCGTATTCTAAAGCACAGTACACCATTCAATATCAAACTTGGTGGAATACCGAGCTGAAGTACGACGGGCAAGGCGACAGCAAAATGCTGGGCCAGGAGAATCCGGTATATCGCTTTGTAAACAGAGCGCTTGACTGGATTGAAGTCAGTCGCGATACCTCCATTGAAGGTGCCTATGGCGCGTTTATCAGCTTTAAAGATGCCTCCATTCCAACCAAAACTTACTTTCAGGAAAGTTATGAGGAATTGATCAGAATAAAAGAGAAGTACTCTGGCTTTGAAGTGAAGCCGCCTTGCAGCGGTGGCAAGGGGGTTTACATTAACTTCAACCGCTTGCGAACGCGTAAAACGATTATTTAAAAACCCTGTTAGTTGAACTGTCGGAGTAGCTGGCTGAATAGCCGCAAACCTGACAGTTCTTTTGACTATCAACCCGCCAAACTATCACCACGCACATATATTCACGCACCAGTTAGCAGTCACTGTATTGCTCTGGCGTAGATCCGAACTAGACCAGTCATGCATCGCCCTTGATGCATTGCGAGTATTGGTATACCAATAGCACGGATTACTTATCTGAGTGCTTACATTTACAGGCCTTAATCGAATACAGCATAGGCACCTGCTGACCCTGGTACAACTTTTGATACCCCAGCTCAGGCACAAACTCCAGCCCATCAAAGCAATCGTATGGGCTATACGGGTGCTCAGCAAAGAGCTCAATGCTCAGGCCAGCCGTTATCAACGCACTGATCACATCACTGACCGAGTGAGTCCAGGTCACTGTGGTATTTTTAGTGCCATCGCAGTTTTCTGTATAGGTGCCCTCTTGCTCAATATCCGGCGTACCATGAGGAAAGTAGGCATAGCCTGCCAGCAAGTCGTTAACTGGGTGGAACTCAACCAGATGGAACACACCACCAGGCTTGAGCGCGCCCGCTACAGTTTGTGCCCACGCGGTTAAATCAGGCAGCCAGCACAATACGCCGTATGAGGAAAACACAATATCAAACTGACGAGTATTATGAAGGCCAAACTGGAGCACATCGCTTTCGATAAACTCAGCTTTAAGACCCAGCGCGTCTTTAAGTATATTCGCCTGCGCAATCGCACTTGCGGATAGGTCCACCCCTGTCACATCTGCTCCCAGTCGGGCCCAGGACAAAGTATCCTGGCCAAAGTGACATTGCAGGTGCAGCAAAGACTTGCCCTCAACATCACCCACCTGTGCCAGCTCAACCGGATTCAACGAACATTGCCCGGCTTTAAACCCGGCAACATCATAAAACTCAGACGTCACGTGTACCTGAGTTCTTTTATCCCAGGCTTGTTTATTGATGCTTAAATAGTCCATTGTTCCCCCAGTTTTAATCATTGATTGTTTATCGTAAAGGCAGCAGCGCAATGACAAAGCGTGGGATCATAGCAGACTGACTTCCTTTAAAAATAGTGGCATATCATGCCCAACCCGGACACAACAATACGCGCTGTATCCCGGCTGGTCGCTACAGCAAATTACACGGCAACCTGTGTAACAGGGTATCTGTTATTCTGCGTTTTCTCTGAGCGCTTCAGACGCGGTTTGTGTATCATCGCCGGCGCGTGGCCTTTTGTGATGCGTTCTGACAATGGCCATCTGCGTATCGTCCAAAATAAGCTCCGCAATCGCCATTGGTACGCCGCAATGAGCTAAGAGTTTGAAATTTGGATCTTGTAAAAGGGTCAGGTAATAGCGTGGGCTAAAGCTAATATCGCCACGCTTACCCCGGGCCGTTACTTTATTGATGCGATCAACCACACCACTGAGGATCACAGACGCTTGCTTGCAGGCATGGGTATATTCAATGTCGTCGATAGCCCCGCGCATATAGAGGCTCTCAATTTCATCAATTTCAGTATCCACCTCTTTAATCAGTTGAGTAATTGACAGCCCCAGCGGATGGGAAACTTCATAGGTGATCTTGTAGCTCTCGGGGCGATTAAGCACCACACTGTTATCTAGCTTTACACCGGCTTGCTTTTCAACACGCAACTGCTGCAACAGGTCCAACTGGGTGCGGGCAATCAGCAAATTGACGTCATAATGCCAGGAGCGGATCTTGTCATACGCCACCCTACATTCTTTGGCCTTTCGAAAAACGGCAGCCAATCGCTCAAATGCGTTAAGTATCCGCACCTTATTTTTAGCCAGGTAACTGTGCAGTGAGTCACTCTTGTACTCCACCTCAGATATGAGGGTTTTCATTTTGTTAGCATGGCGAGTCGACATAATGTGTGTGTCGTTAATTTGAGTTCCTTGATTATCATCAGACATATTAATCTCCTTAGTGAACTGCCGGAATGTCCACAGATCTTTATTTTACTGTCTAAGCAGTTTGCACAACAGCAAAATACAGCCTTTGGCACTGTGTATTTTTATTATAATTAGTCACTTGCACATCGAAACCCGACGGCATGCGACGGACTGTTCAAGTCCTCCCGCTGTCCTCGGGGAATACTGAACGTTTAACAATCGAGTGCTCGAATTTACTCCCTGTTGCGCTGCAAATTGCAGGCTTCTGTACAGCGGAACGGGCCTGCAGGCTTATGCCGACAACAAAAAGCAGAGTCACTTAAGTCGCGCAAACAACAGAACATCGGATCTTGTTCAGGGGTTTCATGGTTAACTCACTCAGCGCAGCATCTCAGCCGTCCCTTTATCATGGCTATGTCAGCTTTTAGTTACTCGACACCATGCCCGCCCATTTTAATCATCGTGGTGACTTTCTGTGTGCCTCGCCTACTATCGGCAATTTTGCCGTGACCGGTTTTGGTATGAAGATGGGTGCAACACCCAAACACCCGCATCAGGTATTTTGCATATAGTAACTGCGCCTCCATAAAATTCAGACGCCACATGCACCTGTGTTCTTTATATCCCTGGCTGATTTATTTATGCTTAAATAACCCATAATATCAACTAATTGTAAGTTCCTTAATGACTGTTCAGTAACATAGCGCAGACGTATGAGCAGTGCAAACCTTTGTGAAAAGTCACGACCTGAGAAAAGGAACCGATTTAGTAGTTCAATAAACGCCGCACACAGTATCTGACTTACACATTGATTGCTCCTGACAGCTTTGGTAGCTGAATTGAGTCGGATAATCTAATTCAGACGCTGTTCCACTTGAGACGGCAGAGTTCGTCCGTCACAGGAACGAGCGCAAAAAACGCATCATTGCTAGCATCGGCTATTATGGTGTAAAACAAATTAACGAGTTCACTTCGCTAATATCAGGGACAGTGAATTCAGTCATACAGGAATAAGAGGCAAATATTGCTATGGTCACTTCAAACATTAAAACTCCTGGCGTTTACATTGATGACGTAAATGCTTTCCCTAACTCTGTTGTGCCGGTAGCAACCGCGGTGCCGGCATTTGTAGGGTACACACCAGCTGCCGAGTACCAGGGCAAATCGTATTTAAACAAGGCGCAAAAAATTACGTCTTTTGCTGAGTTTCAGGCCATCTATATGAAGGAGAACCCGCCACCACCTGCGGATCCAAGCGTGCAATATCACCCTGAATACTATTTGATAGAGTCTGAGCAACAACCCGACACCGGCGACTATCTGACCATTGCTGGGCGCTATTACTCAGTCGTGGCAGACTCAGGTAGCATTTACTATTTATACAATAGCGTGCGCTGGTTCTATGAAAACGGCGGTGGGGATGCCTATATTGTGTCTGTCGGCACCCATGGGAACAGCACAGGAAAACCGGGGGCTGTTGGGACACAGGGTGTTAACCCGAACGTAAAACTGGATGAACTACAGGCAGGTTTATCATTACTTAAAAACGAACAAGCACCCACCATGTATATTTGCCCGGAAGCAACCTTACTACCTGTAGCCGACAATGGCACGCTGATGCAAAGTATGTTGCTACAAGCGGGGGAGATGCAAACCGCCATCTGCCTGTTCGACATCATAGGCGGCAAAGCACCAGACCCTATCACTTACACACAAGATATCGAAGTATTCAGAAACAATACAGGTTCAAAAGGTCTTAAATTCGGTGCGGCATATTACCCTTTTGTTGGCACCACCCTGATGCAAACTGATGAAATAAACTATACCAACTTGTGTGGTGGCGACCTTTTGCAATTACAGGCATTACTCAGCCCGGAATCGGCACCGAACCCTGCGGCAGAACAAATCATCGCTAAAATAAATCAAAATGATGGGTCCATGACCGCATCGCAGTACCATGCGGCGCTACTCAGTGCCTCTCAAACCTATTCGCAAATTATCTCGCATGTTCTGCAAGACGCCAATGTACTGCCACCCGGTGGCGGCATGGCCGGTGTTTATACGGTGAATGATAATGAAATGGGTGTCTGGCATGCACCGGCGAATACGCCTATTGTGGGTGCAGCATCTTTACCCATTCGACTGAGTGACTCTCAGCAGGAGAATTTAAACGTTGACGCTATCACGGGTAAATCTGTCAATGCCATTCGCTTTTTCAACGGCCTGGGTATTCTTGTTTGGGGAGCGCGCACCCTGGATGGCAACTCACAGGACTGGCGCTATATTGCGGTGCGCCGCACCATGACCTTTATTGAACAGACCTGCCAACAGGCTATTCGTGCCTATGCACTTGCGCCAAACGATGCTAACACCTGGGGGGCAATAAAAAGCGAAATCAGCAGTTTTCTGACTGGCGTCTGGAAAGAAGGGGGATTGCAAGGCTCACAAGCGGCAGACGCATTTCGGGTCGAGTGTGGCTTAGGCACAACCATGACCAGCGACCATTTACTCAATGGCTTTCTTAAAGTAACGGTTAAAGTAGCCGTTGTGCGCCCGGCAGAGTTTATTGTGCTCGAATTTGAGCAGGAAATGGGTAAATCGGGTTAATTGCAATAACTTTGGATATTGAGCCAAACACCCAAGTTTGAGGGGAGTTATTCAAGCCAAACTGGGCTTGGCTTGCACTAGAGTGACTGTGCAACTTTAAAGCGGGGCTGCCAGCTGGCAACCCCCTTTACAAAGCCCATGCTCTAGGCTTTATTGTGATAGAAACGGCCTGTTTCATAGGGCGTTATCATAGACAAGCCGTTCAGCTGATCCTTTTTAACAGCCAGATGTGATAACGAATCTCCATTTAGGTCCACGACTTTACCTATCTGACCGCCTTTCAGCCCAAGCTGCTTGCCCAGCTGCTCCATTTCTTTTTCCATCTGTGGCAAAATCTCTGTTCTTAGCTGTTTTGCCGCCTGAGCATAACGTTCTTTCTCTTCGGCGGAAGATGCGTTTTGGGCAATTTGCTCAAACTCAGCGATCCCCTCTTTGGCGCCTTTTACATCACCAACCCGGAAGTTGTAACCAAAATAAATATCCATCACATTACGTGGTAGTTGCATAGCGTCAGTTCCTTGCTATTAGTAAACCCTATGAAAAACAAAGCAAATATCACACCAACTAAATAAAACATTTAGGTTTTTCATGTGATATCTAAGCGTTCAAGTGCAAGATGTGTTGAAATTGTGTTCATTTTACAGAAACTGTCATGACATAGTGATTTTGGCTACCTAATCATAATATTACATGATTCGCTCGCAACGGCATTAAATTCACCAAGTTAGTGGGGCTTAATATAGCAGCTCAAAACAAGCCCCTGTTTCGCCTCAGTCAATTCCTTACTGCAATTTTTAATCTGTCGTTTTCACTGGTTAACACGCCTTTTTTACATTGCTCTTGTGCCAGACGATTCATCCTTTCAACAGCCTGTGCGGTGGCACGTTGAAACCCAAGTAAACCGAGAGCGGCAGATGCCGAGTCAGTCATATTGATTGCATGTGCGTCTCGTACGGTCAACAACAACGCATTGGTAAGCTCAGCATCGCAGACATTTTCCAGCTTTTTCATTGAGGCGTCTGCGGCATCCCAATTGCGTAATTTAACGCTAGACACGCCCTTAGGCCACAGAACCCTGTTATCGTCTTTTTGAATTGCTCCTTTGCCCGCTAACCCATCAATGGCCTGATCCACAATCCGTTTTATTTTACTACCAACGCGAGATAGCCCAGCAGCATTGGCCAAGCGGCTTGCAACGATGGAAGCAAAAATAGGGTATTCACTGGCCACGACTCGCTCAATCGCATGCTCAATAGCGCTTAATGGAATTGCACTAAAGTCATCGACCTTGGGCATGTTGAGTTCAGAAGCATCCACTTTTTTATAAGGAGTTTTACACGCATCAAACATTGCCTCTTCAGCTACTTCATTTCTTTGTATGACTGGAGCAGCACTTTGAGGCTCAGTTTCTGCAGTCATAGATAACGTATCAGCCAATACCGCAGCCTGTTCTGTGTCACCTTCCAGTGCAACAAGGTGTGCATCGTGATTCAATATGGCCTCCTCAATCATCACTTTCAGTCTTTGCAGCTCTGATTTCGGATCTCTGTACCAGTCGGTTGACCAGATGCGCGCAAATTTCCACCCTAACCCTTCTAGTACGCTTTGTCTCAACCGCTCCCTGTCCCTGGCAGAAACCGCCTCATAGTAGCCCTCGCCATCATACTCAAATGCCAAAACATATTGTTCAGGATAACTTGGGTGGCGTATTGCCAAATCAATAAAATACCCCTGATTTCCCACTTGTGCCGCAACATCAAAGCCCAAGTTTTGAATGGCATCTTGCAGTACACGACCAAAAGCAAAATTTGCCTCCTGCTCGCCTTCAGCAGCCGTTTCTGATTTGTTGAATTCAGCAAACTCTAAAAACGCCTGCAATGCACGCAGCCCGAATGGGCTACCACTATCCACTCTGAGCTCTTGCCCGTGGAAGTTCGAAAAGACCTCCATAGACAATCTGGCCCTTGATATTAATACATTGAGCCTGCGCTCTCCCCCGGGTTTATTTAATAAACCGAAGTTCTGGCTTATCTGGCCCGACTTCGTTTTTCCATAACAAATACTAATAAAGATGACGTCTCGCTCATCACCCTGAACGTTCTCAAGGTTCTTTACAAAAAACTCATCACCACCAGCATGGCGCTCAAAGAACCCATCAGTTTCAGGGTGTAAACGGCGCACTTTTTCAAGCTCCAGAAGGATTGCGTCGCGCTGAGACAAACTAAAAGCAACAATACCGAGCGATAAATGAGGTTTGGTCAGCGCGTGCTTAAGCACAGCTGCGACCACTGCTTTTACTTCTCCGGGGTTAGTTCTTGACCCCCCTTTGTCGTACCAGCTCTCTGGCAAATAATGGAACTTCAGCCCGGTTGCATCACGGTGAAACCCAGGGCTCGGAAATGCTATCAACTCATTTTTGTAAAACTGCTCATTTGAAACGGCTATTAACGAATCGTGGCGTGAACGGTAATGCCACTTCAGCATATGGCTTGGCGCACCTTTAGACTCCATCAGTGCCAGTATGCTTTCGATGTCAGCGGTATCACTCTTTTCAAGCTCTTCTTCTTCCAATTCCACCGACTTTGCAAACAAGCTATTAGGTGGCATCTGCTTGCTATCACCAACAACGATCACCTGACTCCCCCGCATCATCGCACCCAATGCATCTGGAGCGGGTATCTGGCTGGCTTCATCAAAAACAATCAAATCAAATTCCAGCGCACCTTGCTTAAGGTAAGTTGCGATGGACATGGGACTCATCATAAAGATAGGTTTAATCTGTTGAATAACATGGCCCGCTTCACTCAATAATTTCCGCAAAGGAATATGACGCGTCTTCTTACTGAGCTCTCGCAGTACCAGTTCCATTTCTCCTTTTGCATTTTTGTTCGGTAACTGTTCAAACAACTGACCGACGAGCTTTTCCTGAGCAAAAAACAGACTTTCTTCGTCCACTTTTTTGAAATCTTTGATGGTCTTTTCGTGCTTTGTCCGGTCAAATTGCCGGATAGATGCGGAATTAGCATACGCATAATCAACCAAGCCCTGGTAATAGCTTTTCTCAAACACATGCTGCAAGGCTTGCGGGGACTCTTTCCAATTGAAGGCCAGTTTTACGAAGGGCTGGATCTGATATTGCTCAAGAGCAGTAATTATCTGGTTATATCGTGCAAACTCATACAACTGCTCCGGCTTGTTCCAACTCGCTAGCAGCTCAGACAAAGCACCAAATTTCATTGTCGCAAGTTCATACTCTGACCTTTGTGGATCTATCGCAACGATTTCTGTTAGTCGATTGCAAAGGTGTAACGACTCATTATGTAATCGTTTTAGCCCGTTTGACTCATTCAGTAGCAGTTGTTTATCTACACCAGCATCAATGACTTTTGCCAGCTTCAATTGCAACTGACCACTATTCACTTTTTGATAATAGTCGCAGATCCATTCAAAAACCCGTTTGAGTTCTGCCAAGTCTGAGTGCTCTCCTTGCCATAGCGGGCCAAAAGCATTCGATAAAAACGTACAGTAGGTATCCAACTCGCGTTTTGCGCTTTTATACTCCAACACTGTATCTAACGACTCTAACCACTTTGCGGGGTTGCTCGGCAAGGCTCCTTTGTACAGACCGGAGAGCTTAGTTTTCGCTTTTCTAAAACCAGGCGACAAAAAGCGCCACCACTTATCCGTTTTTCCAACTAACCCTTCACGGATACTCAGTAAATCGGCTTCAAATACAAGTGCAATAAACTCTTCTTCGACTGCCTTTTTAAGCAACATGGTGCGCTCAAGACTCTCCAGACCACGCGCTACCTGTTGCTCATCCGAAACCCACACCGCGTTATCTACTTGTACCCCATGCAGTTCAGGCACCTCAGACAACCAATACGCGGTGGAAATCAATTGAGATACCGCCTGCAAGCTGTCGGGGCTTTCAAGCTGTATGCGCTCTGCAACCGTTTGGCAATGAGAACCCAATGCGCTTAATTCATCGCTCAGTGCCAGCATCGCAGCGGATAACGCCTGGTGCATCGCGGGAGAAAAATCCTGGCGGGTAGACATGGCAAACGGGTGCGCGGCTGGCTCCCCCACTTGCTGTATCTGCTGGACCAGTTCGTCGACAATTTTTATTACTTGATGGTATGTTTCGTCTGTCCATTGCGAAAACAGACTAAATGGCAACAGG
Organism: Pseudoalteromonas rubra; assembly: GCF_000967655.1. Lineage (GTDB taxonomy): Bacteria > Pseudomonadota > Gammaproteobacteria > Enterobacterales > Alteromonadaceae > Pseudoalteromonas > Pseudoalteromonas rubra_A. The sequence continues at coordinate 27,149 of NZ_JXYA01000079.1, forward strand.
GGTATTGGTTTGCCCGTCGACGCTTGCTCAAGCTGCATCAGCTTACCCAAAGCACTGATATAATTGATTTTGCTATTGAGAATGGGCACTCTCACTTCTTTCGCATAAGAATCCAGTAGTGATTTGGCAGCTGTAAGCTCAGCAAACTCTTGCTCTCTGTCTGCTATCTGGGGCTTGCCTTGTGCCAGTGACTCTGAGATAGAAGCCAGTACCACCTTCTTGGTACTTTTATGACTGTGCAGTTCGAGCACAGCAAGCCCGAGGTGAGTTTCATCAAGTCGCTTCTTCACCACCTCCAGTGCCGCCATTTTCTGTGCCACAAACAGCACTTTTTTACCCAAAGCAACAGCCTCAGCAATGATGTTGGTAATGGTTTGAGACTTGCCAGTACCAGGTGGACCCTGGATGATAAAATCAGCACCCGACTTCATTGCCAAAATCGCCGCTATCTGGCTGGAGTCGGCATCTTTTACCAAATGGAGCTTCTCTGGGTGCGCCAATTCACTGGCGTTGTACTCGGCTTCTGGGCTAAACCCCTCACTCAAAAGACGTGTCATGAGCGGCAGCTGCTCAGGCTTTTTGCCTTCTGGCCAGCCACTCGGATCTAAATCCATATACATTTGGAACTTGCCAAACGAGAAAAGCCCCAGGCCGATTTTATCCGGGTGGACTTTCCAGCTTGATTGCTTCTCGACAGCATGCGCAACTGCTTGATAGTAGTCTGCTAAAGTAGTTTCAACCGTGTAAGTAGGTAATTGTAGTTTGAATTCGGTTCTCAATTTTGCGGCCAGCGTCAGGTTGGAGCCCAGCTCCTCACCTGTATATTTCAGCTTAAAGCTATCCCTGGCGGACGACCTTGTAAGCTTTACGGGGACCAGGATCAAAGGTGCGTAGCGCGACACACGCGTATTGGACGGTTCATTCCATTGCAAAAACCCCAGCGCCAGGTACATTACTTCTATGCCCTGCTCTTGCAACATTGTGTGTGCATCCGCCTCTAACTTTAACAGTGCCTTATCAAGCTTTGCAGGCATAAACCCAGTTTGAAGATACTTATCGCTAAATCGTGCCTCCCCCTTTTGCTGCTCCAGATACAAATCCAGCGGAGGTAACTCAGTGTCTTCATCAGACTGGAAAAAGGTACTTTGATCATCGTCGCTGATGTTATTTTGATAAGCCTTTGGTAATGGCAAAAAGCTCATTGTTTTTTCTTTTTCAACAAGCAGCTCAAAAACTTGCTCAGACTTTTCGTCTATTATATCTATCGCTTTTCCACTGCTACGATAGTTAAGCTGCGGGTTTGCTCGCAGCCCCATATCAAGCAACTCCAGTCGTGCACTTTCCAATTTCTGCTCAATAGTCATAAACAACCCTTGTAATAACTTACCCAATCAACCTTGAATAAATGGAATAAAAATAGAGCTAACAATAAAGCGTAGAGCCACAAGACTGGTTTTGCCACTTCATAAGCAAATCAGATAGTTGCTACGAGCAGGATTGAATCAAACAAAGCGAGTTAAGGGTGAGTGAATGGCAAATACCATTTTTCAAATTTAGGACACATTCCGCTGCCCCTGTGCACAATTGAGCCACATTGTGCACATTTCTAAAAATGAGCATAAATCATTAAATTTTAAGGACTTCACAATGACCAAGAGCAAATTTTAAACAGCCTTCCTGCCTTATTTCAGGTGAAATGTGCAAATAATGTGAAAGTTGCGATTTGGCCTTTGTGGTTATTGCAATTTTAGGCTAACTTCCACAGACAGGCTTAAAATAGCAAACCTTTCGAAAGGAGGGGACGCAAAGCTTCCGGTCTAAGGTGCATACTAAGATAGCGGGGTTGCTGAATGCCAACGAGTGATAATGAAGTGTGCATACTGTTGTTTTGTATGCGCATTGCGTAGCATATTGGCATTCACGCCTATGGCATCTGTTGTCATACCGTCTACTTTTAGTCTTTCCTCATCCCTGAGCTTGTCGTTGCGATTTTAACCTGTTCATTCTGGTCGACCGCCTATTCAGCGAAGAACAGCAGGGAAACAACATGTCAGATGACAATGCTCTGGGGAATACTCATGAGACAACATAGATACAACAAGCAGCGCCGGCTTTTTAAAGTCGGGCTCTGTTTAATGGCTTTAGGACACGCTATGCCAGGCCTGGCAGCGCAGTGCGAGTTCAAGGTAAAAAATGAGTGGCAAAGCGGTTATACCGCAGAAGTCACGGTATATAACGATTCCGACGTTGCCTTAGATGGCTGGACGGTCGGGCTTGAGTTTAATCGGGGTGAGTCAATCAACAATGCCTGGCGCGCTCAACTGGGCGGCAGCAACCCCTATCAGTTTGAGAACCTCAGCTGGAACCGAAAGATTAACCCAAACTCGTCAAAGTCTTTTGGTTTTAACGTGCAAAAAGCGGCCGGGCAAACCGCCGTTGCACCTGTCTTCTCTGGCATTTGCGAGAGCAGCGGGCAGGATGACAATAACGAAGTCAGTGTTGCCATTACCGCGTCTGACACCCAGGCCACGGCACCTGCCACCATCCAATTCAGTAGCGAGCTTGCCAATTCGGCCTCAGACACAGTGAGCTACCTATGGGATTTTGGTAACGGCCAAAACTCAGATGAAATGAACCCACAACATACCTTTGAGCAGCCGGGTGATTACCAGGTGTCATTAACCATCAACGACGGCACCAATGACTACCAGGCAGCACCAATTTCACTCTCGATTGAACAAGCGCAGCCAGAATCGGCACAATGTATCTTTGAAGTGGAACAGGAATGGATCTCTGGCTTTCGCGGCAAGGTCACCATCACTAACACCGAAAGCGTGGCCATTTCAGGCTGGAAAGTGCTGATGGAATTTGCCGATAACACCAAACTGACCGGCGTTTGGCATGGCAATCACAGTGGCAATAACCCCTATGAAATTGTCAACGAGAACTACAACGGCACCATTAATCCGGGCCAGAGCTTAAACTTTGGTTTTAATGCCCAAAAGGCGCAGGAAAATGACGCCCCAACTACCCCTTCGCTCGGCGGCTTATGCTCGACAGATGGCAATATTAACCATGCGCCAACGGCCGTTGCGTCTGCCTCAGTGACCTCGGGCCAGCGCCCTCTAACAGTGAACTTTGATGGTAGTGACTCTTCCGATCCTGATGGCGATACCCTGACCTTCAGCTGGGATTTTGGTAACGGCAATACATCCAGCGAGCCAAACCCTGCTTATGTTTTCGATCAGACCGGTACATTTACAGTCAAACTATCGGTCAATGACGGGGTCAATACCACGGTCAGCCAGCTCATTAGCATTCAGGTCACAGAGCCGGATGTGGCACCCATCACCGGACCATTTGAGTTAAATCCGCAAAGCTCCAGCCTGTATTTTGTCTCCACCAAAAAACAGCACGTGGTTGAAGCACACACTTTCGAAAATCTCAGTGGCAGTATTTCTGAGCAAGGTGCTGCAAGGCTCACTCTGGATCTGGCCAGTGTTAATACGGGTAATGACACCCGGGACGGCAGAATGAAGGAGCACCTGTTTGATACCAGCTTGTTCCCGCACGCCGAAGTACTGCTCGCCGTTGATTATGCAGCCCTGACAGCCTTGCCTATTGGCAGCACTGAAAAGCAGACTGTTACCGCCACGCTCAATCTCAAAGGCGTGATAGCCGAAGTAACTGCAGACGTGGCAGTTCGCCGCCTGACGCACACTAAAGTCATGGTGCAAAGCCTTGCCCCTGTTGTGCTGGACGCGACAGACTTTGGCTTAGAGCCAGGTATAGAAACACTGAGAACATTGGCGAATTTATCTGTGATCAGTTACGCGGTTCCCGTGAGCTTTAACTTAGTTTTTGAAGCTCAACAATAGGAGGGAAAGAAAATGATATTCAATAATTTACCACGATTCTCTACCTTGACTCGTAGCAAATCTGCAGCACCTGCTATTGCAAAGTTTGCCGCCTGTATTAGTTTAATCGCAAGCGCGCCGTTTGCTCAGGCAGCGCAGTGTTCATTTACCATTCCGGATAACTGGAACAACGGCTTTAAAACCGAGATAGCCATAGAAAATGACTCAGATCAGAGCATTAACGACTGGTCGCTCGAACTCACCTGGAACCCGGGCATCTCCCTGCAAAATAGCTGGAACGGCAATTTCGACTGTAACGACACGGGCTGTACCATCACCTCACAAGGTCATACCCTACATGCAAATCAGTCATTTGGTCTCGGCTTTGTTGCCAATAAAAATGGTCTGAGTGAAGACGCTGTCATTACCCTCAATGGTGATGTGTGCAGCAACTCTGGCCCGACTACGCCCCCGGATGCGGTCACAGAAACGGGGTTGTGGGCGCTGGACAGTGCTGAGTCTTCACTTAGTTACGTGTCGGTCAAAAAAGACCATGTGGCAGAGCTGAACCAGTTTGCGTCGCAGAATAACGCTGCTCCTGCGCTATCGGGCAGTATTGATGCCGACGGTCGCGTAATCCTGGCAGTTGATTTAAATAGTGTGTCTACCGGTGTGGATATCAGAAACAGCCGGGTTATGGATTTACTGTTTGAAACTGAGCTACTGCCAACGGCGTACTTCAGCACTCAGATTGACCCTGCACTATTGAGCACGCTGGAAGTGGGCAACCCGACGGTTCAAACCGTTACCGGCGAGATGAGCCTGCATGGCGTTAACCATGAACTCAGCCTGGATGTGTTGGTCGTGAAGCTGGCAACGGGCCATGTTAACGTCAGTACGCTTACGCCTTTGATAGTCGACAGTAAAACCTTCGATATGGACTATGGTATTGAGGCACTGAGAGTGGTCGCTAACCTGAGTGGCATTGGTGAGACCGTACCGGTTTACTTTAACCTGACCTTTTTATCAGCCGAGCAAGACGGTTTTGAGCCGGTGGATATGGCGGCCAAACCCGCTGCACCTTCTGAGCTCAGCGCCAGTGTGCTTTCTACCGAAGCGCAGGCGCAATTAAGCTGGTACGACAACAGCAATAACGAAACCAACTACCTGGTGCGTTTAAAATCGCTTGATGGCCGCTGGCACACCGCCGCTACGCTTGCCTCTAACGCCAGTTATTATGAATCGGGTTTACCTGAGTCCGGCGAGTTTGATTACAAGGTGATTGCGCTGAACAACTCAGTGCCCTCCCAGCCCAGTAATATTGCCCGTATCACCGTCACGCAAACCGACCCCATTGCCCGTGGCATGGAGTTGTACAAAACTAATTGTGCCGGTTGTCATGGCTCTGAAGGGGGCGGTCTGGGTTCATTCCCTGCGCTTAATACAGAACGCGATGTACAGGCCATGATTGATGTGATCACCGCGACTATGCCTTATGGCGCGCCGGGTGCTTGTGATGAGCAGTGTGCTACGGATATCGCGGATTACCTGCAAACCCTGTGGCCTGCGCCATTAACCTGTGATGTGGGTGTCGCGCCTGTGGCATACGGTGCAAGACAGCTGAAAATCCTGACCCAAACCGAATATCAAAACACAGTAGAAGACTTACTGGGGGTTGATTTTGAGGTGTCAGACGGCCTGTCGCCGGATTCTCAGGTGGGCTTTTTCATCAATAATACCCATGCCGCTGTGCAGCCTTCTAACTACAGCAACTACCTGCTGGTTGCCGAAGAAATCGCACAATGGGTGGCTGATAATGGCTATTCGCCTGCTTTAAGTTGTACAGCCATTAACGAAGACTGTGCCAACCGTTTAATTGATGAGTTAGCGCCGCAGATATTCCGCCGTCCGCTAACGCAGGATGAAGCGGACAGTTATCGACTGATCGCAACGGGCTTTTTCAACAATAACGACGTTGCAGCGGGCATGCAGTTAGCGCTGGAAGGCTTGCTGTCTTCGCCGCAGTTTATTTATCGTCATGAATTAGGCGAAGCAAACCCGGATAACTCAGAGCTGGATTACGACGCCTTTGAGCTGACCTCGTGGGAAATGGCTACCTTCCTGTCTTATACCTTTACCGGTTCATCGCCAGATCAGCTTCTGTGGCAAGCCGCTGAGCGTGATGAGTTGCGTGATGAAGCCCATATCATTGCCCATGCAAACCGCCTGGCAGAGCAAGCCAAGCCGGTGTTGGGTGACTTTGTGGGCAGCTGGTTAGGCACAGGCAGTTTAGAGGTCGCCAGTAAAGATCAGGACCACTATCCGGGCTTTGCCAATCTGGTACCCGCCATGAAAGCGGAGATCAACGAAACCTTCTCCTACATCATGACTCAGCCGGACGAAAAATTTGGCTCGCTGTATACCGCCAACTTCACGTTCGTGAACCAGTTACTGGCCAACCACTACAACATTCCTGGCGTATCAGGTGATGACATGCAAAAAGTTGAGACCACACAGCGCGGGGGTATCTTGGCCAATGGTGCGTTTATGTCGCGCTGGGCAGAAGTAGACGAGTCGCACCCTATTTTACGCTCGGTCAGAGTGCGCCGCCGTATGCTGTGCCAGGATCAGCCCGATCCGCCAGCCGGTACCTTTGAAGCCAGAGAGCAAAGGCTTGCCGAGCTGTCTGACTTGTTGCAAGACCCGACGACCACTAACCGACTCAAGTACCACAGCTTGACCGAAGGCCAGCCTTGTTCAAGCTGCCACGAAAAGTACATCAACCCAATGGGCTTTGGTATGGAAGACTTTGATGCGGTGGGCAACATCCGCAATCAAGACAACAACGGTAATGTGATCGACGCATCGGGCACCCTCTACGCCCCTGAGAAATACGCTCAGGTCAGTGACTTTGTGCCATTCAACGGCACTAAACAGTTAGGTGCGGTGATAGCCGACCTGTCTTCAGCTCAAAGCTGCTTACCACAGCAAATGTTCCGCTACGTAATGGGTGTGGGTCATGACTCAATCGACCCGACGAGTGAAGAAGACAAGCGTCTGTCTCAGACAGAGCAGGTCGGTTATATGTGTGAAATCGACACACTGACCAACACCATGATGCAGGAAAGCCCGAGAGCCATGCTGGAGAAATTTGGTTCACTCAAGTCGGTGCGCTATCGCAAAGCCTGGTCCAGAAGCGAGTAATGCGGGTCACAACATTAAGAGGTTAGTAACATGAAAAAAGAGCATTTAAATAACATGGCGATATCGCGCCGCAGCTTATTAAAAATGTTTATGGCGTCGGGTATTTCGACCGCCCTGATCCGCACATCGCCGCTGGTATCAGGATTGCTTTACGCACGACATGCCGATGCGATGGACGCCGGGCTGCCCAACAAAACCGTGTCCATTTATATTCCGGGCGGGTCTATTGCGTCGCTTTGGAACCCCACAGGCAGCGGTGAAACCATGCAGCTGGGCGTGATGTCGGCAGGCTATGAGCCGGTTAAAACCGAGTGTAACTTTATGGTCAATATGGCCCACTCCAATGCGGGTCATGGCCGTATGCCGGTGCTGCTCGCCCAGAGCTGGGGCGGTGACAGTTACGACGTCACTATGGGTAACGCACTGGGCCCAAACCTGCCATTTCGTTATCTGAACTTAGGCGTTCACAGTAATGGCCAGGGCCACTTAACCAAAGATAACCGTAACCGTTTGCCGTTTCAGGAGAACCCCTTCACCGTGTATAAAATGGTGTTTGGCGGCGCCCAGGGCAGCAACAGCAAAACGCCTATCATGAATGCGCATATGTCGGCAGCCAACGCGATTAAAAACAGACTCGCAGGCTACGAAATACAGCGCATGAATGATCATCTGGATGCCATTGCAGATACCCAGCGGCGTTTAGATGAGCTCTCTGGTGGCACCTCCTGTGGCATTGCCCCCGATGACACTGAGTTCCCGTTGACCTTTGATACCTTCAGCCAGCAGGCCAGGCTGCAAGCAGACATTGCCGTGGCAGCTTTGCAATGTAACCTGACCAGCTCGGTATCACTGGCCTTTGGCAACCACCAGTCCGAGTTCCGTATTCCTGAGCTGAACTTCCAGGGGCACTATCACAACGCCATTCACGGTGGCAGTAACGGCCAGCCAAACTATCCATACTACACCGAAATGCGCAGCCACCTGGGCAGCCTGAGCGCCTATTTGATCCAAAAACTCAAAGCAGCCGGCATCTTAGACAGCACAGTGGTACTAGAAACCACCGACATGGGCCACGCAGACAAACACTCTGCCAACCCCTGCGCCTATCTAATCGCCGGCGGCGGTGCCCGTATCAACCGAGGCGTAGTCAGCGATATCGGCTCTGGCTACAACCAGCACGATGTGCTGCACACCGCAGCCAAAGCCTGCGGCGTAGACCTTGGGTTTGGTAAGGAAATTCCGGGGGTGATTGTTTAGGTGGTTGTTTTGGCTTTTTTTGATAACTGCTATTTAGCGAGTAGTTTTGGTTTATAGATAATCAGGACAGCAAAGCCCCTTTTTAGGGGCTTTTTTTGTGGGTATTGAAACGATTAGTCGGTGCCCCATTAAATTCAAAAATTAGTTTTGATACTGTTTTACTGTATGCTCAGGGGTTCTTAAGCTTATAGAATAATGTTGGGAATTAAGACTACACGAATCGGCACACTGAGCTTGTTAGTATTTACACACATAAGGTCAGGGCGCCCAACCAAAGAGGAAATCCGGTGAGATACGCTGGAAAGGATGTAATAGATATATGAGTACAGAATTACCACAAAAAACCACATCCCCTGTTGATGAAGAAATAAAGAAGACAAAGAAAGCAATTCAGAATTCAATTGTTTTAGTATCATGTACTGTTTTGGCATTACTTTTCCTGTACCTTGGCTGGTTTTGGGTCAAAAACGACTTGGTACTTTCTTCGGATGTTGGCCACTGGGGCAATTTCGGTGACTTTTTTGGCGGCATTTTAAACCCGCTGCTGGCATTTTTTGCTTTTTATTGGCTAACAAGATCCGTCGCAATCCAACAAACTGAGCTGTCTGAAACTCGAAAAGTCCTAGGAGAAACAGAAAAAGCAGCGAGAGCTCAGGCTATTACTCAACAAAATAAACGTTTTGAAGATTCGTTTTATTCACTTTTAAATCAGTTTAATCAGGAAAAGGCTCAACTCAGGGGGATTGAGACTCATGGCCGCGATCCCGTTGCAAAGCCTCTTACAGCAATGGTTAGCTCAGTTATAAGTCAAAATAGCTCGGCTAACACCTCTGAAATTAGAGACATAGTCCAGTTAGCTCGACGCAGAAGTGACGGCTCTAACCACGTCTTTAGAATCTTGTATCAAATTTTAAAATTCATTTTGGTTCACCAAGAATTAAATGGCAAGACTCTAAGTTTTGTTGACGCCATTGGTAGACCCGTTACAGAATCGGAAAAGTTTTATGCTAGCATCGTAAGGTCCTTTATGGATAAAGGGTTTACTCAACTATTGGCTATTATATGCTTTTGTGATCACCCAAACGACGACTTCTTAAAATATCAGCAGCTAATCGAAAGATACCAACTTCTAGAGCATATGCGATTTGACAAGAATTTTTTATATGGTGTTGTAGATAACTATAACCCAAGCGCTTTTGGCAATAATGAGCATGTAAAAACCTATTTACAGTCAAAAAATGTCTGATGGTACTAAAAGCAACAAGCTTGGGTGAATGCAACTTCAAGTGTGTTGCTTGATGTCTTTATTAGTCATTTAGTTTACCATGCGCCCGCTGTACACCGGATAGGTCTCATCCAACGCTCTTAAATCGCTCTATTTGCTTATTTGGGTAATTTAGAGCCGGAAATGTATAGACTTTCAAGTAGATGCCCACAGAGCTTGTTTACCCACTTTTCGGCAGCAGAAGGGTTGTCCAGAGAAATAAACTCAGCGGCATCACCAAGCTTCTGAATCGCTAAAGGAGACCAGACAACGTTCATTTTCTGATGCGGCTTAGCACTTGGGTTCGCGCATCCTCATTTGAAACGCCGAGGCCTGGGGCTAACTGCGCCTCAGCTGCACGCATTTCTTCCAGCAATTCAATTTTCTCTTGCATCGCTTCGTACTCAGCCACATCAAGCACAACGGCAACACCTTTACCGGGCCACGTGATTGCCAATGAGCGGCGCGTCTCATTGATTTGCTGGGCCGGAGGAGGTTCATATGTATTATGTGCAATCATGCAAAGACCCGCTTCAGTTTTTCTAAAAGTGATTTCGGCTTCTGATTAGATTGAATTTCACCTATTACTTCCTTGCGAATCTGAGGTCTTAGTTCATTTTCTAATTCGACTCTAATCTGCTGCTTAGACGCTTCGAGTCTATCTAACTGCTTTTGCTTACCATTTTGATAACTTGCAACAAGTTTGCTTTCATAGTTAGCGTAAGGTTTATCAACTATATTTTTTTGAAAACGGCGAACACCTTTAAAATGCTTATCAAAGTCTCGTTCAAAGGTATCAGGTGAAACAACCAAATCATGAATCAAGTCCGCCAAGAAATTAATCATTCTCTTCTTAAAGATTAACGATTGGAGATTCTCACGCCTAACCTTCTCCATCTTATCAGCTTCAACGCTCGTTGCTTCACTATTCAGCAGGAACTCCCATTGACCATGTGCAATGCGGTTTCTAAGCTCAATAATATCTTTGAGCTCATTATTGATAACACCACTAATTACTTGATAACGATGATAAGTAGTTGGGTCCAAGCTATCTTCAGATAAAAGAGCCTTTTTTACGTTGTATCGCCTGCGAAAAGCCAGCTCAACAACCTTATTCCATTTGTCCAATTGACTTTGACAATTATCTATTTTGCTCATTTCAGAGCTATCAAATGATTGATGCTCATTAAGCAACTTACAAAGACGCACCTCAGCCCAAGCACCAAGAAGTAAATGGTGGACACGAACAAATGTCTTCGTTGCATCTTTGTTTTGAGTACGAATAGCTGTTCTAGCTGAGGCAGCATTGTTTTTCAATGCTGTTTCGAGAAATCGAAGGTTACTTGAATGGTATTTATATAGTTTAGAAGCTGTATATTGCATTTGCTGTCTCCCTTCAAAGGATACTAAACTAATACCCTTTGAAGGGAGGGAATCGAACCCTACCAGACTCTCATTTGACTGAGCGTGTTACCTTTACACCATCTCCCTGAAAGTAATATATCAATACTTTCAGTAGGTTGCAAGAGCTAAGGGTGTGCGTCGCTTATAACAATTTATTCTACCCCATCATGCTGGAACATAAACTGACATAACGGGCTGTATTATATAGCCTCATGGTCCCACGGAGTAAAGCAAACGTAAACAAGATGCTGCACTCATCACGGTCGAAGCCACGTGAAATTTGGACAAATTGGGGCGTAATAATGTTATTGGACAACAGCCTAGATACTGTCTATACATCCAGTATGCTTTTGCTTGGACACCCTCAATTAGTGTGCCTCAGGAAGCTGCTGTGCTGTATGTCAATAGATTCAGGCTCGCAGACGTCCAGGATGACAGTAGGGATTGTGAGTTCGATAGCAAAGAATCACCTCTGTGCAGCACATTAGTAGATCCCGGCTCGCAGGCGTCCGGGATGACGGTGGGGTTTGTTAGTTCGGCTGCAAGGAATACCGCTGTGCCGCACATTAGTAGATCCCGGCTCGCAAGCGTCCGGGATTACGGTGTGGTTTGTAAGTTCGGCCGTAACCGAGTACCACTGTGCCGTACGTTGGTAGATCCCGGCTCGCAAGTGTCCGGGATGACGGTGTGGTTTGTGAGTTCGGCTGTAACGGAGTGCCACTATACGCACGTTAGTAGATCCCGGCTCGTAAGCGTCCGGGATGACGGTGGGGCTTGTGAGTTCAGCTGCAAAGGGGAACCGCTGTGCCGCACATTAGTAGATCCCGGCTCGCAGACGCCCAGGATGCCGGTAGGGTTTGTGAGTTCGACAACCACTTAGCCCGGACACCCACCCCAACTCACACTACATTCTCGTCGCTCCGGACAATCGACTATAAGGCATGTCGTGGTAAACAGACACCAGTTCCTTGAATAAAGATGACAAGGCTCCTGCATCAAGGTCAGCTTGTTTGCTAGACACTATGATCTTGAGATATCGGGGCTCCTCATTTTCATTCTGTGGCTTGAGGATATCTTCATAAAGTAATACTAGCTTTGCATTGTCTTTGTACTTCATAAATTCAAATCGAGACTTAGACGTTTTAGACCCTAGTTCACTGTTTTTGAAAACCCCTCGGGAATAGTAAGAACCATCAACAGTTAGCGATTTATCTAACAGACTATCTATCGAAGATAGTTGCAGTCCTTGTAAATCAGATAAATCAAGACGGCTTCCTCGACTTGCTTGTTCATATTCATAGCCCATTTCATAGCCAGCTACATCAATTGCATCATCCTCATAGCTGATCTCAACCCGTAACTCTGTGTTTTGAGAGCCAAATCTTAACAACCCTTTCTCATTTTTCTTGAAGTCACCTGCCAGATAATAGACATATTGCCCCATTGGAGTAACTTCCCAAAAAAGGCCATCATAAACTGCAACCTTTTTGGCATGTGGTTTAAAGTCACTGTAAACCGGAATTTTACCCAGCGAGTCTATGTAACTGACAGGTTTAATATCGTGGTAACTCAGGCTTGCCAGATGCTCAGTCGGTTTAACACCAACTTTTACAAAAGTCGCTTTTGAACTATGCCCTGTGGAGTTGCACGCGGAGAGAAATAAGATGAACGAAAAAATAGTTATTAGACGCAAAGTATATGTCCTGTAGATTTCCTGCCGATACACACACTAAAGTGAACACATCCCTAGAGCCAGGAATTAGAACAACCATGCATCGACGAGATTTTATTTATTAGCAACAGGAATTTATCATTATATCAATATAGGAACAAGCCTCCTTTAATCACGTTCAGAGCCTGTGATATGTGACTTTGTGGAGTATCCCGCACCTAAAGACGACCTGAATAAGAACAGGGGCAGTTTAGGTTAATGCCCCGCTGCTCGCAAATGCCGAAACCTAGCAATTGACGCCATAGCCCTTGTTAGTCGCCCGACGATGAAGCCTGTTTGTGTCATCAATACGTGACCAGTAAAGCTCTCTTGTAGTGGCTCAGGTTTACCTTGCCCTCATCAAATGACGAACCTTTAACATCGTTGTTCAGATCATTGATACGTTTCATGTTTGTTGTTCTGGCTTTGCCAGTACAAATAGCCCCCCTAGGCATCGTCAGGCCAGCAAACGCTCGCTACTACCCATCAATTAGCTCTCTTTCTGTTGTTTTGCCAGCACGTTACTGCAATATGGAATGACTTAAATGCTCAGCATTTTTGGACGAACGAAGCAAATGGACTGTTTCAATACGACTATTGTAATAATCCAGGGACATAACTACTGCATCTTCCGAGTCACGGCGAGTAAAGACGGGTTTGTCTGTATCATTAACGACACCGTCTAAAGCCGCTTTGAAATAGTTTCCGGCCTAGGTGAAAGACATGACTTTCACAAGAACTACGTAAGCGTGCGGCGAACTA
>NZ_JXYA01000080.1 GCF_000967655.1 Pseudoalteromonas rubra
ACGGTCGGTTTTGTCTTCTTTATTCTGCTTCTCGCCTTTCACGGTCAGCGTGTTATTTTCCGACTCAAGCGATAACTCCTGCTCCGTAAAGCCGGCCACCGCCATGGTAATTTGGTACTTGTCTTCAGCTAACGCTTCGATGTTGTAAGGCGGGTAGCTGGGTTGCTTCTCGCTGCTACGTTGCGCCGCATCCATCATAGATGCAAGGTGATCGAAACCGATGAATGAACGATAAAGGGGTGATAAATCTACTGTACGCATAATCATATCCTCATAAAGCGATAATTAAGCCATTTACTCTTTGCAATAAACCAGTAAATAGCGGGTTTTTAACTCTAACATTACTTGAATAAAGACTTTTAAAACAAAGTCTTAGTTTGGTTTTGGACCCTTCCGGCGTCCTCACAAATCTATCTATGGCCGGGGCCAATGCTTTTCAAGCAAGTTTTTTGAAAAAAGTTTTGGGTTTATTTTATATCATTGATTATAAGAGGTTTTTATTTTTTCTTTGAACTCCTAAGCGGCACCTGAGTTGCTTCCATTTGTGCTAAAGATACACACACCACCGTCACCCCGGCCAGCGAGCCGGGTCTGCTTAAAAGCAACGCGAATGCTTAGGGTGGTGCAGGCGTAAAGCAGGGCCGGCTCGCCCATCCGGGGCTCACGTCCACTGACAAAAGGCGATACTTAATCGTATGAGTAAAGTACGTCCCTGTAGTTACGTCCATCGCGCATCTCGACAATATGCTCCTGCATTGTTCTACTTCCCTACGTCCATGTAGGTCCATGCGCTCACCTCCTCATGCGGGGGCGCCGAGCCTGCGACGATACTTAATCGTCGGTCTTTCGTCGTCCATCCAGGGCTCGCGCCAAGCCACGCTGCGGTGATAATTAATCACCGGTCGTGTTGAGTGTGGAGTAAAGTACGTCCCTGTAGTGCAGGTCCGGCTCGCCCGTCCGGGGCTCACGTCCACTGACAAAAGGCGATACTTAATCGATCAGGCTGGAGTAAAGTACGTCCCTGTAGTGTAGGTCCGGCTCGCCCGTCCGGGGCTCGCGCCAAGCCACGCTGCGGTGATAATTAATCACCGGTCGTGTTGAGTGTGGAGTAAAGTACGTCCCTGTAGTGCAGGTCCGGCTCGCCCGTCCGGGGCTCGCGTCCACTGACAAAAGGCGATACTTAATCGATCAGGCTGGGAGTAAAGTACGTCCCTGTAGTGCAGGTCTGGCTCGACATCCATGTCTCGCGCCAAGTCACGCTGCGGTGATAATTAATCACCGGTCGTGTTAAGTGCGGAGTAAAGTACGTCCCTGTAGCGCAGGTCCGGCTCGACATCCATGTCTCGCGTCCACTGACAAAAGGCGATACTTAATCGCTCGAGCTGGGAGTAAAGTACATCCCTGTAGTGCAGGTCCGGCTCGACATCCATGTCTCGCGCCAAGTCACGCTGCGGTGATAATTAATCACCGGTCGTGTTAAGTGCGGAGTAAAGTACGTCCCTGTAGTGCAGGTCCGGCTCGCCCATCCGGGGCTCGCGTCCACTGACAAAAGGCGATACTTAATCGCCTTTTGTAGTGGACCCCCAAACATTTGTGCGGGATTTTAGGCCTGCGCCTGTGCTGGCGTCCGGGGTGATGAACAGCTGGCTTGGGCGGGCTGTTGGGTCTTGCCAGTTGTGATAGAGCGGGATCAGGCGCTCTTTGATCATATTTTCCAGCGAATGATTTACAAACAGGTTGTTACCCGGGAAAGCCGGGAATTCGACTTCGTTTTCATCGTGGCGCAGCGCGGAGGACGAAATGGGATCATAGTCGGTGCGGAAGTTGATCACATTACGCAGTCGCATGGTGTTGGCAAAATAGCGGGCATAGGCGTCGATGATCTTTGTGCCGGGCGAGGCAAAAACCCGGGTTTGAATGCCTGTACGCACGCCGGAGTCGACTGCGGTATAACCGCCCAGGCTGTGGCCAGTTAAAACTACATTATGGCTGGTTGACGCTTCGGGTACCTGATAACCGGGTGCAACAGATGCCTGATTGGCTGGATACTGCTCCAAAATGCGCTGGCAAAACTCAAAGGCGGTGCGCTGCCAGGCGATGTCGGTTTCGGCCAGGTTGGCAAAAAACAGTTTAAAGTCTTCGTACAGGTCGCCGGTGTTAAACGGGTTGGTGCCCTTGTAGGCAATGATCACTTCTTCTTCCAGGCCTTCAGAGGCAATGGCGGGTACTTTAACGGCAAAGGCATAGACGCCGTCTACATTCAGTAAAGTATCTATGATCTCAAGCTTACCGTTGGTAAGCATTAACTTCTGGTAAAGCGGATCATCATTGTAGGCAAAGGTGCCACCGGGTTCCAGACTGTACGCATAGGCTGAGGCAAACGCATAGCGCAGTACCTTGTTGTAGGCTATCACATCCAGACTGGTGCTGATCTCTTTGGCCTGCGCTGGGGTCAGTATGGGGTATTCCCATCCGACACTGCGGTCGGAGGCAAAAAAGCTGATGTTATTGCTGTACTGCGGGCCAAATTGCTGCGCCAGCGTTACCCGGCTCAGCTCTTCGAGGGTGGCCAGTGCCTGGGCATCGCTAACCTCAACGCCGTTAATTTTTTCTACCACAAAATAGTTGCCATAAATGGCGGTGAGCGCGTTATCGTGCCAGTGTCCCTGTAACTTGGCATAGTCATCGCCTGCCAGCATCCAGTTTTTCTTTATCAGTTGAGAGCGTGGTACAAAGCCCGTGTGTATGCCGTAGCTTTGCACAAAGGTGGTGTCTTGTTTGGTGGTTTGTGGGGTTGAGTCCAGCATCATTATCCTCCCGGATTGTGGTTTCCGAGAGCAAGTATGGAACACAATACACGGTTCGCCAGTTACACGAACTTACAGCGCTGGGTAAAAATTTAACCCTTGCCTGAGCTGCACTGCTGAAATAGGATGAAAAAGTAAGCATTAACCAGGGAGAGTGGATATGGCCGAGCGTAGCGTGTCAGTGCAGGGCTGTGCCAATCAGAGCATTATTATTACCGGCGACCATAATCAGGTGGGAGACGCGGCGCAATTTCACATTCCGCTGGTGCGCCATCATGCCCCTGCCCGGCGGCGTCGAGGTCCGCAAACACCACCCAATGTGCTGGATATTCTCAGCGCGCACAACAAAGCATTGAACTTGCTGGGCCGTGAGCGCGAGCTTTCGATGCTCCATGAATGGTTAAATGACAATACAGATATTTCCGTCTTTGCCATCACCGCCTCCGCGGGCAGTGGCAAAACCCGCCTGGCCATTGAACTGTGCAAGCAGGCAGAGCTGCAAACGGGCTGGGCAGCTGGCTTTGTACGTAGCGACGATCTGGAACAGCTGGCACATGCCTTTAAATTTGCCCAGGCTAACTGGTCCCACTCTTTATTGCTGGTGGTTGATTACGCCGGGGCTAATGCTCAGGCACTGGCGCAGTGGCTAGATGGCCTGTCTCAGCTTGACGACCTGGCCGATGGTATCCGGGTGCGTATCTTACTGCTGGAGCGCGAAGCCAGCAAAGAGGCTGGCTGGTGGCACACGCTAACAGGCTCCGCTTTAGGCTGCGACCAGGCGCGGCTTGATCTGTTTACTCAGTTTGAGCCCTATGCGCTGGCCGGTCTGAGTGATATCCCAGTACGGCGAGCAGTATTGTGTGCTGCACTGAATGAAGCGCAAGCGCTGGTGTCGCCCCCACAAGACAGTGTAATCCCCGAGCCAGGTGAACAACCCGACTTTGATACTGCGCTGGCCGACCCGCAGTTTGGTAATCCACTGGCGCTGGTTATGGCCGGTATTCTGTGCCGGGACATGTCGCCGCGCGCAGCCTTATCATTACATTATCTGGCTGCGGCCGAAAAACTGGCGCAGCGAGAAATCGACCGCTTTTACAAGTGTTTTGGCGAAGGGGGCGATGCCACTAAGCTGGCCCATTGTTTGTGTTTTCATTTACTGTGTGGCGGGCTCCATATTGCCGATATGCGCCAGACGCTCAGCGCCGAGCTGATCGCCATGGGCTGGAATAGTCCAAGCTTGGATAAAGAGTTACCGGCCTTGCAGCAGGCGTTTCCGCCAGCGGAAGACGCGGGCAAAACAACCAGACTTTCAACCACGCAGCCCGATCTCATCGCCGAGGCCATGTGTATACAGCTTTTACATAGTGACAGAGAGCGAAGCTTAAAAGCGCCCGACATCCTGGCTCGTACCCTTGAATATGGTCAGGAACAGGCAGCCGCTACGCTGGTTCGCCTGTTACAGGATTTTGCCTGCCCGGTCAGCCAGCCAACCGCTCAGCAGGCCCAGTTGTTACAATGGGCAGAGCAGCTGGTTGATGATAGTCGACACAATTTGGAGCTGGTAGAGTTGCTTGATGATGCTATGCCACAAAGCTCTATCGCTCTGGCAGAATTAGCCTGTAAATTAGCCACCATTTCGTATCAGCAAGATCTGGTTCTTGCCGAGCAGCAGGCCAGTGAGATCGTGCTATCCAGATTGGCCATGTCGCTGAATACGCTTGCAAACCGACAAAGCAACTTGGGTCAACGTGAAGCCGCACTGACCACAGCACTAGAAGCTGTTGAACAATGCAGAGCGTTGACTCAGGCCCGCCCCGATGCCTATTCGGGCCATTTGGCTATTGCTCTAAATAATCTTTCTAATCGTCAAAGCGCTTTGGGTAAGCACGAAGCTGCCCTGTCCAGTGCACTGGAAGCCGTTGAATACTTCAAAGCACTCACTCAGGCTAATCCTAGTGCTTTCTTATCCAGCCTGGCAGCAGCTCTGAACACTCTCGCTAATCGGCAAAGTAGGCTAGGCCATCGCGAAGCAGCCCTGAACAGCGCACAAGAAGCTGTCGAACTAAGAAGAAGGCTGGCTCAGGACCATCCCGGTGTCTATTTGCCAAACCTAGCGGCTTCACTGAATAATCTTGCTATCCGGCAAAGCGAGCTGGAACAGCATGAAGCGGCGTTGGGCACAGCGCTGGAAGCTGTTGAACTAAGGAGAAAACTAGCCCAGGCTTACCCTGATACCTATTTGCCCAACCTAGCCACGGCTCTGAATAACCTTGCTAGTCGGCAAAGCGCGTTGGGCCTGCACGAAGCGGCCCTGACCACCGCAATGGAAGCCGTTGAACACTGCAGAGCACTCGCTCAGGTGAGCCCCGATGCCTTTTTGCCCAATCTAGCCGCTGTACTGAATAATCTTGCTAACCTGCAAAGCGAGTCTGGCCAGTGCGAAGCTGCACTGGCCTCCGCAAAGGAAGCTGTTGAATTACGTAGAGTGCTAACTCAGACGAGTCCCGATGCCTTTTTGCCTGACCTGGCCATGTCACTCAACAATCTTGCTAGCCGATACAGCGAGCAGGGCGAGCACGAAGCGGCCCTAAACACTTTGCGGGAAGCCGTTAAACACTTCAGTTTGTTGGTTCAAACGAGTCCTGATGTTTATTTGTCTGACCTGACCATGTCACTGAATAACCTCGCACTCTTACAAAGCGAGCTAGGTCAGTACGAAGCCGCCCTAAACACTTCGCGGGAAGCCGTTGAACACTTCAGTTCGTTGGTTCAAACGAGTCCCGATATTTATTCGACTGACCTAGCCATGTCACTGAATAACCTTGCAGTCTTACAAAGCGAATTAGGTCAGCACGAAGCCGCGGTGGCTAGTTCGCAGGAGGCTGTACAGCTATTTTCTCCCTACTTTCTTAGATGGCCAGAGGCGCATGGATCGAGGGTAAGAGTGATGCTAAGCAACTACCTTGATTATTGCGAGGCAGCAGGGCAAGAGACGGATAGTGAGCTGATAGACCCAATTACCGAAAAACTTAATGAATCAGAACAGGAGTAACTCCCATGTCAGACAGAACAATACAGGTGGGTGGCAACGCCAATGGCGCGGTGTTAAACACTGGCGACTATAACCAGATTGTGGCCACACCAAAAATCACTGTGCCTGAGCCTCAGGCGGTGGATATTCAGCAGGCGCTGAGTGAGTTAACCACAGCGCTGGGCGAGCTTAGTACGCAGCAGCCGCGCAAGCTGAATAATGCGCTGGAAGAGGCACAAGAGGAAGTTGAACAGGCGGAGCCTGATAAGGCTGAGGTGGCCGAGTCGCTTACCCGCGCGGCAAAAATTGCCAAAGAGGCCGAGAGCTTTGCCAGCCATAGTGAAAAGCTGGTCGAGCGTTTTACCCCGGTGCTGGGGTGGTTGGGCCCACATGCGACTAGAGTGGCCGAAGCACTGGGCGTGGCTATTTAATCTGTTTGCTATGGCACACAAAAAAGCCGCCCTTTCGGGCGGCGGGTGGGAATTCAACAATGTAATACAAGGAAAAAGGGAGTGAGTGTTTTATTTGCTCTCTAG
>NZ_JXYA01000081.1 GCF_000967655.1 Pseudoalteromonas rubra
ATATCGACAGTTTACTGCCCTGGCATGTTAGCCTCTAGGTGTAGTTCGCCGCACGCTTACATTTGGTATTTGCCTATGGGTGTAATCTGGTTGTTGTTCTATTCGTTAAAGGTAAAGAGCTTACCTTGGGCACCTGGCATGCAAGGTCTTTGTGATAGAACGACCGTCCTAGGTTGATTGGGTGTATTTAAACTAGTTTAATAAACTCTAGGCATAGGCCTTGCAAAATAAAAAAAGCGTGAGGCCAAACAAAGCGATTGCTGTAAATATCGCGAAACCAAGTTTGATGCAGACTTTAGTATATGCACTATCAATTCTATCCTTGGCTTCTTGGATTTTTGTAGCCTCTTCTTCAAAGCTACCTTTAAGTCTATCAAATACCTCAGAATATTCTAATTTATGGACTTTCAAGACTTCGAACTGATCAATTAGGCTCACAACCAACAAAAATACAAGCAAAGCAACAGTGATAAGCACAGTCAAGTTTTTAGCAAATGGCATACTTTCAAGCCCGCCTATTGGCATTTGTTTTATTTGGGTTGTTGCAAACCAAATACCAGCTGGGAGTGATAGCAATTTGGTAGCCATAGTATTGAAAACTTCATGGATGTCACTGATATATTCTGTTCTTTTCTCAAGGTATTCCTTTCTTACTTTGTCAAACGTGTAGCTTTCCACGTAACTTTGATAGCTTAAAAGAACATTAGAAACCAAGGAGCTCATGTGCTTGATTAGATAACTAAATCGTTGCTTTATATCAATATCTTTCAAAAAGCTGACTAGCTCTTTACATATCAAGCAGGCTATTGCCTCCTGATGCAAATCCTTCTTCATGAGCTTGTCCAGTGCATCTAGGTCAATTGGATGATCAAGATCCGATTCCGTGAGAGTAAATTCGAAAGTAAGAGGACGTTCATAAAAAATCGTTTTATCTCCACCTTCAGTTGATTCGGCCAACTCTTTTATAAATTTGTAAGCTTCACTGAGTTTCAGGTAATTTATGTATTGCTCATCCGTACTACCGGGTGACAGTAAAATAGACGAATCTGTGAAAAAAATATGCTTTACTGGTTTTTTTACCTTCGTTTCATCTTTAAGTAAATCAGACCAGCTAGCACAAACAACTGAATCCGGTTTAATACAAATCTTAGATAGTTCGACTTCAAACACACAGCCTTGAAAGTTGGCGGGTATTAGCTTGCCTAAGTTAGCGCTTCCTCCAGGCTTACCATCTTTGGTGAAATCATAAGAGCCCGAGGTTATGCCTTCATCACAAAGAAACACAAGGTCTTTTTCCAGCTCAGGAGTAATAGAAAGAAAGCCTTTAAATTCATCATGGCTTGCTTTTCTATCTTTGAGTGCTGAAAACACCCTGGCATAAACCTCGGTAATGTGTGGCTGCATTAGTCTTCTACGTTTTCTTCTTCTAAAAGCTCTTTTTCAATTGCTTCACGCAATGAGTTTGGAATTTCGGTGAAAGTGAGTTGCTTCCGCTCTACGTCATATTTTACAACGGTATTTAGCTTTTCTCTATCAAAGCTGATGGATATGCCTTTTCCTGAACCTGAGAGTTTCTTATACCGTTTTAACTCTGCCGAGTCGATAGCCAAATCTTCGGGAAGGTCATATTCCTGTCTCGCTTGCAGGGCAAATTCATCACATCTATCCGGGAATACGTGATTGGCAACATGGCTAAGTTTAACAGGTTCACCTGTTTTCTGCCTCTCCTTGACGTAATCATGTGCCTGCGTCACCTTTTGAGAGGCTACGTCGTCATTCATGCCACAGGTGTCTTTAGCAAAGTCCTGAATAGCCCTTTTTAATTGTTTTGTTTCTCGCTTAGCCGCCTCCTTATCTCGCTGGCAACCTATAAACTTCTCGAAATAGTCCCTAAGTTCTGTTGCCCGACCAGTTTTAAATCTTATATATCGAGAAGTTAGGGCGTCTCTCCATTGTGTGAGGTTGATTGCTGCACCAAGGTGTAGCTTATTGAGTTCCAATATTTCACTTGCTACTACATCAAGATCTACTGATACGTCTATGCCTTCGGTTTTTTTAACCACCGCCACACCTAACCAGTCATCATGATTCCTTTCGTATTGATAAAAAATCAGATAACCACCCTTAACAGAATGAAGCTGGTCACCAACAATGATTGCTTCATAACGATCTGCTAGTGCCTTTGTTAAATCAACAAAGCTGCTGCAATTGCAATTATCATCGTAGAAGTCACGCAACTTTTGCTCGAATACAGGAGTCGCATTGTTATCTCCATCTACGCCAAATTCGCCGATGTTGAGGTGTGCGTTAGAAAATAATTCCAGCAATCCATCAGTAAGTTGTTTTGTAAGCCCGTCGGTGTTGTTTTCTTGAGCTCGAAGTTGTTTGGTTAACCGTTCGCCATCTTTGTCACGTTTTACTACGTGAATTATTACGTGTTTTATTGCCATGTAATACCTGTTGAGAGTGTCGTTGGAGTAGCTTCGCTGGTAAAGAGGTGAAGCATGTCCTTGCTTATTTTAATTAAGTCAAAATCAGGGGGGTTTTGCTATGAAAAATATCATAACAAGTTCTTTAGATAACTCAAAAGTATTTAATTGCATCAAGTTATTAACAAGCCGTGCTGTGAACTAAGTACTAGTAATTCGGCTAATAATTTATCCTCAAAGATAGGGACCAGCCTAAACAAAAAATTTTCTTTATTGGAGCTTTAGTCTGTTTGGAGAGCTTAATAAATTCAGAGGGCTGCAAAATCATTATCACATCGATGATATTAGATTTTGACATTAGATCATAAATTTGATCAATTTGTTATTAATGCAGGTTATCGCTTACAACCTTTAAGTCGGCGCATTAAAATTGTACAAGTACCGAAAAGGGTGGCATTGTATCCGGTGATCCAAATCACTTATACAATAAAATTGGAACGATCCATTTGGGTGGGAATCAATAATGAATCAAAACAAAGTCGCCAGGCATCTGGCTTTAGTTTCTCTGTCGTCAGCCATTTTAACTGCCTGTGGACAGGCGCCTAGAGCGCAAAATCAACATGCTGATGCGTCAGTTTCTGCATCATCAAACTATGTTACTGATGTTGTGTCTTATGTCGATCCTCTGATCGGTACTCAGGGGCCGTTTAATCACAGGCAAGCCGGTAATGTGACGCCGGGGGCGCTGGTGCCATTTGGCATGTTTAATTTTGGTCCCGAGCATGCTTATACAGAAGATCTTCTGGCAGAGTCAGAGGGGATCTCGAAAAAAATTCTGCAAGAGAAGAAGCGGGTACCGGTCTCTCCGGGTGGTTATAATTATCAGGCCAGCCGCGTAAAGGGCTTCTCCTTTACGCGTTTATCCGGGACCGGTTGCCTGGGGGCATCCGGCGATATTCCTGTGATGCCATTTACCAAAGATGTAACCTTTTCTCCCGCAACCGATCCCATTAATGCCTATTTCAGTGCCGGGTTTAGTCATGACAATGAAACCGCTATACCGGGCTACTATCAGGTTGGATTAGACAATGGTGTAAACGTTGAGCTTGCAGCAACCACCCGTACGGGGATCGCCAACTTTACTTATGAGCAGGCAGACAACGCTAAGTTGCTATTCAGGACGTCCTACTCTCAATTAGGCAGTGGCGACGCTTATGTTAAGGTCGATGCGAAAAAGGGAGAGGTAACCGGTTATGTGACCTCTGGCAACTTTTGCGGTTACCTGGGCGAGCACAACCAAAGGGACTACTACACGCTGCATTTTGTTGCCAAGCTCGATAAACCCATTTCAGGCTCAGGCGCCTGGAAAGATGGCGATGTGTTCAAAGGGCAAAATTCGGCAAAAGGTGGAATGGGGTACGGCGATAACGGTTGGCCGGATATCGGTAAAGGCTCAGGTGTTTGGGTCGATCTGGATTTGGATGCAGGTGAAACCGTGCAAATGCGCGTTGGTATCTCTTATGTAAGTCTGGATAATGCCAGGGAGAACCTTAAAAAAGAACAAGCTGGGCAAAACTTTGCAGAAGTGCGCAAGGGCGCGCAGGGGGCCTGGGAGCAGGAGTTGTCTAAGGTGAAAGTGGAATCAGACGACACCAGCAAACTCAGAGTTTTTTACACCGCCTTATATCATAGTCTGTATCATCCCAATATTTTTTCAGATGTGAATGGTCAGTATATAGGGTTTGATCAGCAAGTTTATACAGTAAAAGGCACTCAAACACACCAGTATGCTAACTTTTCTGGCTGGGACGTTTACCGCTCACAGCTGCAACTGGTTGCTCTGTTGGATAAAAAGCGCGGCAGCGATATTGCCCAGTCCTTATTTAATCAGGCGAGCCAGTATAATGGGGTCTGGGATCGCTGGACGCATAATGCTGGGGCAACTGGCGTGATGAGTGGCGACCCAGCAACGATAGCGATTGCGAATTTTGTGGCATTTGGTGCTGATGACTTCGATGTGGGCGGGGCGTATCAGTCTTTGCGTAAAGCCGCGACTGAGCCTACCGAGTTTGATTTATCTGAGACTGGCTGTCCGGTGTTTTGTCGCGGGCAAAAGCCGTCGTTAGATCAATGGCAGACGCTTGGATATATCTCAGATCAGTCGAACAGCTGGGAAGGTGCATCAGAAACCCTTGAGCAGGCATCCAGCTACTTTTCATTGTCTCAGCTGGCTGCGCGCCTGGGCAAGCAGGGCGATGCTGCTCGTTTTGTGAATGAAGCCGGATTCTGGCGCAATATCTATAATCCGTCTGCCACCGAGTCGTTAGGTTATATTCAGGGACGCAACAAAGACGGCAGCTGGAAAGACGAATTTGATCCGTTCTCTGGTCACCTGTTTGTTGAGGGCAGTCCGGCGCAGTATTTATGGATGATCCCCCATGATGGCGCGGGGCTGGCAAAAGTCCTGGGAGGTGAACAGGCAATGAGTCAGAGACTGGATAGCCATTTCCGAAAAGCGGATGGCAGCTGGGTGTTGTATCGCGACTCGGCTGAATTTGCCGATGTATCTAACCAGCCGTCTATTCTGTCTCCGTGGATGTATCTGCATACCGGTGAAGCGTACAAAACACAGCAAACGGTACGCGAAACTATGAAGCAGCTTTGGTTGGACGCGCCGGATGGGATCCCGGGTCAGGATGATTTGGGTCAGATGTCTTCCTGGTATGTATTCAGTAGCCTGGGGCTTTACCCCAAATATCCGGGCCGTGCAGATTTGGTGCTGTCCAGCCCTCAGTTTAAACGCGCGAGCATAGGTAATTTAACTTTGAACGCACCGCAGGCTTCTGCCGAACACATTTATATCGATGCAATGAAGGTAAACGGTGAAGCCACCTTGAATAGCTGGATTAATGAAAGCTACATCAATGAACCGGTTACGCTGGACTTTACCTTAAGTAAAACACCAAACAAAGCATTTGGCAGCGCTGTGGAAAATCGACCGCCCAGTTATGGACCTGCAACGCAGTAATGGCATAGGTTGTAAGGGTTTCAAACCCTGAGCTGTTTGCAAAGCCCCGACTGACTGTCGGGGTTTTTTGTGTCAAACCTTGCTCAGAGATTAGTGGGCAGGCACGGGTGTTTTCACTTCGAACAGCAGGACCTGACTCAGCTGTTTGCCGTGCACGTTAAAATTATCATCCGACACCATCAGCAAGCTCGGATTGCCATTGGCAAGCTTGGGACCAAAGGTCATGCCCTCCAGATTATCAATGTGTTTGGAGCCCAGCTTTTCCTTAACGGTGGCCAGGTCTAACAGCAGAGTTTTACTGGCAGGGCGAAAATGCTGCTGTTTTAGTGAAGCCATTTTGCTGGTGTCGGTTGCCTCCTTCATATCAACAAGATAAATGCTGACATCATTGCCTCCGTCAGCAATCCCTGAGGTGTATGAACGCTCCATGGTAAGAAACTGGTGTTCATTCAGCTGTAATATCTCCACCAAACCGGTGGTGCGAAACGCATCAGGCTTTGCTTGTGGGCGATTGACCATAGGTTCGAGATAATAGGCAAACTGCTTTTGCATGCGTTTCGAGGCAAAATCAAAGTAAGAGATACGCACCATGCTGCCGTGCTCAATGTTGGACTCTTCACCATCTTGTTTAAGTGCGCCTTCGGCAGACACCCAAATGCCTTGCCCGGAATGGGCTATGGTGAGTCCTTCGAAGACAGCATTGTGTCTTGGTCCGGACGCTTTACTGATGTTGAACATCTCAGGCAGTGTAAAGTTAACCAGGCCTTGTCCGGTTTGCATGAAAATGGCTGGCGCTTGGTGATATTTAATACTGCCTTCGCTGGTCCATATAATGTCTTTCCCATTGTGCGCCACTCTGAGGCTCTCCGGGTCAACCACACTTGAGTCGGTTTTTTGGTTTATCAGCGGCAACGATTTTGTGAATTCAACCTGTTCAATTTTCTGATTTTTAATTGCAATATTGGCTTCAAAGTAGCGGGGTTTTTTAGAGTCATCGGCGATGAGTAAATAGCGGCCATCGGTGTATTCAATGCTGGACAAACCGCCGACCTTGTCGCCATCGACGCGTAAGTCTGCAGGAACAATAAACTCATCTAAAAACTCGAGCTGCATAGAAGCTGAGTTGGCGAAAAAAGGGGCCAGTAAGGTTAAAAATAGACAACTGCGCATAAAGATCTTTACTTCAAAAATTCAGGACAGACCAATATACGCAGGTAATATGAAGTTTGCATCACAAAGTCGATAAAAACACATGACTGTGAAAAAAGTAAACTCAGACAGAATGCATGACGCAACTTTGGTACCTGTCACTTGGCGTGCGCAACGGCAGTGCTTTATTGGTACTGGATCTGTTTAAACGCATCATACACAGCCAGGTGCAAAGTATCTCCGTGATCGAGCTCTTCGAAATAGCGAAAATGTAACTGAGCTTTATCTTTAAGTTGTGGGGCAATTTTATCATGAAGTTGCTTTGCAACGCGCTCCATAACTTTACCTTCCTTGCCGACTGCAATGTAGACTGATTTAGGCAAGCCCGCGGGACTGAATGGTTTGGCGAGCAGTGACTCGTCGTCCCACCATAAACTTGGGCTGATAATCACATAGTGGTCAAACAAAGTTGTGTGATGAAACAGAATTTCGCTGGCTAGTAGCCCT
Organism: Pseudoalteromonas rubra; assembly: GCF_000967655.1. Taxonomy (GTDB): domain Bacteria; phylum Pseudomonadota; class Gammaproteobacteria; order Enterobacterales; family Alteromonadaceae; genus Pseudoalteromonas; species Pseudoalteromonas rubra_A. The sequence goes on from NZ_JXYA01000081.1 coordinate 7,114, forward strand.
CCCAGAGACTGGCCTATCAGCGTATTTGACTGGCTGGTGCGGTAACGTTGCTCGACTAGCGGTCGCAATTCATTTTCGATAAACGCGATAAATGATTTAGCGCCGCCCTGTGTAGGCAGATCGCGTTTATCGAGCGCGTTGTTACTCAACGTTGTAAAGTCGTGTTTTCTGTCCTGATTACTGATGCCGACAACTATGCTGGGAGGCAGAATATTCAGCCAAGGAAAATTAGCAAACTGAACCAGACCGGCAATGTGAATAAAGTCTTCGTCTTTTGAGCCGTCCAGCAGGTATATAACCGGGTACTTTTGCTGTTTATTCTCGTGATACCCTGCTGGTAAGTACACGTTTATCGAGCGGTTTTGTTGCAGTATTTGAGATTTAAACGTCAGGGTGCTGGCAAACTGCATCGGCTCTGAATGTACCTCACTTTTTGCAAACGCTACAGAGCAGAGCATAAAACCAATTAATATTACGAGTGCTCGAGTCATCAGGGAACCTTCCTTTGTCTGAATAAAATGCAAATGTTAACCCCGTTTTAAGTTTACGCAAAGGGAAGTGCGGTACAAGTTTGTTAATCGCGTGACGTACAGTCCAAGTTTCACCCAGGCGAGAGAGCCATTGATTTATTTTCAGTACAACGTATTGTGTTTATCAAAATATAATAACAAGGATTGCTTATGAAATTGCTCAAAACGCTATTTGCTACAGCACTAATTTTACTGAACGGTGTAGCGTTCAGTGCCAATATTCAGGTTCAGGCGGTGTCGCAGCATGTGCATATTCTCTCAGGGAAAGACTACGGTACTAATATTGGACTGTTCGATACCCCCGATGGCTTGGTGTTAATCGACCCTATGCCAGGTGAGCCATATCTGGCTGAATTGGAAAAAACCATCCAAACAATTTACCGCAAACCCGTCACGCATATTATTAATACGCACGCTCATGCAGATCATACTGGTGGCAATACCTTTTTTGCCAGTCGGGGGGCGCAACTTGTGACGGGCACAATCAACCGGTTTGATATGACTCACCGGGTGGTGAAGTCTCATACCGGCACCGATAACATTTACTATTATAAGCCGGGTAATGTTATTTTTGTTGGGGATGTGTTTGATACCAGCTGGCATCCTACTTTTTATGCCGGCGGAGTGGCTGGGTTTAACCAGGCGATAGAGACGATTTTAAGCTTAGGGGATGAACAGAGCCTGGTAGTGCCGGGTCATGGTGAAGCCGCCAATAAAGCCTCACTGCGCGCGTTCAGGCAAAACACCCTCGACTGGGTGAGTACAGCAGGGTGAGAGCATACTTCG
>NZ_JXYA01000082.1 GCF_000967655.1 Pseudoalteromonas rubra
CAAAATTTAGGGACCATTTCTCTTTTGCATGTACCGCTCGAATCCGATCACTCATAACGCTCCATTCCGATCACGCATTTCGGTTTAAACCGATCAGCCGTTTCGCTCTAAACCGATCAAATTGGCCTTTTCTCCGAAATGGGTGATCGGGTTCGCGTAATCCTTGATCGGTTACTCCGGAATCTTCTCTTTTTCCTTTTTTATCAAAAGACTACCCTTTGTGTTCAGTTAGTCTTGAGCGCTTGAGGGTACTATGCCGAAAAAGAGAACCACTATGTCTAAAATCAGAGATGTATTCCGCCTTAAATTTGATGCTAAATTACCCAACCGGGATGTCGCTCATTGCCTTAAATTTGATGCTAAATTACCCAACCGGGATGTCGCTCATTGCCTTAAAATGGGGGCCGCGACTGTGTCTGACTTGCTCGGCCGCTTCAACACCGCGAACCTGAGCTGGCCCTTACCTGATGACCTCAACGATCTGCAACTTGAAGCCGCTTTGTTTCCAAAAAGGCCCCTGCCTGCTGTCAAGGCTTTGCCCGATTTCGCCCTGATCCATCAGGAACTGAAGCGCAAAGGCATGACCAAGCTGCTGTTATGGCAGGAATACCTGGACGAAAACCTCGATACGGCTTATCAGTACACTCAGTACTGCGCGCTCTATCAACGCTGGCTGAAGAAGCAAAAGCGCAGCATGCGCCAGTTTCACCTAGCTGGTGACAAGCTGTTTATCGACTACTGCGGCCCGACTGTGCCCATTGTAAATCCGGATACCGGCGAGGTGCGCCAGGCCCAGATCTTTGTCGCCACACTGGGCGCCTCGAATTACACCTACGTGGAAGCGTCTGCGGGGCAGGATCAGCAGAGCTGGCTGGAGGCGCATGCCAATGCCTTTGAATTCTTCGGCGGAGTGCCCAGGCTGCTGGTGCCGGACAACCTCAAAAGTGCTGTCACCAAAGCGGATCGATACGAGCCCGTGCTGAACGAAAACTACCAGAAGCTGGCCCGCCATTATCAGACCGCGGTGATGCCCGCCAGACCTTATAAACCCAAGGATAAAGCCAAAGCTGAAAATGCGGTGCTGATTGTCGAACGCTGGCTGTTAATGCGGATCCGCAAGCAGGTGTTCCACACGCTGGCTGAACTGAATGCCACGCTCCGCGCGTTACTGAAGGAATTAAATCAGCGCCCCTTCAAAGCCATGGCGGGCAACCGGCAGGGCCTGTTTGAGCAACTGGACAAGCCTGCGCTCACGCCACTGCCTCAGTCGCGCTACGAATACACCGACCACAAGCAGGCTAAAGTCAATATTGATTACCATGTGCTGTACAACAAACACGCTTATTCTGTGCCGCATCAGTATGTCGGTGAGCGAGTCAGTCTCGAAGCCGGGCAACGCGTGGTACGCATCTATCACCACAATCAGTGTATTGCCCGGCACCAGCGCAGCCATAAAGAATACGGCTTCAGCACCCTTAGTGAACATATGCCCGAGTTTCATCAAAAACAACAATGGTCGCCAGGCCGTTTGCTCAGTTGGGGACAAAGCATTGGCCCGGGCTGTCGGGAAGTGGTGGCGCACCAGCTGAACAGCAAACCCCACCCGGAGCAGGCCTATCGCAGCACGCTGGGACTGCTGAATCTGAGCCGCCAATACGGTGAGGCACGGTTAGAAAAAGCCTGTCAGAGCGCCTTGCTGGCAGGCAAACCACAGCGTCAGTTTATTGAAAACCTGCTCAAACATAAGCGCGAAGATGTCACGTTATCAGCTTCGCAGCCGGTCGATTTATGCCATGCCAATGTGCGTGGCAGCCACTACTACAACTGAGGACGATAGTCATGTCAGATAGATTAATAGAACAACTGCGACAACTGAAATTAACCCAGCTGTCGCAAGCGCTGGAACAGCAGCGCCAGCAGCCCAACACCTATCATGAACTGAGCTTCGAAGAGCGGCTTGAACTGCTGCTGGCGCATGAATTACTGGGGCGGGAAAACAACCGAATTCAGCGCCTGCGAAAGCAAGCCAAGTTCCGTCTGAATGCGCCGCCAGAGGAGTTGAACTACACACTGCAACGGGGGCTGAGCAAGGCACAGGGCGCAGAGTTATTCAGTGGTCTCTACTTGCGTCAGCAGCAAAACATCCTGATCACAGGCGCCACGGGGTGCGGTAAAACCTACCTGGCCTGTGCCTTAGGCGAGCAGGCGTGCCGCAGCCAGATAGGCGTCCGCTATTACCGACTGGGGCGACTCCTGGATGAATTACACAGCGCCAGGCTGGATGGCAGCTACAACCGGTTAATGGGTCGTTTAAATAAAACCCCGTTGCTGATCCTGGATGACTGGGGACTGGAAGCGCTGAGCCAGGAGCAGGCAAAAGAGCTGCTGGAAGTGATGGAAGACCGTTATCAGGTGAGCAGCACCATCATTGCCAGCCAGGTGCCGGTGGCGAACTGGCACAGCCTGATCAACAACCCGACGATAGCCGACGCCTTATTGGATCGCCTGGTTCACAACGGGCACAAAATAGAGCTCAAAGGAGAGTCGTTAAGAAAATCGCCATTGACCCAACCCGATCACACAGGTTAAAAATAGCCTTGGAAAAAAGAGAAGAAAAATCGTGATCGGTTTACAGCGAAATGACCGATCGGAATCAGCGAAATACGCAGCCCTCACACGCTTGCCAATTATACGCAACCTGAAATGTAAAAACCCGGCCAAAGCCGGGTTTTTCAAAGCGTTAAGTGCTTAGGGGGTTGATTACATCATGCCGCCCACATTGAGTCTAAGCATTTGTTTTAATTAAAGTAATAAAATGGGAGAAAGTAGTGATACCCCACTTTATACCCCTCGGGTGAAAAAAGATAAATTTATCTGTTTTTCATCCAGTTTTCGATATCAACAGAGCGCCAGCCAACACTTCTACTACTAATCGGAACGCGCGAAGGGAATTCGCCTTTTCGCTCCATACGCCACAATGTTGTGCGACTAAGCCCAACCATTTGGGTAACTTCTTCTAGCCTTAAGATTCTTTCCTGATGTGTGTTTTGAGACTGCTTGGCTTGCTTCACTGGTTCGTTAACGTGCTCCAACATGTACTCCAGAAGCATGTAACCAAAGAACTCTATGTCTGCATTTGGAAGGGATATGTAACCAATCTTATTTTGAGCAATCAGTTGCTCGACCGTTTTCAATGGACAACGCAAAAAAAGTGAGGCTTCTTGCGTGCTTAAACGCTGATATAGCCCCAACCCCATAGTGTCTGATATTTCGCACAATTGCGGTGAAAATGCTTGTCCCATAGCTGATTAAAGTAATGTTTTTTCCTCTGGAAATCAAAGCAATATTACAGCTATTGCTTTTTGAAGCGATCAAGCACAGAATCACTTATATGTTCAGTCAACTGGTGTGTCGTTTTGAAAGCTCACTTTTACCATCCTATAGACGATTCTCTTGAAGCTAAAGCAAAAGCTTTTAAAGAGGCTTATAGAGCGTGGCTGAATATCGAAGCAAGCTTTCACTTTCATGATCAACAAGGCTGGGAAGATCGATTAGGCTCTAAGGAAGACCTTCAAAGTGCAATGGAGGTAACGACTAATACTCTTGAGATGGCAATCAGTTCATTTTCAATCGAAGACCTGCATACTCTCACTCAAGAAGGCTTAATTGATCGTAATGAGCTTGACTATTTAGAGTCCTATCTCTCTAAAGATAAGAATACAAAAACATCAATCATCGAAGCTAGAAAAGCGGAGGTGAGAAACCTCAGAAACGTTGAACCATCTCGAAGTGACTTTGATAAAGATTTCTAGTTTCGTTCTATCTTGTCATTTTAGTGGCTTTTCAATAAGCAACCACTCTATTTTTTACATCAACATCAAATGATATAGATCAAGAAAACAAAAAGTTCACACCTCTCCTCTTGATCAAATAGCAACCACAAACTACATTTCAGATACAATAATTAACAAACTGTTACACATCATTTCAAAATGGAGGTTTGAGTGAGGTTTCTTCTTTCTCTCGTTTTTTTCTGTACTATTTTTGGTCTTTCTGCTTCGCCGGTAAGTGTCACTCCGAACCCAGGATATGTTAATCAAAGTTTCACTTTTACAGTCACTCTTAGCAGTGCCTTGCCGAGAGAGAATGACCTAAGAATCGCTCTCGGAGACGGTGGTGGTGGTTGGCTTGATTACAAAGTCATGGAAGAGAATAGTAACCGAACTTATTTTTCCTATTCAAAAACAATCAAAAAAGCAGGCGATCGCGTATATAAAATTGGGATATTCAGCAATGGAGCTCTCTATAGTGAGACGCAAACATATCACTACACGGTCCTCCCTCCTGAAGCAGATAGCATTTCAAAAAATACGGCTACCTTAGGTGAGTTCACAAACTTCATGGTAAGAGGCCGAGGATTTTCGCCCGATTTTGTAGCCAATATTGAAGGGACATCCAATCATTGTGATAAAGAATCTGTTTCTTTTTCGCACATCGACTTTAGGTGCCGTCCTACGAAAATAGGTCGTAAGCGGTTCTATTTCAAAGATCAATCAGAGGGCAATACAGTTAGTGGGTCTGAAAATTGGTACATTGAAATTACCCAGCCAATAGAAAATACCCCTCCAGTACTTCAGTCTCACAGCTCGCCTAATTCACGTTATGAAATAGGCGACGAAGTAACATTTGTCTTGTCCGCACATGATAGTGACGGCAATTTACGCCAAATTGATGTTGACTGGAATGACGACAGTGGAAGTGAAGTAGAAGGCAGACAAACAACAAACTATGAGCACGAAACTTTTTCTCGTACTTTTAATACAGCAGGCCAATATACAATCTCTTCAACAGCATATGATGAGGAAGGTGCTACAAGTGAGACTCTCAGGTGGACAATAACCGTTGAAGAAGCTTCAGACGTTAACAACTCCCCTGAACTCACTATTATTGAAAAGCCACGTGAAGAACCTCAGTACAGTTACGTTATCGGCGAGCAGGTAGATTTTACAGTTTCCGCATTTGACAGCGATGGGAATTTAAAACAAATTGACGTTAACTGGGATGTAAATGCAGGCACAAATGTCTTAGAAACTCAAGGAGCAACAAATAACGAGTCCCATACCTTTTCAAGATCATATTCCGCTTCTGGTATATATAGAGTTTCAGTTGCAGCAGTTGACGAGCTTGGTGCTACTAGTTCGACTCAGTATTGGTCTATTCTTATTCGCCCAGAAGACACTCCTAGCAGTTACGATTTCAAAATCTGCTCTGAAGTTCAATCATCGTCCCCTTTTGATTGCACTAAGGAACAAAGCTCTTTTGATGAAGCAGAAGATATTTTTGCATGGGTTAAGTTTGAAGGCTTATCTAATGGCCCACATGTTGTTGAATGGCGATTTGTAAATTCTCAACTCGGCACTGAAGAGAGGGAATCAAGCACCTTCACTTGGAATGAAGATCAATGGTACAAAGCATACGCACCTTTGCTTAACAAGCAACCTGGAAATTGGTCTGTTGAGTATTACTTGAACTCTGAGAAAATTGGCGAAAAGAGCTTTGTCATTCAGAGAGAAGCTCCTACAGCTAACAGCTTTAGTCCTTCTACAATCGTTCAGAATCAACCTACCGAGATCACCATTGAAGGTGAGCAGCTAGGCCCTGATTTTGTTGCCAATATCGAAGGCTCTGAAAGCCATTGCCATAATGAAGGCACTAACAACTTAGGTACTCAGCTAAAACTCACATGTACAGCTGAAGTAACTGGAAACAAACGTCTCTTCTTGAAAAATAGGCAAGGCGGAGAGACCATCAGTGGCTCTGAAGACTGGTATATTCAGGTTACACCTGAACAGACACCAAATCAGCCACCGGAATTTGTATCTGGTTATGCTGCTCCTTCATCAGTTCAAATTGGTGGTAGCATTTCCTTTGAAGCAATATTCAAAGATGCAGATTCTGAGAATATTTATAACGCCACTGTACACTATCGTATCCAAGGAGAAGAAAATTGGTCTCTCCTTGTTCTTGATGCACATTCTGGAAATGTAAGGACGGGATATACATTCGTAAAATCAACGACTTTTGATATCGCAGGCTCATATGAATTCAGATTTTCAGCTGAAGATAATCAAGGGCAATCAGTCACCACTGAAGTTGTTGGTAATTTTCAAGTGTCGCCTCCTAATCCAGCTCCAACAGCCAACAGCTTTAGCCCTACCACTATCGTTCAGAATCAACCTACCGAGATCACCATTGAAGGTGAACTGCTAGGTTCTGATTTTGTTGCCAATATCGAGGGCTCTGAAAGCCATTGCCATAATGAAGGCACTAACAACTTAGGTACTCAGCTAAAACTCACATGTACAGCCGAAGTAACTGGAAACAAACGTCTCTTCTTGAAAAATAGGCAAGGCGGAGAGACCATCAGTGGCTCTGAAGACTGGTATATTCAGGTTACACCTGAACAGACACCAAATCAGCCACCGGAATTTGTATCTGGCCATGTTTCTCCGTCGTCTGTTCAAATAGGTGAAAGCACTTCCTTTGAGGCAATATTCAAAGATGCAGATTCTGAGAATATTTATAACGCCACCGTACACTATCGCATCCAAGGAGAAGGAAATTGGTCTTACCTTCTTCTAGATGCAATCTCCGGAAATGTAAGCACGGGATATACATTTGGAAAGTCAGCGACTTTTGATACCGCAGGCCAGTATGAATTCAGATTCTCCGCTGAAGATAACCAAGGTGAATCAGTCACAACTGAAATTATCGATAATTTTATAGTCGAATCTCCTGATCCTTTTACTCTGTCAGTTGTTTCGAATAATGGCAGAACAACAGCCGTTGGAATTGACTGCCCAGGAGACTGCTCAGAAGTATTATATGAACCTGCCTACCTCACCTTTACTTCTGAACCAAACTTTGGATACAGCTTCATTCGGTGGAGTATTTCTGGCTCATGTGAATCAACATCAGACACTACCAACACCACCATTGAACTATTTATAAAAGGCGACTGTAATGCTGAAGCCATCTTTGGCTTACCTGATAGCAACTCTGCGCCAATTATAACGCTTGTTGAGCATGGTAAAACTGAGAATAAATATGAGGGGATAGACTTTCTTAGGAGCAAGTCAGGTAAGTACTTAAAAATCTCTGATAAAGCAGTCATCCTTTTTAAAGTAGACGACCCCGACGAAGATCTAGATTATTTAGATGTAAATTTTGATGGTAGTGAAAGGCCTCCAGTCAAGGTCAATTTAGATCATGGTTCAGGTTTATATTACGCTGAGTACGAATATGAAAAATCGAATTACCCAGATGCAACCACTGAACCATTCTGGAAAAGAGAAAATCTTGAGTGGTCAGCAGTAGCATATGATAAGAATGGCAATGCTAGTAACAAATTATCAAACTCTGGATTTGGCATATATGATAGTGACGATAGGCAGAAATACATTGAGCGAAAATTACAAGCTGAGCGAGATAAGCTATCAGAGATCTTAAGCGAAATAGATAGGGCTCAGAGAGACATTGAGATAATCACGTCCACCATTCTGAAATCTGACACTACAAGCGAAATAGATTTATATATAAGCGAATCATTATCAAATCTGAACTTAGAAGACATATCTTACAACATAGATAGTGAAGAAAAATGTCTTTGGCTTGATATACATAACAATTGCCTCATTGACCAGCACCAGTCTGATCAAAAGCAATACTCCTATACTATTGAGGGAGAAGACGAAAGATATAACTACTTGATATATGTTAAGTATAGTGAGGAAGCACCCTTTCCAGCTTCTGTGTGGGTTGAATACAGCTTAGATGGCCAAGGACTCATAACACCATCTTTCCAAGCAAATAATTCAAAACACCTAAAGCTGCTGTCAAACCTACTGTCTGAAGACGTTAAGAATGATATTGACATATATGAGTCAAGTTCAATCCCACCCCTAGATCATGAATATAAATCTGTATGCTATATCGGAGAAGAAGAATCCCTTTCACTTGCAGATGTTGAACGCTTAGAAAATAGTATTCCTAAGGAACTTGTTGAGCGATTGAAAAATGCTGTAACACTCTCATTCAATACATATAAAGATGAGATTGTAGCGACGGGAAACAGTGTTGCGAACGGAATAAACATAGCTTTAGACTCAAATGCCAGTATAAAAGATAGAGCACATGGAGCTGTAAGCTTCACTTATAAAATCCCTTTAGGAACACTCAAAGCTATATTTTCCGTAGTCGACTCTGCCATATACGGTGCTGGTCAACCCGAAATAGACGCATTTCTTAAAAAAACACAAGGTATCACTTCAGCTGCCTTTAACTCACTAGACGAAGAGTTTAGAAATGAAGTTTTAACAAAAGCTGGTGATATTGCCGATGTCATAAACTCAAACGATGAGTTAAGAGCCTCATTTGAGCTTGCGACATTAGGTATTGGAGGCAAATACAAGAAAGCTACAAATAGGCAACCAGGGGTTATTGCGTCAAGAGCACTAAGTGTTAAAAAGAAGTTTTTAAAAACCACGAGTCAGCCTCTGAGTAAAATCAAAGCGGTTAAATATGCTACCTATTTAGGTAAAAAGGAGTTTGATAAATTTGGTATTAGTGTTGAATTAACTGGAAAAAATAAAGATAAAGCTGACGATATTGCAAATGGAGGGAAAGGTAAAAATGATCCTGACGGTAAAAAAACAGAAGAGCTCAATAACAATGTTTTTCAAGAAATGCTTGGTGATACATACAAATCATACCAGGAGTTAGGGTGCTATTATACAAACTGCAAGCATGGTTTTGATGATATTTTTATAGAAGGTCCACTTGATAATCCAACAAAAATAGTTATTGTAGAATCGAAACAACTTCACAATGGTGCTGCAAAGTTAACAACAGGAAAAGGGGGTAATCCAGATCAAATGTCAGATGAGTGGATAAACAAGGTAATATCAGAGCTAATAACTGAAGGTGGTAAGAAAAAAGAGCTTGCATCAGCTTTGAAGTTAAACACTGGGAAAATAGAAAAGTACGTAGCCGGTGTTAATAGAAAGACAAAAAATTTAGATATAATAAAAATAGACCAATGAAAAAAGAACTATCAACAAAGCTTGTAGAATGCTTCAAAATAAGTCTAATTGAGGAAAAAATACGACAAATATTTTTCACCTCAAAAGAAGCTCGCGGAACAAACTTAGCAAGCATTTGCTTTTATAGAGCTCAGTCTTGCTATTATATATTCAATGAAAAAAATTTAGAAAAAGCAAAACAATACTTTTTCCTTGATGGAAGAGCAACTGAAATTAACGTAAGAATTTTTGATAGCGATCAATCATTGAAATTTTACATTCGAGACGTGGTCTATTTATTGCTTTCTGATAATGCCGATTTAATAGAAAGATTCGCAAAAATAGAGGGGGAAAACTATAACGCCAGACTTAAAGGTGGGTCTCTAGTCCCCTTAATCCAAGCATTAATAAGAGAAGATTTTGAGCTTTTTGATAAGCAATTAAAAATTAGTAGAAACAGAGCGGAGAAAAAAGATTGGAAGTGGATGACTCCTGATTTGGATGCTCTTGAAGGGATCAGAAAAAAAGATATACCCAAAATTGAAGAGGCAATTATGACTCTTGCAACAAAAAAACATAGATATAGAAACCCTGAAAAAATCTACAATGAATTGCTGTCCATACCAGCCCTTGGATATGCCAAACTAGCTTGGTTAAAAGGAATTGAGGTTGAAATTGATCATCCCCTCATTCCAAAAGAGTTACTACCCGTAAAACCAAATTCAGAGTATTGGGAGTATGACTATATGAAAATGGAAGATTTCAAATGAAAGAAATAAAACTGAGTTTAGCTTTATCCGTATCTCTCGTACTTCTAACTTCATGTGGTGGTGGAGGTGGAGGTGGTGATAATCCTGTAGCAACAGTCCCGACCACGATCAACGGAGCATGCGGTTCAGCACACAAAACCTACTCCTATACGGATTTTGAATTTAATAGTGCTGATAATTTTTGTTCTTCAGGAGACGAACACAATAAGCCTTTTAGCTTCCCTGCTGCTGGAAGTACAGTTACCTGGGAATGTAAGGGTAAAAATAATGGTAGTAATGCCACATGCAAGGCTTCTAGAGGGCAACTAGAGCTGTCTGAAGACAATGAGAAAAGCTTAATGAATGCTTCTGTAAATGTAGGTAAAAATGGTGTCTCTAATGCATCAATTGATATATTTACATTGGATAGATCTAAGTTTATTTATACCACAAGTACAGATGAAGCTGGAAATTTTCAAATAAGCCAAACATTTATCAAAGACAAACTTGAATCTGAGGAGATTGACTTTCTTCTTGTAAGATCTTCATTTGGTAGTATTGATAGTTCAAGCACTGTTGATATACCTTCCGAGATATATGGTGTAATACCAACGGAAGTGATACTAGGCTCAGAAGGGTTTTCTGTAAATCTAATAACCTCTTCAATTTACGAAATAGCAAAGATGAGTACATTGGAAGACAGAATTATGTCCTATATTTCAAGTAGGATTTTACCTATCGATGTAAATGAAGATGGTTTTATAAACTACGCTGATGCATATTCACCTAACCTAAAGGAAAAAGAGTCTGAGTTCAAAAAAGATAGATATAATAGAATTGCAACTGCATTAAAAAGTAAAGACTCAAATGACAACGATGACTTAATTGGAACACTCGACATAATACCTATTAGCTATACAGTAAATAATAGTGAGTTTGCTATAACGCTAAATAAAGGGAAGAAAGATATTTTCTACACCACAAACTCCATGTTCAACATCAACAGTGCTAAAAAGTATGAGAGTGAATTAAAACTAAGTAATGGAAGCTACTTAACTTACAGTCAATGCAGTGATGATAAACAATGTGGTTCCAAACAAATAATTTCAGCGAATGGGAATAGGCTGCTCTACCACAATCATTTAGAGGTAGAGTCCAACTCACAGGTTGACATCACTTACATGAATGAGTTGCGAGATATCATCCATGAAAAACACAAGACTTACTCCGATGCTCAGTCAAGTAAAAAAGATACAGAAGCTGAATTAGAGTCATTGTTGCAAGACGCGGAATCCCTTAAAAGCTCAGTCGCTGAAATAGAGAATGAGGCAGAAGAGGATCTTTAGATAATGACAACATCATTGGTTCAAGATATAACTAATATTTAAGTAGACAAATCATAAAACTCAAATCTAGAACACAACTTTGTTCCAAGGATAAGGTATGCCAATTAACTTTGAAAAACGCTCATCTAATAGAGGTTTAGAAAGAAAAATTCATCCATGTGAAATTTACGATACTTTGGATAGACATGCTAATAAAGGACCTCTTCGGATACCAGTTCAAAATACAGTTTTAAGCAACTGGTTTGAAAATTATAAAAACAAGAGAGATGTAATTTTAAAACTGCCTACTGGAGAAGGAAAAACTTTAATCGGTTTGTTGATCCTCCAATCGAAGATAAATCAGGGTAAAGGATCTTGCTTGTATGTATGCCCTAACAAATATCTCGCCGACCAAGTTCGAATACAGGCTGAAGAATTCGGTATACATCACTGCGAAATAAGTGAAGTTGGATTACCAGAAGACTTCATCAATGGTGAAAAGATACTAATCACACATGCTCAAAAGGTATTTAATGGTCGAAGTGCAGACTTTGGAATAGGCCAACATTCCATTGATGTTGAAAACATTCTGCTAGACGATGCACATAGCTGTATCGAAACAATAAAATCAGCCAGTACGTTTCAAATTCCGAGATCATCAAATTGTTACCATGAATTGCTACAGCTGTTTGGTGATGCATTAAAGGGACAAGGAGCAGGAACATATGCCGATATCTGCAATGAATCCAAAAGTGCCATATTATCTGTACCTTATTGGGAATGGGAAGGTAAACAAGAAGAAGTAGTGCAGATTCTTTCAAAGTACAATAAAACCAAGGATAAGTCTGTATGGTTTACATGGGATTTATTGAAAGACAACTTAAAACACTGTACAGCTGTATTTTCTGGCACAGGAATTGAGGTGTCACCACGATTACTCCCTATAGAAATGTTCGGCACATTTTCTAGAGCTTCTCATCGAGTGTTTATGTCGGCCACCATTTCAAACGACTCATTTTTTATTCGAGATCTCGGCTTAAAGAAAGAAGTTATACAGAACCCACTGACTTTCGATAAAAAGTGGTCAGGGGAAAAAATGCTCTTAATACCTTCTCTTATAGATGGAAGCCTTACAAGGGAGGCGATTGTCAACTGGGTTGGTAAATGGCGAAATACAAGCTTTGGAGTCGTAGCTATTACTCCTAGCAACTGGCATAGAAAGATATGGGAAGGCTTAGGTGCCAAAGCTGTCGATGCTAAAAACCTATTAGAGGAAGTTGAAAAATTAAAGCAAGGTCAATTTCCAACCCCCATTGCAATGGCAGCAAAGTATGATGGCGTCGATCTCCCCGACAACATGTGTCGAATCCTTGTTATAGACTCTCTACCCATAACAGAAACAATCACTGAAAAATATATTGAATTTTGTGTACCTAATAGCACATTTACACAAATCAAAACAGCTCAAACGATAGAACAAGGTTTAGGGCGTGCAGTTCGAGGAGAAAAAGACTATTGCATTGTTTTGCTCCTGGGTAACGATCTCATTAAACAAATTCGTTTCAAAGGCTCTAGCACTTACCTATCACCGCAAACCAGAAAGCAAATAGACATGGGTTTGGAGCTGGCAAAGTTTGCCAGAGAAGACAAACAAGATTCACAAAGCTATTTTGACATGCTCAGCTCCATAATAACCCAAGGGCTAGGGAGGGATGAGTCATGGAAGCAGTTTTACATTGATAATATGGAGTCGATTGACAACAGTGATGATCGTTCAACGTCTGCCAGTGACAACATGCTCATACTTGAACGCAAGGCAGAATGTTATCATTCTGAAGGGAAACACGAAAAAGCAGTAAATACAATTCAGAACCTTCTGGATTCTCACTCCTCGAAACTTTCTAAAGAAGAAAAAGGATGGTATTTACAAGAGATGTCTCGATACTTATATGCGTTCAACCGTGTTGAGGGCATGGCAATGCAAGTCAACGCACATAGCACCAATAAACGTTTATTTTTACCACCTAGTGGATACCAATTCACGAAAATAGATCTCAAAGCACAGGAGCGGATAATGAATATTAAACGCTTGATCAGCCAGCATGATGACTTTGAGGGTTTTTTAGTTTACATGGATGATGTATTTTCAAGATTAACTTTTGGAGTTAAAGCTGAGAGGTTTGAAAGTGCAATTGACGAACTAGGTAAGTTGTTGGGCTTTAATACTGAACAGCCGGATTCGAACTGGAAATCTGGCCCTGACAACCTATGGGCCATAAAAGATGGAAAGTACCTTTTTATTGAATGTAAAAGTGAGGTCCTGCTCACTCGGGCAGAAATTTTAAAAGAAGAAACAGGGCAGTTTAATAACAACATCGCATGGTTCAAACGATTTTATCCTGGGGCCGAAGTCGATTACTCTATTATCATCCCTACAAAGAAAGTAAAATCAAATACTGGATTCAATGAACCTGTTGTAGTGTTAAGGGAACGAGGATTGAAGAACCTAGTACGTAATGCCAGAGCATTCGTTTTAGGTTTTAAAAATACCGATCTAAAGAACTTATCAGATGAATTTATTCATCAAGCTATAAATCAAAATAACTTAGGTGCTGATACGCTTGTTGAGAATTATTTCGAACCTTCAAGGAACTAGGTAAGTGTGAAATTCATAGAGAGTAACGCTTCTTCAAATACTCTCTATGAACCTCAAACCAAGTAGTCTTGAACTGAGCTACCTTTAAAAACTAAAAGCATTATCGAAGCAAACAAACCCTTAACTGTTAAAATCAAAATATGTGTTCTAATAGGAGCTAATTCAAATTAGCTCATCATGGTGATCTTCAGAGATATAGTCATTTCTGGTG
>NZ_JXYA01000083.1 GCF_000967655.1 Pseudoalteromonas rubra
GTCAAACGCCGGGGTGCCCGTGCCGGTATCCAGCAAGGCCTGAGTTTGTGCGCTTTGCAGCAAGGAGACATTATTGACAGGCTGATCTGGGTCACTCAGGCAGGTATCCAGCAAAGAGACTAGTTGTGTCAGACATTGCACCGCAAAATCCGCATCATACAACTCACTGGCAAACACCAGGTTCAGGCTGGTGCCATCGGTAATGTCTTCAATCACATCCAGTTGCAAATCAAACGGCATACCAAAGCGGTACATTTGCGTGCCAGACAAACTCAGTGACTCAAGCTGGCTAAAGTTACGCTTATCACGGCGCAGGTAGTTAAACATCACCTGGAAAACCGGATGCACACCACGCTGTCGCGCAGGCTTTATCGCTTCAATCAGCTTGTCGATCGGTAAATCCTGGTTACTCTGTGCCACCCGGCTCATTGCCGTATTCTTTGTCAGGAGTTGTTGGAAGCTGTCGCTGTCATCCACCTCGATTGGCATCACCTGAGTATTAACAAAATAGCCCACCACGTTTTGCGTTTCGCTGCGGTGACGATTAGCTATAGGTACACCGACCCGAATATGCTGCCCACCACTGAGCCGGGCCAGTAAGGTTTGCCATGCCGTTAGTAAAATCAGATACGGGGTAATTTGATATTGCGTTGCCAGCGCGCTGATCCTTTGCCACAGTGCCCCTGGCACCGGCCGGGTTTCAAAGCCAACCTGATAATTCAGGTCATGGCGCTGGTGGTCGCGGGCCGGCAGCCTGAGGGTGTCATCGGTCTCCACTAAGTGTGGCAACCAGTTTGCCAGTTGTGTGGCAAATAACTCGGAGCGCTCCTGCTGTTGTTCCCATTTGGCAAATTCTAAAAAGCCTGGCACCGGCGTCCGATCGGCCGTGCCTTGTGCACCATACAGCGCAACAAACTCATCCAGCAGTTGCTGCATCGAGGTGCCATCGGTAATGATGTGATGCATAGTCACGATCAGGCTGGTCTGCGTCCCCCGGGTGGCAATCGCAATGCGCAGCAATGGCGCCTTGCATAAATCGAACGGCTGCTCCACAAAGGCACGGATCGGGTCGTCCGGCTGTTCATCGCATACCGTCAGTTCAGTCACGTCCAGTTGCTGATATTGACCATCAATCTGATAGACCTGCTCAGCGGCTTCAACAAATCGAATACGCAAACCAGAGTGTTTCGCCAGCAGCACTTCGAATGCCTGCTTAACGCGCAATGGCTGCAGCTGGCCATCAAAATGCAGGGCACCAGCCAGGTTATAAGACGCATCAGCCGGGTCCATTTTCCAGGCATACCATAAAATCTGCTGCGCGGCAGTCAGTGGCACCTGTTCACCGGGGGCCACGCTCACCGTCAGCTGGCCGGTCGTTTCCGAGGCCTCCGCAATACGGGCCTGCAGGCGTTGTTGATCTTCACTAGAGAGGGACGAAATGGCGCGATTTCTTCTGGTACGTCTTTGCTGTGACATTCTGGCTCCACTGCAGTCAGCTAAATTGGGATTCTAAAATATGACTGCAAGACGAATGTCGGTGGTAAAAATCCACCTCTGGGAGGAAATTTTTCCAGCGTGGCAAAGGCAGGAAAAGCGCCACACTGACAGGTCCGGGTGGCTGTTATTCCAACCCGGACCGCACAGGGGTTACAGCGTATAGCTAAATGATATCCCTACTGTTCTTGGGTCGCTCAGACGTGCGTAGCGGAATTCACCGGCAAGGTGCTTATATTGCTCGCTCATACCGTCGTGACGCTCGCCACGCAGCAGGCTTTCATTGTCAAAGGCATTGTTCACATAAGCATTAATGCGCCATTGTTCAGTCACATACGCCACAGAGAAATTAACCTCAGTATAATCGCCAGCCAGGTGAATGTCCTTGCCACCCAGTTTGCTGTAATACTCACCAACATAATGACTGCGTGCGTTAAATTGTAGCTGCTCAGTCAGCCAATACTCGGCACCCAGTCCCACCGTGACGTCGGCCGCCATAGGTAAGTCCAGGCCTTCAGAATCACGGTTTTGCGCATTAGCTTCCTCAATGTTGCTATCCAGTAAGCCCAGACTGGCAGAGAGCGTTAGATCCTCGGTCACCGCCAGACGCGCTTCGGTTTCCAGACCATAGCTTTCGACCTGCGCCAGATTCAGCACTTTGCTGTCTCGTGCATCGCCACTTGGACCACGGCCAAGGAACTGATAATTTGAGTAATCGTTGTAGAACAGGTTTGCTGACACAGACAAATCACCGTCCAGCAGCGTGGCGCGTGCGCCCAGCTCAAAGGTATCGACGTATTCCGGCTCAAAGGTGTAGTTGGTACGGGTAAACCAGTGGAAATCACCACCGCCTGACGTATAACCCTTTCTGAAGCTGGCGCTCAGTGTGGTGGTCTCGCCCAGGTCGTGCAGCACTGCCAGCTTAGGCAGGTAAATGCGGTTATCCACATCAATATCGAAACGTAAGCCCCCTAAACCAAAGCCATCAAAGATCCGAAATTGTGATTCGTCGGTAACACGACCACCGGTAACCAAACGCGTGGCGTCTGTTAAGGCGAAGGTCAGCTCACCGTAAATGGCCTTGGAGCTGCTGTCGTCCGTACCCTGATACCAGTCTTCACGGAAAAATGCCTGATCGCGCTCATTGTGATAGTAACCCAGGTAGCCGCTGATGCCTGCATCACCGTCATAAGTTACCTTAGCATCATAAGTGCGCCCTTCTTCTTCCATACGCACAAACCAGTACCTAGGGTATTGCTCGAAGATATAGCTGTAGTCGGTGTCTGATACCATCAGCTCAAAATCAAACTGGCTGTTGATCTCATATCGGGTACGCAGTGACCAGCGCTTATAATCCGATGTTTTATCCCTGGCACCCGAGCCCAACGCAACAAATAGGCCGGTTTCTGGGTTAATAACCCGCTCGTAACCAACCACCCAGTCGGAAATCGGTGCGATTTCAGGCCCTTCAACGGTCCAGTCGCGCTCACCAGTGTCTTCGCTGTCCACATAATGCAGCAGCATATCCAGACCCTGTACACCGGCCGGTTGCCACTTTAATTTAATGTCTGCGCGGGTGCTGTCATACTCATTCGGGTCGAATGGGTAGCCTTTATCGTACTGGAAAGTATGATGCAGATCGCCGGTCACACGCTGCACACTGGCGCGCACACCCAGCTCGTCTTCCAGTAGTGGGATAGATACTACACCGGCCAGCT
Source organism: Pseudoalteromonas rubra (assembly GCF_000967655.1). Lineage (GTDB taxonomy): Bacteria > Pseudomonadota > Gammaproteobacteria > Enterobacterales > Alteromonadaceae > Pseudoalteromonas > Pseudoalteromonas rubra_A. The sequence continues at coordinate 3,213 of NZ_JXYA01000083.1, forward strand.
CGCTTTGCTCATTGAGGTCGGAATACCCTACGCGTACACCCGCTTCGACGTCGGTCAGCGAGGGTTCTTTGGTTTTGATGTAGACCACACCACCGCTGCTGTTACGGCCGCTGTTAGAAGACTGAGGACCACGTAAAACTTCAATCTGCTCTACGTCCCACAAACCCAAATCGCCGCTGACTTTGGCAACATACGGTTCTGCCACGCCATCGCGCATAATAGAAATACGTGGCTTAGCACCCGATGAAAATGATCCAAACCCTTGCGATACACCCTGACCTTGTTGGCCCCGGATGGCCGGTAAGCCACCTGTCACGACCACGTTTGCAATGCCCTGCAAAGCATCCAGATAAGAGTTAACCTGACCGCTTTTTAACTGTTCTTGATCGATCACCGCGATCGAAGAAGTGGTATCTTTCAGTGAATTGCGACTATTCTCACCATAGACAACGATCTGTTCAATAGATTTGACTTCAGCGTCATCGTCGGCCATAACGGCTTGTGAAACGGCAAGAGCGAGCGGCAGAATGCTGTATTTGAGTTTGTTCATTATTTCATCCTAGTTGTATTTCCGACAACCAGACGAAGCAAAAAACAGCAAATTTAGTAAAAATAGTAATTATTATCAAAAAGATAATATTACGCTCACAAACTGAGAAATAATCTTCCCTATTGCTCACTCAGATGCACTTTCATCTCCAGTAGGCACGGACTAAATCCAGCCTTTTCATAGGCGCGTATCGCGGCCTGATTGTCGCTGTACACATCCAGATAAAAGTCGTGGATCGCCTGCTGCTTACTCCAGTTCATCAGGTGCGTCATGATTGTCTGATTCAGGCCCTGACCGCGATAATCCGGATCGACATACATAAAGCCCAGATAACCATGGCGCTCATGCACCAGCTGTGCTTTTGAATCCCGGTGTTGCACATAGCCTGTGGCCACTATCTTACCGTCTTGCTCACCGACGACCAGCAGACTGTCGGGGCAGTCAAGCAGGGCTGGTAAATCATAATAACGCGCATCCTGTGGTTTAATGGCTTGATTGTAGGGGCGCTCAGCGGCTATCACGGCCTGCTCTAACTGACGTAAAATAGGCAGGTCTTCTAAAGTTGCGATGCGGATCTGCATGATATGTCCTGGTTACTATTCATAGAGCAGGCAGCGTCTCACAAATAGGTCCCAGTGCCAATCTACAGGCAAGAAAAAAGCCACCTGGTTTGACCCGAGATGGCTTACTAACACTACAAAAAGGGTTATGGCAAAATTTACCAATTTCACTTAATACCTGTTCTATTTGAAGGAGCAAATATGACGCTAACGGTGTTAAAAATTTCTCATTTAGAGCAACTAAATAGCAAAATTTTTGCCTTGTTATCGACGATATTTTCTCGCCTCA
>NZ_JXYA01000084.1 GCF_000967655.1 Pseudoalteromonas rubra
AGGCCGCTGGATCTATCGCAGTGAGGGCTGGGAATACTGGGCGGCGACACTCACCCAGTTGTTTGCTCTAGGCCTGCTGCTGTATTTCTTTGGCTTACTGATACCATGAGGGAGCTGTCTGGCAGTATGAGTATCACACAGCGCCTGTTACTGGCAGTACTGGCTGTACTTTGGTTGCTGCTCGTGAAGGAAGTGTTGCTGGATGAATTCAGCGCTTATATCACGACCTTGCAATGTAAAGAGGCGGACAGTGGCTGGCGGGTCGCAGTGTTGCTTAGCACTGCATTTGTTTTTGCTGCGCTGTGCGTATCGGGTTGTCTG
>NZ_JXYA01000085.1 GCF_000967655.1 Pseudoalteromonas rubra
GTCCTTGCAAACTGGATGAGGCACAGCTGAATCAGCTTAAAGCATATGTACTCGACTCTATAAACCGCTCGGAAGGTGGTCGGCTAACATTAGAAGACATTCAGCAGTATATATCTGAGTCTTTTCACATAGAATACGAGTTGTCGGCTGTTCACAGGCTGTTGAAAAGGCAAAACTTCTCGTGGATCAGCAGTCGGTCAATCCATCCTAAAGGGGATCAAGCTCGCCAG
>NZ_JXYA01000086.1 GCF_000967655.1 Pseudoalteromonas rubra
ATAACCACTGCCATTGTTCGGCGCTGAGTGTAATGACGTCATCATCTTCTTTGTCGGGCCATTTAAACTTGTCTTTTTCAAGGCGCTTGTACCACAAGGCAAAGCCAGTTTTATCCCAATATAATACCTTCAGCTTGTCCTTGTTTTTATTACAAAACGCAAACACCTGACCGCTCATCGCGTGCGCAGCCATTTCTTGCTCAACAATCGCCGCGAGCCCATTGATGGATTTACGAAAGTCTACCGGCTGGCGGTGCAAGTAAACAGACTCATTGTGCCAGCAGATCATGACAGCGCCCTGAGCAGTGTAGCCAACCACAGGGCATCTGTGTTTGATGGCAACAACACTGTACTCTGAGCATACTTGAGCTGCAACAACTCAGGCAAAGAAACGGACTCAGATGCAGCAGGCTTAGCGGCAATAAAAGATGACTCAGATGATTTTTTATTGCGAAGCTTACTTCGGCGATTATAAAAAGACTTGGTACTGAGATTGTGCTGCGAGCAGAAATCACTGACAGACAAACCACTGAGTTCCTGTTGTTCGATAAGTT
>NZ_JXYA01000087.1 GCF_000967655.1 Pseudoalteromonas rubra
TATCCAACAGAACCTTTGCAAATGACGATGACATTTTGGTTCAGATCAGCGAAGCATGGAATGCGTTTATCTCATGTGCTGACAGGGTGAAATCATTGTGCTTTAGGGACTGGATAAATCTGACCAGTTAATTATTCAAAATGGTATTAAGTGTAAAGTACAATGACAGCGAGCAACGCGAGTACATTTACTTTGCGCAAGGTGAAATGAGCCATTTTAGAGAACGCAGACCTATTCCACCATCCAACCCAGCTTCATGGATGAATA
>NZ_JXYA01000088.1 GCF_000967655.1 Pseudoalteromonas rubra
TTGCAACTATCGTTGAGTAATATCGACTTTAGTTAATGCAATAAGCATTGTGAAAAAGGCCATTCTCTAATAAAGAGCGTGGCCTTTTTTAATGCCTGAAATATGAGACTGGATAGTTCAGTGTGGAAGTACATCCATGTAGCGGCGCCCATCGCGCATCCATGCGTTCACCTCCTCATGCTGCGAAGCGGTGGTGACTCCAGGCTTCCTGCCTTACGCTCTTCGAGCCAGCGTAGCTGTTCAAAAATATTCCAGATATTTTTGTCGTTCATTCGTCGCCCTTGCGCAAAGGAAATGTCAGTGCAAGCACTGTGTCATTATCCTTTGCACGATAGCTGCGAAGCGGTGGTGACTCGAGGCTTCCTGCCTTACGCTCTTCGAGCCAGCGTAGCTGTTCAAAAATATTCCAGATATTTTTGTCGGTCATTTGTCGCCCTTGTGCAAAGGAAGTGTCAGTGCAAGCACTGTGTCATTATCCTTTGCACGATAGGTGGCATTCTCTACAAGGTAATGTTGGTGCTTGAAGCTACAATCGTAGAGTAATCTACAGATTGCAGTAACACTGTGAGAAAGGTCGTTTCCTTGTAAAAGGTGCGGCCTTTTTTCATGCCTGAAAGATGAGAGAAGTAACGGGTTCAGTTAAATTGGCTCATTTCACCTTTTTGAAAGGGGAATATCTGTTCAAAAACATATCAAAAAACGTCTCTTTGATTGTATTTTGTCCGAACGCGCCGTTTTTCTCACTTTTCTTCAAAAAAGGGGTTGCGCTGGGTTTCGATTTCCCTATAATGCGCATCCACCGACACGGGGTGCTCGCTACGAAGTAGAACGCTGAAAAGCAATGAGCCAAGTGACGGGAAAGCCAAACGGAAAGCTTAATTAAGAAAAATTAAATTTTCTAGTTGACTTTAAAAGTGAAGCGGTTAATATGGCGCTCCACTTCGCAGCAAGGCTGCGGTAACTGACCAAGGTTAGTTACTTTGTTCTTTAAAAATATGAAGCAATCATCTGTGTGGGCACTCGTACAGATTGAGTTCTAACAGCGGATTTCAGTTTACTGAATGACGCACAAAAATTTAGAGTCTCAATTTCTTATGAGTGACTAACATAGTCAATTTATACAGAATTCATTGAGCACGAATCTTCGGATTCAAAAAAACTTTTAATTGAAGA
>NZ_JXYA01000089.1 GCF_000967655.1 Pseudoalteromonas rubra
GTCGCGTCCTTCACGGGCGCGTGGATTGAAACCAGTGAATCCGAACGAACATGACCGGCATCAATGGTCGCGTCCTTCACGGGCGCGTGGATTGAAACCTTTACTGTTTGGTGATGAGCTGGGTGCTGTCGCGTCGCGTCCTTCACGGGCGCGTGGATTGAAACATCGCTTCGCCTGGATGCTCAACACGCATTTTGTGTCGCGTCCTTCACGGGCGCGTGGATTGAAAC
>NZ_JXYA01000090.1 GCF_000967655.1 Pseudoalteromonas rubra
GTCGCGTCCTTCACGGGCGCGTGGATTGAAACATCGAAAGAGTACCGGGTGGTGTTTGATGGTCTGTCGCGTCCTTCACGGGCGCGTGGATTGAAACTGAAGCTTTAAACGTGCTTGATTGAATACTGAAGTCGCGTCCTTCACGGGCGCGTGGATTGAAACTGGGCTTAACTGAATACGGCGCTTAAATGCTGCGTCGCGTCCTTCACGGGCGCGTGGATTGAAACGAAACCACCAACGGCGTACGCTCTGAACAGCGTGTCGCGTCCTTCACGGGCGCGTGGATTGAAACTATTGGGGCCAAGATGACTGCAAAAGCAAAGCGTGTCGCGTCCTTCACGGGCGCGTGGATTGAAACTCATAATCAGCTAAATGCTCGGGACCAACTTTTGTCGCGTCCTTCACGGGCGCGTGGATTGAAAC
>NZ_JXYA01000091.1 GCF_000967655.1 Pseudoalteromonas rubra
GTCGCGTCCTTCACGGGCGCGTGGATTGAAACTTTGTAAACGCTTATAGGCTTAATGCGCACGGCGTCGCGTCCTTCACGGGCGCGTGGATTGAAACAATATCCAAATACTCTACAGTTGGACTTATATCTGTCGCGTCTTTCACGGGCGCGTGGATTGAAACTTTTAGGAACCTTGGACCTGTCGTTCAAGGTAATCGAGATTGCTATTTGGGCGGATCTGAACGCAGCAATTGTTCAGCCAATGGCCACACAATGCCAAGCGTTATTAAGATCAGGCCAGCAATAAAAATAGCCAAACTTATTAGCAGCGTAAAAATAGCCGCCAGAATCGGCGCACCTAAAATAGCACTAAGCCAGTCATATTGTGCGGTTAGGTAAACCCAACAGCATAACAGACACCAAGGGAACGAAGTGCCAGGCTCCAACAAGCTTGTGACCCAGCTATCCAGTTTGTTTAGAAGCTTTTCGGGTGTTGCCGTCATTGTTTTAGATCACATTTTAATTTAAAAATTTATTCATTTAATTTACATTCTTGTCTACATAGGCAAAATAAACAATAAATTAAGCGCTAAAAAGGAGTTTTATGCCATTCATTGCCCACCCCGCAGCAACAGGAAGCGAACATCAAAGCGTCCTTACTCATTTACGCGAAGTTAAAGTACTGGCTGAAGCCCTTGCCGAAAAATTTGGTTATGCGCAAGCGGGTGCCTTGATTGGCTTTTTACACGACTTTGGTAAGTATAGCGCTGCTTTTCAAGGTTATATGGACGATATTATTACCTTAAAGCAAGCTCATGCTAACCCCGATCTGGATGAGGATATTGACTCCCTGGCAAGAACGGTGAAGGGACAGAAAGGTACAATCAATCACTCCACCGCAGGTGCACAATGGTTGGTGAATCACTTAATGCAGATTGCTCCGGTGATTTTTAAAGAAGACAGCTCACTGAGCCAATACTGCATGGTCGTTGTGCAGGGGCTGGCTTTATGTATTGTGTCTCACCACAGTGGGTTGATCAATTGCCTGGCCGAACCAAGTGGCGGTTTATTGAAAAGGCTGAAGCTAGGTGAAGAAGACTCACACCTTAACGAATGTATTCAAAATGCCGACCCTGAAGTACTGAACGAAGCCCGCAAGCTGGCCGGTTATGACTTTTTAAAATCGGCCGCACAGGCGCTTAAAACTAGCCTTAGTCCATATCGTTCAAACAAAACAGAGCATGATTTTTATCTGGGTATGTTTGTTAAGCTTTGGTTTAGCTGCTTAATTGATGCAGACAGAACAAACAGCGCCGACTTTGAAACACCCGGCAATGAACCCGCACGCAATACACAAGCAGACTGGCATATGGCTTGTGCGCTTTTGGAGTCAAAAATTGCCGGATTTGATACAGAGGGTATTAACCAGATCCGCGCAGCTATCTCAGCTAATTGCCAACAAAAGGCGTTGGGCCAGCAGGGGATATACAGCCTTACCGTGCCGACGGGGGGAGGAAAAAACCTCGCCAGTCTGAGGTTTGCCTTACACCATGCTAAACAACACCAGCTCGACCGTATAATCTATGTGATCCCTTACACCTCAATTATTGAGCAAAATGCCCAGGCAGTCAGGGACGTCTTTGGTGATGAGCTGGGTGAGCAATGGGTGCTTGAACATCATTCAAATCTGGAGCCCGAAGTGCAAACCTGGCGCACCAAACTGGCCTGCGAGAACTGGGATAAACCCATTGTGTTTACCACTATGGTGCAGTTTCTTGAGAGCTTGTTTGGTGGCGGTACACGTGGCGTAAGACGTTTGCACCAGCTGAGCAAGGCAGTGCTGATCTTCGATGAGATCCAAACCTTACCGATTAATTGTGTTCACCTGTTTAATAACGCCGTGAACTTTTTGACCCGGCATTGCCATACCACAGCCGTGATGTGCACCGCGACACAGCCACTACTGAACAAACTACCCGAGCGGGTAAGGCCACGGGGTGAGCTGGCACTCACAGGTGACAATGAGTTGACTCCGGATATTTCAAAGCTCTATCAGGCACTGGAGCGTGTTACGGTTCGCAACCTTGTGCGGCCTCGGGGCTGGGATGAAAGTGAACTCACAGCGCTTATCGCACAGCAGCTTGAATCTAATACCAGTTGCCTGGTTATTGTGAATACCAAACACTGGGCTAAAGCCTTGTATCACGCACTCAATGAACATTTAGCCTGGTCGGATGGTATTTTTCATCTCAGCACAGATATGTGCGCGGCGCACCGCAAAGCAAAACTTGACGAAATAAGGTCGCGCCTGAATGACGGCTTGCCCACCTTATGTCTGTCAACGGCGTTAATAGAAGCAGGCGTTGATGTCGACTTTAATACCGTAGTGCGATTTTTGGCGGGCCTGGATTCCATTGCCCAGGCAGCTGGGCGTTGTAACCGCCATGGCAGACAACAAGGCATGGGCGAAGTTTTGGTGGTGAATCCGCACAAAGAAAACCTCAATATGCTGGCGGATATCAAACAGGGCATTGCAGCAACTAAGTACATCCTGGATGCGGATGACTTTGATGAGGCCAAGCTGCTGTCGCCCGAATATACCACACGTTACTTCGATAAATACTTTTATGAGCGCTGCGATGAAATGGGTTACCCGGCAGACACGCATGGATTGACCAAAGGCCAAAGCCAGTTGGTTGACCTGCTCAGCAGCAACGAAAAGAACATTGAAAAGTCGCCTATTGCGATCAGGCAGGCATTTATGGCTGCGGGTAAAGCGTTTAAAGCAATCAACGCGCCCACGCAGGGGGTGATAGTCCCGCATGATAATACAGCCAAAACGCTGATCAGCGCATTGCTGGCGCTCGATAAACGCTTTGATGCGGCGCAGTACCGTACATTGTTACAACAAGCACAGAAGTACAGCGTGAATGTGTTTACCCACAAGTTAAAGCAGTTGCTGGATAGTGAGGCGGCCTACCCGATAGCAGAGGGAGAGCCGGTTTACTACCTGCGGAATGAGCATTACAGCAGTGAGTTTGGATTGAGTTTAGAAATCTGTGGTGAGCAGGGTTTTTTGGGCTGTTAAGTGAAAAGAAGAGAGGCTAGGCCTCTCTTTCGAGTTACTTTTTCTGACATTATTTCAATCCACGCATTCGTGAAAATACAAATACGACAAACCAAAGTCTAGAACAAGAACAACGTAATCGGCAACAATTACTATTTCTAACATTGAACTGGAAAATTACAAAAGTCGAGCTAGAGTTTATTTATTGTTCGATTTTGCGGCAGCATTTATGGATTGGTTACCCAAGACTCTGCAAGAACTGCGCTTACTACAAAAAGACAGGTTTTATGCTGTCGTAGTAGTTGCTGCAATTGCATTTTTCATTTTTGTTTATCTAGGATTTTTAAAATAAGGAACGTATATGAAAAACAGTATCAGTTTTCGCTTATGGGGGCGGCACGCGTTGTTTTCCGATCCCATTACCCGGGTGGGTGGCGAAAAGTGTTCTTACCATATCCCCACCTACGAGGCCATTAAGGGCGTACTAAAGTCCATTTACTGGAAGCCCACGCTGGTCTGGCATGTTGATAAGGTACGGGTAATTAAGCCTCTGAGAACACAAACCCGGGGCACCAAGCCACTGAACTGGGGTGGTGGTAACAGTCTGGCCTATTACACTTTTTTGCATGACGTTGAATATCAGGTTCTGGCCCATTTTGAATGGAATGAACACCGTCCTGAGCTGGCTCAGGATCGTGTTGATGGTAAGCACTTTGCCATTGCTAAGCGGATGCTGAACAAAGGCGGACGCCAGGATATTTTTCTGGGAACTCGTGACTGCCAGGGCTATGTGGAACCTTGCGAGTTTGGCGAAGGTAAAGGCGCATTTGACGACACAGACGAACTGGGCTTTGGTCTGATGTTTCATGGCTTCGATTATCCGGATGAAACCGGCAAAGATGAATTACGAACCCGTTTTTGGCACGCAGTGATGAAAAACGGCGTGATCGATTACCCTACACCCGCGCAGTGCCCGGTAAATCGTTACGTGCGTAATATGGAGGCCAAAGCATTTGAGCTGGATAGCAATATGCAACCGGTGGCGAATACGGAGGAAAGCCTATGAGCTGGCTTGCAAAACTATACGACACCTACGAGCAGGCACAGCAAAGATTTGCCGATGCACCGCTGGAAGAGCAGATCATGCCCATCAGCCACACACCGCAGACGGCACATATTCACGTGCGCCTGAACGGGGCAGGAGAGTTTCTAGGAGCAGAAGTTGACAAGCAGATACTGGTTTTGCCTGCAACAGAAAAATCAGCTGGAAGAGCTAGTGGCCTAGCAGCTCATGCTTTGGCAGATAAAATCCAGTATGTCGCCGGTGACTATGAAGCGTTTGGCGGTGTTAAAAAACCGGGATTCGATTTATACCTGACCCAGCTTAAAGCCTGGGCAGACTCGGAATTTTGTAAACCCCCCTTACAGGCGGTTTTGCGTTATGTAGAAAAAAGAACACTGGTTGCTGATTTAGTTGAGCAGGGTGTATTGCATGCACAAGATGGCACGCTCCTGACTGAGTGGTCAGGGGAGGGCGATACCCCGGCATTACTCAAACTGCTGCCAAAGCAGCAGGGTAAAATTGATCAAGGCGCTGCGCTGGTGTGCTGGAGTGTAGAGCAACCGGGCGAGCTGCAAAGTAAAACCTGGCTGGATCCTGAATTGCAACAAAGCTGGATTGCGTTTGATGCACAAAACGGTGGCAGCGCTGCACTGTGCATGGTCACTGGCGAGGAGTTACCTGCGTCTGATAATCATCCTGCTAAGCTCAGGCACAGCGGCGACAAGGCCAAACTGATCTCTTCAAATGATAGCAGTGGCTATACCTACAGAGGACGCTTTAGCAGCGGACATGAAGCCAGTTCGGTAAGCTTTGAAGCCACCCAGAAAGCGCACAATGCGCTGCGCTGGTTACTGGCAAGGCAGGGCCATAGAACCGGCGATCAGGTTTATCTGGCCTGGGCGATATCAGGTAAAGCCGTACCGGACCCGGCTGAGCAGGACTGGTTAAACTGGATGACAGCCGAGCCAGAAGTAGATCACACAGTGGACCTGGGTGAGCGCTATGCCAATAACCTGAATCATTACTTTAATGGCCTGACAGGGCCTGAGCAGCTCGAAAAAAACGAGCAAATCGCTATGATTGGCATTGATTCAGCAACCCCCGGACGCATGGGGATCTTGTACTATCGAGAAACGGTAGCGGAAGATTTTCTTGCCCGGCTAAAGCAATGGCAACTGGACTTAGGCTGGTGGCAGCGGGTTAAGCTGGATGACAAAAACAGCGGCTGGCGGATCTGTGCCCCGTCGTTATACAGGACACTCGATGCCACTTATGGGGATGTGCTGAAATCCTCTGAAAGCCTGAAGAAAAACCTGGTGGCCCGACTCTACCCCTGCATCGTCGAAGGCAGCCCAATCCCCAGAGACATTATGAATAATGCATTTCATCGCGCAGTTAATCGGGTGGCTTATAAGAGCGACCAGAATTGGCTGTGGGCGCAAAACCTGGGGGTCGCCTGTGCGCTGATCCGGGGTTATTACAAGCGTACAAAAATCAAATCTGAACAAAAGGATTACGAGATGGCACTTCAAGAAGACTACAAATCACGCGACTACTTATTTGGTCGCTTGCTGGCAGTGGCCAACAAGATAGAACAAATAGCATTGTCGATAGGCGACAGCAAGCGAATGACCACTGCAGAGCGATATATGAACCGCTTTGTGAATAAACCCAGTTCAACCTGGCTGACCATAGTATCGGCTTTGGTGCCCTATCAGCAGCGTATTTTTGCTCATTATGGTGAATCGTTCGAGCGGGCATACACACTAAAGCTGGCGCAAATAACAGATTTATTTGCTGAGGTTGAGCAGTACAACTCAGACAAAAAACTATCGCCGGAATTCTTGCTTGGCTTTCATAGTCAGATGATGTGGCTGGAGCAGCACTCGCCTGTGAAAGGTCAGTGGCAGCCCAAAGCAACCAACAAAACCGAACCATCCACACCACAAACCGAATCAGTTTAAATTTAAAAGGAATGAACCATGAGCTTAACGAACAAAATTGACTTTGCCCTGATCTTTACCGTTAAAAACGCTAACCCCAACGGCGATCCGCTGAATGGCAACCGCCCAAGAACGGACTACGATGGTTTTGGTGAGATCACCGATGTGTGCCTTAAACGCAAAATTCGCGACCGTTTACAGGAAGCGGGTGAAAGTATCTTTGTTCAGTCGGACGAAAAGAAATCCGACGGCATGCCCAGCCTAAGAAGCCGCGCTGAATCAGACGAATTTGGGGTAGGCAAAGACACCTTTAACAGCAAAAAAACGCCCGTCGATACGGCGGCTAAAATTTGCTGCGAAAAGTGGCTGGACGTGCGCACGTTTGGTCAGGTCTTTGCTTACAAAGGCAGTGGCAGCGATGGCGTATCTATTCCGGTGCGTGGTCCGGTGACTATACAAAGTGCATTCAGCCTTGAGCCGGTGAGTATTTCCAGCACCCAGATCACCAAAAGTGTTAGCGGTGAAGGCGATGGTAAAAAGAAAAGCTCAGATACCATGGGCATGAAGCACCGGGTTGATAACGCAACGTATGTTGCCTTTGGTGCGATGACGCCTCAGTTAGCTGAAAAAACCGGCTTCAGTGATGACGATGCCGACAAGCTAAAGGCTGTGTTACCTCGCCTGTTTGAAGGCGATGCCTCCTCAGCACGCCCGGAGGGCTCTATGGCCGTTTCTCACCTTATCTGGTGGCAGCATAATAGTAAGTCGGGCCAGTATTCCTCTGCCAAAGTACACCAGACACTACGCAGCCATATTGAAAATGGTGAATCGCTTGATACGTCGGCACTGAACGACGCCTTGCTCAGTGCGCTGCAAGGGTTAGAGCCGCAAGTGATCGAAGGTTTTTGATCATGCACTCGGACGTAGCTGATCGTCGCTCCGTGGCGATCTCTGCGTTGCAGCACTATCTATTTTGCCCCCGGCAATGTGCGCTGATCCATCTGGAGCAGGTATGGCAGGAAAACTTTCTAACGGCCCATGGTCGTCAGTTACATGAGCGAGTAGATAGTGGTGCGCCGGAGTCGCGCAAAGGTGTGCGTTTCGAGCGGGGTGTTACTGTAAATGCGCCCAAGCTAGGCTTGCATGGTCAGCTCGATTTGCTGGAGCATCAAACCGCAAGTAGAACCTACTTGCCGGTTGAATACAAGCGGGGCAAGCCCAAAGCCACCAATGTGGATAAAGTGCAGTTGTGTGCTCAGGCACTTTGCCTGGAAGAAATGATGGCGACTCAGGTAGAAGTGGGCGCGTTGTGGTACTGGCAAACGCGTAAACGTTTAGAAGTTGAAATTGATGCTGCGTTGCGTACTCAGACCCTGGCATTGCTCGAGCAAATCCAAAACCTGTTCAGGCAAGGCCGAACACCTCAACCCGAGTATGGTAAACACTGTAAAGCCTGCTCTTTGTATGAGTTATGCCAGCCCAAGCTGATGCAAGGGGACAGATCAAGTGACTATGTGTCGGCTATGTTCAACCTGGATGAAAAATGAAGAAACTCCAAAACAGTCTGTATATCACCAAAGACGGTGTTTATTTGCATAAACAGCGAGAAACCCTGCTGATTGAACAACGCACCGAGGGAGTCAAAGAAAAGCTGATGCAGCTCCCCATTCATTCTATTGGCAGTATTTTTTGCTTTGGTAATATTATGGTTTCTCCTCAGTTGCTGGGGTTTTGCGGTGAAAGTGGCACGCACCTGAGCTTTTTTGATATGCAGGGGCGGTTTTTGGCAAATGTGGTGGGTAAACAAACCGGCAATGTGCTGCTGCGCCGCCAGCAATATCGGGTGGTCGATCAGGCATCGACTGAGATTGCCAGGTTGATAGTCAGCGCGAAAGTGCGTTCAAGTCGAACCTTATTACAGCGCCACCGTCGCAATCACGGCGACAGTGATAAGCTGAATAAGGCCATAAACCGGCTCAGACAGATCTTAGAACAGCTCGAGGTAACGCTTAGTTATGAGCAAGTACTGGGCATGGAAGGGGAAGCCGCTGCACATTACTTTGCCGCTTTTTCTGAGGTGATTAAAGCGAATCAAAGTGGCAAGTTATTCAATGGTCGCAGCCGAAGGCCACCCAAAGATCCCGTTAATGCTGTGCTCTCGTTACTTTACTCAGTGCTTGGACAGGAAATAAGTGGCGCATTGCAAGGTGTTGGCCTGGATCCGCAAGTGGGGTTTTTACATAAGGAGCGGCCGGGGCGCGATAGCCTGGCACTTGATCTGCTAGAAGAGTTCCGTGCACCGCTGATTGATACTTTGGTGGTGACCTTATTCAATCGTGGGCAGCTTTCAGAGTCTGACTTCACAACCGATAGCGTAGGTGGTGTAACGTTAAAAGATGAAGCCAGAAAGCGAGTTTTTCAGGCTTATCAGAGTAAAAAGCAAGAAGAGATCCGGCATGAATTTTTACAGGAAAAAATTCAGTTGGGTTTACTACCGCACGTGCAGGCTATGCTACTGGCTCGACATATTCGGGGTGACCTAGAGTGCTACCCGCCTTTTTACCTGAAAAAGTAAGGATATACACTATGATGGTATTGGTGACTTATGATGTTTCTTTTGAGAGCGAAGACGGACAAAAACGCTTACGTAACCTTGCCAAGGTGTGCCTGGATCATGGAGTTCGTGTACAGTACTCAGTATTTGAGTGCGAAGTAGACCCGGCGCAGTGGGTGAGCTTTAAGGCTAAACTATTAAAAATCTATGACCCACAAGTCGACAGCCTGAGATTCTATAAGTTAGGCAAAAACTGGCACAACAAAGTGGAACATCACGGCGCCAAAGCAGCCATTGATATTTTTCGTGATCCACTCATTCTTTGATCCCCAATTTGAATACCTCAGCGCTAACCCCTGGTTCTCATAAAAACCCCGGGAGGTTAGCGCTTATGTATGTTCTTTAAAAATAAGGCTATTTTAAATTACCGCTGGCTTGGCAGTGTGTTTGACCGTGATTTTTATCGAGGTTAGCGCAAATCATGCATTTTTGCTAAGCTGGCTGGGCCTTGGCAACAAGGCTGTCGCGTCCTTCACGGACGCGTGGATTGAAACACCACCCGTGCGAACATCAACACCCGCTGCAGACGTCGCGTCCTTCACGGACGCGTGGATTGAAACAGCGGCGCGTTCTTCCTGCCCCTCCCAGTCACCAAGTCGCGTCCTTCACGGACGCGTGGATTGAAACTGTAAGCAATGCAGAGACCAGATAATTGAGTGTGTCGTCGCGTCCTTCACGGACGCGTGGATTGAAACCTTATCATTTTATAGGATATTTACGCGCATGCAGTCGCGTCCTTCACGGACGCGTGGATTGAAACCATATATCATATTTAACTCCCTAATCGTGTAAATGGTCGCGTCCTTCACGGACGCGTGGATTGAAACATCATCTGAATAATTATGAACCCCAAAACAGAAGTCGCGTCCTTCACGGACGCGTGGATTGAAACCCCCCCCCTACGAGTAGAGCGCTACACCGTTGGCGTCGCGTCCTTCACGGACGCGTGGATTGAAACATGTGGTCTGGGTCTAACGCCATATCCCCCCCTAGTCGCGTCCTTCACGGACGCGTGGATTGAAAC
>NZ_JXYA01000092.1 GCF_000967655.1 Pseudoalteromonas rubra
CAACTATCCTGCCATAGGGGGGCCGAAGGCGACTTAAAGTTGTGGTTTCAAGTGGAGTGTAATGACGAGTGTAAAGACATCGAAATTGAGGGCTTAGACGACCTAGATCTAATCTCTAACTTACTCCAATCGGAAAAGGTAATCATATCTCAAGAGTTAAACACACAGCGAGATTTTGGAACAATTCGTATTGAGTGCTGGGGTGAAGGCAGCTATTCAGAGTTTTGGCGCTCAAAAGCGGAGTTATAAACATAACAAATAGTTTGAAAGCGGACAAAATTCAGTTGACTGGTTTCGCTCCGATTCGCATTATAGCCAACCACATTTTGCCTTTTAACTGAGGCGTTGACTGTACATGAAGATAATCGCCAAGATCATAGTCGGGTTGCTTTTGATCGCTGCTGTAGCTGCGATATCAGGGTATTTGTATTTTGTCTTGGGTTGCCGGCAAAGCGCAGCAGGCTCTATGCTTGTTTGCCATGTTGGGCGTGCTCAATGCATTTTTTGATATTGGTAAATTCTGAAGTTTCAGGTGTAATTACTACTTTGGTCCGGATAGGGCTGAGAAAAACGTAAGCTATATTGGTGGCCAGGGCGACATAATCGAGTAATGCCAGGGATTTAAACCGGCCTCCCAGAACCCGCCTGTGCAGCCATCTTCTCTATTGGCGTTAGGCAATATAATTGAACCTTCAGTTCCGAATGTGGCGAGTATACAAATACAGAGTATCTACAATCATGCTTTTAATTTGACAGCAGGTAATTGACTATGAAGACTGATTTCAAGATTAGTGGGATTGATAAGCACAGCTTTTCCGAACTTTTGAATTTAAATGAGCAAGAATTGGAAAATCACAATGCTAAATGGATAACGGCCGATGCGAACCCAGGTTACCCGTGCAGGGTGTCATTGATAGAAGCAAATATAGGGGAAAGGGTTTTAGTATTGCCCTATTTACATCATAACGCTGATTCACCTTACCGCGCATCTGGTCCGATTTTTGTTCGAGAAAATGCTATAGAGGCAAAGCTGGACATAAACGAAATACCTGAAATTTTAAGACAAAGACAGCTTTCCATAAGAGCTTATAATAAACAGCAAATTATGATTCATGCGGAGATATTGCAAGGCTCTGAATTGGAGCCCGGTATTAGAAAGCAGCTCTCAAACCATGAGGTTGAATACATACATATTCACAATGCCAATCCCGGTTGCTTTAACTGTAGTGTACATCGCGTATAACAAGAGATTATGGCGTCAATAGCTAAATTTCAGCATTTGGCGCTTCTCACATTGTTCCTTTTCTGTGCATTGAGTTCAATGTAATGACCATCTTAATGACATAGGCAGTTAAGGCCTCTTTTTCGGGAAAACTTACAGAAAAACAAAGATCCCCAGTCTTGTCTGTTCTTGTTACCTGCCATTGATTGACTATCAATACAAAGCACTGAACACGTGCAGCGCTAGGTGCCACACTGTGACAGTGAAGCAGCGGCACTTCGCGATAATGCCGCTACGTCACTGCCCGCTAGCGTCGCGTTAGGCTACTGCTGCAGGGCATCTTCCCAAGAAGTAGCCCAGTCTCTCAAAGGATCAAGGGTTTGCATAAGCGAGTAACCTAGCTCAGTGAGTTGGTAACCCTCCTCAGAAGTGTAAATGAGCCTTGCTTCTGATAGTTGTTTAATCCTACTGTTCAAAACCGATGGTGACATTCCGTTACACTGGTTTTGTATTCCCCTAAAACTCAGGGGTTTTGACCTAAGCTCCCATAATATTCTCATGTTCCATTTGGTACCGAGCAGATCGAATGCAGCCATAATGGCGACACCTGAACTTGAGCCTCGAACACTTTTCTTTGGTAGTGGTGTTTTCATAATTCTTGCGCTACTAAATAAGTAGCGATATAGTCTGCTACGAAATAAATAGCACTTTACAGCTTATCATCTAACAAAGCGAGGCAGTTATGTACTTGGTCGACATGAATTTCACTGATATGAGTAGAATTACTCCTGAGTTGACGGAGCGACACAAAAAATATTTGGCAGGGCAGTATGAATCTGGTTTATTGATGTTCGGCGGCAGGAAAGTGCCTAGAACTGGCGGTATCCTAGTTTCAGCACATCCAACGAAAGAGTCGTTAATTGAAGTGTTAGAGTCTGACCCATTTGTTGCTAGTGGTGCAGTAAGTTACGTGGTTACAGAGTTTATCCCCGTAATGGCTTCTGAACAGTATGCAGGTATAGTAGCCTAATAAGCGCGTTAAGGAGCGGACACAAAAAGCTTGGCTTGTGCTCGTTCCTTGTAATATAGCCAAGCATTTTGGTCCGCTTATGCGGGAGGTCAGGTGTGAAGATTCATGAACCCAGCCATCGATAAGTTGAAGCAGTATTTAGAAGAGTTAGAAGCCAGAAAATCTTTCGAGACAATCGATGAAAAAGCGGAGCACTTTGGGAAAATTATCCAAGTTCGCGCATCGATAGGACAGCTTGAATTATGTGAAAAGTTCGCGATACATGCAGGGTCTTTGGTGAGTGTTTTACCTGAATCGGGCAATATCCACGCGGGCTACCTCGCAGTATGTGACCATGAATCTTCGCAACCTGAGCATTGGGAAGAAGTGCTTTTTGATGGTCGGCAGGTGCAGTTCAGTAGTGGTGACTTGATCATTCGAAAGTAGATCTACACATAACGAGGCCAACCATAGGAGATATCTCAAGCTGCAATAAAATTAGAAACATATGTTGCGCCAGCTAGCACTGCCCATGCTGGCAGCGTCATATTCCTCCCAACTTTGCGCCAGCTTCTCGTCTGCAAGCTTCCAGTAGGCTATGAATCGAATCTAAATCCTGGAGTTTTCTTGCTATAGCGACTGCCCCAATAATCATTGCAGTGACCGACAAAATATCTTGCTCATCACACTCCGTATAGCTTTTTGCATACTGCATAATTGCAGCATTCATACCATAGAAAGTATTGGCGTAGGCTATATTTGCCTCGTCATTCTTCATGTTGATGTCCGTAACTAAAAAGGCTAGCGGACATGGATTCTTTCCTTTTACGTGATCCAGGCTTAGGTATTCATTTAACAACATGCAGAGCCATTGTTTATTTGATAAATCTTCAGGTTTGAGGTTGGCGAGCTTAGTACCACTGGCAGCGAAATTTAATGCTTCACGATAAAGCTCTGCTTTACTCGTAAAGTGCGCATAAAAAGCGCCCCGGGTAAGTCCACAATTGCTCATCAACTCATCGATTGTAACGCCTTCAAACCCTTTCAATACAAATTGTCTGAAGGCGCTATCAAGAATTTTTTCGCGGGTTTTGTTTTTGTGATCCTTTGTATAGGGCATAAGGGCAAGCTTTCCTATCTTTATATATGTTCTTTATCATATATAAAATCTGCTTTAGGATGAAGCCGGTCATTGGATGGGAAAGTACATAGGAATGTGAATTCATCCTATCCATTTCTGGCATCAACCACATTGGAGATAACATGGAAAAACACATTGGAAGTTGCCGTTGCGGCGACATTGAATTTTGTTTTGATAACGACCCAATCAACGCTATTTTTTGTTATTGCAAAGACTGTCAAGCGCTCACTGGATCTGATAAATGGTTTGGGCTTTGGGTGCGGCCAGAAAACTTTGCCTTTACAAAAGGCACACCATCATCGTTTACCCGTTTAGGAGACTCAGGGAAAGAGGTGCGTTATCAATTCTGTGGTACTTGTAGCACGGCTTTGTGCGCAGAGGTAGCAGCGGGTAATTTTTACTCTGTATCGGCAACGTCATTAAAGGACAATAAGTTCACTCCAAAAATGTCGATATATGCGTCTTCAGCACCAGTGTGGGCAATCTTTCCTAACGATGTTCCAAAATATGAGGTTCTACCTCCAAGATAAGCTATAAAGAAGTGCACCGAAAGAAATGCGCAGACACCCAGTTAAACTTGTACCTTTTATGGTATGGTTGCTTTATGTTGGGGTGGAAGTCTGATGATATTTTTGTTTAATGTTGTGTTTGGCAGCGATAGGGTCCTTCATAGTTCGGCCCAGCTCTGTAAGTGGGAGTTGGTTGCTATTGAGCAAAGTCTCAGTTGCCAGCATTAATGAATCAAGACGCCGAGCATGAATTTTGGGCAGTTTTTTTTGAGCATATTCTGTAGGATGGTGATATCACACATGGTGTTGCTATCTATTTGGTTTTTGGCGCAATAAATTAGAAAAAACAATGCCGCGTGTGTCCATCACATTGATTTTAATTATGAATATCTGGGGATTCCTCAGGTTGAGGCGTTATAAGCTATAGGGAAATTATATGCATCATGTCATGCTAGACATTGATGGAACATTGATTCAATCATACGAATTTGATGAGAAGTGCTTTATTGAAGCGGTTTATAAAACAACTGGGCTAGAGATTTTAAGCAACTGGGAAACCTATCCGGATGTCACTGATAGAGGTATATTAAGAACCTTTATTGAACGACAAGCCCCGCATTACGCACTCGAAGAGTTAGAAAATCTAGTTAAGCCTGTCTTTATCCGAAATATTAAGCGAACCATTGAAATTTCCCCAGTTCAAGAGACTCTGGGCGCCAAAGGTTTTGTGTCACATCTCTTGGGTAGTGACAAGTATATGGTCTCCGTTGCTACGGGGGGCTGGGGAGAAACGGCCAGAATTAAGTTGGAATCTGCGGGCTTTGATATAGAAAAATTGGTAATTATGTCTTCTAATGATCATTACTCTCGTATCAAAATTATGGAAATGGCAAGAGCTGAAGTTGATCTTAATGGAAATATTCCTGTGACTTATTTTGGTGATGCTCAATGGGACTTAAAAGCGTGTGACGTGTTAGGAGTCAACCTTGTAATTGTAGGTAATAGGGTTAGTCATCATCAGCGCATTCAGGACTTTAGCTGTTTTGATAGCGCCTTATGTTTTATAAAGTAAGTTTGTGTGACCTTTAAGCATGCTTATAACAAGCATTATTCATTTATCAACGAAGGACAGTAAAACATGAAATTAGCACAGTTAAATATTGCGCTTGCCAAATACCCTTTGGATGCGCCAGAAATTAAAGAGTTTGTAGACAATCTAGATATAGTGAATGGTATAGCTGAAGAAAGTGAAGGCTTTATCTGGCGTTTAAAAGACGATAGCGGCGATGCTACCAGCATTAAGCTGTTTGATGATCCAAACATGATAGTCAACATGTCTGTTTGGGAAAATACCGACTCACTCAAAAACTTTATGTTTCGCACGGGCCATAGAGATTTCATGCGTCGAAAAAGCGAATGGTTTCATCGGCTGGCGGAAGATAGCTATGTGTTATGGTGGGTTGAAGATGGCCATACACCAACCGTACAAGAAGCTTTGTCACGCCTTCAGCATTTGCGTGAAAACGGCGATACGCCTTTTGCTTTTACATTTAAAGCAAATTTCACGGCAGCAGACCTTGGCGAGTTCCCCATAAAAGGCATGTAAGCGAGGCTGCAGCGTCCGGCTGTGCTGCACTGTAATTGCGCAGTAGTTTTGCGCCTGCAAATTATGACCTGTGTGTAGAAATAACGCGTGGCCAGAGTCAATCTTGATGTACTGTATCAAAAGGATATGTAAGTGAATGATTCGATAAAGTCAAAAATACCCTTATTATTTTTGTTGAGTATTTCTATATCGTGGGGGTTCTATTACCAATCAGATAGCTGGCTAAATGACTACGGACACGCAAATTTTGAATGGCTGTTTCTTCTTGATGCGCTGCTTGTGCTACCCATTGTTTGCTTTATGTGTGTGAAGAATAATAAGCAAGCCATTTTAAAAGCCGTTGTATTGGTGTGTTTAGCGATATGGGTCGCTAGCTACATAATTCCTGAACAAAATAAGCTACTCTTAAACTACCTTGAAAGCGGTCGTTATTTGGTTATGGCGGCAATTTTAGCGCTGGAAATTGCAGCTGTAATGACGGTGTATTTCTCAATTAAGGTTGCCATAGGTAAAGACGAGGACCCGGATATCTCGATAGACACTGCGGTAAAAAGGTATCTGGGTGACACTGTTTTAGCACAGGTTTTTTCCTTCGAAACACGCATGTGGACCTTTGCCTTCTTTGCCAAGCGCATAAAAGCAGGGAGCTTTAATGGTCGGCAGCACTTTACTTACCACCAAAAAGATGGAGCCAAGAGCAACTTGCTGGGATTCATTTTTTTGATTGCACTTGAGGTGCCACTCATGCACCTGTTTTTACATTATGTCTGGTCGCCGTTAGGTGCAAATATTATTACTTTACTGACCCTGGCTAGCCTGGTCTTTTTTGTCGCTGAGTATCGCGCAGTGTCTCGCAGGCCTGTTTCTTTGGTTGGTAACGAGCTTGTCATTCGCTATGGTCTTTATCACTCGTTTATTATCCCACTTAACAATATCGCTAACATACAACTGCATGATGAATATGTAGCAAGAGCTCAGCATATTAAGCGTTACAATTACTCTGGTAACCCGAATGTCAAAATTGAATTGAAAGTACCGCAGGATGCGGTCGAGAGTGCTTTTATTGGCCTGGATAACCCTGGCCAGTTTATTTCAACCATTGCTAACAGTATCGATTCGGCATCGTAATAAAAAATTAAGATAGGTTATTTTGGCTCTTAAGGTACCAAATAAAGTGTATTTTCTTAGTCTTAAAAAGCTTTGTGTTTTTATCGGTAATCAAGAAGAAAGGCATCGGCCACATAGCTGTGTTGAATAATTTATCATGAATATTAATGCTAGCCTGTCGGTTTTATATTTCTCATTGGTGAGGCTGGAAATGTAAAATTACTTCACGGGTACTGTATTTTTTAATCTTTTTAAGTGTATGATTTCTCAAACTAACAATAATATCTATATAGGAGTTACTCATGAAATACTTACTTGCTGCGTGCATACTTTTTAGCGGCGCATCTATTGCTGCATCTAATCAAACAGGAAAGATCACTTCACTTCTAGCAGGGCCTGTTTATGGCGACAAGCTGTTTTTTAAAGTAGATGGAGCAATAAATCAGAAACCATCATGTCATACTAACGAGCATTTTGATTATGTTTTGGATATATCTACCTCGACAGGTAAAGCTTACATGAGTTTAATTATGGCTGCATACGCAGCCGGTAAGACGGTCACTGTCAGTGGATATGATAAATGTTCGATCTACACTGGTGTATCTAACTTCAGGTCTTTATACACAAAATAGGGTTTAAAGGTCAGATTTTGATAAGCGTTCATTACTTGAGCGCTTATCCTACATGAACTGAAGCGCAAGCGCGTCTAAACAATGGGCAATCACAGCTTTATGTCTAGTTGTCTAATTAGCCTCTATTCAAATGCCTACTTAGTCTAGGCTCCATCTTTTTCAAAAATTTCCATCCTGTAAGTTTCAAGAAAGTTTGTTCCCTTAAATTTTACTTAACCCCGGACAAACAGGTTGTCCGACTCAATAAGTTTAATAAATGGAGCACAGTCATGAACAAAACAATTTCTTTGATTTCTTTGGCACTTATGAGTTTTTCTGCCCTAGCTGATGAGCAAAAACCGGGTATTCAATGGGGCGTTGGCGCGGCGGTGGTATCCCAGGATCAGGGTTACACCGGTGTCGGAAACGAAACGATTTTGGTGCCCGCCCTCGCTATTCAGTATGGCAACTTTTCATTACTTGGTCCGCGCGCCAACTATAAAGTCTGGCAGCAGGACAATATTGAGCTGTCGCTTGTCGGTCAGTTGAGGCTGGATGGCTATGAAGAAGCCGACGGAGAGATTTTCCTGGGAATGGAAGACAGAGATATGAGTTTTGACTTTGGTTTTGAAGGAGAGCTGGATACTAAAATCGGCGAGTTTGGCTTTTCTTTTATGCACGATATGACCAGCACACATGAAGGGTATGAGGCAAGCGTAAGCTATGGCATACCGTTTACTGCGGGCGATGGTCGCATTGTGCCATACGTGTCTGCCAGTTATCTCAGTGAAGATCTGGTTGACTATTACTATGGTGTTTTGCCTAACGAGCAGCGCGCAGGGCGTATGGCTTATGTCGGCGATGCCAGCATGAACTTTGAGGTGGGTGTCTCCAGTGATTGGTTTTTCGGCAAAAATCATATGATAAAGGCTGATTTGAACTACACCGCTTACGGAAGTGAGATCAAAGACTCTCCACTGATTGAGCAATCTGGTGGTGCACAAGTGCTGTTGGGGTATGTCTATGTCTTCTAAACCCCTTATCCTGCTGAGTCTGGTAGCCATGCTTGGTTGTCAGGATCAGCAGCGCGAAGCGTATGTTGAGGCTGAATCTAATCAGCCCGGCATTATTCATCCCACCACTGTGTTGCCTGAACGGGTGGTGGATGTACCAAAAAAAGTATTTTACGGCCAGATAGAGGGGGCTGAAGACACTCAGCTAGCCGCGCTAAAATCGGGCAGGGTAGAAAAGCTCTGGGTGCGCGCCGGACAGTTTGTAACGCGCGGCACCGTACTGATGGAACTGTACGACCCCGAGGCCAATGCCGTACTGGAGCAGGCAAAGGCGGAGCGTTCGCGGGCCAATGCGGCGTATAAAAATACTCGCGCAGAGTTTGAGCGCACCGAAGCACTGGTAAAACGTAACCTGCAAACTCAGTCGCAACTGGACAAGCTTAGTCGCGATCTGGATATGGCTTATCAGCAGGTAAACAAGGTACAGGCTGAGCTGAATGCTGCACGTAATCAGCTTGCTGAGCTAACCATCAGCGCCCCGTTCGACGGGGTAGTGAGCGACCTTTTGGTGCGCCAGAAAGAGTATGCAAAGGCCGGGCAGACGGTTCTGAATTTTCAGGCGGCTGATGCGCTGCATGCGCGTTTTGCCATCCCCGAAGAGATCGCGCTTACCATGGCAGAGCAACAGAAGGTGGAGGTGTTTGTGCCTGCGCTTGCGCAAACTGTTCAGGGCCAGGTTGTTGAACGTGCGCTGCCGCTGGGGTCTCGTTCTCCATTCTTTTTTCTCAAGGTACAACTGGAAACGCCTGAGCCAGGCTGGATGGGCCTCAATGCCCAGTTACAAATTCCAGTGTCAGATCAGCCGCTATACCGGTTACCTGGCGGTGTTTTGCATTATGACGAAGCCAGCCAGCCTTATGTGGTGCTGCAATCGACCCCTGAACAACGCCAGCATGTGCAGGTTGTGACGGGGCGAGCAAATCATATTCTGGTGAGCAGTATAGAGCCGCTTGATTCACCGGCTCTGGTGTTTGCACATAGCCGCTTGTCTCAAAGCCATACACTTGATAAGGAGTAAGTTGTTATGAACACGCCCTGGTTTGTTAACCCACGTCTGATCCTGGGCCTTGTCTGCATCTTATGTCTTGCCGGCATCGGAGGTTGGTTCAGTGCCCCTGAACAGGAAGATCCCAGTTTTCCTTATCGCAATGGCCTGATTGTGCTCAATGCCAGTGGTCTGGAAGCACAATCACTGGCACAGCGTTATGTGCGCCCGCTGGAGCGCGTTTTGGCACAGATAGATGAAATCCAGAACTACAGCGCTCAGGTTAAGCATGGCGCAGCGTCGCTGGATATAGAACTGAAAGAAACTGTGTACAACACGGATGAGGTCTGGCAAAGGATCAAAGAAGGTGTTGCGCCAATTCGCCAGAGCAATCCGTCGCTGTCCATAGCTATCCTGGATCGTGTGCAGGACACCGAGGGGATTTTTTTGTCAGTTGGCAGCCGGGGAGATTTGCTACAGGAGCGACAACTTGCCATTGCGCTGCGCGATCAACTCCTGGCGCTCAGTACGGTGCGCAATGCCCAGTTGGTGGGCGATCCGGGCCAGCAGCTGGCGGTGGCTTTTGCACAGCAATCTATGCTGCAAACCGGTATCACACCGCTACAGATTGCGCAGCGCATTGCCGAGGCGAATAACATAGAGTCGGTCGCCAGCGTCACCAACGACCGGGCGAATCTGAATCTATCTCCCGTGGCTCAGCTTGATTCAGTCGCTGAGCTAAAAAACACGCTCATTGCAACGGCTCAGGGTCAGCAATTACCGCTGGCCACTTTGGCAGACATCCACTATCGCACCGATCCACAAGCCCGCGAGTCTTTTTGGGTCAATGGCCGGCAACAAGTAGGGGTCGCGGTGACCCTGGTGCCTAATCGGATCCGCATTGCTCAGGCGGGTGAACAGGTAACCCAGCTGGTTGAGCGCTTTAACCACACCCATGGTGCAGATGCTGTGAGAGTCGAGTTGTTCCAGCCGAAGTGGGCCAAAAAGCGCAAAGATGCGCTGATGCAATCGTTAATGCTAAGCCTGGTTGCCATCGCCGTTATTTTGTTTGCTTTTTTGTCTGCCAGCGGGGCCGCCAGTGTGTGTATTGCGGTGGTGGTTATCACACTCACGGCTGTAGCGGCATTCAGTGCTATGGATGGCGTGTTGCACCAGATGACGATTGCCGGGCTTATTCTGTCGTTAGGCCTGATGGTCGACAACTGCATTGTGGTTGCTGAGCGCTTTAATCGTCACGTGTCATCTGGAGCAGCTCGCTTGCAAAGCGCTATACACAGTATCACTGAGCTGTGGCGCCCGTTATGCGCAGCAACAGTCACCACGGTTGCCGCTTTTTTACCTATGCTGATGGCCAAGGGCAGTGTCGCCGATTTTATCGCCAGTATTCCAGTGATGGTTATTCTGTGCATTGTAGCCAGCTATGCTATTGCACTTACCCTAGTGCCATTACTTAATCGCTATTTTCCTGAGCGCAAATCTCAGGCCTCACGTTGGCAGCAGCGGCTGCAGCACAAATTAGAGCAAGGGGCATTGGCTTTGTCGCAGTTTACGCTGCAACATAAAACCCTGACTCTGGTTGCGGCCTTTGGGCTGTGTGCCGGGCTAATGTCGCTGCCGCAGGCAGAGGGCGAATTCTTTCCAAAAACCAACCGGAATCAGGCCATAGTAGACGTAGAGCTACCCATGGGCAGCCACAAATTGCTAACGGCCAATACGCTGAACCGAATTGCAGAGGACATCAATGCCCATATGAACGTCGAGCGTACTTTGGTTTTCAGTGGTTTTTCCGGTCCGCGGTTTTACTACAACCTTGCCCAAAAGCCAGATGAAAGCCATATTGGCCGGGTGGTGATAAGCGCACAAGCAAATACCGACATGAGCCAGCTGGTCAAGCAGCTAAATACCCGTTTGCAACGAGATTACCCAGAAGTAGTCCTTCGTGCGCGAGAGCTGGGGCAGGGACCGCCGCTGGAAAGTACGGTAGTCATGTGGCTGAGTGGCGAGGATTATGGCGTACTGCGCCAGGCTGGCGAAGAAGTCTTTGCCGTGCTCAACGCCGATCCGCGCTTTGACAAACCTGGTAAAGCATACTCAGGTGCCGTGCCGCAGTTGGGGATGGCGTTTAATCAACAGCGTATCAGCCAGTTTGGTCTGACTGAGCGTCAGCTTAATGACTATTTGGCCTGGCGCAGTGCGGGCTTAACCATGACGCATGTGAGCTTTAACAACGAACCAACGTCGGTTGTATTGTACGACCCACATTCCAGCCATGACAGCATGGATATGATGAATACCGGCGTACTGACGCCCTTAATTGATAAAGCGGTGCCCGTGCATGCACTGGCAGATACCCAGGTACTTGGCAAGCAGGCGGTGTTGGCGCGCAGAAACGGAGTGCCTGTGGTTAAACTGATCAGCGAAGTTGCACCCGGCGTGGACGAGGCCGAATTACTGACAGAGCTTGCACCGGCGTTAACAGAGATTGCTGAACGCCATGGCCTTATGCTGGAGCTGGGCGGTGAAATGGCGGAATCTGATGAGGCGAACAGTGCACTGTTTAAAACTCTGCCGCTCGGCGCGCTGCTGCTCTTTATTGCCCTGATACTACAATTTAACTCATTGCGTTTAACCTTACTGGTGATGCTGAGTATCCCGTTTGCCATCATTGGTGCCCCCGCTATGCTGAGCCTGGTGCAGGTGCCATTCGGGTTTATGTCGGTGCTGGGCATTTTGGCACTGGCCGGGATCGTAGTGAATAATGCTATTTTATTGATCGACGGCACTTTGTTATACGTACAAGCCGGGCAGAACACTCAGGCGGCCATTGTTTTATCGGTACAAAATCGGGTCCGCCCTGTTATAGTGACTTCTGTCACAACCATAGTGGGTATGCTGCCCTTAACCTCAGCGAGCAGTCCATTGTGGCCACCGCTGGCCTGGGCTGTGATTGGCGGGTTGCTCACGTCGACTATTCTGGTGTTGGTGGTCATCCCGGTATTGCTGAGCTTGTTGTTGCCCAGGCGCAACAAGGGGTTG
This sequence comes from Pseudoalteromonas rubra, assembly GCF_000967655.1. GTDB lineage: Bacteria > Pseudomonadota > Gammaproteobacteria > Enterobacterales > Alteromonadaceae > Pseudoalteromonas > Pseudoalteromonas rubra_A. Next base: position 12,321 of record NZ_JXYA01000092.1, read on the forward strand.
CCAGAGTACAGACCGAGTCTGAGTAATACATGCACGGAATAAAGAGAAAAATACAGCTAAGTTGCACAAAGGAGAGAGTAGTATGCGCATTTTGATCACCGAAGATAACCTGCAACTGGCCAGCTTTATTCAGCAGGCCATGAGCAAAGAAGGCTATGCCGCCGACATCGCGACCAGTGCCGGTGCACTACATGATCAGATGGCCTTGTGGCACTACGATGCTATTATTCTGGACCTGGGTCTGCCTGATAAAGACGGGCTGGATGTGATTGCCACATTGCGCGGGGCAGACAACCCGATCCCCGTTTTGATCTTGACCGCAAGGGGCAGTGTTGATGATCGCATTGCCGGGCTGGACCTGGGGGCAGATGATTATATCAACAAGCCATTCGACATCGGTGAGTTGCTGGCGCGAATGCGTGCTTTGTTGCGTCGCCCCAGCCAGTACACGGGCACCTTGTTATCTCATGGCAATCTCGCCCTTGACCCAAAATCTCGCCGGGTGACTGTAGACGGTGAAAACCTCTCCATGGGCAAAACCGAAGTGGCTATCCTGGAATATCTGCTACGCCACGTAGGTCTGACGGTGGGTAAAGATGCACTGTACGATGCCATCTATGCCATGGGGTTTGAAGTGACCGATAACGCGTTACAGGTGGCGGTGCACCGAATCCGTAAAAAACTCGACGGCACGCAAGCGGGCGTGACCATTAAAACACTCCGCGGCATAGGATATATACTGGCATGAAGATCATCAAAAACTCATTAGCCCGCAAGATTTACCTGCACTTTATACTGATAGGCTCTGTGGTGTTTACCGGTATTGGTGTGATCTTACACCTGTTTTCAATGAACTATGCCAACCTGGCGCTTGAGTTCAGTATGATGGGGATGAGCGAAGATGTGGCAGATGCCCTGCGTTTTGAGCAACAGCAGCTTGTTTATGCTCCCGAGAGCGTGGTAGAAAAGTGGGGCTACGACGCTCTGTACAATAATTTTGCGTTTCGGGTGATCCGGGCCGCTGACAATGTGGTGCTGCTTCAGTCCGTTAACAGCGACCAAGGCTCAGCCGCGCTCAATGCACTGACCGAAAGCATTCCGATTGGTTACTCTCACCTGGACGGTGTTGATCGGTTTCGCACCGAGCTGACGCTGAATGGTCAGGCATTGTGGGTGGATATGGCACGTAACGACCTGATCACTGAGCTTGCCAACGAAGCGGTTATCCCCGCGCTGAACCGGGTCACAGCCATCACCATTTTTGCAGCGTTTGGCGTGTTTATGCTGGTTGGATATTTGTCGGTGCGTTCGGTAGTACAACCTGTAAGAACCGTGGCGAGGCAGTTAAAGCAGATCAAACCCGAGCAGCTTAGTTTCAGGCTCAGCAACGAAGGACTTCCTTATGAAATTCAGCCCATAGTGAATTCGCTGAATCAGGCCATGGATCGGGTTGAGGGCGGCTTTGATGAGCAAAAACGGTTTGTTGCAAACGCCGCGCATGAGCTGAAAACCCCGCTTGCTGTGCTCAATACCCGAGTTCAGCTGGCCGAGATTGCCCCCCAGATCCGCGAAGAAATCGTCAACGACGTAGCCTACATGACCCGCGTGGTACAGCAACTGTTAGACCTTTCTCGTGCGCAAAACTTTGTGGTGTACAACAAAGTCCCGGTGAGTTTATCAGCACTGGCACAGGAAGTGTGCATGATGCTGGCCCCACTGGCAGTGCAGTTTGACAAGGAGCTAAGCCTGGACTCCGACGCTGCCACAGATCAGATCCTGGCAGACAAAGCTGCGGTACATATCATGATCAAAAATCTGGTCGAAAACGCGCTAAAACATTCACAAGACAAAGCCAAAATTCAGGTCAAGGTTACAGCTACTGAGCTGGAGGTAAGCGACAATGGCCCCGGGATCCAGTCGCAATATTACGACCGCCTGTTCGAGCGCTTCTGGCGGCAGGAACAATCCACCCTGACTGGCAGTGGGTTAGGCTTGTCTATCGTTAAAGAGGTCGTAGATTTTCACAACGCCAAACTCACCGTCACCTGCAAAAACGAGCAAGGCGGCGCAAGCTTTAAAGTCGTCTTCGCTGAGCGTGTTGCCTAGCGTGACAAATTGACTTTAAGTTACTTTAACATGTAGGTGCGACGTTCATATTTATCTGATCCCAAGGCGTGTTAGCCAGGAACGCTTAAACACAATGTCAACGTCTGTAGGAGCAAGTGCGGGCAGTATTCACTGCCCGCATACTAAGCTGGGAATAGCTTATCTTACGTAAATTTGAATATTTTCTGGTGAGTAGTACATTTTACCACTCGTTGCCGTACCATATTTACCACTGCGATCTGTGGGTTTAAAATCGAGATTGTAAACAGTAACGGTTGTGAAATAAGTTCCGTTATTTGGATTACTTAGATAGGTGTAGTCAGAGCCTTTATATGTACAACCTGGTTCCGAGTGAAAAACGGGTGTGTTTGCCAGATCGTCTACCAGCACCTGACAATTTGCAGTATCTAACTGTGCAATATCAAACACCACATAGTTGTCGTTGTTTCCGTCCGTAATCATGATCTGCGTGGCATTCGATTTTAGTGCTTGCCAGACAGCTACATCAATATAGTGGTTTTTTTGAGTTGTCGGGTCTGTAAGTTCCTGAGTGCGAGTGTGTGATGCTCCACCATTCTTTTCACGGGTGTTAACCAGTGTCCACCCACCTTGAGCAATTTCCATATTACAGTAAACGGCTACAGATGTTGGGATACCATCTTGGCTAAGCTCGACAGTGTGGATCCCTGATTGTGCCATTGGATCTTTTATTTTTACTTCGTCACAAGACTGACCATCAGCACCTGTAGCTGATTGCAACATCAGCTGGAAGTCGCCGGATTCTAGGTTATTGTTATACCAGGTACCCTGATATAACCCATTAGACATGAACTTACCAAGGTAGTGTTTCTTGATATCACCATCGGTTGTCGTAAACTCGATCATATTGTCATTGTGAAGGTAATGCCCCTTAGTCACACTGGTATCGGATTTAAGCACAAAATCATCTTGGACTCTCAGTAGTTCAGAGCTAGACATGGTGTAACCTGCGTCTAGTTGCCCATCGAGAAATGTATCTTCTTTTAGGTCAATATATTGCGGTGTGGCGTAGCTGTATGAGCTGACCAAGGAAAGAAGTAGTAGGTGCTTTTTCATAATAATTCCCTATTTTATTTCTATTGTTTGATAAAAAACGGCTAATAATAACATGTGGTAAGTAGCTGTTTCAATGTAATGATTTTATATGAAATGGGTAGCTATTTCGGTGACTAAGATCAATTTTAAGTGGGGTATAATTTGGCAGTAACTCCGTTACCCCGGGCACCTGCGAGCCGAGTATTACTCAATAGTAAATCTTCAAAATATGACAACGAATAGAGTTGCATAATTATTGCTAGCGCCTAGTCTGCGTCTAAACTTAACAGAACACTTTTCCATAGCGCTGAGCGTGTCCAAACGCGCTTGCTTCGGTTCTATACTTAATTACTCACGTCTAATCAAGGTAACCCCAAAGCGGCGGATAAGGAGGCTAAATGACGCAGAACCGCTCAAATCAAGAGTATACCCATGTTAAGCAATTGCTGAGCAAGATGGATCCTGAGATTGCGGCGAGCTTTAGCTATAAACAGCGTAAAGCCTTGCATAAAGCCATTAATACCCGCGGCTGGAACAACCATGCTATTGATTTCAGGCCAACACTGGTGATGCCATTTTTGCCCTGGAGTTTCTATATTGTGCTCCTGGGCGGCGTGAATAAACGCAGCCTGAGCAATACAGAGCGGATCACAGCGGCCATTATGTTCCTGATCAGCCTACTGATAGTGGGCGTGATCTTGGTCGGTGTGGTACTCGTTGTTCTCTATTTGCTTAAATCCTGGCTGGGGATAGATATTTTTGCGGATGAATCTTTAGGGCTGTGGGACTATTTTAAAACGCTCTTTGACTGACCGGTAGGTATCTTTGCTTGTAAATATAGACACAATCTGACTGCGCGCATAGTACATAAGTCTAGCGCTGTCATTTAAGGTTGAGTGATAAAATTTCAATAGAATAAATAAGATAAAAAACAAGTGCCTAAAAAGTAAGGTCGAAAAATCGCCTTGGTTGCCTTGTTTTTTGTTGCTAATTTCAGCGCATTGTTTAACCGGTGAGCATAGCCATACAAGCTTGCCGTCATCACCATTCGATTAAACAATAGAGAAATACAACAGGAAACAACATGAAACTGAAAAAGGTTAAATTAAAAACGCTGAGCACAGATAACAATTTAAACGCACAGCAAACCAAAGACATTGCTGGTGGCGCAAGTGCATATAGTAAAGACTACGGTGCGTGTTACACGGCCCCTGCATTTTGCCCTACGGCCTATATTTGCTAATTGGTAATATTTTGCCCGGCCTCAGCCGGGCTTTATTGCAGTGCTATAGCGAGGCACATAAGTAAACAAAACCCGTCAACTTATCAGCGCATCAAACGCATCTTTCGCTTGCTGGCTTTGCAATATCCTGCCATGTCCCAGGCCCTGAGTTTCGATAAGTTTTACCCGACACATTTGTGTAGCGGCCTGTTTAGACACCGTAAATTGCGCAAACTTGTCATGTTGATCATGGACAATAATACAGTGTGCAGTTCTGTTTTTTAATTTCTCGAACGGATCGACCGATGCCATTGGGTAGTTGTACTCGTTTTCGACCTTACTGACTACGCTACGGAACAGGCGCATTGAATACCCTGAGCGTTCAATACTGCCAAACAGGTTACTGACGTAATCCAGCACAGGGGCAATCAATAACAACGGTTTATTGCTTAGTTTGGGATGCTGACACTCAATGGCGGCGGCGCAACCCATGCTGTGTGCAATCACGCCTTGTGTTTCATCCAGGCTATCAAGCACGGCTTCAAGCCCGGATACAAAGCCGGGCAGGTGACCGACTTCGCCTTCGCTGTTACCGTGCGCCGGATGATCAAATGCAAGCGCCGTATACCCTTGCGCAGCAATATGTTGCATAAGCGGAAAAAACTGGTTCGCACTGCCAGACCAGCCATGGGTTAATACCCAGACTGGCCCGTTGCCAACCCGATAGGTTTTCAACAAGCCTTCTTTTGAGGAGATACTGCCTTCGATGAGATCTGCCGGGGCAGCATGCTTGGGCTTGGCTCTCACTGGCGTGAGCAGGAGTTTAGTTGCCGTTTTTTCTGCGTGCCCGGGCGCAATTCGGTGGTGCACGCGTGTCGCCACATTGAGCATATGCTTTTTGAAGTTAAATCTGCTGTCGGATTTAAAATAAATTTTATCACTCATATCTGTTCCTCCACGAAACAACACCTTAGTTCTAGAGTTTAAAACGAACGGTCGTGCTATTAATGTCTTCAAAAAAAGGCTGAAAGTACTCAGCCTGTGTCTGCTTTACTCAAACCGCTTTAATGGTTTACTTTCCAGCTCTGTATTAAACGTGCTACGCCTTGCCAGAATCGCTCTGTACTTTCAGCCTGGCCATGCATTGAATGATATAAGTGCGCACTCAAGTACATGCCATATAGCTCAAAGGTGGCTTGCTCTGGTTGCAGATCGGCACGAAACTCTTGGTTTTCTATACCTTTACCTATCTGTATCTGTAAGTAGGTCAGCCAATTTGCAATTGCCTGCTTTAACACCTGCTGAGCGGCCGATTCATCAGCACACTTTTCTCGCCAGGCGTCCAAAAACATACAGCTGCCCTGAAACGACTGATTCCAGTTTAACCAGTGGTGCAACAGCGCCTTTATTTTCTCTTCATAATTGCTGCAGTTATCTGAGCGGGCTGGCACGATCACCCGTTGTATAAATATCTCATTGGCAAATTCAACTACCGCCGCCTGCAAATTTTCTTTTGAATTAAAATGGGCAAACAAGCCACTTTTAGACATAGCGCATTGCTTTGCTAACTCACCAATGGTGAGGCTTTCTAGGCCATTTTCACTGGCTAACCTGAATGCCACATTCAAAATGTTATCGCGGGTTTGTTTACCTTTGCTCATACACTACTCACAGCTACCTTATGTCTATTTATAGCACGACCGTTCTTTTAATGGTAGTGCGGCGTGTTAAGAATGATGAGTGAAACAGGTGATGATAAGTAAAATTTGCTGAAAACCAAAAGCGTGGGTCACCTGGGACTGAATGCTGACTAACAGAGGTATCAAAGAGAGGAATGATTGTGTTTAATCTGAGGGGGAGAAGAATGGTCGGCATAGCAGGATTTGAACCTGCGACCCCTGACACCCCATGACAGTGCGCTACCAAGCTGCGCTATATGCCGACTTGGGTGTCACTATAATGATTTTTATCACAAAGGCAATACCTTTACAGGTCGTTTGCACACTAAATAGGCATTCCTTCAGTATCCGGTATTGTTGGCGCTAAGTCACAGAAATTTGGGCTTTGGTTTGGCTGCTATGAGCTGTTAAAAGCCGGGTACAATACTTCAGCGCAAACAGAATACCCAAGGTGAGCTACACACTCAGTGTTTGGTCAATTGAGCACAGAGATAAGGCGACCTGGTGAAAGCTACAACCTTTGCTTATCACACTTAAGAGGGCCAGTGCTTTGAGTTTGTCTCCAAATCTGCCCGCGAACGTGTGTCAGAGAAAGCCTACATGTGTTACCGTCAATGCGTTTGCCAAATCAGCAAGCACCGCAAGATACAAGTCGACGTTACTATATTAACCAGGAAGTTTATATGCAGTTTAAAAACAAGAAAATTGTAATTACGGGAGCAAGCCCGGATTTTGGTCTGACCTTATCGATTCTCTTTGCTCAGCTGGGTGCGGAGTTATATTTGTCAGCAAGAACATTCGAAAAAGCTCAAGCAACGGCCGCCCAGGTCATTGAGGTGGTGCCCGATGCCCGAGTGAGTGCGTTTCAGGTAGATGTTACCAGGCCCAATGAAATTGCGCAGTTTGCCGAAGGAGTTGCAGCACTCACGGATAAAGTCGACATTTTGGTCAACAACGCCTCGCTTTGGCTATCAGGCTCTTTACTGGAGGTATCGGAAGATCACATTGTTGAAACCATTAACTCAACGGCCACGGGCAGTATTTTGATGACACGCAAATTTTTGCCCCTTTTACAGCGCTCGGATACTCCCGACATCTTGTTTATCAACAGTACGGCCAGCCTTGAGAACAACCCGCACTCGCTTGCCAATGAAGCTTTTAGCGCAGCAAAGGCGGCACAGTCTACTTTTGCGGACAGGCTCAGGTATCGTCTGGCGGGGCAGGGCGTCCGTGTGATCAGTATTTATCCCCCCAACTTTGACAATCCATCGCCGCTGGATGAAGCCAGGTGGAATGAGTCGCGCTCGCACACCGAACATATGCACCTGACAGCCCGTAACGTATTTGAATGCATTCAGTTTGCGTTGTCACAGGACCGCATTTGCTCTATTGATAAAATTGTCATGAGTAATAACAGTCTGCTTGCCAATGGCAGTTATGTTTAAAGAACCAACAATGTGAAGTAATAAGGTTTGATTTTCAGTTGTGGTACAGGACTTTAAAAGAGGAAGAGAACGAAAATATGTATTTAACTGGAGGGGGAGAAGAATGGTCGGCATAGCAGGATTTGAACCTGCGACCCCTGACACCCCATGACAGTGCGCTACCAAGCTGCGCTATATGCCGACTTGGGTTTCACTATAATGATTTTTTGATGAAAGGCAATAAGTAATTGTTTCAACTGAATGTTATTTGTACTTAATGAGATTGGGTGGAGGTTTGTTGAACAGTTGACTTACAGAAGAATGTTAAAAGGGGAGGTAGCCGGGTGACTACCTCCCGTACAGATTACTTGTGCCAGATGCCTTTAGGCAGGGTTTTTAATACTTCAGGTTTTTGTGAAGGATCAAAAACGGGGGTTTTGCCTTGTTTTAGTTGGCTACGGTAGTCTTTGGCAAGCCAGATAACAATGCCAGACAACATAAACAGTGCAATCACGTTCACAATCGCCATCAGGCCCATAGAAATATCGGCAAGTGTCCAGATCAGGCCAAGCTCACCTACAGCACCAAACATCACCATAGCCAGCACACAGGCTCTGAATATAAACAGGCCTTTAGGGTGGTTATGCTCAAGGAACAACAGGTTGGTTTCTGCATAGCTATAGTTTGCAACAATAGAAGTAAAGGCAAAGAACAGAATGGCGATGGCAACAAAAATCGCGCCCCAGTCACCTACATGCTCAACCAGTGCTGCCTGTGTTAGCTGAATACCCGTTACGCCAGATTCTGGCACGAGCTGGTTCGATAACAGAATAAGTGCCGCTGTGGCACTACAGATAACAATAGTATCAACAAATACGCCAAGCATCTGGACGTAGCCTTGTGAAGCTGGGTGATTCGGATTAGGCGTTGCACTTGCTGCGGCGTTTGCTGCACTACCCATACCGGCTTCATTTGAGAACAGACCACGCTTTATCCCCTGGATCATCGCCTGCATCACAGCATAACCGATTGCACCGCCCGCAGCTTGTTCAAAACCAAACGCGCTGTTAATGACCAACATAAAGACGTCAGGCAGCTGGCTTGCATTCATTGCGCATACAATGATTGCCAGTAATAAGTAGGCGATTGCCATGAAAGGCACTGCAAGCTCCGCAAAGCGGGCAATGGTTTTAAGGCCACCAAAGATAATAAAAGCAGAGCCACAGACTAACAGAAGACCCATTACGTACTTGGGTACATCAAAGGCGACTTCGAATGCTGCTGCAATTGAGTTTGCTTGCACGGCATTAAACACTAAGCCAAATGCCAGGATTAGACATAAAGAGAAGAGCACGCCCATCCAACGTTTATTCAGGCCATACTCCATATAATAAGCAGGACCACCTCGGAAATTGCCATCATCGTCTTTGGTTTTATATAGCTGAGCCAGGGCGCTTTCAGCAAAACTGGTTGCCATACCAATGAGGGCGATGAGCCACATCCAAAAAATAGCACCAGGTCCGCCCAGATAAAGCGCAACGGCAACACCTGCCATATTACCGGTACCAACCCGTGCGGCGAGTGAGGTACAAAACGCCTGGAAGGAGGAGATACCGTCTTTGGCGCCACTTCGGCTGTTTGCCATGACCTTAATCATATACGGGAATTGAGTGAACTGAATGAAACCCAGTCGGAGGGTAAAGAAAACACCTGCTGCAATTAATAGGTATATAAGTATATGACCCCACAGCAAGCCGCTTATTGTGTTAAAAAAGTCAGCCATTGGATTACGACCCTTATTATAGATATAGCAGAACGGGTAAATAAGGTGGCGTAATTTAGCACATGACGGCTTTCAACTCTAAGTATTATTGTCTTATCCACAGGTTTTTGTGGGTAACTTGTGTGACAATTGTGAGGACATGTTGGGTAAAAAATTAATTCAAAAAAATCATAAAAAGCGCTTGCGCTGAATTCGAATCTCCCTATAATGCGCATCCATCGACGCGGCGGGCAGCAAACAAAACGCTAAACAACATGTTGATGAGTCACATAAAACTTAGTTTTATTTCTTTTAAATCTGAGTGTTGACAAAAAGAGGAAAGTGATTAGAATGCACAACCCTCAGCGATAACGAGTTATCGCACCGGGTAACCGGAATATGTTCTTTAAAAATATGAAGCAATCATCTGTGTGGGCACTCGTACAGATTGAGTTCTAACAGCGGATTTCAGTTTTACTGAATGACGCACAAAAATTTAGAGTCTCAATTGAACTGAGTGACTAACATAGTCAATTCGTTTTGATTTTACTTTTTTGAAAAGTAGAAACAGACAAAATCAGAATTCATTGAGC
>NZ_JXYA01000093.1 GCF_000967655.1 Pseudoalteromonas rubra
ATAATTCCTAGTTATCCTTACTAACTAGCAATTCTCTTCCTCACGTTGGCTTTGGTGATTTTCTTCTGCAAAACGTTATCGCTAACGTGCGTGTATCTCTCTGTGGTTGAGATACTGCTGTGGCCAAGTAGCCTTTGTACAAAGCGGATATCAAGGCCTGACTCAAGCAATTCGCATGCAGCGCTGTGTCGGAGCATGTGTGGCGTGACTTTTAGCTGAGTATTCGATTGTTGGCTTAAGGTTTTAATGAGTTTTCTGAGAAATTGAGTAGAGGCGGGCTCTCCGCGACTGTTTGTGAGCAGCTGGGAGTGATTTGGGGTGCAAACGGAGCGACTGTCGATATAGTTTTTGAGTAACTTAACTATCTCTTGGTCGGTCAGATACACAAAACGCTCTCTTGAGCCTTTGCCCATAATCTTAATCTTCTTTTCACTAATGTATATATCGCTCAATTCGATACCAGAAAGCTCTGATACTCGTATGCCTGTACTGATCATGATCTCTAATGCGATCAGCGCTGTCAGGTCGTTAAGGCGGCGTTTGGATCGCACTTCATAGTTGCCGGACTGTTCGTTCAGCATGTCCTTACTGGATTTTCGAGCTTGCTTTAGTAGTCGTCTCAGATCTGACTGAGGAACGTTTCTGGGTAAGTGTTTGGGTAGCTTTATATCCAGCTGAAATTTGTGGAATGGGCTCACATCAATGATTTCTTCACGTTCAAGCCAATGAAACATTGCGCGAAGACAAGCCATTTTTCTCTTAACGGACGTGTTTGACAGCTCCGCGTCAACCAGGAATTGATGAAACTTGACCAAGTCAACCTTGGAAACCTCATTGATGTGTTTTTCTGGATTAATTGTTGCGCAGAACTGTTTTAAATCTATCTGGTAGGCTTTTAAAGTATGTTCTGAAAGCTTTCGTTTTTCCTTACATAGGGCAATGAATTCAAATGTTATTTCTACTACTTTTTGCACAATGATACGTCTATTTCTGGATATCGGGTAGAGGGCAGGTATTAAAGCATACTGTTTAATTAATACGAATAATATTATTAGCTTAGAGTTCTTAAAGATGGTTTTTATGCTTGAGATCCTTGTTGAGACGTTAAACAACCAAAGAGGAGGAGTCTCATGGCACTTTAGATATACACTAATCCGAGATTAGAGCGCAGATGATATGCCATTTACTATTCGGGCAACGCTCAGTGAGTTGAATGGCAAGCAGTCAAACATGTCACAACAGTGCTGTAGGTTTCATTTTAGTGTGAGACTGACAGATTCCGCCTTTGTCCCGGTCGCTTGGAATCCGGGGACAACTTTGCAGGTGAATGTATTGGCAATAACTCTTAATGAAAACGCAAGTGAATGAACACTTGCGTATCCTCCATACAATCAACCATTCGAAGGCAAAGTGGCTGCCCGGTTTCTTTTTATTCGCTTTATCATCAAAGGTAGTGTCAGGCCCGTTAGTACAATTAACATTCCTGCAAGTTGAATTACGGTTACGCTTTGTCCCATCAGTAAAGAAACCAGTGCCGCGAACACTGGGACCAAATTAAAGTACAAAGAGGCATTGGCGGAGCCCAATGTTTTTACCCCATTGTTCCAACACAAATAACCAACAACGGTACCAAACACACCAATGTACAACATGCTTATTAACAGCGGCCAGGGGAGTGCGAGCAGCTCCTGCACAGGGTGGACGTCTGCCTGAAACATACTTGCGACAGACAGCCCAATCAGGCCGGCTGCCATGGTCAGCAAAGAAAACTCCAGCGGCGGCAGCCAGCCCGATACCTTTGACCCGCATACGGTATAACCTGACCAGGCAAGCATGCCGAGCATAATGGTGAGGTCGCCCTGGTTAAGCTGCAAGTTTAAAAGGCTTATCAGGTCGCCGTTGACCACAACCAGTAATACACCGCCAAAAGCGATCGCCAGTTGCAAAAGCTGAACCCTGGCTATCAATGTTCTGCTTAGCAGCGCAGTCATAACGGTTGTGACAATAGGGCTGAGCGCCATGATCAAGGCGCCATTTGTTGCCGAGGTGTGCGACAGCCCCGAAAACAGCGCCAGATTCAGACCGCCCACGCCCATCACACCTATGATGCCTAGTATGAGATACCTGCTTAAAGACAGAGACACCATGCGCATTCGGGTCAGACGAATAAAAATAAACAGGCTGATCAGCGCGATAGCAAAGCGCCAGATTGACAGCGAAAGCCCGGACATGTGCAGCAGAACGTCCTTGGCAACGGGGAAAACACTGCCCCAACAAAATACGCAGATCAGCATCATCACTGTGGTCCGAATGGGTGTATTCATATGTCCTTACTTCTCATTGACTTATTGAGTCACTAGTTTATATTTTCCATTTAAGGTAAAGAATGCCGTTTTTTGAGACTTTAAATTCCATAAATGAAAACTAACTATTCACTGGACGATATGCGGCTGTTCTGGGTTGTGACACAACACGGCAGCTTTAGTCAGGCGGCGCAGAGCCTGAACATGCCTGTTTCAACTCTGAGCAGACGGATCAAACAGCTGGAAAACACCCTCGGGCTGAGGCTGCTCAACCGCGATGCTCACCGAGTAACACTGACAGGCAGCGGGGCACAATACGCCCAGCGCTGCGGACCTTTGCTGAGTGAGCTCCAAGACATCAGCGATGCCTTATCGGCCCAGCGGCATGAAGCGCATGGCTCTATTCGCATCTCTGCCCCAAACAACCTCGCTCAGCACCAGCTTGCCCATATCTTTAGCGCCTTCTTACACACGTATCCCGGAATTAAAATTGAGTTATCGCTGTCGAACAGAAATATCGATATTGAGGGCGAGCATATCGACATCGCATTTCGGGCCAGTGAGCATTTTCCCCTGGATTGGATAGCCCGGCCACTGGGGTCCATAGAATCCATCATTTGTGCCAGTCCGGGCATGCCGCTTAGGGGTGATATAGTGCATCCCGAACAGTTACTTGATTTACCTGTTGTCCTCAGTAACCCAGTGCGAACCTGGAAATTGCACAATCAACAGAGCGGCGAGCAATTTAGTTACACACCCGGCGCAATGATTCGCCTGGAAGCCGACGACCTGAACCTGGTTTCACAAGCCGTTACCGACGGGCTGGGTATTGGCTTTATTCCCCGCTTTATCGCACAGTACCAGATAGCTCAGGGCCAGATGATCCAGTTGGCCAAAGACTGGACAGGTCAGCCAAGGCAGCTGACCATGCTCTACCACGACCGCGATAACATGCCACACAGATTGCGTTTATTTATTGACTACATGCTTGAGCACTACGGCTCAGTTAACCCAAATTTAAGCGGAGCAAATTTAGTTAACCCTGTTTGAGAGGCCTTCTTTAGCGAGCTCCTGGCTCAGAATTAGATGCACATTGATCAGACCCGCAGCGTCTGTTGTGATCCCGGACGCTTGCGAGCAGGGAACTACGTATATACTGTACCTTGCTAAAAGGAGATAGAATAGTTCTAATAATAGCCACAAATACGGTGTCAGGCAGGGAACCTCGCTATATTGAATTAAAAATGGATCAAGGTAAAAGCCACTCGACAAATCAAAACCCACCGGCCGAGTACGGTTTTGGGCTCGCGGCACAGTTCAAGCATGTATGCTAAAGCGCTATGTCAACAACTAAGCTTTTTCACTATCTGGAATAATAAATGAAAATACATATTTTACTGTTACTCGCAACTCTAGTGATGAGTAGTTCGGTATATTCAAAAGAATGGCTCAATATTTCTTATGTGCACGAAAATGAAACCGATGCGTACTTAATCGAACGTGGTGTACTTGATATTTTTTGTCCGAAAAACAAGCAAAACCAGCCTGTTATTATCTGGTTTCACGGCGGAGGATTAAGAGCAGGTGAAAAAACGCTACCTCAAAGGTTATTAAACCAAGGTGTGTGTGTTGTTGCACCGAATTATCGTCTTTACCCAAAAATTAAAGCGCCAGGCTACATCGAAGATGCTGCAAGTGCTGTAGCCTGGGTATTCAAAAATATTGAAAGTTACGGCGGCGATCCGGGTAAAATCATATTATCTGGTCATTCCGCAGGTGGCTATCTCGCACTTATGGTAGGCATGGATACCCAGTGGCTGGCGAAGCACAATATTAATGCAAACAGGCTTGCTGAGCTGGTTCCATTTAGCGGCCACACGATAACTCACTTTACAGTGCGGGATGAGCGCGGCATCAAAGGTGAGCAACCCATAATAGATGAGCTCGCACCGCTCTACCATGTGCGTAAAGATGCGCCTCCCATCACATTGATAACCGGTGACAGAGAGCTCGAACTGCTTGGTCGCTACGAAGAGAACGCTTACTTTGAACGAATGATGAAAGTAAACGGCCACAAAGCGACTCAAATTCTTGAGCTAGATGGCTATGGGCATGATATGGTAGAACCAGCACTACCGCTGCTGCTAAATATTGCTAAAAAATATGAGTAGGCTAGCCGCCAGGTAGTTTTGCAAATTTAATATACCTGTACATCGAGGCTATGGCTCACCAGAAAAGAGACTATGCGTTAGCTTTGAGAGACTCCCAAATAAAAACCGCTGTGCTGATGACGGCATTTTAAAACTTGATGTCCTTGCAAATTTCCTAGTAAGTGAAAGTTGACTTCTATCGAACAAAGTTTCGGTTGCCAGTATTAATGATTCAAGGCGCTGAGCATGAATTTGGGGCAGTTTTTTCTGAGCATATCGTGTAGGGTGGTGATATCCTGCATGGTGTTGTTATCTAATTGGTTTTTGGCGAAATAAATTAGCTCAAACAATGCCCTGTGTGTCCACCATATTGATTTTAAATATAACTATCTGGGGATTCCTCAGACTAAAGCGTTATGTAACTCTCAGGATTGAGTAATGGGTAAGTTTATTTTAATAACTGGCATTACACTGATTGTATTCTCAGCAATAATTTTTGTGGTAGATTTACTACCAGTAGATATGTTTAGAGATCCTAGCCTTGGCACTTACCTAAAAATTGTGCCAAGTGATTCATTTTCCTGGTCTCAATATAAAATTCATACATTGGTTGTTGGCGCAGTTTTACTAGGGCTGTCTAAATTCACAAACTTATTCAGTTCTTAGTAAAGTTACATAACAAGTCAACGAATCTGATTTACTTAGGCATGCCATGTTATTTGCTGAAAAAATCGCTCGCCAGCACTTGGTTCACTTATTATTGGGGCGTTAGAAGAACTATGAAATATCTGATGTTGATCCCAATACTGGGGTTGGTTTCTATACAGGCAGTGACTTGGTTTGGAGTTTTGCCTCCCACATATATTTCTGTTTGTATGTCTATTGGGTGTGTGTTCGTTTTTTTAATTGGACTGTTTTCAGCAAAGTCATATGAGAATCGAAGCGGTGTTAGCCTTGGAGAAAAAATTCTCGAAAACTTAAGTATTAAGCCTTTTCTGGTCGGTTTTGTGTTGGTTGTATACTTTTTTTTCAATTTTTTCTACAGCTCATCGGTCGGCGGAAATACTAAAGTTGAAGGCGGTAAGTATTTCGCTTTGCAAGAACCGTCAAAAGAGTATTATGAGATTACTGAGGCTGAGTACAGAAATGGTCCCTAAATTTTG
>NZ_JXYA01000094.1 GCF_000967655.1 Pseudoalteromonas rubra
GAGGTTTAGGCGACGCTTACAGAACTACTACATGTACAGTTAATAGAACAAGTGAAATCTCGCGACTTTAACTTGTGCTGAAAATTGGACACGAGGAATTGGTAATGGAACTAACGACTCAATCAGAAGCGTCAGGATGCGGTCGGCGGGATTCACTTGTTGTGTGTACAGACTTCACAAAGAGCAAGATACCTTTGAGAACCATCTGTGATCTTTAAGATCGAAACACTCTCGAGGATCTATTGTATCAATTTCACATGACGGCCAAATGTCTTTTGCCTTAGATAGATTAGGGAATGGATCAATCAACAAAACCCTTTCTAATTTGCGACCATTTTTTTTTAAAAAGTTTAATAATGCCAAGTCATATGGATTGAATGCAAAGCCAAAAATAATTAGACACTTACTATCGTTAATTATTTTTGCACCTAATTCCCACACACTTGACAGTTCATTCGGTGGTATTTTTTCAGGTGCAGGTGGAACAATTAGAGCCTTCCCCATTCTACCTGGCTTGCCACTTGTATACTTGGTCTCTGCTCCCCAAGATAATGAACCGTGCAACTTTGCGATAGGAATATTACCAGTTACTTTTACATGAGCATTTTGCCATGGGAATTGAGGGTTAAGGCCTCTCCCAGTAAGTTGTTCACCAATAATACCATAATTAAAACCTGCAGTACCTAATGCGCATTCAGCAATAGTATCGTAATTACAAGTAACAATACCTTTCAAGTCATAATCAGTTAAGTTTAAGATAAAGTTTTTAACTTTGATAATTCCATTATTTTCTCTTACGACTCGTTCATCGAACATAGCGGCAGAAAAGGACCCCCTTATTCTAGTCATAAATGGATCGCTAAGTCTTCTACTTACATACCATATTACTCGACTTCTTCGGTGTGATGATTTATGTAGACACCAATAGATAAATTTTTCAGGTGTGTCTTTTGGGTTTAATTCTCGCCATTTTTTCCAATCAGCTTTCAGTCGACTAATCTTCTTTGCTTCTTTCTCACATGTTGTCGATATATTAAAATCAAAAAGTTGGTTGACGAGTGGTAAATTAAAAGCCCATTTAGAAAAGCCGGCACCTAAAAATAACGCAGTCACGAAACCTCCTGATAAACCTAAAACATGAAATTCAAAAAAGTAATAATATACATAACTAAATATAGCATTGTTCGTAAAAAATAACCTAGGTTCACACTATAAGTACCAACCGCTACGAATAAACTTAACTACCAGCTTTCATGTCACAACTTCAATTTTCTCGACATCAATTAACGCCTTAGTTTTATGACAGCCTGTATGCCCTAGAAATACTTGCCCATCTACTTTTACAAATTTGTCTAAAATATCATTTCTGTTGTTATAAAAGTCTTCTTTTAGAGCTAACTGAAAGCAGCAAGTGTTACCATATTCAGAAAGTTCTTGATTCTCAAAGCATCTGCCAAAAATAGCGATAGGTTCATTAACGTATAAAAGCCAATAAAACTGGGGACGATCACCGTCATTGATTGATTCATAGTTTGGGGGACCAGCGAAAACCTCTTCTTTGACCTTTCCAAACAGGGTTACAATTTGACCATCAAGCAACTCTCTAGGTCGCATGTCTTTGGAATCAAATAAACTGTTTTTAGATTTAAAGACCTTGGCTCTGAGGTCAGTTGTAAAAATAAGGCTGATTACAGCGAGTATAAACGAAATAATGACCCCGATACCCTGCCACAAGCTACTTGATAAAAAGTCACTCAAAGTCAATGTCCTTGGTATAGTTAACGCCCATTAAAGGGCCTGTAAAATATAACAGCGTTAAATCTGAGCACCAAGACTAAATAGCCGCATAGTTTAGATGTCTCGGTCCGAGCTTCTCCGCAGGCCTTTGGGTCCAACAGCTCGATTTTTAGTAAAGGCAAACATAGCCTTCATGCTCTAACTGCATGGCCATGACCTTAGCCCAAGATAATTCAGGGTGCATTATTCAATCTCACTACGAGGTATTGGGTGCAAAGTATAAAACCACCTAGGCTCCTGAGCGTGGCCCTCTTGCTTAAGAACTTTACCTATTTCATATTTTATTAATGGTTCTGACCATGGATGAGCAATCGGGTTTTTAGCGAGTTTTTTTGGCCAATAAAGAGAAAGGTCAAGTTTTGGAGATAACTGTAAGACTTTGATTCTCCAACCAAACTCAAATTCGTTAGGATAATGACCTTTTAAGTACCTATCTATTTTTTCTTGAACATATTCGGCTTCTTTGTATTCTCGGTAGCTTTGATAAGCGTACTGCACTCCAAAGAAAATCAGTGCTGAAACAATTGAAAATACAGCGGTAGCACCTAACGGTATTGCTATTTTTTTGTAGTGCTCTAGGCTGACTTTCCCAAAAGCGGCAATTATAATTCCTGCAGTAAAAGAAATTCCGAAATTCCATAAAATTTGTGATAAATCCATATCCGTTTCCTAGGCACTAGCGCCTCAACCTGAGGCACCTCAAAATATTATCATTTAAAATCAATAAGGTGGATAAGCACAACCACTTTGCATGGCCACCCACCATAAATTCGAATGGCCAATTGTTGGCAGGTTTAACTTGGAAATGCAAGACAAGTGAGCCTCACCATTCCTTTAAACTAAGAAAAGCGGCACCCAACCGAATTGGCGTACTTTAGAGTACTGCTGCTTCGTGCGTTAAGAGAGCTCTGCTCACAAGCGTCCGGGATGACGGAAGTGGATGTCGGTTTTGAGAAAAAGTTCTAGTTTTGAAGATGAGGTTCGGCCGCGTCAGCTTTGACTGCGAGGCCGGTGCTCATTCAAACACTATTTCGCTTTGATTTTGGTGCTACCCAATAAGGACTTACTCTGTCTTTGCACGCAGCTATGCCCCAAAACCTAACTGCTTTACTTTATTCAAAACCTGCTGATAGCGAATGTCTGCGCAGCTGCCAAATCCGGCGCGTTGTCTGAATTTGGAGGACGTTGCCAATGGCGAGGTCATGCCGGTTAGGAATCGGGTCAGTATCGCCACGCTTAGCGTAACGCCAATTTGGATCAGATGCTGTTTTAGCATTATAAAGGTCAGCCACACTTATCACACTACCCTCAAGATTGGTTTTAGTGAACAGTATGGTGAGCTACACCTTTCATTTGACCATAGTTATGACAGTTGTAGTGGCGGCACAACTTGCAGCCACATAAGAGAGGCTGTGATAAAAGCACTGGATGATTTTTCCGACTTATTTAGTGACTGATTCAACATCACAATACCGGCGATTGAGGTTCAAGGTTTGTAATCACCAGGCTATATCTAGATTTCAGGCACATATAAAGACGCATAATTAAAACCCCCAGCTGTGAACTATGAGCACTCGCAAACAGGCATAAATGGCTGATAAGCTCAACGAGTGATCGTACCATTTTTGCATCAATTAAGAATGTTTGCCGGTGTAATTTTTCTGAGGCCTTCCATGGCGTGGTAGGCCAAAGCAGGCATTGACGTATGACTGTGCGCATCTGCGCAAAAGACGGCGAGTGAACAAGTTCTTAAGTGATCGATTACAAGGTTAAACCCACTCTTTGTTATCAAGCGCTTTGCCTGGAAACCCAGCAAAAACTCGCATAGCAATGACGCGACAGGTTATAATTTTTGATGGATTCCCACAGAGGGGAGTCGAGTCTAGCTTAAATACAGGAAAGCACTATTTTGAAATACGTTCGAACACTTATTTGTTTCTTGCTAACAGCAATGTCGTCGGTCACTATCGCATCAGAATCACCGGAAAAACTCATCGAAGAGCACTTTGAATATCTCAAATCTAATGCCACATGGAAAGCCTGCAAGCTATATCGAAATCAAGATCTTCGCCATTTAAAAGAAGGACTCATGACGGCACTTCTGGATGCACCTAGCGCCGAGAAGCAAGACGCCACAGTACTTATCTTTGGAGAGGAGGCCTCATTTGATGGCATCAAGAAGATGTCAGATATCCAGTTTTGTGAGAGCATCCTGCAATTTGCTATGCAACAAACTGCCAGCCCAGAAGTACTAGAATTGCTTAGATTAACAATTATCGGAAAAGTGATGGAAGGAGAACATACTGCGCATGTAGTTGCGCGTTACTTTGTTGAACTAACCGATGTTCCGTCACAAAATGTTGAAGTGGCGACTGTAGTTAAGGAAGGCAATACATGGAAAATGACAATGCCAGAAGCAATCGCTAGTATGGGTGAGCTTTTCCAACAAGGTATGACTCAGTCGAAATAGCAACCACTTTGCCCGAATACCCGCTCCACATTTTGATCACTCTCTCCTAAAGCTGAAACCAACCTGTTACGAGCTTGTAATCACAAACTAACAAAAATTATCCATAATAAGTCAGAAGTTTGTAAACTTGCTCTGTGGCATGCTGTTACAGGCTGACATAAAAGCACAGCCAGTACACGTCTGGCGCCAACGAAACAAAGTACTTTGTGACGTTGGCGAAATTACTAAACACTAAAGGAAGGCCTATGAAAGCGTTATTAACAGCTCTACCGATTTTGTTCCCTGTATTGGCAATTGCAGCAGATATCAACTGTAAAGGCAAAGTCACCTGGGTGATGGATTATCCTCAGCAATGTAGTGGCAACACCGCATTCAAGACAAGCGGCTCTGATGGCCAGTGGATTTGTCCACCGTCAGACAACGGTAACGCCATTGTTTTGGCAGCGCTCACGGCGGATAAAAGCGTAGAAGTTTATATTGATAGCAAAAATGGCTCGATTAGCTGCTCGTCACTTCCTAATTATGTGAGTGCCAAATACATAATCATTAACCCCTAAATTCTGAGTCAATACGCAGTGTCTTTTCTGGGGTGACGCTAGGGCTTGTGAGTTCAGCTTCAACGGGGTGTTACTGCATCGCTCGTTTGTAGATCCCGGCTCGCAAGCGTCCGGGATGACAGAGATGGGCACCAGCTTTAAAGGCACCAAATTTGAAAGAGAAGTTCGGCCGTGTCAGCTTTGACTGCCAGGCCGATGCTCATCCAAACACTGTTTCGCTTTGATTTTCGTCCTACCTAATAAAGACGCACTAAACCTTTATGCACTATCATCCCCCAAAACCCAATTGCATTACTTTACTCAAAACCTGCTGATAGCGAATATCTGCGCAGCTGCCAAATCCGGCGCGTTGTCTGAATTTGGAAGACGTTGCCAGTGGTGAGGTCATGCCGGTTAGGAATCGGGTTAGTATTGCCAGGCTGGGGGTAACGCCAATTTGCATCAGGTGCTGTTTTAGCGCATTTAAGTCGTTTCGTAATGTATCGTCCGACGGAAATTCGGCCTGTTTTGACTGGGCTAGTTGAGCAATTTGGCCTCGGCACGCTGAGCAATGCCCGCATTGCTCTGGGGCATTTTCATCGTCAAAATAGCGTGCTAAGTTGTAACTTAAACAGGTATTTAACTCAAAAAAGCGTAGCATGGCGGCGATGCGTTTAACCTCGGCTTGCTCCTTATCTAAAAAGTAGTCGGCAAGCTCTTTGGCTAAGTCTGGCTCTGCCAGCTTAGTATCAATAACCTGATACACCTGCATCATGCGCTTTGACTCAAGCTCGATATGCCCTTGCTCATGTAGGTAGTCGAGCGCCGCTACAATGCGATTTCTGTCGTGCCCTAGTTGCACTAAGGCCTGAATATCAACGGTGCCCCACACTTTCTTAAAGTGCGTATTGGCAATTATTTGCTGGATAAACTGCTGGCGGTTGGCATCGAACATGCTGATGACGTCCTGCTCTGTGCGTAACCACTTGAATCTAAAGTCAGCGTAAAACGCGTATTTGGCCTCAATCACGCCTTTGAGTTCGATCTGTACCAGCAAGGTTTTTAATGCCAGCAACCGGATATTGCTGACTTTAGAGGCGCTGAGCTCCTGCATTTCCCACAAACCCTGCTGTTGCTGCGATTGAATTTCATCAATCAGTGCCTGAATGCTGGCTTGCTCAGGGGTGTCGGCGTAAACAAAGTTCTCAAGCGTCGCAACGCCATCTAAGTTAGCCAAAGTAATGCATTCAGAAAATTGCCCGTCGCGCCCTGCGCGGCCTATCTCCTGGCTGTAATTCTCTATCGATTTTGGCAGGTCGTAGTGCACCACAAACCGAATATCGGATTTGTCTATGCCCATACCAAAGGCAATGGTGGCAACAATCACTTGTTTGTGATTGTTCATGAAATCGTTTTGGATACTCTGACGAAGGCTATCGTCCAGCCCGGCATGATAGGCAGCGGCGTTTACGCCCGCCGCCTGTAATTGCTTAGCCACCTGCTCGGCCTGTTGTTGCAGCGTGACATACACAATGCCTGCGCCAGCTTGTTGCTTTAAATAGCCAATCAGTGCCTGCACTTTTTGCTCTTCCGGGTACGCATACACGCTTAAATCCAGGTTAGCGCGATAAAAGCCCGTCTGAACAATATGCTCGGGTTTTATATCAAACCGGTTCGCCATGTCGCGCTTTACTTTTTTGGTCGCCGTAGCGGTAAGCAGCAGCACCAGTGGAATTTTTAACTCATTACGATAGTCGGGTAGTTTAAGATAATCGGGCCTGAAATTATGGCCCCATTCAGAGATACAGTGCGCTTCATCAACCACCAGCATAGAAATAGGCACTTGCTTAATGAATTCTCTGAAGCGCTCGTTCTTAAAACGCTCAACCGAGATCATCAACACTTTAATGCTGCCATTTCTGACATTTTGCATCACAGACTGGCTTTGCTCCCGGGTTAACGTTGAATCTAAACTGGCCGCATTGATGTTTTTGCTGTGTAAAAACTCAAGCTGATCTTTCATAAGCGCCAGCAGTGGCGAGATAACTAAGGTTAAATTGGGGAGCTGCAAGGCCGTCAGCTGATAACACAAGGATTTACCAGAGCCGGTTGGGAATATTGCAAGGCTAGAGTGACCGTTGACCAGCTGGGTAACTGTTTGCTCCTGGCCAGGCCTGAATGCTGAAAAGCCAAAACGCTGCGATAAGGTTTGGTGAAGCGCCGATTCGTTCATGATGCAAAATTCCGTGTTAACAACTGCCGTGTAAGATAACACATTACCAATCCCCAACAATACTTAACCAGTTTGACGAGTGGCAGGCTTCCATGTGACGGCGAAGTTGGTTGGGTTAGCGACTAGAAGCAACTACAGCATTGCTGGTTAGTAGATCCCGGCTCGCAAGCGTCCGGGGTGACCGAGGGGTTGGTCGGGTACGCGATCAGAAGGAACCACGGTATTGCGGGTTAGTAGATCCCGGCTCGCACGTGTCCGGGATGACCGAGGGGTTGGTTGGGTTCGCGACCAGAAGGAACCACGGTATTGCCGGTTAGTAGTTCCCGGCTCGCACGCGTCCGGGATGACCGAGGGGTTGGTTGGGTTCGCGATTAGAAGGAGCCTCGGTATTGCCGGTTAATAGATCCCGGCTCGCAAGCGTCCGGGATGACCGAAGGGTTGATTGGGTACACGATCAGAAGCAACTACAGCATTGCTGGTTAGTAAACCCCGGCTCGCACGCGTCTGGGGTAACGGTACACAATGCGAGACCTGAGTGCTCTACGTAAACCGATACCAATTCAACTAATTACTGCTGGTTTTAGTATCTAAAGCGGCGAGTTGACTGGTCAACTGGCGCATTGCCTCTGCTCTCTCTTTGGTCAAATAGGGGTTAGCCGTTTGCCCGGCTAACTGCTGCAATGCCATCAGGTAGGCTTGCGATTTTGCAGACTCAACCTGAATATTAACCTGAGGCATGACCCCTGTTCCTTCCCAGTTTTTTTGGGTGACTGGGCTAACGGTGGTACCGATTGCCACAAAGGCAATATAATCATGAGATAGCTTAATTTGCCTGATTGGATTGGCGCCCCCTTTAGACGGTTCACCTATCACAGTGGCTCGCCCCAGGTGCTTCATCGCATAAGCAAACGCCTCTCCGGCAGAGAACGTCTCTGGCCCAATCAAGATGTACAAAGGTATATCACGCAGTTTGGCGGCCCCCAAGGGCTGATCGCTGCGAAAAGGATAACGACTTCCACTTCTAAACTGGTAAGTGTGCAATAAAGTCGGCTTTTCTAAAAAATAGCTGGCAAAGTGGGAGATCATAAAGCCATCTCCCCCACCGTTTTGGCTAAAATCCAGGATGAGCGCATCGCTTCTCTCTAATAAAGTCATCGAAGCCGCAATCACGTCTTTGGCTTGCGAAGATACCGAGTCAAAGCCCCACATTTCTAAATAACCGATATTGCCAGCCAGCACTTGCACCTGGCGTACGCCGGAATTCTTGCGTTTTAATTCGGTGAACCAGGGCTCTCTGGCCTCTTCACTGTGTTGACCATGGTTGTCGACCCGAGTGACTAACGCCAGGTGCTTGTCGTATTGACTCACTAAGTCAGTGACTTGCTTTGACAAACCATGCCGAGATTGTGTGCCGCTAAAGGTTAATGCGCGTAGTTCGCCGGCAATCTTTTTAGCAGTATCGGTAAACATATAATTTTGCTCGATAGAATCCGCAAACTCTTCCACAATGCGCTTGGCCTGGGCGGGTTGTAACTGTTGCGCAGCGTCAATGTCGGCGGCTTTCGCCTGTAGCTTACTGACGCCCATGACGAACAAACTTAAGCACAATAAATATCTAATAATCATAAAATATCCTTTTTATCTAGTGAGCCAATTGCCAAAATTGACAAAAGCTCGGAGCATGCACGTCACAGAGTTCACGACCTTGTGACAGCAATCTTTGACAGTGAGATGATGTCGCTCATAATCATGGCGTTTACTATGAAAGACAGGCGCATCCGCCAATATCATGTAAGCGGCCCCTTACAAGTGCCAACTCAATCTGGCCGCTACAGGCGCCTTAACTTTAAGAGACTCTGACGGTGAAAAAGAGTTCAAATATCAGCCACAAGTTATCGCAGGTTAATAGCTCCAGCCGCGCAAGCGTTCGGGATGACGGTGGAGTTGGGTAGGTTCGACGTGCGTAGGATACTTCGGCGTTAAATGTTGGTAGATCCCGGCGCGCAGGCGCCCGGGGTGACGGTCGGTTTATAAAGATCAGCGACAACAAATCATGTTGCCAAATACTCACCGCTATACTCTTCAAGCGCCTATGAATTCACAGTGCCAGAGCGCCAACTCAGGTGCTGAAGTCAGGCTTTTCAAACAGCTAGACTATGTGAATTTTGTAGTTTTCAATAAATGCCTGTCTGTCTGATTCCGTCGGAGGATTGTCAGCGGTAAATTTGGATATATCCCGAATAAATCCCTCAGAGGGGCCTGAAGGTGTATTGATGACGAGCACGTGACTGTCGGTGAGCGCCTTAAAACGTCTTTTTACGTTGGGACCAGCAATGACAAGGTCGCCTGCATTTGCAACAAATTCGTCGTTTTCTACACCAAATTCAATTTCCCCTGAGATAATGTAAAAGATCTCATCATCAATCTCATGGAAATGCCACGGCGCCTCATTGCCTTTAGGCAGTTTGCTGTCAAAAATGGAAACCCGGTTATCAGTATCAGATCCGGATGCAAGAATGGACGTGATTTCCCCCTGTTCAAGATCATGTCTCTCAGCATTACCGGCTTTGACGTGCTTGTATCTCATTGTATGCCCTCGACTATTCAACGCGCTTTAGCGACACTTTCACTCTTGCGCTCTTTATAAAAGACTAACCAGATTACATCATTATGTGTGATGTCACCAGCCTATACAAAATCATCAAAAATTGACTGCAAAGTGAAACAATACCTACCAACAAGCTAAATTAGAGCTAAAACTCACATCTTCACACTTCTTGCACTTTTCGCACCTATATTTGCCGCGGTTGCTCGTACAGGGGCATAAACAACCCCCTGATTAAGGACCAGGTTCACACTAAAAGGAGAGGATTTTTACCATGAAACCAAACAACACACTGGCGTTGCTGCTGGCAGGTGCAGTCACGGCATCTGGCGCATCGTTTGCGGTATATGCCGCAATAGATACCGATGATGAGAAAGTGACACGACTGGACTTGCAAGGGCAGATAGATAACTTTGCGCCTTTTTCTAAAACTCTGTGGGCCGGGGCGCACAATGCCTATGCGTCACATGCCTGGAGTAAAGGTACGTATACCGATGTAAATCAGTACTACTCTCCCAAAAGCCTGCTTAAGCGCGGTATAAGGGTGATGGAATTTGATATTTACCCGGAAGGCACCTTTGATTCTACCCCAATGCTGTGCCACAACTCTCTGGAAAATAAAGCCATTTGTTCAAGCTTTCACGCAAAGCTGTCGGAAGGGTTAGACGACATTAAAGACTTTCTGAAAGACAACCCAGACGAAGTGGTGTTGCTGAAAATTGAATCGTACAAACATAACGACCATAAAAACTGGCACAACAAAATTGGCGAGCGCCTGCAAAAAGACATCGGTGATTATTTGCTGATGCCGTCTGACTGGGGCTATGCCGATAAAAGCTGTGCCTCTTTGCCGGTGTCGCACCTCACCAAACGCGACATTCTGGCGGCGGGTAAGCAGCTGGTCGCGGTGGTGCAAACCCCCAGGGATCACAGCAACTTGTGTTCCTATCACAGCACTGGCAGTTACTCTAAATTCTGGAATACCGTGTTTATCGGCGTCGATGCCTTCGATGCCAACGGTAATCTGCAAAGCAATCAACCGTTTTGCCAGAACGGCAGCAATGAGTGTGTGAACGGCGATCAGACCGCGCATTATCTTGCCAACAATATGACAGTGATCATTGATGGCGCGACGCAGCTGAATCCGGATGGCCCCAGTTCAAGTAAAACTGGCAGTAATGTGATCAGCAAGTGGGCCAACAAAGGCGCGCAAATTCTCGAGCTGGCACTGGTCGAAGCCAATAACACCAGCGCTGCCAGCGGCTATGGTGCCAATGAAGTCCAGATTGAAGATTTTATCTGGTCGTGGCAATCGAACCGACCCAATGGTTCGGGCGACTGTGCCAGCCTCGAAAGCGATGCCGCTATTGTCGACAAAGCCTGCTCCACCTATCAGTACCACGCTTGTGTAGATGATAATCGTAACTGGAAGCTGACCACCAGTAAGGGCAGCTGGGAGATGGGGTTTGCGAATTGTCAGAGCCTGGGCGGCAGCTATACCTTTGCGATGCCATTCAATGCCTATGAGCATGTGCAACTGCAAAACACCATAGGCGCCAGTTCACAGCACCACTGGGTGAACTATTACAAGGCGTTCGATGATTTCTGGTTGTCTAACGCGGCTGAACATATCGACTGGCAGTATGTGAAAAACACTGCGGTGGGTTCGACCAATAAGGGCGATGGCTTTAACGATATTGCCTTGTTAAAGCGTAAAGCCCTGGTGGGCGGCACCTTCAACCTCAGCTCAGTGCGGGTGCGCTCAAACAATCGGGTGGATGGTTTTCAGGCCTGTTACGAAACCAAACAGAGCCTGTCTCATGCCAGTGTGGGCACATCAGAAATGTGCGTAACCTACGGCGGCAGCGGCGGTAGCTGGGGTGATAAACTCACCTTTGATAGCAGCAAGGGCGAGCACCTAAAAAGCCTGCAGATCTGTAAAGACGATGGCAAATATGGCTATGATACGGTGTACTATCTGAAGCTGACGTCTAGCAATGGCAGTTCAATCAAAGGTGGTACTTCGTCTGGCAGTTGTACAACCTATTCAGCCAGCGCCAGCCAGCAACTGTTTGCCTTTCATGGCACAGATAATAAAGAACTGAACTCACTGGGCGTTTATCGCATCGCCAGTTCACAAGTTAACGGCGGGCTCTATGCCACCGGCTGGCTTGATCGCGATGACCCGGCCAGCGGTGACAATGAGCTATTCAGTTCCCACCAGTCAGTGGGTAACATCGGCGCCAGTTGCAGCACCAGCGATGTTGCGGGGGTGATTGCACGAGTCAAAGGCAACAAGCTGGACTCAAGCCTGACCGGCCAAAACCTGGTCAATAACAGCTCAGGCTTTGCCTGCTGGAACTCCAGCAATGGCGGCAGCAGCAGTTACACCACCTGTGAAGACTACGAAGTGAGATACTTCTTCACCAAGGCCAGTTGCTTGCCTTAACTGGTTTACCTTAAC
>NZ_JXYA01000095.1 GCF_000967655.1 Pseudoalteromonas rubra
CACCAGATTTGACAATAGCTCGTCGAACTCTCGGGGGCAATCAGGGTGAGTAAGTAAAGCTTTTAATTCAGACGCAAATGCAAGTTGACCATTAAAGTTGCTATAGTAAAGCGGTTTTATTCCTAGTCTATCTCGGGCTAAGTACAAACATCGGCGACGCATGTCCCAAATTGCAGCAGCAAACATGCCATTGACCATTTGTAAGACGTCAATACCATGCTCTTCATACAAATGAAGGAGCACCTCACAGTCCGAGTCACTTTGAAAAACATGGTGTCCTTGGAGCTGGGCCTTTAACTCTTTGTGATTGTAGATTTCACCATTAACAACCAGCATAACGCTGCGGTCTTCATTAAAAAATGGCTGATTTCCGGATTGAAGGTCAACAATTGATAAGCGATTGAATACAATGCCTAGCGGCCCATCACAAAAATATTGTGTATCATCTGGTCCTCTATGCGCTATTTGTTCCCCCATGCTCTGTAACAAAGCAAAAGATTCAGGACTACACTCCGCACCGTTATAGTTAATAATACCGACAAAGCCACACACTACTTTTCTCCCTGGCTAGACTAGGATTAAAAACACGGTCATTGTACCTGAATTGCTAAGTTATGGTGTCATAAAAACAAATTTCTAGCTTCTTAATTAAGCTAACGGCCCCCTGGATTACCAGCTTTGATTCCCGTTTTAACTAGAAGTCCTTTGAGCTCTGTTTTAAGTAGAACAGGTTGCTCAAGCTTGGTTGACGACAAAACACTTTCAGGCTGTGTGGTTTTATATTTTTTCATCTTACATTTCCTTTTACGTAAAGGGTTAATAGCTAAGTGCATTTTGACAGTAGTATTTCTGACTAAATCGTATCAGTTATTAATGCTCGTTACACCTTAAAAAAGACTTTAGACTATTAAAAATAGGTGCTTTACAACAACTGCTGATGAAAGGCGGGGGGTTGGTGTGATTAGTTAACAATAAAGCACCCTATAGTGGGTGCCTTGACTGATCTTTGAGGCGTTTGCTATTTATGCTTCAATGCCCCAGGGTGAGGGCATACTTCGTTAACGACTATTAACCAAAGATAAGCTCTGCCCTGAATTCATCGTCAAACCTGGCCCGAACACACTTGCCACGTATCGAATCTTTGCGGCCTGTGTGCTGTTTTACCAGATTGCGAACTACCCTTCTGAACAACGCCATGTTTTCCGCGGAAATCGGCTCATTTATCTGGCAAGCATCTTCTTTAAACACGACATCCACACCCAATGCTGCTGGTGGTGAGTAGGCCGCGGGAACCTCCCCCGCAGCCTCTCGCAGAACGGTACGTGAACCTCTCAATTCATACCGCTCCCATCAAGCAAACGCTCCTGCCATTCCTGCCCCAATGGGCAAACAACCTCGGGTTCTTCTTTGCTATCCCTTCGAGAAACTTCGAGGCTCGGGTTTTGTGTCTGCGCAGGGCCTTAAACTTACGCCTTGCCCAACGCACCAGTGCTTTGTTGAGTTGTCTGAATACCTTATACATTTCTGAACGGCAGAATTGACCATAGTAACCCAACCAACCATTTATCATGGGGTTGAGCCAGCCCGCCATCTGCGCGATATTCAGCTCTGTTCGCATTCGGATCTTCAACTTACGGATCTTGAATCACATCGCCTTCTGAGCTGACTTGCTCACCGCCGGTGTGAAACTCACAAATATGCTGTTTCGCTTGCTGTTTTTAACCACACGTGGCCGGAAGGTATATCCAAGGAAATCGAAGCTGATGTGTTCATACCTGCCCTTGCGCTTCCCGTCTTTGCAATAGGCAATTCGGGTCTTGTCTGGGTGAAGCGCCAGTCCGCATTCACTGAAACGTTGATTTAACACCGCCAGCATCTGCTTTGCTTCGGCCTCACTCCGGCAGTGAACCAGACCATCATCCGCGTAACGACACCATTTCAGCTGTGGATGATATTTCTGCATCCATTTGTCGAAAACATAGTGCAGGAACAAATTCGCCAGGACAGGGCTTATCACTCCGCCCTTAGGTGTTCCCTGCGTTCGCCAGCTCTCCTCGCCGTCTTTTTTTACCATCGGTACCGTTACCAGCGCTCAATGTACAAACAGACCCACGGGATATCGGTATGCTTGCGTACCGCTTTCATCAATAGGTCGTGACGGATGTTGTCGAACAGTCCTTTGATATCAAACTCAAGCACCCAGTCCTGATGCCAGCACCGTTGCCTTGTTACCCGAATAGCATCGATCGCTGACTTATTCGGCCGATAACCTTAAGAATCCGGCAGAAAGTGGGGCTCAACCAGTGGCTCAAATTTCAACCTGACCACCATTTGCGCCACACGATCAGCAACCGTGGGGATCCCCAACAGTCGCTCTCCACCAGATTTCTTGGGGATAGCTACCCCTTCACTGGAGGCGGCTGATAGCTACCTGATGACAGTCGATTCCAGAGTTTGTACAGATCCCCATTCAGATTGGATTCAAAATCAATGATGGTTTGACCATCAATCCCTGCCGCACCTTGGTTGGCTTTCACCAGCTCCCAGGCACGGTACACATCCCATTTATCTATGGCAAAAGGTTTTGCCTTAACCCCTGCACCTCCTCCTGCTTTGCAGTTGGGTGCTGGGAAAGGCGGCTTGACGTTACCCCTTCGCTCCACGTTCATTACAAACGCTTCCTCACTACTACGAGTAACTCCGTCCCAGTATCACGCATCGGTACTCTCATACTTATCAATTCAGTGACTTGCATTTCTTCCTTCACATCGTGATGACTGGTTCCCGCAGTTCCCAAGAAGAGCCTAGTACAGAGTCACGCCCACTATACGCCGGACACCACCTACGCAGCATTCGGAGTTCACTCGTAGATTCATCCCGAGAGATAGAAACGCCCCCGGTTTTGATGTCGAGTCTCTGGATTACGACGCGTCCACATGGGTTCGGTTTAACTCGTCTCTCTGTACCACACCTGCCGAACGTATGTTCGCGCTTTGACCTCAACGCTTACTCCCATAGCTCTTAACTACAGTAGCTTGAGGTGGTTTGAAACAGGCTTCCGACAGCAGATTTCGGTGGGCCTGCCACCATCTCCTCCTGAGCTTATGCTACAAATTTACAGCGCTTCCTTATGCTGCAAGTTTGTGTGCCTGCGGCACACTCTCAATGTGCCAATGATGGCGGATGGCTTTTTGTAACATCTGTGCATCTGGCTCGACTGAAGTGACATAGAAGTGCGTGTCTATTTTTGTTATCGACTCGGATTTATTGTGTCTTTCGACCGCGACTAATGAAGTGATCCCGGGCCATTTTTCTCTTACCTCTTCAGGCAGTTTGTCTGCCTTCAGAGCATAAGTGATGCGTGTTTCCTGACGTCCATGACCATTGCTGACTTGTACATCTTCAGGCAAATTTTTGTTTTCTTCAAAGGCTATTTCAAAACATGAAGTGACTGCTTTATAGAGTGTTTTCTGATTTGCTTTGACCTGAACCAGATAGTCTGCCCCTCTTGAAATCAACGCTGAAAGTGTCGCTTTCTGACAATGTAGCGCATCTAATGTAACGATAGAATCTGAAATATCGAGCACATCTAATAAGGCTCTAACTGCTGGTATCTCATTGGATTTACTTTCTACTGTACGCTGATACAAAGTTAAACCAGACTCGCAATCAAAAGCGGACACCAAGTGTAAGTTATCCTCACGCTTTTTACTGGCACCGCGCAGGGTTTTACCATCAAACGCAATGATGGGCTTACCAGACTGAGACCGTTGCTCGTTGACCCAAATGAACAAGGCCAAAACCAACGAATCAGTCTCCACTGTTTTAAGAATTCGTGCAATGCTATGTCGCGTTGGAATACGGTAGTGTTCAATTTTCTGTG
>NZ_JXYA01000096.1 GCF_000967655.1 Pseudoalteromonas rubra
TTTAAGTTGAGATTAGTATAGGGTTCATATTTGAACCCGTCAATGAAGAATTCCCATATATGAACCATTTTTTAATTAAAGAAAGAGAGAGGTTGGGCCTTCAACAGAAGGAAGTCTATGAAATCATTAACGTAGGCAAGTCAACTTATTATCGTTGGGAAAATGGTGCGCCTATCCCCTCGGACAAGTTAGCTGAACTGGCTAGCCTTGGATTCGATGTAGCCTATGTTGTTACTGGTAAAAGAAAACAAGCTTCTGGTCCTGACGTAGGGGCTGTTTGCTTTACACAGGAAAATTTGAAGAACGCTATTGGTGCTTTTTTGCTGAATACAGCTGAGCTAGGGCTGTTGAATAAATCACCAGACGCAAGCGTAAATGCTTTGATAAATATGGCTATATATAGTTTATGTAAAGAGGTGGGGGAAACTTTTGAGGAGGACACCAGTCCCATCTCCTCCTCAAAAGTGAAGTAGCTACTCTAAAGGTAATTGGATTAAATTTGAGATATTTCTATTTAAGAATTGAGTTTCACAGAGTTCATTAAAAGCCAAGGCTTCCTCTTTCCACTCTACCAAAGCAACATATTGAGCGAATTGATCTTTTATATTTTCAATCCTGTTTCGTTTTCTTAGAAGATTATAGGCTTTGCTCCCTAGCCCAAGTTCATCCACAGAGTCTTCTACAATATAATCAACAGGCCCCCCCCTGAGTGCAAACGCCCCTCTTAGAAGCACGCCAGTCAAGATGACTAATGTGATGCAATATAAAGTACTAAACATTTCTATTTCCTTGTTTTATATTACTTTTTTTAAACAAAAATACAGCTATTGGAGCTGTCAGCAAAGTTGAAATGGCAATGTTTCCGGTGTTTACGCCTAAAGTATATATTTCGGATAATGCATGACTACCAATAAGTTCAAGCTCTAAAAATCTGCCAACTTGCAGCAGGCCTAGAGCCGCATACGCAACAATCACACTCATAGCAGTAAAACCAATTTTAAGGTTTCGAATAATGTGAGCAAAGTGAATTGCAAAAATACAGAGCACATCTATCGTTGCCCATGTCCCATACCAATAAACAAGATTTTCATGATTAACTATTTTGTCCAGATACGGCTCAATTCTGAGGTTTAAGAATTGAGATAAGATCCATACAGCAGCAGCAATAAAGTAGGACCGAGAACCTATTTTCAAACAATACATAGCAATCGGTGCGATCACGGAAAATAGCCATATCCAAGTATTTATCTCATGAAGCTTGTTTACATAGTCTGGGAACATGTGTACTACTCAATTCACTAAGGTTTTGATTCTTCAACAACGGTGTTATCACCAGGAAATACTGCAAGTGCTCTCGTTTTGGCGCCAGGGTCATTACCGCTTCCATTGCCACCAACCACAAACGTAATTTGCTGTGTGCTTAGTTCCTTACCCTTACCATTGGATTCAGGATAAATAATGGGGTTGTTGCCACTGCCGTTACTGCCAGTAACATGAGCTTGCAACTTTGAAGGTAGCACTTTATTCGATAACGTTCTTAATTTCATA
>NZ_JXYA01000097.1 GCF_000967655.1 Pseudoalteromonas rubra
AAAGTTACCCGACTTTAGAGGCTGAGATTGGCCCGGAAAAAGCACCGCTTTTTCAGGCTCGATGAGTGACAATGATGCGTTTTAAAAGCACCGCTTTTTGCATGATTTGAACACTGGAGGCAGGACGCCGTAAGCGAGCTTTGGTATTTTGTTGGGAAAGAAAAATTGTAAAACAGGCCCTGGACGGCGACTCTGGCGAAAACAACTCTTAGTACTTTGATGGATGAATCAACAAAACAGACTTTGAACTAAGCTATACAAACACAGAGTGAAATATTGCCTGTAGCAGGTTGAACGGTCTTCCCTGACCTAACTGCCTTGCGCTGCGAAAAGGTGTTTCTGTCACTCGTCACCGAGTGCTGCCACCCACAGCACCCCAACACTTTTCTTGACTACTTTGACTGTGGTGCCTTTTGCAATAGGTGTTTCGCTTTTTAGCTGCCAGGTGATCCCGGAGTAGGCATGGGTGAGCTGGCTTTGCTCGTTAAGGTCGTCGCTGAGTACCAAGGTGATGTCGGCAAAGTCGCTGTTTACTTCTGTGCTTTGCGTTTTAGCCTGCATACGCTTGAGCGGTTGCCAAAGTACAGCTGCCAGAGCGGCGGTTAATACCGCATTGACCCACAGCGCATTCATCAGGGTGGCGTCCAGTAAGCCCACCGACATCATTAGGCCACTCAGGACCAGTGACAGGCCGAGGAAAAACAGCACAAAGGTGGCAAAGCCCAGTACGGCGACTTCTATGATTAAAGCCAGCAGCCCGAGTACAATCAGGATCTGGCTCAGGTGTTCAACAAACAGGCTCACGGCTGCTCCTTCTGCTTTTTATTCAGGCTGTTGATGATTGACATGCCTTGTGCCACCAAAGAGCTGGGATCTGTGCCGCTTTCAGGCAACAAGACCACGGATGACTCGCGGGCAATCGCCTCTTTGGCAACAATGGCTTTGCTGGCCAGGTCGAGCTGAATGGCTTTTTGGCCTTCTTCGGTGTTGGCGGCTTCACCAACTTTTCTCAGTGCATCTGCTTGCGCTTCCGCAACAGCGATAATGGCTTTTGCTTCACCTTCTGCTTTTAGGATTTGCTCGGCTTTTTCTGCCTCTGCGGCCAGTACCTGGGCTTGTTTTTTACCCTCGGCCACGTTGATAGCGGCTTGCCTGTCACCTTCCGATTCCAGGATCTGCGCACGCTTAACCCGCTCTGCCTTCATTTGCGCTTCCATGGCTTCCATTACTGAGTTGGGTGGCACTATGTCTTTGATCTCATATCTGAGCACCTGAATGCCCCAGGGGTCGGATGCGGCATTGATGGCAGAGACAATATTGGTATTGAGCATATCGCGCTCTTCAAAGGTTTTATCCAGCTCCATTTTGCCCAGCTCACTACGCATGGTGGTTTGCGCCAGCTGAGTAACCGCGAAGATGTAATCGTCAACGCCATAGGTCGCTTTGTAGGGGTCCAGCACCCTAAAGTACAGCACGCCGTCCACAATTAAAGAGATGTTGTCGCGGGTGATGGCCGACTGAGAGGGCACATCGACGGCTTGCTCTTTAAGGCTGCGATCGGCAGACACCTGATCGATAAAAGGCACAATAAAGTTCAAACCAGCTTCTTTGGTTGACTGGTATTTACCAAACCTCTCTATGATCCAGGCGCGGTTTTGCGGCACAAATTTAATGCTGCCTTTGAGCACAAAGATGATAAAAATCAGTAAAAAGGCCTCAACGGTGAGGAGGTAGTCGAGAATGAGCGTGATAGGGTCCATGTTTATTCCTTCTTTATTTCCGTGTCTGTACTATAGCAACAATGCTGAATGTGGACCATTACCAGCCGCCAAAACGTGGCCAGTAGTCCATTTCATCATTCGAAATCACCTGATAGCCTGCATGTTGCGCGGCGGTGGCACAGGCGTGATTGGGCAATATGCGCAGTAAGGTGCCAATGGCAAAATGACTGAGGTCCAGGCCCTCGGGCAGGGCCACAATGCCGTGCTCCTGATTAACACTGTTTACGCACAGCTCGGGGATAACGTGGCCGGCTTCGTCACATACCAGACCATAACCATACTGAAGTGAGGCAATGCCGGTATCGCGAGACAGCGCCATCCAGCCGGCATCGAGGATCAGCCAGTTTTTCTCGCGGTTATGGCCAATCACCCGGGTCAGCACGCTCAGTGCAATGTCTTGTGAGCGGCATACGCCCAGACCGGCCATCACCAGATCCATACTGGCGTAGACACCAGCGCGCACTTCGGTGATTTGCTCAAAGCCATCTCCGAGCATTGCTGTGGGGGTCGAGCCAACACTGATAATGGCACTGTCGATTTGTTGCGCGCTTAACCGGCTCGCCGCATCGCGGACTGCATTTTGCTCTTGTTGTGCTATAGCACGGATCTCATCCAGGCTGTTGCAGTCATACGAGCCACCGGCATGTGTCAGCAATCCTGAGTATAACCCATTGGAGGCCAGAATTTTGCCAACGGCAATGAGCTGCGGATCTTCTGGCGCAATACCGGCACGTTTTCCGTCACAGTCTATTTCAATCAGGCAGCTAAGCTTGCAGCCATTATCCTGACAAAAAGCATGGACAAACTGCGCTTGCTCGAAACTGTCGAGCAGAATATGTAGCGTAACGCCCTGATTCTGGATATCCAGGATCTCCGGGAGTTTGTGCTCACTGATCCCCACTGCATAGGTAATGTCTGTAAATCCGGCCTGAGCGAACTGTTTGACTTCCTCAAGGGTAGACACAGTGCATGGGGCCGATGTGTCTTCCAGCATATATCTGGCTGCGTCTACCGATTTGAGGGTTTTCAGGTGTGGCCGTAACCTGACATCAAACTGTGCCAGGTGCGTATTTAGCCGCCCAATATTAGTCAGCAGCTTTTTTTTATCCAGCAACAGACAGGGGGTGTGTAAAGCATTGAGTGACATAAAAACTCCTTGTGTAATGGATCACTGACGTCAACCGTTGGCATGCATTTAGGAACAGTTCCCGGCATGTTTTCAGATGTTCGAAACCTAAGCTTCCAGTAAAGGGGCACGCGGTTCGTATTGACCATAATCGATCCATTATGGATCCACAGCATGGCAACCAATGTATACGCTTTTAACGCTAAATCAAAGTGTTAATCGTGACTGAATCTCAGGCATGTTTAACCAAACTGTCATAATTGTGCCTTGATTATTGTCTATGATGGTCGCGTAACAGGAACACATGAAATTGGTTGGAGCGTAGCAACTATGCCTATGCAATATTACGAAGACAATGCATTACAACTGGCTAAACTTTACCAGTCTTACCGCTTTGAGCTGCTACATGCTTCATGGCTAAAATTTGTTACCCCTTTGATGGAACAAGCGGGTTTAAAGTTTTTGGACATTGGTGCCGGGGCAGGCAGAGACGCCAGGTTTTTTGCCGAGCAGGCAGAGCAGGCGCAAGTGGTTGCTGTGGAGCCCGTGTGCTCGTTAAATCGTCTGGGGCAGGCCTATACCCGCGATATGCCGATCAGCTGGTATCAGGACGAGCTGCCTTGCCTTTATAAGGTGCAAAAGGAGCATCATGGTTTTGATGTGATTTTAGTGAGCTCTGTATTCAATTATTTGCAGTCGAGCTCGGGCCAGCAGGCCATGCTCACTTTGCGCAACCTTATGAATCCGGATGCACTGTTGGTAGTAAAGCTGCGCCACTGTAGCGATGAAGAAGCGTTAGAGGTCCGCGGAATGGTCAATTGCACCGTGGATTATCTGCTGGATATCGCGCACAAAGCGGATTTAACCTGCCTGGAGGTAACTGAACCGGAAGAAGATGCCCAGGGCAGAGCATCCGTCACCTGGCAGACACTGTTATTTAAGCCAGCTCAATAGACAAAATCTCCTGGCGGTTACTGCTTGACCAGGCTTGCTCGGCCGCTTGTTGCTGAGTAAGCCAGCGATAAGCCAGGTGCTCCCCCGGTGCAAGGCGCACCTCACATCCTTTTGGTACGCAAACACTGAACACATACTCAGTATTAACGCTGGCACCTGCCACATACCTGTGCTGCCATTGCTCTCTGATGGTGTACTGATTACACTTTTGATGGTCTGTGATACTCAGCCCCAGGGCTTGGGCATCAATGCCGGTTTCTTCTAATAACTCGCGGTATGCTGTCTGGATGGGGGATTCTCCGGGGTCAATTCCCCCAGTTACAGATTGCCAAAAATCAGGATCATCGGCGCGTTGCAAAAGCAAAAATTCGTTATGGGTATTATAGATAACGACGAGTACGGAATGCGGTTGTCTGAGTGCCATGGTAGTCGCTGTGCTGTTTTTGCCAAATTTACCCAAAAATAAGCCGGGTTGGCAAGTTAATGGCTCCAGGCAGAAGGCAAAAAAAAGGGCAGGAAATGTCCTGCCCAACCTCCAATAGCAACAAAACTGTGCCAGGAAATACCCAATAAACCAACATCCTTGTTGGTAAGCTCTACTTCTCGGGAGTTCATTTGGAATGACTCGTGTGATTAGCCATGCCCTAAGGAACGACTTCATGCTATCGCAGTGTTTTCCAAATGTAAACAGGAAAATGAGATATTTCATATAAAAATATTTATATTTTCAGTTTTTGCTCATTTTTTGCCAATAAAATAAGCAACTTCCTTTTTCATGTCTCAAGTAGTCAAAAATGGGCGTGGGTACTTTCATTAACAAATGTGTTTTATTTGTATGTGTTTTGGGCGGTTTTTTGACCTGGTTGTATCAATAATGGCCAGTTTGGGGAGCCTAGTTATCTGGTATATTAATTGTATCTGTACCATGCTTAACCACATTGTAATTAGGTGTTACCGACTTATGCTCACAAGCCTGTTGTTTTTTGCCACCGTCGCGTTCACTCCTGCGGAGCTATTCAAAACACTAAACCAGTTAAAGGAGCTGAATGATAAAAATCCGGCTCAGGCAGCGTTGGTGTTTCATCAGGCTCAGGGCCGATTGCCTGCAGAGCCCAGCAAAGGCTTGTTGCAAGTGTACCTGGCCGGACTTGAGTCGGGCGTCAGAGCACATGATCATACCGTGGTAACGCACATCGTAGCGCAACTCAATCAGGATAAATGGCAGGCGTACTTGCAGGGCGAACACGTTCATGTGATAGGCTCTGTGGCGATTTACCATCGTCATATGCATGACTACGACTATGCCGAGCAATTGAATGAGTGTGCGCTGAATTATGTGGCTGATGAGAAGCAGTATGCACGGATTGCCAACAACCTGGCGGTGGTCTATCGGTTTACTGGCAAGCATAAAAAAGCAACCGGGATCCTTAAAGAAGCCATGATG
The DNA here is from genome assembly GCF_000967655.1 of Pseudoalteromonas rubra. Lineage (GTDB taxonomy): Bacteria > Pseudomonadota > Gammaproteobacteria > Enterobacterales > Alteromonadaceae > Pseudoalteromonas > Pseudoalteromonas rubra_A. The sequence goes on from NZ_JXYA01000097.1 coordinate 5,306, forward strand.
CTCTCTGATGACAGGGAAATAATCGCAAACATCAAGAATAACCTGGGCAACCTGTACTTCGACAATAACAGTTATCGCAATGCTCAGCTGATGTATATCCGGGCGTTTTTATTCCATTCAGAGACAGAGCAATTTGGTCATGCCGCCGGTACTGGCTTGAACCTGCTCAATACACAAATCCATTTGCGTGACTGGGGCGGTTTTGTGCGTTTTAAGTCTTCTGTGGCAACTCAGATAAACGCCAGCGGGCAAACCGTGTTTAATGACTTTTATCAGTGGCAACTGGCTGTCTTCGACGCGGTAGTTGAAGCCAAGGCTTTACAACCCGAGGTACAAACAAAGTTAATCGCATCCATGCCGGCTTTGATTGGCTCACAGCTGACCCCATCTGTGGATATGTACGTGCAGTTGCTCAACAATACGGCGATCACGGCCGCCTGGTCAAAGGCCAAAGTAAGCCACCCAAAACCTGCGCAGCTTACTCAAACTGGCAGAGGCCGTATTTTACTGCCGCGCTGGTGTGCTCAGGGCCGCAATCAGTTGCCTTTAGCTGACCTTGGCAATACGGTGCACAATGGCATTAACAAGTAGCAGTGGGCTTACGCAGATAAGTGATCACAAAAATTTAAATTTGATAAGTTGTAAATATAGGGTTAATAATTAAGTTCCTGTTTTCATATCTCTGTTGATATGAAAAAGGCATACCAACATGTAAAGGAACTTAAATATGCAAACACTACATTCTTTGTTGGCCATTGGGGCGTTGAGCGTTGCAACGCTTGCCAAGGCCGCTATCCCTTATAACAACACCAGCTACGAGTTTACCCAACCCAACGGCAAGACAATCACACTCTTTTTGCAAGGTAACGACTATTACGCTGAGCAAAGAACGGCGGATGGTCGCCTGGTCATTTACGATGAGACGCTTAAAGGCATGGCATACGCGCAGGTAAGCGCGGATGGTCGGGAATTGGTGTCTACCGGACAACTGGTTGGCAGCCAAGGCACGCTGCGGGCAAGCACAGTCGGCAAGCCTCAGGCCGGGCTGACGGATTTGGCCAAAGCGGCGCAGGTTGAGAAAAAGCGCGCACAGATGTTGGGCGACCAGGGTGGGTTATACACCTCGATGGTTAACACCCGGAGCCAGGAAGAGATCAGTGGTCAGGTAAAAGGCCTGACGATTATTATCGATTTTCCCGATGAGCGAGGCACCATTACCAAAGCGCAGGTTGAGCGCTTTCTGAACGATTTAAATTACAACGAGTTTGGTAATGCGCAGTCGGTACGGGGCTATTTTCGCTCGGTATCGGGCAATAAGCTCGACTACACCAACACAGTGACCCAGTATTACACGGCAAAAAAGAACAAGGCCTATTATGCCGACTCCAGCCTCAGCTCTACGGTTCGCTCGCAGGAGCTGATCAATGAGGCGCTGCAATGGCTGGAGTATCAGCAAGGGTTTGATTTTTCTCAGCTGACCACCAACAGCAGTAAACAGATCCGGGGGCTGAATATCTTTTATGCCGGCAATTCAGACAGTGCCTGGTCAAAAGGGTTGTGGCCACACATGGCAAGACTCAGCCCGCGTTTTTGCGCCGATGGCGTATGTACCGACCGCTATCAGATCACCGATATGCGCGCCAGCCTGGCCATTGGTACTTTTGTCCACGAGTCGGGCCATTTGATCACAAACTGGCCAGATCTTTATGACTACGATGGCAGCTCCGAGGGCTCAGTGGCCAGCTTTGGCGTAATGGGTTACGGAGCCATAGGTACAACCAATCGTTACAAGCCGACACCGCCCGTTGCACACTTCAGAGCTATTGCTGGCTGGGACACAGTGACTGAGCTGAACCCGGCAATTAATGCCAATGCGCCCTCGGGGCGTTTAAGTCATACGTCGGACAGCGGCACCTCTTATAAATGGACCAATCCGGCAAACAGCAATGAAGCATTTTATATCGAAGCCATTCATAAGTCGGGTCAAAACTCTGAGCAGCTTGATCAGGGGTTGGCCATCTGGCATGTCGACAGCCGGGGCACTAACTCGAATGAGTGGTATCCGTACATTCAGATGGAACACGGTGATGGCAACCGTGACCCGGAGTACAAGCGTAATCGTGGTGATGGCAGCGATCTCTTTGATGTGGCGGGGGAGTTCACTCAGGCTCTGCCCAATGCACAAACCTCTCGTGGTACTAATGCGCTGTGGTGGAACGGCAGTGATTCCGGGCTCAGGATCAGTGATATTTCCGACCCGGCACAAACTATATCTTTCACCCTCGACTCTGCGACTCAACCCGATCCAGACACCTATACAGGCACACTGAGTGACAAGCAAAGTGCCATTGAGCCGAACGGCAGCTGGTTTCAGTACGGCGGCGGCACGATTGGCCTCACCCTGAGTGGACCCGCCAGTGCCGATTTTGACCTGAAAATAGAAAAGTGGTTA
>NZ_JXYA01000098.1 GCF_000967655.1 Pseudoalteromonas rubra
TTGGCATCGCACTGCACGAAGCATTTTGTGAAGAGTGATAAAAGATCATGAATGTACTCAGTAAACAACAGACTGAACTAGTTACTGGTGGTATTGGATGGGACAGTCTTGGCAATTGGGTCGATTGCCTGGAAATCGTGATTGGCAGATAAAGTCGAGTTTGGCGGAACTTAATTTTAACTCTGCGAGAAAATAGACGTAAATAAGGAGTGTTCACACTCCTTTTTTTTGGTCAAAAAACTGGGCTAACAGCTCAGCTTTAGGGATTATTTAAAGGGCATGTTCTACTACTTGCGATGCAAACGCTGTGCCCTCAAATGCTCTTGAGTCATTGCCTGCATAATGTCATTTCTTTTTCTCAGTTTGTCTTCCACCCGCACCTTTTTGCTTCCTATTAAATTCTTCTAATTCAATGTTTTAGATAAGCTATTCTTGATCTGATATGAAGATCAGATTGTTCAACAGAGAAATACATCACCTTCCGAGAGATAACTAAACTCATCCGATATGGGATAAGCAGGCTATGTGTATACGGACTCAGGTGGATTGTGCTTGTTCAAGCTATACAGACTTCGCTATCTAACTCACCTTAATGATAAAGCGCTCACTGAATACGCCAAATTTTCACTGCTTGTATGAGTGCGGTTCGGATCTGGAGGCTCGCCATAGGCTCAAAAATAAAGTGCGCCTGATTGCAAAATACTAATGTGTATCGCATCGGTTGAGCATTTGTGTATGCAATAAGTCGCGTGCAACGTAACATCAAGAAATCCGGGCCGTGGAAGCAAAAATGTGCCTGGTTACTGGCCTTGGGCTATTTACTCAGATCATTGCACAGAGAAATCGACGTTGTTAAAGCGAATGCATGATGTTCTTATCTTGCTTATGAACAGGGGAACTTCGAAAAATACTCAAGTGATTATCTTGTCTTTATTAGAATATTATTTTTAATCTTATCTTTATGTATTTTAATGTTTTTTCGTTTTTCTTGTGTTTTTGATTTAATCAGAGGTGCTTGCTAGATTAGGCCTAACTTCAGCATTGGATTTAAATTTTTTCGATGCTTTAACTTAAAAATATAGGATTTATAAAATGAAAAATATTGAACAAGATGTATTGTCGACTGTTACTGGTGGAACTAGTTACCCAGATCTTTATGAACAGATCAGAGACTTAGTTGACTCCTTGAATGACTTGCTACAGCCGTAGTCTGAAGCACTGATCTTAGCCGTTTAATTTGCAGTAGTCAGGCTCTGACTTTTTATTTTGGAGATAGAATATGCATAAATTAGCAAAAGAAGACATCTTAGAAGTGTCAGGTGGGATTGATATCGAAGGAATTATAGACTGCCTTCGCCCAATTTTTGACGCACTTGATGTTCAATTATAATAGATGTAACCAATAGTGTTACTTCTAAAACATTAACTAAATAATAGGTATAAATCATGAAAGAGATATTTGGTGAAGAGATTAAAGTAACTTCAGGTGGTCAGTCTCCGGAAGGGGCATTAGTTGAGGCTATCATGGACTTTATTAAGTCACTATAAGAAAAGTTGAATGAGCTAAGCTCGGTTTAAGCTCATTGAGTAGACGGCAGCTCGCTAAAACTGACAGATTGATAGAAATAATCAATCAAGAATCAGTGGTAAAGCCAGCGCATATTGTTTACCTCATTAAGCTAAAAACGCTCAAAGTTACAAGTGAAAGGACTGACAGTGGCTAACTGGGAGGCATTTATGCCATGTGTAACTCTGAGTAGGCAAAAGTAATAATTTTGGCGGAAAGTTACTTTAGTCGACATTGTGAGAATGTTGTTTAATAAGGAGTCGAACAGGCTCCTTTTTTTATGCCCGCAAACCCACATCGGTAGCTTAGCTACTTATTCCCCAGGTCTGCTTCACCCAATTCAAGTGTGAGAATAGCAGGAGAAACCAATCATGCAATGCTGTTACGAGTGGCGCTTCCTGTACATCGCAATAAATAGTAGCTATGGCATGTTTCCCTGACACTTATTCCAAGTTGTCTGGCGTAAGGTGTATCCATGTGCGATACATGATTTAGTTGACCGCTTTTTGCATATTGAAGCTGGTATCGTGTCATTCACTCTGTGGTGTAAGCATGCCTTTGCGTGTGCACTGTGATTCTTCTCACTCTTTTCCTCGGCCAGTAGCTGAAGCTTTCAGCGCACAGAGACGAAATGCCATTTTAGGGGAGCAGCCTTTTCTCGTGAAACTGCTTTGTTGTGTTAATCGAAACCCAACTCAAGAACGGTTGCAGTTTATGGGGGAGTGGCACTTGCGTCTTTGTACCTAGAAAATAATTGCTAACCACCCATGGTAACTAATTCCATTGTGTTCCATATTTGATACATATTTGAATTTTACAAGTCACTAATATTTGTTGTTTAACCTTTGATTTAAAAGATTTTATTTTGGTTTTTGCCATTTTGACTCAGACGTTTTGTCGCGCTAAATTGGATTGCATCTGAGGCGGGCAGTTGCATTAAGCCTCTTTATTTTTTGCGTTATTTGGAAGATATATGAAATTAAAAATTACAAAGAAAGCCATTAAAAATCTATCTGCTTTAGATGCACAAGCAGTCGCAGGTGGTGGTGCAACAGCACAAAATGATGTGATTGATAATTCAAGCCCCAGTGTATGTTCCCAGGCTTTGTAGCAAAACGCCCTGCGTTATACAGAGGTACATACCTAACTATGGAGATTTAAATGATTAAGCTAAAGAAAAAAGTCGTCAAAAAGCTGATAGGCAAAGAGGTCTCTGGCGCTGCCATAGGAAATGTCGCGGGAGGTCATGATTTTCAACCGACTGCTTTTCGTGGCTGTCACTCCAATGACACTGTGGCTCAACTACCTAATTAGGAAAATAACAATGAAGTTAAACAAAGTACGATTGAAAGAGTTAACAAGCTCGAACACGTTGGCTCTGGTCGCCGGAGGGTGTCCTCATACAATACACGGATGTAATGGTCAGGATAAGACCATCCCTGCACTTAATGCAGTGTGTTAATACAGATAAACATTACGCACTCGTGCACAAGATCACAGTAGCAAACCTGATCTGAGTTCGGGCGATAGTTGTGTAAATGCGCTGAGCATTTCATATCAGGTTAAACACAGGTGTTAAGTGTTACGGTGGGCTTGCAAAGACTGTTTTTTAAAAGGTATTTGCGATGAACAGTTTAGACAACGTATTTTTTGGGTTCGGTCAGCGGTGGCCGAGGTCCTGATCAAGATTGTACCGGCCAAATAAGGCCTGGTTATCCGCAGTAAAGCACCAAATAGGCTGCTCTGAGGCTGGTAAGCGACATACTGTACTAGCAGAGTATGTCGGTATTAATAACACGATTTTATATCATTCATTTTAGAGATTAAAAATATGAAAAATTTACACTCCGAAGAAATTAACTCAGTAACTGGTGCGATGACTCACCCCGCTGAGACTGAAGTTGAGCGACTAATTGAAGTAATTAAAAACTGGTTATAAATAAGAGACCAGACAACTTTTTACAGAACTAAAAACAACAAACAACGAGGTTTAGCTATGAAAAATTTAACACAATCAGATATCCAGAATGTAGAAGGCGGGATCATTGAGGGCGGTTGCACGGGGCCTTTCCTTCCTTTCCCTATGGCTAATAAGCTATAAGTTACGATTCATTGCATCCCCGCGTGTTGCGCACGGGGTGTCTCAGTACAAAAATTAACTTGGAGAAGCATAGCATGTTCCAGACAATCAAAGAAAATCAGTTAAGTTCAATTTCAGGTGGAGACTCTACTTATAAGATGCTAGAAAAAATGGAAAGAGAGAAAAATAGCAACTAGTGAAACCACACTTGTACTGTACTTCCTCGGGTTTACCCCTGGTGTACTTGCTCAGACTGGACCTGACAGTTACTCGTTTTTATCGATGGCTGTCAGTCTGGATGTGGGCTTTATTCCTTTTCAGCCTGAATCGGCTCCTTACTTAGCCACATTGCTGCCAGCGACCAGTCTCCGCATTCTTTACTTCATATGATAGGTCGTGAATGCTATGCGCCCGATTTAGCGTGCCGCGCCCCCCAGCACTTTTATTTCTCTCGTTATATTACTTGATGTAGCCCCCGCAGAGCCTTGATATGGCATGTGTACAGGTTCAGCTTTACTGTGTTACACCGCTTCTGTTGGTGTTGTCTAAACTTTTTAAAGCCAGATTAAGTGTCTGACCGCTGTTGCGTTTGCGTACATGTTAAGTGTCGCGCCAAGGTGTGCTCAGCAAGGGATATGCTCAACCATCAGCCACTGACTAGCCATCGTCGGGATATGTAAAGGCTCTCTTTCATGTCAGGGTCGTCTTTCATCCAATCTTGCCCGAGTAGTACCAGGGTACGCATCGTACTTGTGAGCCTAATGAATATGAAAATCTACTCCTTGTCGATTGAATATCATGAGAGGGGGCTACAAGGTCATGGCTCTTTCTGCGAGAGCCCAAATCGCTTTATTTGCCTGCAAAGTAACTTTGGCTCAGTGCGGTATTGCCTTTCTTTAACTCGATATACTTGAACCTTTACAAGAGGCATATATAAATCTTACCTCTTCATTTATGTTTAAATTAAGCCTTTGTTTAAATTGCTTATTGTTGTCTTTTCGTGTTTTTGATTGGGGTGCTTTTATTCAGTAAAGTAGCCATCAGTTTCTTGGGGGCAAGCACGTATTGTGCACCGTGAGAATGGCGCAGGTCTAGGAAGGCCATGGCGCACTTACTTGTTGAATTTTTGAATCGACACCATTGAGTACCCACTTTGCTGGTGAGTGAATGGTGATTAATTATCCGGGGCTGAATTGAGTGGCAGTATGCGCTGCTCTATCGCATCCCCAAACATAAATGAGGTGGAAAAATGTTGGAAATAAATGAGCTACTTTGCGAAGTAACTGGCGGAACTAATCCTGGGCAGAAAGATTTATCTAAAATCGAATGTGACCTTTAATTTTGATATCTAGTTGGAGAGTAAATATGAATGTAATCGAAAAAAACAGTGAGCTTATGAGTCAGGTTTCTGGTGGCATTGACGAGGGCGGCTGTATTATTTTCCCGCCATTTGGCATCCAGTGATCGTCATTTAGACCAATATCGTGTAGTACGCAATTACTATCACGTTGAATTAGCCGCAAAAGATTAGCGGCTTTTTTTGTGCCCATCGTTAAGTGCCTACCTTCGCTCTGATACAAATTGAAAACCGCTTCTGCAAATAAAGTAAGATCTATTGCTACTCATTTATAAGCTGTGGCTGACGTGAAAGGCCTGGTAATGCTGTTTCGGGCAAGCTTTACCCTGGTGTCCAGCCGTTGCATGTGAGTCTGTGTCTGCAATTCGTGGCCAAGCCATCTGTAGAGTTAGACAAGATTATGGTGGTACCCGCTTGAGTTCCAATGTTGTCTTAACTTCAGCAACCCCGATAGTAAACCTACTTATGATCTTAACTACGTGGAATGGGAATGAATGTCCTGCATATTGATGATAAGTATTGTTGCTACCATGCTTCAGCACGCTACGTGTTCCCATTATCTGTTACAGATTGAGTTGCGGGTGAAAAGCAACGAAACAGAAACGCTTTTTACGAAAGCGCTCTTGACGAAAGTGGTCTATCTGTTCAGCTGCACGCGAAATGTGTGGTTATACAAGCCAGTCAAAGGGCTGTTGAATAGGAGCCGCTCTATTTGAATCAAGGGAACAATAATATCGCCTTGGTGACATTCATATTAGGCGCATAATTAGGCCATACCTCAGGGTAATTTTCTTTTTTAAGTTGTTGAAATTTATGGTTATTAAGTGGTTTTTCTCTTTTTTGATTTTTGCAATTTTCAATGCCAAGATGCATCTCGTCAAAGCGTTACAGCGCAAGACAAAATCAGTAATTGGAATTTAACTTGAACATATTGAACAGTTAGCCAGGCATTCATACCAATGATATTTCGCATGATGCCTGAGTATTTGGAGGCACAATGGCGAGAACAAAGTTTTATACAGATAAAGAATTATCTTATTTATTAAATCAGCAACTCATTGGTGACTGCCTGGACGACCACTTTCAGCCCGAAGGTTTAGAGTGTTCGCTTATTAATGTGGCCGACGCCGATTTGAACATGGGCTACGACCAACAAATAAACTTCTACCGTATGTAAATTTGGAGAGCACCTGAAATGGCATTTATCGTACTTGGACAACAACAGGATGAACATGCGCAGTACATGCTGGAGAAGCTGAAAATGCGTGGACTTGAGGCCTACTTACTGTCTACGCATGACTTCCCACGCAAGGTTCAGTTTAGTTATGAGCCCAACGAGGAGTCCGGTAGTTTGACTCTGGCATGCGGGAAAAAGCTGACCCTGGATGAAATACAAGCGGTATTTTGGCGCGGTTTTTCAGGTGTCTCAGATGAATCTACACGAGAAAACTACATGAGCCAGGAAAGCATTGCGGCTCAGGATGCGATGGCGTGTCTGAGAACCTGGTTCTTTTTGGATAATGACACAATCTGGCTAAACAGTTGGGAAGCATTTCAACATCATAAAGAGAAGCCATTTCAGCTGACTAAAGTAAAGCGGCTGGGAGTACGTATTCCTCAAACTTATGTTGGTAACAATCTGGCAGACATCAAAATAGCATTCAAGGCACTTAAACAGTCTATTTTTAAACCTGTATTTGGTGGCGCACATACTGAATTGCTAACAGAGGCACATCTGGAGTCGCAGCGAGTGACCCAAGCCTTGGCCAAGTCTCCCATCACGGTTCAGGAGTTTATTGCAGGCACGAATATTCGGAGTTATGTCATTGGAGATAAAGTTATTTCTGTTGAGCTAAGAAGTGAGCAAGCCGATTTTCGTGAAGATGCCAGCATGGAGCTATTGGCGATTGAAACCCCGCCAGAGATAGTAAAGCAAGCTCAGCAAATTGCCCGGACGCTGCACTTAAACTGGACGGCGATTGACTGGCGCAGAAACCACAATGGTGAGTATTACTTTTTGGAAGCGAACCCCTCTCCGATGTTTATTGGGTTTGAGAAACTGTCGGGGATTTCTATTACAGATCATTTAGTTGACTACATGCTGGGCAACAGATGAGATTAAACGTTAAGTGAGGAAAGAGAAATGACGGAACTAAACAAAATTGATCTGTCGTCTGTGCTAGGTAGTGGTGTAACAACGTCGCACCCTGATGAAGCCTGGGTGGCAGTATGCAAAGCGGTACATGAGTTCTTTGCTTAAACCTATCGACGTCACTATGGCTATTCCTGAAGACGGCGATGATCCATTGCCAGCGCTGCTGACCAAGTCGTGGGCAGTGGGCCTGAGTGAGCGTTAAAGGTATGAACAACTTAATGCTAAATAATTGATAAAGAGAAAAAAGATGAAGTTGAAAAAGAGAAAAATTAAGAACTTGTCTGCGTCTAATGAAATGCTTACAAGGCAGACCAATCAAGTTGCGGGTGGGTTTGCTGCCATCAGCGGGCAAGGCTGCGATCTGCCAGATACACTTGCCTGTAATTCTCAGGCATGTCTGGCACCATCTAAGCATTTTCAGTGTATTGAAAGCTTACTAGTGTGTAGAGCTTAATCTGCTGGCCTGATGAATAAGTCAGCGTCTTTTGCACTATTCTTGGCGGAGTTAAAAGCAAAGGCAGCTGTCACTGTGAGAAATTAACTTAATAAGGAAACACTATGCA
>NZ_JXYA01000099.1 GCF_000967655.1 Pseudoalteromonas rubra
GGATGCGCATTATAGGGAAATAGAAAAACGATGCAACCCCTTTTTGCATTTTTCTATCGATAAAATGTCACCACCGCGCACCACCCCAAATACACACAAAACACAAACAAGATACACACAACCAACTGTGGATAAGATTGCAAATAGACCACACTACAGACCATATTATGAGAGGCGCTCAGAGCCAATATTCTGTCTGTTCTACTTCTCAGATATATAGCACTGGATATAGAGAGCCAGAAAGTTAATAAAAATTGCATCGGCGGGCTTTAGTCGTTTTACTTCCTATAAAATCGCGCGTTGAGCAAAGAATGCCTTCAGCATCCTTGTTATTAGCTGCACTACTTCTTACTCATCTAGTCGATATGGTATGTGCCCGGTTCATTATATTAATATTACTTATACCATTTTGAATAATTAACTGGTCAGATTTATCCAGTCCCTAAAGCATAATGACTTTACCCTGTCAGCACATGAGATAAACGCATTCCATGCTTCACTGACCTGATCCAAAATGTCATCGTAGCTTGCAAAGGTTCTGTTGGATAACTTGCGTTGTCTAAGCCAGCTCCACACTTGCTCTATGGGGTTCAGCTCTGGTGAATAAGGCGGTAACCTAATGATCACTACATTCTCCAAACCCTCTACCAAACCATCTTTGAAGTGCCAGGCTGCGCGATCCATAATGACCACTGCCATTCTTCCTGATTGAGTCCTTTGTGATATTTG
>NZ_JXYA01000100.1 GCF_000967655.1 Pseudoalteromonas rubra
AAAGTTACCCGACTTTAGAGGGGATTGAGACGAGCCCATTGGGCATGTGGGTCTTTTCATTTTGAGTACCGGTGACCCCGACTTTTCAGGCTCGATGAGTGAAAACCATGCGTTTTAAAAGCACCGCTTTTTGCATGATTTGAACGCTGGAGGCAGGACGCCGTAAGCCAGTTTTGGTATTTTGCAGGGAAAGCAAAATAGTAAAACAGGCCCTGGACGGTCGATTCTGGCGAACGCACCGCTTAGCGCTTCATGGATGAATCAACGATGCCACTGTTGAAATGATTGGCTAAGTGGCCCCGACTTTAGAGGCTGAGGGCCGCCCGGAAAAAGCACCGCTTTTTCAGGCTCGATGAGTGAAAATCATGCGTTTTAAAAGCACCGCTTTTTGCATGATTTGAACACTGGAGGCAGGACGCCGTAAGCCAGTTTTGGTATTTTGCAGGGAAAGCAAAATAGTAAAACAGGCCCTGGATGGCCGATTCTGGCGAACGCACCGCTTAACGCTTCATGAATGAATCAACGATGCCGTTGTTGAACTAAGCTATACATACACCGAGCTGAATTACCTCCCTGTAGCAGGCCCATCGCGGATCCACGCGCTCACTTCATTAAGTTGCGGCGATACTTAATCGTCGGCCTTACTTCACCCGCCCGGAAATAGCACCGCTTTTTGCTTGATTTTAATACTGGAGGCAGGACGCCGTGAGCCTGTTTTGGTAAACACCGCTCCGTGCGTTAATCAGCTGTGTAATAATAAAACGCCATGTCAGTTGTTGAGTGCTGAGCGCAAGCTATACTGAATAACGTCTGATTAATACTAGGGAGGGCATATGGACTATCAGCAATTGTGTCAGTATGACTTGCTTTTGCAAGCATTTTACAGGGTGCAAAAAAATGATGGCGGTCCCGGTGTCGATTGCCAGTCTATAGCAAGCTTTGAATCCGAATTGCAATTGGGCCTAAACAGTATTTTGTATGATTTACGCCAACAACACTACACACCAGCTGCACTGAAACGCAGTCAGCTAAAACTACCAGGCAAAAAACCCCGGTGGCTGGCATTCCCAACGGTCAGAGACCGGATAGTTCATACCGCCATTGCGATTTTGCTTCAGCCTTATTTTGAAGAAGAATTTGAACACAACAGCTATGGATATAGACCTGGACGAAGCTACATCATGGCAGTAGACAAAGTGATAGAGCACAGAAACCAGCGCCGCAGGCATGTATTTGATGCAGATATACAGGGTTACTTTGACCATATCCCCCAGGATAAACTGCTGACTAAGCTACAGGCAACGGCCATTGATCCAACTTTGATTGAGCTGATCTTTACCTTGCTCTTTAGTTTTCAGCAGAGCAACGATGGGCTTGTTTTTGGCAAAGCGCTCGGACAGGGAATACCGCAAGGGTCAGCCATTTGCCCGTTACTGGCAAACTTTTATCTGGACGAGCTGGATGAACACTTAAACGCACTGGGTTATCACATGGTGCGATATGCCGATGATTTTGTGGTCTGCTGTGATAGTGCCAAAGCAGCCCAACATGCACAGTATCATACCGAGCAGGTACTGACCCACCTAGCGCTTACGCTCAATCTAAATAAAACCCAGCTAACAACCTTTGCAGATGGTTTTAAATTTCTTGGTCACTACTTTATTGGTGACCAGGTTATTGATGAAAAATCAAGCCTGGTGTACGGTATTATGGATTCAGCCCGAGAATGGGCGGAAACGGCAACTGAAATGCAGCAGGAACATCTGCTGCTACAGGCTGACTTGCCAGCAAACCCAGCCCAGAGTGCCATTGAAGATGAGCAAGACTGGTTAGAGATCCCCGCTCACCTGTTGTCTCAACCCAGCACTGTTCAGCGCAAAACGTTAAAAACCCTGTATCTGACACAAGTCGGTGGCGTTGTGGGAATAAAAGGGAACCGTGCCTACCTGAATTTACGTGGAGAAGAACTCAAAACCTGGCCACTGAATGTGATCGATGCCATTATTGTACTGGGCAGGATCCAACTGACCACCGATTTTATGGGATATTGTACAGAGCATGCCATTGTGGTGATATTAGCCTCATCGACGGGGCGCTACCGTGGCGAATTAAGTACCTACCCAGGTTTTAATGCAGTGCTTTATCAACAGATTGTGCGCTGCGGTAACAAAGCATTTGAACGAGCCTTATGCGAGCAAATTTTGCAAGCTAAGTTTCATAACTGTCTACAAGTAATCAAGCAACAGCTAAGACGCCGGTCGCTGCCCGAAAGCCACAAAGCACAATTAGATCACGTAATCACAAAATTGACTAAAGCAGCCAACCGACTGACTCAGACCAAAACTCGGGAACACTTCTTCTTGCTTGAGGCTAAAATCGCGAAACACTACTTTAGCGCAATTGCCCTGTGTGTTAACGATACCTGGCAATTTAACGGGCGTAATCGTTTACCACCCAAAGATCCTATCAATGCACTGTTATCTTTGGGTTATAACTTGCTTTTTAATAATACTATGTGTCTGGTACGCAAGCATGGGCTGCACCCTGATTTCGGGCTGCTGCATTGTGGTGACAATCAGCCAAGCCTGGTATTAGACCTGATGGAACCATTTAGGGCTGTGATTGTTGATGCCAGTGTACTTAAGCTGATAAACAAACAACAGATCACACCGGCTGACTTTGATTTTACCGGCGGTCAATGCCTGTTAAAGCCCGAGACACTCAAGCGCTTTATCACTGTAATAGAAGAAAAATTTTGTGCAACCTTTCAAAGCCAGCGCTCACATCAGGTTATGGATTATCGTAAAGCAATGCATGATCAGGTACAGGCATTAAAGTGCCACTTTTTATCTCAGGCGCCTTTTAGCGCGTTTAAGGTCAACTGATATGCCACATCACTATGTTGTGTGCTACGACACGTCCTGCAATAAACGCAGGTATCGAATTGATAAAATACTTGCAGGTTTCGGTGAGCGCATTCAGCTATCAGTATACGAATGCTGCCTCAGTGACAGCCAGTTCTTATTGTTGCGGCAAAAAATTAGATCAACTATCACATGCGATGACGTCATCAATTACTATCCTGTATGTTGCCACTGTCAGGATCGTCGCCATGGTATTGCCAGTGCCAGGCTCTATAACTCAGTGTCCTTCGAGATAAGCTAATGCGAATATTAGTCACACTGGATATCAGTGATAACAAAATTAGGTATCGAGCAAACAAGCTTATACTAGGGTACGGAGAGCGGATACAGTATTCTGTGTTCGAAATTGATACCACATCCAAACAGCTCATTAAACTGCAACGACAGCTGAAAGAGCTACTTAAGCCCAGCGACAAAGCACACCTCTTCCCGTTATGCGGAAAATGCATGGGTAACCGAAAAGCTGATGGTGCCGGTCAGGTCACCTGGCCTGAGCGATTTTATTACTACTAGTTTGCGCAACTGCCTATTAAATCTCCCCTTCAAATTGCCGCACTAAGCATTATTTCACGCAACTCGCCCACAGAAATCGCGCCAGCTACTTGCGTTCAGACCTCACACTTTTGTAAAACAGCCTAAACTCCATTTCCAATCAATATGCTAAGCAAAAGTGTATTTTTGCATATCAAGTGACATATCTTTTTATTTATACAAATAAATCAATAATTTACAACCATCTATAAAAGCCAAAATCGCACTTTGTCAGTAGCTTAGATAGCATATCATTGAATTTTATACCTTTTACTGGTTTAAGAAGGGTTAAAATGTCAGTAAGTCGGCAGTTTTGGGAACAGCCGACAGGACATCGACATTTTTACCCCCTACAGCCCTTGTACGACGCGGCCTCGATCCGCTATAGTACCGCAAGCCCCGACTTTAGAGGGGATTGAGACTCATATCCTGTTTCGTTGTCATAATCCATTTTTTGTACCGCAAGCCCCGACTTTAGAGGGGATTGAGACGTCAGTAGATTGAATGGGATATACTCGAGGTCCGTACCGCAAGCCCCGACTTTAGAGGGGATTGAGACGTTTAGTGTTGTCATTAATTTACTCATGATATATCGTACCGCAAGCCCCGACTTTAGAGGGGATTGAGACGTTTTAAGATCTTTTTGGTTTTCATAGTCGTTCTCCGTACCGCAAGCCCCGACTTTAGAGGGGATTGAGACGGTGTTTCATACCGTATTCCTCCTTTACTTTTGTGTACCGCAAGCCCCGACTTTAGAGGGGATTGAGACGGAAATCTACCAGATAACACTAGATACTCTCTGTACCGCAAGCCCCGACTTTAGAGGGGATTGAGACCCGTTTATTTGACTGACGGGAGCTCTTTTTTGTACCGATAACCGCTTTTTCTGAGGCGTTAATTTTTTAGGTTCTCGAAAACAGGATCGGACAAAAACTTAATAAGGACATCTGCTTTGTATATAGTAAAATTACTTTTTAAAACAGCCACTCTCGATCAAGAAAAATTCCCTAAATTCATACGAGTTAACCCGGGTGATATAACTTTGAAGTTTGTGTTCGATAACATACGGAATGTTGGTATTGCTGCGGCTCTGTTTTATTGTGGTGCTCTGATATTTAGAGGGGAGCCTCTGCGTGTGTTTTTTGATTTGGCTTACTCACAGGTTTTTGTTAGTTTAGCAATTTGCTTGCTATCATTTGTGCTTTGGAGCCTTAATTTGTTGCAGGCGGCATTTGCTATCATTGGCCAGAAAGAAAGGCCAATTGTGTTTATTGGTATTGTTTTATTCTTGCTTCAAGCTGCTATGGGGATTGTCTTTTTTACACACATTGATGCCTTTTTCGATGGCTAAGCTAATCACTCCTCACTTATCGTGTAGCGCCATAGTCAATTTGACCACTTGAATTTAAATGCCAGAGGTTGGGATCTTTGTGTTACTTTTTAAGTTGTAACCGAAATTTGCCCATACATGCAGGTATGAACAAATTTCGGTTAAAGAAACAGCTAGTTATGGCTGTTGAGTTGGTCTTGTAATCGTCGGAGCAAACTGTGCCACCGCTGGTAGAGATGGTGATTGTGACCCGCCGCCGGCACCACCAACCACTTTTGACAGCAACTTTTCAGGGAGTAATTTCTTTCTCATTGGTTAAACATCCTTCTCTGAATTCGGCTTTCAATACGTACCTGACCAGAGCAGCTATGTACAACAAATGCAAAATGGCCACTGTATTGTCTCGCACGTAAAGCTTAATTGGCGCGTTAGAAACAAACTTGTACAGAAAAACTTCGCACCAGGTTACAAGATTGATTATTTCTACAGCGGCAAGGACAAGCGATTTCGGTTAAAGAAACAGTCCGTTATGGCTGTTGAGTTGGTCTCGTAATCGTCGGAGCAAACTGTGCCACAGTTGGTAGAGATGGTGATTGTGACCCGCCACCGGCACCACCAACCACTTTTGACAGCAACTTTTCAGGGAGTAATTTCTTTCTCATTGGTTAAACATCCTTCTCTGAATTCGGCTTTCAATACGTACCTGACCAGAGCGGCTATGTACAGCAAATGCAAAATGGCCACTGTATTGTCTCGCACGTATAGCTTAATTGGCGCGTTAGAAACAAACTTGTATTTGTACAGCAAAACTTCGCACCAAGTTACAACATTGATTGTTGCTACAGCGGCAAGGACCAGCAATACAGAAAGCTCTTGCAAAGAAATATAGTGTTTGTTTACAACATTATTAAAAAAATCATGGCCTGAGCGTTCGTAAAGCCAATAAGCAATCTTCTGTCTGTACATGATTGGCAAGAGGAAAGCTAAGTTCATCGCCGCCGCATAAGCATAGTAATGTACTTGCCAATTCAACGCAACGCTTATTAACAATTCGTCAACGAGTTCAACACACCCTAGTGTAAGCAAGAACCACCTAGCGGTTTCAAACCGCCAAGTCATGTAAAGACCATACAAAACAACGAAGATTGGCGAGTAGTCTACAATTATATATAAATAGTCCATTTATTATTCTCCTGAATCTTTGTTTTCTGGTGTAAGCTCTTTGCTGTCGTCTGAGAGTATGTTTTTTATGTTACCCATTGATAGATCTTTGCCACAGACGAGGTAAAACTCAAACATTTGAGAAATAGTCATCTCAGTTTTTCCTGATTCATAATTCGAGATCGTGGCTTGGTTTATACCAAGCTTCCTGGCCAGCTCTTCCTGGGACAGCCCTAGCTCTTGCCTTATTAGGCGGATAGAACGCTGCACCTGGAGCTTAAAGTTCTCAACTTTTCTTGTCCTTGATGCGTTATTGTTTTTCATTCCTATAGCTATCTCCCTGTAGGATGGATAGCGAAACTTAACAATAAAAACATATTGCTAACAAGAGAAAAGAGTTCGTTTTGTGTCTGCAAGAGCATTTTATTAAAAATTTTATAGTAAGCGGGGTCATCGTGTGAAAAACCTTGCGTTCAGACCTCGCACTTTTTTGTGAAACCAGCCTAAAACTCCATTTCCAATCAATATGCTGTGTAAAAGTGTATTTTCACACTCCCAGAGACATATCTTTTGATTTATACAAATTAAATCAATATGTTACGACACACCACCAAAGTCAAAATTACATTTTGTCAGTAGCTTAGATAGCATATCATTGAATTTTATACCTTTTACTAGTTCAAGAAGGATTAAAATGTCAGTAAGTCAGCAGTTTTGGGAACAGCCGACAGGACATCGACATTTTTACCCCCTACAGCCCTTGTACGACGCGGCCTCGATCCGCTATAGTACCGGAAGCCCCGACTTTAGAGGGGATTGAGACTCCAGAAAAAGGGTCATTTTCTTTTCCTTCTGTAAGTACCGGAAGCCCCGACTTTAGAGGGGATTGAGACATGATGATTTTTTTTAATTCCACATCTTCAATCTGTACCGGAAGCCCCGACTTTAGAGGGGATTGAGACCAAGAAGAAGTTTTTTCATGATTTTTCCTTGTATGTACCGGAAGCCCCGACTTTAGAGGGGATTGAGACCCATACGAGTAATTCAATTGAGGTTACCATATTTGTACCGGAAGCCCCGACTTTAGAGGGGATTGAGACTCTTAGTTTCGATGCGATTCCCCCCATCATAAAAAGTACCGGAAGCCCCGACTTTAGAGGGGATTGAGACAAATTAAGAAATCAGCCTCTTAACTGAAAACGCGTACCGGAAGCCCCGACTTTAGAGGGGATTGAGACTTGATAATATCCACATAAAATATGGATGCTTGTGTACCGGAAGCCCCGACTTTAGAGGGGATTAAGACGATGTCGTTTTACAGACATCAGGGGGATGTTTCATGTACCGGAAGCCCCGACTTTAGAGGGGATTGAAACTGATAAGCAGGAGCTGTCATTTCGTGGTATTTAGTACCGGAAGCCCCGACTTTAGAGGCTGAGAGCCGCCCGGAAAAAGCACCGCTTTTTCAGGCTCGATGAGTGAAAATCATGCGTTTTAAAAAGCACCGCTTTTTGCATG
>NZ_JXYA01000101.1 GCF_000967655.1 Pseudoalteromonas rubra
CTCTTTTTTATGCTTGGCTTTCAGGTCGTCAATAAGCTGCTTAACCGCATCTTTATCGCCCGCTTCAACGGCTTCCGACTCAATCACCAGCGCTTGATCCTCTTCAGGCAGCTGACGCAGAGATCGCAAGTCACGATATCCAAGCTTCATCTGCTGCGCTTGCTCGAAGAACTCTTCCCCAAATTGTTGTAAGTTTCGAAGGCGGTTATCTATATTCTGAACATCAGTACTCAGAAAGTGCTTGCAGCATTCTTCCCAAGTCGTAACAGTTACGACTTTTCCATTTTCATCACGATAGGTTAAGCCCTTGTAACTCTTGGATTCCTTTATCTGCTGTACAATCTTCAATTCCGTAACAGTTACGAGTTTTCCAACAAAATTAAATGCCTGGATCTGGCCCAGTTGCAGCAAAGCATCCTGTTTAGACGCAAGAATGTCTTTGCCTTCAACCAGGGCTTTTTCCTGTTCGGGTGTAATGTGTGTTTCTGTCATCGTTATTACCCCAGTACTCTGTAATTAATCGCTTCCTGCTGTAGCTCACGCAGTGCGTTAGTAAAATTGTGATCTACCGTGTTACTAAGCTGCACCAGCGCTTTACTCAGTCGCCAGCGTTTATCATTTTTTGGCAGCCGCTCAGCAAACCCGGCCTTTACCAGATTGGCCAATATTCGCGTTACATCAGCGTTGCTGGTCTCCAGTGCCTCTGCCAGTTGCTTTGGTTCTATGCCCTCAACTTCATTGCCAGCCATCAGGGTCAGCGCCTTTAATGTGCGCTGCACCTGGGGCGAGATATACAGGTCACTCATACTGCTTTCCTGAGTTCACGGTGCTTAACTGGCTGATGGAATTCTGCAACGCACTCAGGGCACACCACATCGAGATCAAAATGCTCGCTGCGTACGTGTCGCCAGCCAACATAGGTGGCCGCTTGCTGCCACATTTTGGGCGTTGCGCCGCTCTGGCACGCGTGTTCATAGCTACGGCAGCACTGGCAGTAAATCAGCGGGCGTGAATCCATAACATCTATGTGTGCAATGTCTACAGGGGTTGTTAGTAAACTCATGATCTGTACTCCTGAATAGCGGCGCTTGC
>NZ_JXYA01000102.1 GCF_000967655.1 Pseudoalteromonas rubra
GGCCAGTTCGTCGACGATCCGCCGGCTATCCATGAATGGATACTTCAGGTGTATGTCGTCAATCGCCTTCATAATGTCGAGCGTTTCCTGCGTTTCCTGCGTTTCTGCGTTTCTTGCTCATAATCTGCTCCAATTTGTATTGGTCTATTAATAACAGATTATTCATCTAAGTGCGTGTGCTAAATTTAGGGACAATTTCTCGTTGAAGGAGTTGTCACGAATTCATGGGGTCTTGTATTGTGCAGGGTTGCTGCGGAAAACCCATAAAAAAAGCCTCCGCAAATGCGGAGGCTTATTTATTGGTGGAACTTACGGAAAATGAGTTAAACCAATTGTTCGATGAAATGGCGAGAATCGAAGATATTTTGCAGGACACTTCACTTGGTCATAAGAAGCGTAGATTTGAGCCTAAGACCAGTAGGTATATGAACCATGCAGGCTAGTGAAATAGTAAAGATCTAACAAGCAATCCGAACCAAAATAACCTTAACTCCTGCTTTGGGAGTTGAGGCAATACATTCTGTGTGACACTTAAAGGTATGTTATTGGCTCATACAGAAACAACCTGTGGATTTGCTGAAATGTTTTCTTTCAATTAAAAAGAGAGCATACTTATATTTACAAATGCGCTCTGTTTTCAACCTGAAGCAGGTGCTCGAACAATAGGTTTCAGCTCTCAGTCAAGGAAATAATTGATGACACAACATTCTTTTAAAGTAGATACACGACTAGCATTTTTATTAAGTGAAAATTACAGATCTCCTGAAAAAGCTTTAAAAGAATTGATAGATAACGCTTGGGATGCAGAAGCAACAAAAGTTTGCGTAACATTGCCAGAGCTCTTATCTGATGATCCAATTATTGTTCAAGACAATGGTTCGGGGATGACTATAAATGAATTGCAAAGTGAATATTTAAATATTGCCAGAAACCGGAGAGACCGCAATGGCGACTTTTCTCCAAATCTGCGCAGGCGAGTGAAGGGGAGAAAAGGAATAGGTAAATTTGCTGGCTTGATGATTACATCATCAATGAGACTAGAAACATGGGCCAGGAATAAGTACTCAGCATTTTCGTTCGACAAAAGCTTATTAGAAAGGTATGAGGGGTTACCCGATATGCCGCTAGAGATTGAAGAGTCGGATAGTACTACACACTCAGGTACTTGTATCACATTGTCGCATCTGAATCAGAGTCTAAGATACCCAACGGCTCAAAAATTAAAGCAAATTTTGCTGGCTGAGTATGGACGAGAAAGTAATTTCGATATTTTTGTAAATGGGAAGGAGTTAGGTGTCGATGATCTTCAAGGAGAGTATAAAGAAGAGAAGATATTGCTAGGAAAGAGTAAGGCAACGTTGCGCTGCACGGTTACCGATCAAAAACGAAAATTAAGAAAGCCAGGGATATCTGTTCGGATAAATGGAAAAGTAATCGGGGATCCAATATTTTTTGGGTTAGATAAAAGTGACGATATCCCCAAAAAGCTACTTGAAAAGCTATATGGTGAAGTAGACCTAGAAGGGAATGATGACGATATTACAGCTGATTGGGGGGCCTTGATAGAGGGAAGCCAAACTGAAAAAGAGCTAACTGAGGCCCTTCAACCTCTCCTCCAAGCACAATTAAAAAGTGTCTATGGACAAGAAATGCATTTGGCCCAAGCTAGGCTACGCAAAAAAGCATTGGAACGTATATCAAAGCTACCGGAAAATAGGCGTGACTTCGCAGATAAAGCAATCAAAAAAGTGCTTGATCGATTCTATCAGGAGCCTGAGAGTAAGTTAGAGCCTGTAGTGAACGTTTTATTAGATGCTTTAGAGCATAGTGATTATAGAGCGGTCATTGAGCACATTAATGCTGCACGGAACTCGGAGGTTTCTCGCTTTGCTGAGGCGTTAGAAGAGTTTGGTTTTGTTGAAATGGCGTCAGTAGCTGAGCAAGCTGCACATCGTCTATCTTTTTTGGATTATTTAGAAGAAATATGTTTGAGATCTGAAACTCTTGAAAGTCATGTTCATAAGGCCATTGAGGGAAATCTCTGGATGTTCGGTGTTGAGCACAGTTTATTTAGTTCAAATACTACGTTGAAACGCCAGGTTGAAGAGTACTTGGGGAAAAAATATATTGGAGATAGGGCCGATAGGCGACCAGATTTATTTTTAACTCAAAACCAGAGGGTGTGAGGGTGTTCATAATTCTGT
>NZ_JXYA01000103.1 GCF_000967655.1 Pseudoalteromonas rubra
CTATTAATAACAGATTATTCATCTAAGTGCGTGTGCTAGATCTTGGGACCATTTCTGCTGTAAGAATCGAAATATAAGCGACTTCTTCAAAAGCACTCGTTCTATAAAGAGTCTGAACAAACAGTACTTTTAACCCATTCCAGCAGCGACTCAATATTGGTCCAGTTCAGCTCCGCCTCCAACAACTCCGTTGTCATCCCGCACTCGATGCGGGATCTGTTTAAACCGTTTTCTCGGTGTTGAGTATGTTTTTCCGGTGTACTTGCTATACGTACTTTGTCGCCTTAGAAGAGCCCGCATCAAAAATGGATGGCTGCGGTTGGGCTGGCTATCCTGGAGAAATATCTGCGTTATCAACTGAAAAACTGTCATTAACCCAAACGCAAAAAAGCCCGACTCTTTCGAATCGGGCTTTGATGTACAAGGAGGTACGAATGTCGATGATATTCATGGATGAATTAAGTGCAAAGTACAATGACAGCGAGCAACGCGAGTACATTTAGTTTGCGCAAGGTGAAATGAGCCCTTTTAGAGAATGCAGACCAATTCACCATCCAACCCAGCTTCATGGATGAATAGACAGCACCATTCTGTCTACAACTTCATCGACGCCTTTTTAAATCGCACATAGCAAAAAACCCGTTGCATTGCTGCAACGGGTTTGACGTACATGGAAGTACTAATGTCGATGATATTCATGGATGAATGTCTTTCATCGACCTACTTATAAGGCCCGGGGGCGCCGAGCTTGGCAATGTCCTACTTTCACATGGACGAAATGAGACCGAAGCACCGCTTCGCAGCTCATTGAGATGAGCGCAGGGATGCGCGATGGGACCCAGC
>NZ_JXYA01000104.1 GCF_000967655.1 Pseudoalteromonas rubra
TCATGGATGAATAGACAACGCCATTCTATCTACAGCTTCATCGACGATTTTTTAAATTCAAAACGCAAAAAAGCCCGACTCTTTCGAATCGGGCTTTCTTTAATTAGGTGCTTGGCAATGTCCTACTTTCACATGGGAAAGCCACCGCTGGCCGCCCCACACACTATCATCGGCCGGGGCCGACCCTTCGGCTATTTCGTTTCACTACTGAGTTCGACAGTAAGCGTACGGCTAACCACATCTAGAGGCTAACATGCCAGGGCAGTAAACTGTCGATATCGCACTGTGGCTGAGCTAACTCGTTTAAGCAATGCATCACA
>NZ_JXYA01000105.1 GCF_000967655.1 Pseudoalteromonas rubra
AGAAAATTGAACACTACCCAAGCCACAGTTTGAATTAACAACCTTTCAATTGTCTGATCAAAAAACGCACTTGCCCTCTAAAGAACAAGTGCGTCATTTAGCACCATCAACAGAGCATATCAATCAATTGGATCAATAACACTCAACTGCAACGGTATTCCAGGTATTTGGGCTGCCGTCGATGTATTTGTTACAAATGCCTTTGGCAAACAGGTTTTCCAGGTGGTAACCGAAGCTGGTGAAATGCACCAGGTTGCCGAAGAAGGGGAACTGGCCATAGAATTGTAGCTCGGCAAGCATGTCGTCGAGGTTATAATTCGTTTGCTCTGCAATAAAGCTTTGGTCAATGGCCTGCAGGTTGATGATGGTTGGATCCGGGAAGCCGGGGACGACGACATGCAGGTATTCTTCATCGTATTTACCGTCGTAAAACTTCACTGGCTTCATCATTTCGGTTGGTGACAGCTGAGTCATGGCCAGTCTGAAGTCGGTGACTTCAAACACTTCACGCGTCAGGTTACGGTTCACGTAGATTTTGCCAGGCAAAATATCATGCAGTGCGCGCATTACGCCTTGCTCATCGTCCGTGACGGTTTGTGCCAGTGCGTAGTCTGGGAATCTGGCATTGGTAAAGCGCTCATAAGACTCTTTGACCATACCCATAAAGAAGGCAACCGTTTGCTGGCGCGCGATGATGTGAGCCTGCTCTTCAGTAACCGTTCTGGACATCAACAACGCGGCTTTTTTACCGGCATAAAAGCTCACCAGATTCTGGGTGATTGAATACACCGCGGCATTCGATGAGTTTTTAGGGTTACCGCCTTGGTGAATTCGGGTGCCATCGGCGTAGTCAAAAATTGTACTCAGGTCAAAACGACCGTTTTCTTCATTTTCGCGGGTTTGGGTGTTCCACTGGAATAAATCGTGCGAGGCGAGCCCCATCACGCCCACATCAACAACACGGATGGGTTTTTTAGCAAAAGCCGGCAGTGAGCACAGCAACAGCAGCAGGACAGAGAATATTTTCATTTTGTAATGTTTCCTTTTATGCAAATGAGAATCATTATTGTATTGTGTTTGTCTGTGTGGATCAATCCAAGCGCCAGAGTAAATGCAAAGTTAATTTAGGTTTATGTGTAAAGTTAATCGTTCTCCTGTCTGGCTGCGGCGCTTTCTCCTGTAGTCATTGAAAAGCCTTAAAAACGTCATGCTGATAAAATTAAAGTTTAATAAAAATAAAGGTTTGTAGAAATCTGACTGTCACTTTTTGTGACTAATGTGTGCTGCGAAATTTTTTACTCACAGGTACTGCCATGCAGAACTTAGGTGTAAAAAATTATTAACAACACAAAAATAACAATGAGATTTCGGAGACGTAAAATGAAAGCTAAGCACGCGCTGCTTTGTGCACTAATGCTGATGAGCACCCACAGTATGGCCGATTCGCTGAAAGTGATGGCATACAATATTATGCAACTTAACGTACAGGATTGGGATCAGGAGAACCGGGCTGAACGTTTGCCCTCGGCGTTGGCGTCTATGAGCGACCGCCCGGATGTGATCCTGATCAGCGAAGCCTTTAACAACGATTCCGAGCAGGCACTGGATGCGCTTTCGGCAATATATCCTTATCAGACACCTAATGTTGGTCAGGACTGTAGTGGCAGCGGCTGGGATGGATTAACGGGCAACTGCTCAAACAGTCCTTTTGTGATCCGTGGTGGCGTGGTTATTTTGTCTCAATACCCAATTATCACCCAAAAAGCTCACGTGTTTAAAAACAGCCTGAGCGGCAGCTGGGACTATCTGTCAAACAAAGGGTTTGCCTACGTAGAGATAGAAAAAGACAATCAACGTTATCACCTGATAGGCACGCATTTACAGGCAACTCACGACGGCGACACCGCTCAGGAGCACCGTGTGCGCATGGGCCAGTTGAGCGAAATTCAGTCGTTTATTAGCGCCGAAAATATTCCTGCCAGCGAGCCGGTGATTATTGGTGGCGATATGAACGTTGAGTGGAGCAAGCAAGATGAAGTGGCCGATATGCTTGCAACATCACGCTCAGTATTGAACTTCGAAACGCCGCAGATAGGCTCATTCCCGGCAAAATACAACTGGTTCACCAAAGCCAACGCCTACTACTTTGACTACAGCCTGGATTACAACGACACACTCGATTACGTTTTCTGGCACCGCGACCATAAACAGCCAAGCAACACACCCAGCATGAAAGTACGTTATCCCAAAGCACAGCAAAACTGGTACTGGAGCTACCTGCGCGGTAACTGGAACCTAAGCAGCGGCCGCTATTATCACAATGGCTACTACAACGAACTATCTGATCACTACCCGGTACAAGTTAACTTTGAGTTTAGATAAGTGTCACTTACTAGATAAATAAGCCCCGCTGTAATCCCGGACGCTTGCGCTCCGGGATTTACTTAAATACAACGTAGCTGTGTTGTGGTATCGGTGAAACTCACAGCTCCCACAGTCATCCCGGTCGTTTGCGAACCGGGATCTACTAATATATAACGCAGCAGCGCCGTGATAATGATGAACCTATCAGGCCACGCCGTCATCCCGGACGCTTGCGAGCTGGGAGCTACTAAAATATAACGCGGCAGTACCGTGATAATGATGAACCTATCAGACCACGCCGTCATCCCGGAAGCTTGCGAGCCGGGATCCATCCGAATACAACGCAGCAGTACCGTGATAATGATGAACCTATCAGGCCACGCCGTCATCCCGGACGCTTGCGAGCCGGGATCCATCCGAATACAACGCAGCAGTAACGTGATAATGATGAACCTATCAGGCCACGCCGTCATCCCGGACGCTTGCGAGCCGGGATCTACTTAAATACAACGTAGCAGCGCCGTGGTATTGATGAATCTAACAGACTCCGCTGTCATCTTGGGTGCTTAGGAGTCGGGAGCCACTCAAATATAACGCATCAGTACCGTGATATTGATGCACCTAACAGGTCCGCTGTCATCCCGGACGCTTGCGAGCCGGGATCCATCCGAATACAACGCAGCAGTACCGTGATCATCTCAATCTTAAGTGCTGTTTATTTATACAGGTATAAGTGAATATAGTCAGCTTCTATGTCAAATTTCTCGCTTTCTCCGCCCTTGAAGGTCTCGTTTAAGTGAAGCTCTGATTTAAGTTAAATAGATTCAAAAGGTTAGTAGTTTTACATAACGAGACCCCAAGTCTCGCTATGAACAAGGCTCGGTTTTAACAAAGCCATTTTGGCTTGAGCAATGAGAGCAACGGTGGTAGGTTATTGTTCTTATTATGAATAAAATAATTTGGCTGTGGATCTGTACGGTTTCATGAACTGGATCTAACCGGTATT
>NZ_JXYA01000106.1 GCF_000967655.1 Pseudoalteromonas rubra
GAAACCGACGGACTGGTCAATGCAGCCGAAGACAACGATGTACTCATTGCCGGTTCCGGCGCCGAAGCGGGTAACAGTGTCACCGTGACCATCACGGACAACAACAGCTCGGTCAGTCGCACTGTGACCGCCGATAATTCCGGTAACTGGACGCTGAGCGGCAGTGAGCTGGATGTCAGCGGCCTGAACAATGGCACACTCACGGTGTCGGCAACGCAAGCGGATACGGCGGGCAATACCTCTACGGCTGCGACGCAAACCATTACCCTGGATAATGCCGCGCCGTCGGCCGTGACCATCACCACGCCGATAGAAACCGATGGCATTGTGAATGCGGCTGAAGACAACGATGTACTCATTGCCGGTTCCGGTGCGGAGTCGGGCAACAGTGTCACCGTCACCATCACGGACAACAATAGTTCGGTGAGCCGTACGGTGACTGCCGATAACTCTGGCAACTGGACACTGAGTGGCAGTGAGCTGGATGTCAGCGGCCTGAACAACGGCACCTTGACGGTATCAGCGACGCAAGCAGATACGGCGGGCAACACGTCCACCGCTGCGACGCAAACCATTACCCTGGACAATGCCGCGCCTTCTGCGGTGACCATCACCACGCCGATAGAAACCGACGGACTGGTCAACGCAGCCGAAGACAACGATGTACTCATTGCCGGTTCTGGCGCTGAGTCGGGTAACAGCGTGACCGTCACCATCACGGATAATAATTCA
>NZ_JXYA01000107.1 GCF_000967655.1 Pseudoalteromonas rubra
CAGCCACGCAAACCATTACGCTGGACAATGCGGCACCTTCTGCGGTGACCATCACGACACCGATTGAGACGGACGGGATAGTTAATGCCGCTGAAGACAATGATGTACTCATTGCCGGTTCTGGCGCTGAGTCGGGTAACAGCGTGACCGTGACCATCACCGACAACAACAGCTCGGTAAGCCGTACGGTGACTGCCGATAATTCCGGTAACTGGACACTGAGTGGCAGTGAACTGGATGTCAGCGGCCTGAACAATGGCTCGCTGACGGTGTCGGCGACCCAAGCGGATACGGCGGGCAATACGTCCACGGCTGCGACACAAACCATTACCCTGGACAATGCGGCGCCGTCTGCCGTGACCATCACCACACCGATTGAGACGGACGGACTGGTCAACGCGGCCGAAGACAACGATGTGCTGATCGCCGGTTCTGGTGCTGAGTCGGGTAACAGCGTGACGGTGACCATCACGGATAATAATTCATCAGTCAGTCGCACCGTGACCGCCGATAATTCCGGCAACTGGACGCTGAGCGGCAGTGAGCTGGATGTCAGCGGCCTGAACAATGGCACACTCACGGTGTCGGCAACCCAAGCGGATACGGCAGGTAATACGTCCACCGCAGCGACGCAGACCATTACCCTGGACAATGCCGCACCTTCTGCGGTGACTATCACGACACCGATAGAAACCGATGGCA
>NZ_JXYA01000108.1 GCF_000967655.1 Pseudoalteromonas rubra
TTGACCAGTCCGTCGGTTTCTATCGGCGTGGTGATGGTCACCGCAGACGGCGCGGCATTGTCCAGGGTAATGGTTTGCGTGGCTGCGGTGGACGTGTTGCCCGCCGTATCCGCTTGCGTCGCCGACACCGTCAAGGTGCCATTGTTCAGGCCGCTGACATCCAGCTCACTGCCACTGAGCGTCCAGTTACCGGAGTTATCGGCGGTCACAGTGCGACTTACCGAGCTGTTATTGTCCGTGATGGTCACGGT
>NZ_JXYA01000109.1 GCF_000967655.1 Pseudoalteromonas rubra
GTCGCGTCCTTCACGGGCGCGTGGATTGAAACTTCCAATCACTGGCTGCTTGGCTGAAACAGCTACGTCGCGTCCTTCACGGGCGCGTGGATTGAAACACCCACTCCCAGCGCCTGCCCTGAAAGAATGGGGTCGCGTCCTTCACGGGCGCGTGGATTGAAACCTATGGGGGTTAGACCGTACAGCGTGCGAGAGTGGTCGCGTCCTTCACGGGCGCGTGGATTGAAACGTTGTCGCTCCCCAGCTCTGTCAGGCCCAGGATGTCGCGTCCTTCACGGGCGCGTGGATTGAAACCACCGCTTGTCCATGTATAGCCGGTAACTTAAAAGGTCGCGTCCTTCACGGGCGCGTGGATTGAAACTTCAGGTGTGACCGGTTCAACATTCCAGTTTCTGTCGCGTCCTTCACGGGCGCGTGGATTGAAACAGGCAAAGATGCTGTGCTTGCTCTTTCACCCGAGTCGCGTCCTTCACGGGCG
>NZ_JXYA01000110.1 GCF_000967655.1 Pseudoalteromonas rubra
AGGCAGTTTGTCTGCCTTCAGAGCATAAGTGATTCGTGTTTCCTGGCGTCCATGACCATTGCTGACTTGTACATCCTCAGGCAAATTCTCCTCTTGTTCAAAGGCTGCTTCAAAACATGAAGTGACTGCTTTATATAGTGTTTTCTGATTTGCTTTGACCTGAACCAGATAGTCAGCCCCTCTTGAAATCAGTGCTGAGAGTGTCGCTTTCTGACAATGTAGCGCATCTAGTGTGACGATAGAATCTGAAATATCGAGCACATCCAATAAGGCCCTAACTGCCGGTATTTCATTAGATTTACTTTCTACTGTACGCTGATACAAAGTTAAACCAGACTCACAGTCAAAAGCAGACACCAAGTGTAAGTTATCCTCACGTTTTTTACTGGCACCGCGTAGGGTTTTGCCATCAAACGCAATGATTGGCTTGCCAGACTGAAAGCGCTGTTCGTTGACCCAACTGAACAAGGCCAAAACCAGCGAGTCAGTCTCCACTGTTTTAAGAATTCGTGCAATGCTATGTCGCGTTGGAATACCGTGCTTAAATGCTCTGAATTGCCTGAGCCAGGGCAGTTTACTGTGCCCGAACACTTCGATATCTTTCCAGCCTTCACAACCGGATAAAACTGCCGAGATGATAAGAAACAAAACATCAGTAAGATCATGATGTTGATTGATAGGCGAACGCTTATCTTCAACAAGTTCAAGGTGGCTAAATAACGACATAGTTAACAAGTAGATAGTGATAATGTGGGCGTTATTAGATCAGAAAAAAGGCGGGTGTTAAAGCCTTTTTACAAAGTGCGATCCCGCCGTG
>NZ_JXYA01000111.1 GCF_000967655.1 Pseudoalteromonas rubra
GTTTCAATCCACGCGCCCGTGAAGGACGCGACGTAATGCAGGATCGCATCGAAAGTTACGGTGTTGTTTCAATCCACGCGCCCGTGAAGGACGCGACGTACCGCTACGTAACCCAAGGCAATAAGGTGATGGTTTCAATCCACGCGCCCGTGAAGGACGCGACACATTCTGATTGCATAAAAAAGTTTCGGGTCAGTCGGTTTCAATCCACGCGCCCGTGAAGGACGCGACTTTACGGCAACTACCGTATATATAACTACCACGCGTTTCAATCCACGCGCCCGTGAAGGACGCGAC
>NZ_JXYA01000112.1 GCF_000967655.1 Pseudoalteromonas rubra
CTTGCAGCTGCCAGAGGCGATAAAACAACCGCTGAGTTGGCAGCCCACTACAATATTCATCAGACCCAGATCACTACCTGGAAAAACGAGCTGATACAAAATGCCGCTAGCTTGTTTACCGGAAAATCTAACTCTGGTCAGCAATCAGATGAGGATGTCGAGAAGTTGCACGCCAAAATCGGCCAGCTGACAATGGAGAATGATTTTTTGGCGAAAGTGCTCGGTCGTTAGCAAGAGCACATAAGAAAAATAAACTCGACAAAACACATTCGCTGGCATTAAAACGCCAGTGTGAATTGCTGGAAATTAGCCGTGCTTCTGCCTATTACAAGCCCAAGGGTGAATCGCAGGAAACGCTCGACATTATGAAGGCGATAGATGAAATACACCTGATGTATCCATTCATGGGTAGCCGACGGATCGTCGACGAACTGGCCAAGTTAAACTACCAGGTCAACCGTAAGAAGGTGACGAGACTGATGCGTTTAATGGGGATCTTGGTTTTGTATCCAAAACCGAAAACCACCGTGCCTGACAAAGCACACCGCATTTACCCTTACCTGCTCAGGGATACAGAGGTAACGTATGCAAATCAGGTGTGGGCAACAGACATCAGCTATATCCCGATGGCCAAAGGATTCGTGTATGTTGTTGCGATCATAGACTGGTTTAGTCGTAAGGTATTGTCGTGGAAA
>NZ_JXYA01000113.1 GCF_000967655.1 Pseudoalteromonas rubra
CGTTTGCTTTTCCAAACTCTGATGTATTCGTTCCTCATTATAAAATACGAAGTAGTTGCCTATCTCTCGCTCCGCTTCCCTGATTGAGTCGTATGCTTTCAGGTACACTTCTTCATATTTCAGGCTTCGCCATAGCCGTTCTATCATGACGTTATCGACCCAGCGGCCCTTGCCATCCATGCTTATCTTGATGCCGCTCTCTTTCAGTTTGCCCGTAAATACATCGCTAGTAAACTGGCACCCTTGATCTGAGTTAAATATCTGGGGCTTACCGTAACGTTGTAGCGCTTCGTCCAATGCTTCGAGGCAAAAATGCGTATCAAGCGTGTTCGATAGTTTCCACGACAATACCTTACG
>NZ_JXYA01000114.1 GCF_000967655.1 Pseudoalteromonas rubra
AGTACATTACCGTTTTGGTTGACCCCTACATTGTGATTTTGGCGAATCGTTGGATTGTAGGGGTTTGGTTTAAGTTGAGACAAGTATAGGTTTAATATATTAAACCTGTCAAACTTTATCGGTTTAATAAATTGAACTATTTGAAACTCGAACGAGAGCGATTGGGTCTTAGTCAGCGCGAAGTGTATGATTTAATACACGCGTCTAAAGGCACTTATATTCGTTGGGAAAGTGGGAAATCAATTCCATCAGATAAGCTTGCAGAGCTTGCTGGGCTGGGCTTTGATATAAACTATGTAGTTACAGGAAAAAGAGGAAGCCAAGACAATGCTGGCCTCTCGACCGAGAATCTTGAGAAAGCAATTACTACATTTCTGTTCAATACTGGTGAGTTGGGCCTATTAACAAAGTCAGACTCAGTTGAAGTTGAAGCTTTAGTTAATATGGCTATGTTTACAATTGCAAAGGTATCAAATTCAGAACTAGACGACATCAAAAGTGAGCCGTCTGATCAGTCTAATGCTTCTTAGTGTAATGAAGTAAATCTACAACGTTGTGCTGTGAGCTATCACTTTTTCTTGCAGCAATACCTTCAGCCAAAAACAAGTTAAAACGCTCGTTCCACTCCATAAGAGCTTGGTATTTTAGTGTTATATCTGAAATACTCTCAATACATTCCCTTTCTCGGATGAAATCGTTTAGTTGGTTCCGAGCCTCCGAATTATGCTCCCGCGGCTCAAACGCGACCCTGTCAGCTCCTCTTAATACAGAAGCTTTGAGTAGCAAAATACTAATCCAGGCAACAAGAAACGATAAATATAGAATACTAACCATTACGAAGTCTCACGCCTTCTAGCCACTGTGTTCCTGAGCCGTTGATATAAAGCCTTGCACAACGGAAGTGTAAGTATGAGTGTTATAACTACGTTCCCCGTGTTTATCGCGATTTGATAAGCACTTTCAAAGATACGTGTTTGCATGACTACAGCATCAAAATAGTAAACGATTTGCACAAGGCCCAAGAATGCATAAGCGATCATCACACTCATGGCTTCGAACTCTATCTTTGCCTTTAATTGCACATGAAATGCATAGATAAGAGTGATGCTTATGGCATCTATTGTTGCCCAGCTTCCAAACCAAAAAATGAATCCAGCTTCCTTAGACAAAGCAAACAAATAACTCTCGATTCTGAGGTTTATGAACTGCGTAATCAACCAGGTAATGGCTGTAATATAGTAAGACCTAGACCCAAGCCTTTTACTAAACATCAGGATTGGCGCTACCAGAGATAGGCACCAGATCCACGTGTTTAAGCTATGTAATTCATCAACATAATTGGCAAACATCAAAATTCCACCAGAACATTAACCACCGAAATTACCGAAATCTGTGACTTTGATCGCTTGCCTCTGAGGTTTAGTTGGATCATTTCCACTTCCATTCCCGCCTACAACAAAAGCAATTTGCTGTGTGCTTAGGTTCTTACCCTTAGTGTTGGATTTAGGATAAATAATGGGGTTGTTGCCACTCCCGTTACTGCCAGCAACATGAGCTTGCAACTTTGAAGGTAGTGCTTTGTTAGATAACGTTCTTAATTTCATATATTTGCTCCTTTTGAAAAAGTAAACA
>NZ_JXYA01000115.1 GCF_000967655.1 Pseudoalteromonas rubra
TTCCAAATTTTTAAAGAGCAAGAGAATGACTTCTCAGAGTTAAAAACTCTCAGTTTCTTATTTCAAGTCACTGTGTTAAGAGTGTTTATCTATGAGGAGTAGGTAGTAAAGTGGTGGAGCTAAGCAGGATCGAACTGCTGACCTCCTGCGTGCAAGGCAGGCGCTCTCCCAGCTGAGCTATAGCCCCACATTACTAGGATAACATTGTTCTGAACCAAGCTTCTTTTCGAGGCCAGGCATTAAGTGAGGACGTTTAGTGTTTTCTAAACGACGAGCTTAATAACGCAGCATCGGGAAGAAGTGGTGGGTCTGAGTAGACTTGAACTACCGACCTCACGCTTATCAGGCGTGCGCTCTAACCAGCTGAGCTACAGACCCAAACAATGTTTGTGTTCTCTAATTCTAATCAACAATCATCTGTGTGGACA
>NZ_JXYA01000116.1 GCF_000967655.1 Pseudoalteromonas rubra
GCACTGAGCAGGCGAACCATGGCAGACTGGGTGATCCGCTGTGCCAGTTTATTTAAACCGCTCTACGACAGACTGCACCAAGTGTTGCTACAGCAACCGGTACTGCACGGCGATGAAACCACGGTTAAGGTGGTGAAAGAAGACAAACAGACCAGTTACATGTGGCTGTATTGCAGCGGCACGGATTCGCCTGTGGCAGAGGCAAACATCCCTAATATCGCTCTGTTCGACTATCAGAATAGTCGTGCGGGTCGCTGTCCTGTGGCATTTTTACAGGGCTACGACGGCTATCTGCAAGTTGATGGGTATGCGGGCTATGAGCAAACGCAGGCGACACTGGTTGGCTGTTGGGCGCACGCAAGACGCAAGTTCAAAGAAGCCGCAGATGCGCAGGCCAAGGGTAAAACAGGTAAAGCGAACTGGGCGCTCAACCATATTCAAAAGTTATATCGAGTTGA
>NZ_JXYA01000117.1 GCF_000967655.1 Pseudoalteromonas rubra
CATATTTGCTCCGTCAAATTGAGCAGGTATTAAGTGAAATTGGTATTATTTCCCCTGACTTGCCGAACATGCGGTAAAAGTCAGAGTCGTTTCAGTCAATCCACTAAGATTAAGCAGATTGACGCTATTTCTGTTTGTCTGTTGTGCTTGCCTGGGAAGAGGCTTCACGCCAGGAAAACTCGCCATAAAAGGTGGTGCAATTCATTGTCGCCTGCTTAGCATCTGCGAGATAGAGTTGGTTGGTATCGGACTGTGGGTAGGTAAAGTAGTCGCTACACTGAGCGCTCTGACCTGGGCCTATCACGACCTGGCTACCAGCTTTGAGTGTGCAACGTACCAGCATGTCCAGTGGTGAATATTTGGGGCAAATATTGAGCTCCGTCCGGTACTGTGCAACCAGGCCTGTTGGTTTTTCCAGTGACCACCATTTGCCGAACTTAGAGCCTTCGTAGGTGCTGTTCCAGGCGCGCCAGATAGTAAAGTCACGGGTGACCTTATAGCTGCGGGCATTACAAAGTCCACCCTGGCCACTGGCAGCAACCACGTCTTCGGGCAGGCTCTGGACAGGAAGCACTTCCAGGTCCGGGTGTTCAACAACTGTTATCGGGCAACTTGATGTTGCATTGACCTGCGCGGGCGGTGCTGAAGGCGGAGTCTGACTACAGCCGGCGAGTGCGGCTAAGAAGGCGGTAATGACACAGCGAGCCGGGATAAGTTTAATCATTTTATTAATCTTTTTGTTAATTTTTAATCACTATATTGTGTTTTAACTCAGATTAAAAGATGGGGATTTGGTTACACCTCATTATTTTGTTTGAGAATAAACACAGCGGTGTATCAGTTTGTGTGAAAACTCATCTGGGCTGGCCATGTTGGTAGCCGGACTGGTTTAGAAAATTTCAATTTGGCTGGCTTGTAGAGTTATCGATTAAACACTAGGTTTACTTTTTTAACAAAAAAGGAACTGGTTATGTGTCGCTTAATACTTATCTTACTGGGGCTGACCATCAGCCTCAGTGTTTTTGCCACGGTTTTACCTGCTACGCACCACGCGCTGGTCTATGAGGGCCGGGTACATAAAAACTATCAACAAGGCAGCGTGGAGTTTAACTGGCCCGGAACGGCTATTCACACCCAGCTGGTGGGAAAGTCTATTGCCATCAGCCTGCAAGGTTATGGCGACCAATTTGATGTGCTGGTCGATGGTCAGTTACATCGCAAGATTGTGACCGCGTCGACGGGCGAGGCCGAGCGTTTTGTGTTATTCGAACAGGCGGAGCCGGGCAGTGTGCTTATCGAAGTGGTCAAACGCTGGGAGCATTATCAGTCACGCAGCAAGCTGCTGCATGTGGAGGTTGATGGGCGGTTAGAAGGGGTGTGGGAAACGCAACCTCATATTCTGTTTATTGGCGACTCAATTAGTGCAGGATTTGGCAGTGAGTCGACCAAACGTCAATGTGACTGGCAGGAAATTGTCGACTCCAGCAACGCCAGACTGGCGTTTCCGTATATAGCGGCACAACACTTGGACAGTACATTTACTCAGGTGTCTTATTCCGGACTGGGCTTGATCCGTAACTGGAATGGCAACCAGGCGCACCATACCTTAGTGGATTATGTTGACCAACTTTCGGCGCTGTACGGGGATAACCTGGCCTATCAGGAGCGCTTTCCTCAGCTTATTGTACTTGAGTTTGGCACCAATGATTTTAGTACGGATCCACAACCTCACGAACCCTGGCAAAGCATAGAAGAAGTAAAGCTGGCCTGGGAAGAGGCCATGGTTGAGTTTGTTCGTTCATTGCGCAGTCGCTACCCCGATGTGGCCATTGTGGTCATGCCTCGCCCGGCGTATCCCTATGATTTTATTATTCCTGCCACCGATACGGCGTTGCGTCAGCTTGCCAGCGAGGGCATAGATGAGGTGTATGCCAACACTTTTGTATCGCCGCTGGAAGGCTGCATCTGGCACCCAACTGCACAGGAGCATCAGCATATAGCCAGCGAGCTGGTGGCATTTATTAAACAGCATAACCTGCTTTAACTGGCGGGCTTTTGGGGTGCAAAAGTCGTTTTTCTTCAATTCTGAGGGGGCGGTTGCCGGTAGTCTGGTGGTCATTCACTAGATAACAGGAAATGACCATGAAAAGAGCCAATTATTTACAATGCGCCCCAAAGCTAATGCAACACCTATTCGCTCAGGAGCAGTTACTGAATGAAGAAGTCACTCGCAATCTGGATATTAAACTCTGGGAGCTGGTTAAGCTCAGAGCGTCTCAGCTAAACCAGTGTGGCTATTGTATTGCCATGCACAGCCGTCAGGCGATGGAACTGGGCGAATGCCCCAAGCGGATCATTGCACTCAACGCCTGGCGCGACATGTCGGGCTTTACCACTAAGGAGCGATTAGCGCTGGCTTTGTGCGAGCAATTGACAAACGCCCAGCCGATTGAGGATACTTTGTATACGCAGTTGTCTGACGTATTCAGTGATGATGCCCTGGTGACCTTAACGGTAGCCATCAATGCCATCAATGCCTGGAACCGCGTTGTTAAAATGTTTAAACCTGAACCAGATGCTTAGTGAGTTAACTTTACAGCGCCATCAACCGGATGGCCATACAGGACGATATGTGCAGGCCGTATGGTTTGCACGTGCTGCGCAAGCGGGTACTCGCTGGTTGCCCTGCGATGGTGCCCAGGGGATCATGTTTGTGCTCAAAGGCGAGCTGACACTGGATGGACAAAAGATAGCCACACCTTTTCATATTCAGGCCCCTGCAAAACAGTCTGTAGAGCTAAGTTATAGTGCCGGCGCTGAGTTTGCCGGGATCCGACTGTTCCCGGCAAGGTTTAAAGCATTACGCGAGGCCGTCTCCCCCTTGCTGTCGCCTTCTGGATTGTCTGCACTGGTAGAGCTGCTCAGGCAAGCGCCCAAAATCAGTACGCTTGAGCAGTGGCTCGAGGAGTTTTCTGCTTTAGCGCCCGATCCTAGTTACGAGTTGCAACACACGTATCAGCTGATCAATAAACTGATGCAGTTAAACCCCCTTGAAGATGCTTATCGCACTGTACCACTGTGTATGCGCCAGTTAGAGCGCCAGGTCAAAGCGCAGTCAGAGCTGACGCCCAAATACCTGGCTCGTATTTATCGGATCCGCAATGCACAACAGCAACTCAGGGATAACCCTTTGACAAACCTCGCACAATTGGCGCTGGCCTGCGGCTTTTCCGATCAGGCGCACCTCACCCGGGAGTTTAAACAGATTTTGAGGATCACGCCGGGTAAATATGTCCGTCAATTATTTGCCTGAATAGCAATTTTTCTGTTGCCAGCAACACGGATTGGGCGTATATATCGCGCTCGAATTCTATTTTACCGTCAGGTGTGTAATTGGACCTTCTATGGGTTTTTTTGCTCATTGTTATGAGCGCTGTGTTTGCTTTGTGCGAAATCTCACTGGCTGCTGCACGTAAAGTTAAATTGCAAAGCAGGTTGGAGCTTGGCGATCTTCGCGCCAAAAAAGTGATGTATTTGCAGGCCAACGCACACCAGTTTTTTGCCGCCGTTCAGGTTGTGCTGAACGCGCTGGCCATTGTTGCTGGTATGATTGGCGAGTCGGTATTCACGCCCTACCTCTATCAGGCATCACAAGTAGTTACCGGGCTGTTTGTTGCCGATGTAAGCCAGTACCATGCGGTTTTGCTGCAAGTTTCTACCGTGCTGTCGTTTTTACTGATCACCGCACTGTTTGTGTTGTTTGCCGATTTGCTGCCCAAGCGGGTTGCTATGGTGATCCCCGAATCAATCGCAATGCGCTTTATCAGCCTGATGCTGGCAAGTGTCTGGTTGTTTAAACCTGTGATCTGGTTGTTTAACCTGATGGCAGATGTGATTATCCGTGCATTTAAATTACCCAATCAGCGCGATGAGTTGATCACCCGGGACGACCTGTTTGCGGTGGTTGACCAAAGTGCGGAGCAGGGCGAGCTGGGGGCACATGAGCACAATATTATCGGCAATGTGCTGGATTTAGATCAGACCAGCATTACCCAGGCGATGATCAATCGCGATGCCGTTGAGTGGCTGAATATCCATGACGATGAAAAAGCGCTGGCTAAACAAATTCAAAGCCGCAGTTTTCAGCAGTATTTACTCTGTGACGCTAGCCTGGATCAGGTGATCGCGGCCGTGGAGGCTAAGCAGCTGTTAAGCAATCTGATTGCTGGCCGCCCCCTGCTTGATGCCCAGCAGGAGGCTTTTTTACGGCCGGTTATCCTGCTCGATACGCTGAGCTTGTCGGATGCACTAAACGCGCTAAAAGCACATCCTTGCAATACAGCGGTGGTGATCAACGAGTTTGCCACTGTCGTGGGCATGGTGACTTTGTCCAGCATCTTGAACTTTATTGCGCTCAAAGACAGCGAAGCGATAGAGGCTCAGTTTCGGCAAAAAGATACCTCGCGCTGGCTGGTTCAGGGCGATATGTCGATGAAAGACTTTCAGTTGTCGGTGGTCGAGCATGAGTTTATGCCCGTTGACTCAATAGAGACACTGGCGGGATATTTGATCCATCACTGCCGACACTTTCCGCATCAGGGCGAAACGATAGAAATTGAGGGCTTTACCTTTAAGGTGACGGAGATACAGGGCCTGGCCATCAAGCAAATTGAAGTGAGCCG
Organism: Pseudoalteromonas rubra; assembly: GCF_000967655.1. Classification (GTDB taxonomy): domain Bacteria; phylum Pseudomonadota; class Gammaproteobacteria; order Enterobacterales; family Alteromonadaceae; genus Pseudoalteromonas; species Pseudoalteromonas rubra_A. Next base: position 4,683 of record NZ_JXYA01000117.1, read on the forward strand.
CAGTTAAATTGTGCGCGGATGCCAATCGCGATTGGCATCCGCGATTGGCATCCGCGATTGGCATCCGCAAACCTCAAGTACACCCCTGCTCTCAAGACGCACCCAGCGTCAAATCAAAGCGCCAGGCAGCGTAGCAGTCGGGCACTGTCACTCGCTTTACAAGCCTGCATCTGTCTTCTAGAGTTTTGAATAACCGTTAATTTTAGCGGAGCCGGTAGATGTGACCTGGCTCCTAATCGAGTCGTCAGTGCAATTATCAACGCCTTCTTTATTGCTTATGGCCGGTGCCGGGGTGGTTGCCTCTGCGCTGGCTTTGGTGTTTTTGTGGCTGGCCAACCGAGACGTTAAAGCAACGCTGTACTGGGCACTGTCGCCAATCTGCCTGGGGCTCAGCATGATCCTGTTTGGCGTACAAAACGAGCTGCCACTGGGTGTACGCTATCTGTTGCCCAATTTGTTCGGCCAGGCCGCTTTAATTCTGGTGCTGATTGGTTGCTACCATGCCTGTGAACAAGCCGTACCGCTGCGCCAAATTGTGTGCTATTACGGGGCTTTTTTACTCATCCATTGTATTTTTACTTATGTCGTTTCAAATTACGCGTCGCGGCTCATCTTAGGGATGATCACGCTCACCATCACCTCCGGCTGGATCTGGACTTGTCTGTACCGCTTTGGTCGGCCCCGTTATTCCGTGTCGCTGGTTCTGATCAGCCTGAGTCTGGGGTTTCTCAGCTTTTTTGCCTTAGGTAAGGCGTTTGATGTTTTGTCAGACCCGGCGGTCAGCAGTCTTCAGCAAGATCACACGTTAAAGGCGCAGTTATTTGTGGTTTCCCTGTTTATGAGTCAGCTGGTGTTTAATTTTGCCTTTGCGATTATGACCGGGGAATATCGTAATGCCAAAAACCGTGAAATTCAGCAGCAGTTGATAGAATCGAATCAGGCACTGCAACAGGAAAAGCAGGGCGCCGAGCAGCACTCCAAAATGAAGTCAGAGTTTTTGGCCAATATGAGCCATGAGATCCGCACACCTATCAATGGTGTGATTGGGTGCTTGAATTTATTGCTTAGTCACGATCTCGAAGCACAGCAAAAGCAATACGCCAAACTGGCAGATGCCAGCGCCCATTCGTTATTGGGTGTCATCAATGACATTCTGGATTTTTCTAAAATTGAGTCGGGCAAGCTGGAGATAAGCCCGGACTCGGTTGATCTCTATGAGCTGGTGGATTCGGTGGCCAAGTCGTTTGCTATCGCGTTGGACCAAAAGCAGCTCACATTACTGGTAGATTGCCACGCTCTGAAACATCGTTTTGTTCGCCTGGATCCGATCAGAACTCGCCAGATCCTCACCAACTTACTGAGTAACGCCGTTAAGTTCACCGACTCCGGCACGCTTCAGCTTAATTTGGCCTGTGATGAAGTTGCTGTATCTGCCTCTCGCGAGGCCATTACCATATTGCAGTGTGATGTCATTGATTCGGGGATTGGCATTCCACCAGAGGCCAGGCACAAGCTGTTTAGTTCATTCAGTCAATGCGATGCGTCGACAACCCGAAAATATGGCGGCACCGGCTTGGGGCTCGCCATTGCCAAACAGCTGTGCAAGCTGATGCACGGGGACATTGAGTTAATTGATAGCGAAGAGCCCGGTGCCCATTTTCGCTTTCATTTTCAGGTCGAAGCACAAAAAGGTGGGCTGTGGGGCAGGGATATAGCGCCAAGTGATGCCCGAATTGCGGTGTTATCACAGCACCCCAGGCTGACACAAGTATTGTGCCAGCAGCTTGAAGCGTTGGGATGTGAGGCTCAGGTGCTGATGTTACCGTTGGCAAGGGAAATAAGCCACGATGTGTTGGTTTTGGATATGACCGAGCCTGCGTATCAGGAGAAACAGCTCGAAGCGCTCAGGGCCTTATCGGGGAGTCGAAAAATACTCGCTATTTGTAATATGCAATGTGAGATACAGCGTGAAACGGTATTTGCTCAGCATCAGATCACTGTGGTTTACCCGCCGGTGACGGCAAAAGATCTGGTGCAAATGTTTTCAGAGCAATGCGGCTCTAAGCTGCCAGAGCCTGCAAAAACTGAGTCGCCTTTACGGGGCGTACGTGTGTTACTGGCAGAAGATAACCCAATTAATCAGGTGGTTGCCAGTAAAATGCTGGCAGCCTGGGAAGTGGAGGTACAACTGGCCGAGTCGGGAAAACAAGCCGTAGACATGCTTAAGGCAATGCCGGAGCATGCCTTGCCCGATTTGGTCCTGATGGACTGCCAGATGCCTGTGATGGATGGTTATGAAGCAACCCGGCATATTCGCAGCAGCCCCGAGCTGGAGGCCTGTCGCGACCTGCCCATTATCGCGCTGACTGCCAATGCCATGCAGGGAGAGCGCACAACCTGTCTGGCCTGCGGTATGAGTGGCTATGTCAGCAAGCCCATTCCGGCCGAGGTGTTACAAGCTGAAATGCTCAAAATGCTGGTGGACAAAGCCGCGGGCCAAACGCAATAGACGCTAGGCGTAGCGGCGAAAGTACTCTGTTTGTCTCTGTTCAGAGTTTTCTGCCCAGACGTTTCTCAATTTGGCGTTTCTCCCACTTTGCACCAAACAAGTCAAAGACTTCAAAGGCGCTCACCCAGTGGCTGAACAATCCGATCCCCCAGCCGAGTGCAGGCCACCAGGCCCAGATGTAACCTGGACTAGTGAAAAAGTTGATAGCAAAAAGTATCAAATTCACCAGGATATAGGTGGTTAAATGAGAGTAAAAATCTTTAATTGCGCGTACTTGTTCTATGACACGCTGCTCTTGTTGTGTGATTGATCCCTGTGACATGCTATCCGGCTCCTCTTTAAGACTTGCAATGCTAGTTTCAAAAACAGCAGCTAACGACTTTAATGATTCCAGACTGGGGTCCTGACCTCGCTCAATGCGCTGAATAGTGCGAATACTTAAGCCGCTACATTCAGCCAACTGTTCCTGAGACCATCCTCGTTGTAATCTGAGCTTCCTGATTATCATTTTTATATCCTATCTGCTGTGCTGTTATTTGTTTTATGCATGTCTTTGCTAAAAGTGTACGTCACCACCCCGACACAGGTATGACAAAGTATATATTTCAGCAAGTTAAGTTACTTGAAGAACACTTAATTCTGGCGGGCAGAGCCGTGACCGAAAGCCTTAACAGTGTAATATTATTCAATCGAACAAGTAAATGCACTGAAGTTTAAGTACTTCGGCTGTGGAACATATGGTTAGGTACCATTTTGTCAGAATAAGGATGGTCGACCATTTCCTGGTCGCACCAACACATATGTCAGATAACAAAGTACGTCAATCACTGGAGCGTATTAAGCATTTGCTTGGTTACTTAGCTCTTTAGGCAACACTATCGTAAACAGCGTGCCTTCACCGGGCTGGCTGGACAATGCGATACTGCCATTTAAACGGCTCTCTACCAGTTTTTTTACTATGTACAGGCCAAGGCCACTGCCGCCCGCGCCAACGCGGGTTGTGTAGTACTTATCGAATACTTTACTGGTTTGCTCACACGAAATGCCTTTGCCATTGTCTTTAATGTTCAGCGTGATTTTATCATCCTGATGATCGACCTGAATATCTATGGTGCCTGCTGTTTGTTCTTCAAAGGCGTGGATCAGCGCGTTATTGATCAGGTTAATTAATACCTGAGATAAAGCGCCGGTATCCGACACTATGTGCAAGGCTTGTGGGCAGTGAATGGAAACTGTGTGTGGGGTACGTTTTAATTTAGGGGTTAAAACATACTGGATATTGTGCAAATAGTCGTGCAAGTTACACTCTGAGATGGTGCCACTGAATTCGCCGACCACGATGTTCTTAAAGCTGTCTATCAGGTGCATCACATTATCCATGCTGGAGAGCACAATCTCACAACTTTGGGCGGTGTTATCAATAAAGGTTTGCAGATCCTGTTTTGCCAATGTTTGCTTTTGCACCTGCTGGGCAAGTTCTTGCTGCTTTTCATTCAGGTGTGACACCGCGGTGCGCACCACACTCAAGGGGGTACCCAGCTCATGGGTTAGCTCACCAACCAGCTCGCCAATGTGGCTAAAGTGTTGTGAGGTTTCCAGTTGCTGCTCTTTGAGTTTAGAGAGTTTTTCCAGCTCCAGTGTTTTGTCTCTGAGAGTGGAGATCAGCTCGTCGCGCAAATTAATCAGGGCTTGCAGTTGCAGGTGGGTAGATACCCGGGCCAGCAATTCTTCCTGACGGATGGGTTTTGTAACGTAATCGACCGCGCCCACGCTAAAGGCTTCTACAATGTCGCTTAATTCGCTTTTGCCGGTCACAAAAATCACCGGAACCTCTTTAACTTTACCCAAGGATTTGAGCCGTCGGCAGGTTTCAAAGCCGTCTATGCCGGGCATCATCACATCAAGTAAGATCAGGTGCGGCAGAAAAATGGTGGCAATGTTTATGGCTTCTTTGCCCGATGTGGCAAAGGCCACCTCGTAGCCTTCCGGCTCTAAAAAGTTAGTCAGCAATTCAAGGTTTTCAGCCTTGTCATCAACAATTAAAATTCTGCAATTGTTCAGTGAAACCGGATCGTCATCCATCTTGCACCTCGTCGAGCGCTGCAATAAAGCCTGTCATGTCAAACCTACTTATAAATTTAGCCAAGTATTGGGTAAGCTGCCTGTTATTTGGCTGCTGAGCGTCAATTTCTTTCAGGGTTTGCTTAATGCGTGAGCTGTTGTTCACCTGAGCAAAGCGTATTAATTGTGCTTTTTGCTCGGCGGGCAGGGAATAGTCGGCCAATATCAGTTCAGCAGTGGGCTCATCGCCCGATACTTTGGCGCCTTCCAGTTCGGTATGCTCAAAATGGTCGGGGAAAAACGACAGCAGGGAGTCAAAGATCTGCGCTATGGTGTAGGGCTTGCCAATAAACTGGTCAAAGCCAATGCTCAGGTAATGTTGTACCTCGTGGTGCAGGCTGAATGCCGAAATGGCCACACACTTTAGCTCCGACAGGCCAAGCTCTTTACGAATAATCACAACGGCTTCATCGCCGCGCATAACGGGCATAAGTAAATCCAAAAACACAATGTCAAAGCTGTTTTGCTGGATCACCTCAATGGCCTGTTTGCCATCTTCTGCGTAGTCTACCTCGATACCACATGCGGCCAGTGTCTGGCCCAATATTTCCCGGTTATAGGCAACATCGTCAACGCATAGTGCGCGCAGTTGCTTGTCGCTGCGTACTTTCAGCTGTTGTAATGTCTGGCGCTGATTGCTGCTTGCCTCAACCTCGGCTGCGGGCAGTGGCAAAGTAAAACAAAAAGTGCTGCCTTTGCCAGGCTCCGACTGCACATCCAGCTTGCCGCCCATCATTTCAACTTGCTTGGATGAAATGCACAAACCCAGCCCGGTGCCGCCTTTTTCGACCCCGGCGCTGCCCTGGGTAAAGCTGTTAAACAGATTTTCGAGATCTTCCGGCAAAATTCCGGGCCCGGTGTCTTGCACCTCAAAGCGGTGTAAGCCAGCGGAGGGCTGCGAATAGCTCAGTGTAATGGTGCCCTTGTCTGTAAACTTCACCGCATTGCCAAGTAAATTGATCAGCACCTGACGCAGTTTGCCCTGATCGCCATGCACCCCGGTTGGCGCTTTGAGCGCACTGTTTAATTGCCAGGTAAGTTGCTTTTGCTCGCACTTGAGTTTGAACATACTGCCCAGGTCTTCAAGCAGTCCATTGAGCTCAAAGTCGACCGGGTTCAATTTACTTGAACCGGCCTCAATTTTTGAAATATCCAGCACATCATTGATGATATCCAGCAGGTGATTTCCGGCTCGGATAATTTTATTCATGGTGGTTTTGTGGCCTGAGTTCAAACCGCTGTCGCGCTCCAGCAGTTGGGCAAAGCCAAGTACAGCATTCAGCGGCGTGCGTATTTCGTGGCTCATATTCGATAAAAACATGCTTTTGGCCAGGTTGGCTTGCTCGGCCCGCTCTCTGGCGGCCTGTAGCTCCGAGGTGCGCTCTGCAACCTGGCTTTCGAGTGCAATATTGTTATTACTGAGCCGCTCCTGTAGCTGAGTATTGCGCCAGGCAATGCCTAAGTTATGGGCCAGGTTTAACAGCAGTTGCGCCTCTTGTTCTTCTATTGGGTTGGCGTAACAGGCAATTGCAAAAACCGGGGTGCCACCGCTTTTATCGCCCAGAAAAAGCATGGCGTAGTTATCCAGCACCACACTGCGCTCTGCGTGGGCACGCTCGTGCGCGTTATACTGGGCTATAAATTGTGTCTGGATGGGGGCCGGGATATCTAAACTAACCGCCTCTTGTGGCAGAATTTGCTCAAAGGTCTCGCTGTTGCGCTCAAGTGAGACGATAAAAACGTTCATAGGCGCCGGTTCAAACTGCTGACTTAACGGCAGTGTTTCTGTCAGGCTCTGAAACACCCTAAGTTCAAATTCAACCAGTTCTGAGTCGCTCAGCAAAGCGTTGGTACAGGTGATGATTTTGTCTAACCCGGACTGCACTTGCTGGGTTTTATCCAAATGCTGGTAGGTGCGCAGCGCAACCAGTACCGAGGCTTTAAGTTTACTGCTGGTCAGCTCCGTTTTGGTTTTGTAGTCGTTAACATCGTATTCCCGGGTAATGTCGGACTCCGGCGCCATACCCGGCTGGCCGGTGCGTAATATGATCCGTACCTTATGATTTTGCGCTTGTTCACGCACGTATTTTGCAAAGTCCAGACCTGCTTCGGCTGTTTCCATGACAACATCAAGCAAAATCAGCGCAATGTCGTCGTGTTCAGCAAGTACTTGTTGTGCCTGAGTGCCGCTGTAGGCATTCAAAAAGGTCACGCCGCGACCATCCAGCTCCATTTGTTCCAGTACCAACCTTGAAATTTGGTGGATGTCTTCTTCATCATCAACCAACAGAATTTTCCAGGGGGGCAGAGTGGGTGACTCATCGGGCTCATCATCAGAGCCAAACAGGAGCGCGTCATCGTCGAACATAGTGCATCTCACTTCACGTACTGAACTTACAGTGTAGTGAATGATCAATAAAAACGACTACTGATTGGCGCATTTATCAGGGCAGGGGCACCCTGAATGCAAGTGTTTGAAGGATTATAAAAGTAGCTAGGGCAGCGAGGCTTCCATAGGCTGATAAATCAGACCGCCAGACTCGGCGACCTCTCCGGCCAGTTCAAAGCCATACTTTTGATAAGCCCCCACCGATGGCAGCGAAGCCGATACGGTTACGCTCTGCTCCGTGGCCAGTTCAAACGCGGCATTAATAAGCGCTTTGCCAACCCCCTGATGTTGCTGAGCAGGAGTAACAAACAGCATGGCAATATGACGACCCGCCTTTAGCTCAAGCATACCAACAGGCTGGCCGGCTATTTCAGCCACCAATATCTGGTTATCCTCAGCCAGCCGCGCCGCAATCGCAGCAGGAGCGGCAATTGCCTTAAAAGTATTCCGACCTGCCGCTGGTAAGGTATTTGCCAGGGCACCATCAAATGACGCCATACAAATCTGGCTGAGGGTATCTAAATCCTTTTGTTTTGCGGGTCTTACGTGCATGTTATTCCTTGTTTTTACGTGGTGGAGTTTATCGGTGCAATGATGGTTTGTTTGGTAAGTGGTGCTCAGTGTGCTTGCGTGAATGACCTGAACCTGAGGTGTATTTTAACACCTCTAATCAGGTGGTCAGGTTTGGTATGGCACTACAGGGTCACTTTTCACCTAGTTTTAGAACGGCATTGTTGATTCATCCATGAAGAGCCAACCTGTTCGGCCATCCAGGGCCTGTTT
>NZ_JXYA01000118.1 GCF_000967655.1 Pseudoalteromonas rubra
CACACCAGCCGGATACGGCGTGCAGGTAGCGGCCCAGTTCAACAAACGATTATGCGTACTGCGTACGCATGAATACTAAAGCGTTAGAATGCTATTCAATTTCATCATGTTATTTGGCTTAAGAGAATGAAGTTTTTTACTAAGAAATCGGATATACAGTATTCCATCCGCAGAGGCCTATACCAAGAAATACGCTTAATGATGGCTTTTATTGAGCAGCAGAATTACCAACGTGATGATTACACATCAAAGTTCTCAGGTATGCTCGTTAAGGGTGGAGGTGGCATTTATAGTAATGAATATACTAACCATATATCCGTTTCAAACATAAGTAATGACGAATATGATTTGGAATCTACTTTTAAAAAGGATTTGCCTAATTATATTAAAAAGTCTCAAGTATTAATGTTATGGGCAATGTTGGAGGATACACTTGGATATATTGTGCGTGAACTTAGTAGCCAAGAACAGGTTAGCCCTAGAATCAAAGGAAGACATGAATCTATCTTTATACATTATATTAAATGGCTAGAAGAAATTGATGAGCGGGAACTTATTACTGAAAGTTCAGTACAGTTCTTAGATGGTAATGTAAGAAAAGTAAGAAACTCCATAGTTCATGGTAATCCTTTAGATGTTGTTCATGACGGTTATGAAATAACAGATACTGGAATAGTAATTTCAGATAAATATGTGTGGGAAATTTGCATTGCAATAGATAGTTTAGCATGGCAGATATAAGCAATTCTAACAATGCAAATTAAAAAGGGCGGACAAAAATCAGTTGGCTTTGTTCGTACCTCACAAATTATAGCCAACTAATTTTTGCCGTTTATTTGCGGCGTTAGGTATACCAATGAGTCTGCTGCCAATGGCTGATGCCGTTTCCGATGAAAGGTATAAAAAAGAAGCAAAGAGAATTATTGCTGAAAGGCAGTTGGTTGGGGCGGCCAACGATACCAAATGGAATGAGCTTATTTCTGAGATTCGTGAATTTTCAGAAAAACCTTGTTATCGAACAAAGGTAGTTAACGGTTACATTTCTGGTTGGGATAGCGAATGGTACTATCACTTGCCATTCCCTCTGCTGAGTGTTGAGTGGATTGATATTGATTTGTCTGAAAAGGTTCTAAACCTTATTCAACGCATCGGCTTTGAATTTGAAGCGACAGAATCATTTGTTAGAGTTTGGGGATACTTTCCAAAGTGTTACAAAGAATTTGGTGCAAAGTATACCTAACAAACGCATTAATGAATGGACGTCTAAAGCTTGGCTGACGCTCGTTCCTCGCTAAGTTTAGCTAAGCTTAATCCGCCAAAAACAAAGACACCCAGTCTTATATGTGCCTGTTATGGGTTCATTGGCGACGGATAAAAATGTTTCAGCAAGTAGAAAAGCGGAAAGTTTCAGAAATCGGGCTTTACGGATGAGCAACTTCAGCTCGAACAGTAGTTACTTGGTATTTTGAGGTACAGTTAAACGCTGCCTAACTGCGACAGTCATCACTTGAAGTCGGGATAATGACAACTTTACCCGAATAATCGCTCACAATTAGCCAGATTAGGACGTCGCTTTTTTTGCAGGTGTCCACAAAACTCAGTCAAGACATGGCGCCTGCCAAGTGCACCGTGGAACACTTTGGTAAATCGTGTGGTGAGTTTCAGCCAGTTTTCAGGCTGTATTTGCAATCTGGCGAGGAAAGGTTGGGCATTGCAGATGTGGCCTCGCTTATCTGCACGAATGGAAAAAAGCGAAGTCACCCAGCATTAGCTGTTCTTATTACGGGTCCTTAAGCAATGAACACACGTGCTACTACAAATGAACAAGCGAAAAGCTTCAGGAATCAGGCTTTGCGGATGAGCATTTTCAGTTGAAGCAGTAGTTATTTGATATTTTTGGCACGGTTAAGCGCTGCCAGGGTACGACAGTCATCACTTGAATTTAGGATAATGACAACTCTATCCTAATAAACGTTCACAATTAGCCAGATTAGGGCGCCGCTTTTTTTGCAGGTGCTCACAAAATTTAGTCACGGTTTGCTGTCTGCCGACTGCACCGTGGAACATTTTGGTAAATCGCGTGGTGAGTTTTAGCCAGTTTTCAGGCTCTATTTGCAATCTGGCGAGGATAGGTTGGGCATCGCAGATGTGGCCTCGCTTGTTTGCACGAATGCATCGGCCTGTTAGTTCAACCAGTTCAATATAGTATTCAAGCTCAAAGGGCAAACCTTTGGGCATGTTTTGCCTGGGGTTGCCAGCAAAGCGCAGAAGGCTCTTTGGTTGTTTGCCGCGCTGTGCGTGTTCAATGCGTTTTTTGATACTGGTGAACTCGGAGGTTTCTGGTGTGGCGGCCATTTTAGCCCGGATAGGGTTGAGGTCAACGTAGGCTATGCAGGCGGCAAGGGCAGCTTCATCGAGCAATGCCTGAGACTTAAACCGGCCTTCCCAGAACCGACCTGTACAGCCATCTTCTTTATTGGCTCGGCGAGCAATGTCTTCGTTGAGTACGCGCATAAACCAGCTGATGCTTGAAAGTCTTTCGCGGTATTTGTCGATAATATCGTCGAGCATAATGCGTTCTGACGAGGTGAGTTCGTTACCTTCCACGAATTTGTGTGTCAGCCAGTTTCCCTTAAACAACTTGTGCCATCGGATAGCGATTGCCTTGTCAGATAGTCGATTGGCTTTTGTGTCATCAACATACATAACAATGTGAGTATGGTTGCTCATTACAGCGTAAGAGCAGATGTCGATGCAGAAAATGGATGCAAGCAAAAGTAACTTTTTTTCAACCCATTAACGACGATGTTCATAAGATTGGCCTGTTAACGGGTCTTCACCGCATAAAAAGGCTCTCCTGACACAGCGAGAGATGCAGTGGTAGTATTTCGTGTCAACTAAACTGACCTGGCTTTTCCGTGCCGCTGGCATTTGCTTCGTCCTTATCCTTGGAGCAGAGTAACAGCATAGGCGAGGGGAGTATGACAGACAAGTTTTTGGTTGGGTGTCTGTCATTTTTGGGATTAGCGCCACACGTCAGGCGAGCATGAAAGCGGTAATTAGCAAGCCGATCGTTATGCATGGCAGTGTTGCCAAGCAGTCGGTCCATACGTTTAATGTTGTGCTTGGCAGCGACAGAGCCATTCATATTTCGCCCCAGCTCTGTAAGAGACAGTTGATTGCTATCGAGCAAAGTCTCAGTTGCCAACATTAATGATTCAAGGCGCCGGGCATGAATATGGGGGCAGTTTTTTCTGAGCATATCGTGTAGGATAGTGATATCACGCATGGTGTTGTTATCTGGTTAGTTTTTGGCGAAATAAATTGGTTCAAACAATGCCGTGCGTGTCCATCATATTGATTTTAAATATGATTATCTGGGGATTCCTCAGAGTAAGGCGTTATGTGACAAGAGGAAATTTCGCTATGTCTACACCACAGGGGATTTCAGAAACAGCGGTACGAGCGTGGTATATGTATGTAAATGAGGTCATTGGGACTCTAGCTTTAACATCAGCTTTTACCGCGCTACAGTTTAAAGAACACTCAGCTGAAGTGGCTACCTTTCTTTTGTTCTATATAATGCTACTGCATTTCTCAATGGCGGCCAAACGACGAATCAGGTTTCATCAAGATAGGCTATCTCGAATAAAAGGGTCACTTTCTACAACTATAGAAGCATTATTAGGAACGTTGTTCTTATTAATTGGTGTTATTGCTTTAACTTTTGTTGCTTTAGGCTTTGATCTGACATATGTAAAAGGATGGTCTTTGGAAATGCTTGTATTCCGTGGAAATATTACATAACAAAGCGTTTAAGACAGATTTGCAACGCTCGCATTTTCGGTTTGATTCAGCTTTAGTGTTTAAGGCACAATGGTTTAGGTTAGGTGGTCTGCATTGCTCACTGCTTAACGCGGCGTTAGGCAGAGTAAATTAGAAAAAAGGAGAATGCAAAATGAGAATGGTATTACTTTCTTTAACATTGTTATTGGTCAGTGGATGCGTTTCAATTCCACCTCAGGCGGTTACTTCTCAAGCGTTGATAGTTATAGGTATTGAATCAGCCAAAAATAATCAGATCAAGATTATTAATGCTTATGCTGATGACCAAATCTCGCAAGTAGAGAATCTTATGAAGAACTTCGTAATTGACGATGTTATTGCCTCTGAGCTAAACGGAAGGTCTGCATTGCCTGCAGACGAAGTTAGAGCGCTCCTAGTTGAGTATGCCGAAGATTTAAGAGCTGAAATATCAAAAATTGAATCTAGCCGTCAATCGTTGCTGAAAGAAACAGAAATTGGTTATGGTCAATTAATAGAATTAGCGAAGGCAAACCACGATTTTTTAAAGACAGCTCATGATGCAGCAACTATTCAAAACGATCTAATTGATAAGTACAAAGAAAAACTCAAAGAAGTAGAAAAGAAAGTTGAAGATTACATAAATAATGAGGGATAGAGTTATGGGAAGGTTTAGCAATCGATTAAATGAAGTGGCGGGAAATTCACGTTTTACACAATTAGAGCTTGAGTCGATCTTTTCTCCCGAAGAGGAAGAAACTATTTTAGAGGTGAAAGAGGCTTTGGCTTCTGCTGCCGATGATAATGAGGCAACGATAAAAATTCAAGCCATGGGTGAAAAAGCAATTAAAGTTCTTACGAAACTTGGTAAGAAAGCATTGCTGGGATAATTGCCCAGCAAACAAAGTCAGCGGATGCTTCGCACCGCTGCTTTGGGTATTAGGCAGGTTAAGCAAGCACAGGGAACCATGAATATCGAGTTACTCGGAATATCAAGTGATCAATTAGAACCATCAACTTCAGGTTACCCTTGTGATTTGGAAGAGTTTGATGTTCTCATAGAGTTAGACTTGTGCTTTGAAAATCATCAAGCCGATAGCGTGTTTTTTGAATTCTATGTGGCCTCTCACAAAGCGATTGAAAATCGGACTATTAACTCATTTATGCCACCGACATTGGTGCTTGAAGAGTTTGATTGGAATGTTATTAAGCGTCATATTTCAAAGTTACTTTTACAAGCAAATGGCAGTAATTCCTGGGCAGAAGTTGCTACAAGGCTTTCTGGCCAAATTCGGCCAGCTAGTTTGAGTTGCTTTCCGTTCTAGGTATATCTAACAAGGCAGATTAAAAGTGCGGACAAAAATAGTTGGCTTTGTTCGTGCCTCACAAATTTTAGCCAACTATTTTTAGCCGTTTATTTTCGACGTTATATTTTAAAAGGGTTTCGATGAAATTTCTATTATTACTACTTGCATTGCCGTTCAGTGTTTTTGCTCAAGAACAGAAAGTTAATCCTGAAATCTCGAAGAAAATAGAATCAATTCGAAAGTATTCTCCTCTTTTAGGGGAATGGGAAGGAAGATATTTCATTAAAAGTGCACCTGATGAGCTACTAGGAGTTATGGCTAAAGATGGAAGTGATAAAACAGGTATCGGGATCAAGATTATCCTTAAAGAAAAATATACCGAAGTCTATTTTAAATATACATCCAAATCTGATTGGGAAAAATCTGACGCTAACATACAAGTAGTTCCTGATAAACTGGGTTGGCATGTTTATCTTACTAGAGAAGGCGGTAATTGGTTAGAGCGCATTTGGCTTTCCATTGCACGTATCGAAGAAAAGACGGGAGCATTAACTGTTACAAGAACCGTTCATAATTGGTATAACACCGAAAATTCAGGAGCTCCAGATTATTATTATATGTTTGGTACTGGCGTTTTAAAAAAGATAACAAGCTGCTCGGGTCGGGGCTGCTAATGTTTGGCTCTGTTTCACTTCGCTACACATTTTAGCAAAATATTACCATCCCCTTAACGACGGCGTTATATGGCGTGATCATGGATAGCATTACATTCGAAAAAATTCCGAAAAATCATATCAACGATGTCGTTGAACTATTTAATTTTCTCAAAAAAGCTAAAATCGAGAATAACTTCGATGCATGCCAACTGATTGAAAAGTTAGGTGATAAGTATCACACTATTTTTATTCATACCAAACAAGAAAGTGATGAATGGCTAGCTAAGTGGAAATTGAATAACACAATCGAAATGCCATGGGATTTTGGCTCTTGGGTTGATGCAATTAAAGAATGCGAAGTTGAACTTATCTCCATAAATATAAACAATGATGGCACTGGTAAAATCTTTTTTAATCAGCTTTGCCATCCTACTGTTGGAATAGAAGCATTGGCGGAAATTGTTCTTATTTATAAAGCAGGTAATGTCGTTATAAATGCCATATAACATGCCAATACAGTGAAGGGATTGCTAACAGCTTGCTCGGTTCCGCTTCGCTGCACATGTTAGCAAGTAGTTATCAGCTCTTGGTGGGGGCTTTATAAGTAAGAGGAGGTATCGTGCTTGAATGGGATGAAGCAGAATTCATAGGAATACTGGAAGTTACTCCTGAAGTTATTGAAGATGAAGGTGGCGGCCCCTTTTATGTCTTCAACGTTTCTAATAATGGGGTTGTATTAGAGTTAACCGTTTTTCCGTTCGAAGAAGATATCAGGTTTAGGTTGTTCAGAAGTGGTGAACACCACCCCCTATTGGAGTACCAAATTCAGGGGTGCAAATTTGCCAGGCATCACATTGACACAAGTAAGAACAGCTACCTATCATTCGTAAGTAAAACAGGTGTAGAGGTTACTGTAACCGCTAAACCAGATATACAGGTATTATTTGCTTTGACCTGAACCAG
>NZ_JXYA01000119.1 GCF_000967655.1 Pseudoalteromonas rubra
TTTGCCTTGAGTACTCTGTAAAATGTTGACTCTGAAGCATAATATTCGCCTTTATCTAATAACGCCGGGACAATTTGTGATGGCGGTAAACTGGCGAATTCCGACAAATTGCAAACTGCCAGGATAGTGTCTACTTCCCCGGAGCTGAGCTTATTTGACGGTGCTGGTCGAATGGCATCAAGCCGCCTGTCCGAGGTGACTTGACCGTCACGATACCAGCGCCGATAGGTCCGCAAAGTAATGCCAACTTCTTCACACGCTCTGTCCAATCTGGCTCCGGAGTTATTCGCTTCGCGTATCCACGACACATACTGTGTGCGCTGTGAGAGCGAGGTCAGTCGTCCTCGCTGTCGCTTTCCCAGAGCGCGTTGAGCTTTTTTCTCAGCACCAATAAGGCAGCAGTTTCAGCCAGCGCTTTTTCTTTCTCGCGCAGTTCTCGCTTGAGTTGTTTAATCTCTTTTTTGTCGCTCTGGCGCTGACGTTTTGCTTCTTGCTCGTGTTCTTTGGAGTTTTGAAAACCACGCAGCGCATCGGATTTCCAGGCTTTTACCTGCTCAACGTAGAGACCTTTCTTTCTACAATATTCACTCAATTCGGCTTCATTTAAACTGGCAGTTTCGAGTACGGTGGCAAATTTAGCTTCTGCTGACCAATGTTCAGAGGTTGGTTTATTTCCGGGCACGGGGCGACCTTCTTGCTTGGCTTTGTTTCGCCAATTATACAAGGTTTGTTCGCTGACACCCTCTTGCTGAGCAACTTCAACCACTGTTAAGTTCGATGGTGGCAGTAATTTGTTCAGAATCTGCTGTTTACGTTCTTCACTATAACGAGGCACACTTACACCTGACCGCCCCAATTGGTTAAATTTTAGGAGTGACAACTATCCTGCCATAGGGGG
>NZ_JXYA01000120.1 GCF_000967655.1 Pseudoalteromonas rubra
CCTCTAAAGTCGGGTAACTTTGTCAATTATTTCGACAACGGCATCGTTGATTCATCCATGAAGCGCTAACCAGTTCGGCCGTCCAGGGCCTGTTTTACTATTTTGCTTTCCCTGCAAAATACCAAAACTGGCTTACGGCGTCCTGCCTCCAGTGTTCAAATCATGCAAAAAGCGGTGCTTTTAAAACGCATGATTTTCACTCATCGAGCCTGAAAAAGCGGTACTTTTTCCGGGCGGCTCTCAGCCTCTAAAGTCGGGGGTCTCCAGTACTATAGCGGATCGAGGCCGCGTCGTACAAGGGCTGTAGGGGGTAAAAATGTCGATGTCCTGTCGGCTGTTCCCAAAGCCGCTGACTTACTGACATTCTAACCCTTCATAAACCAGTAAAAGGCATAAAATTCAATGGTATGCTATCTAAGCTACTGACAAAATGTAATTTTGGTTTTGACAGTAGATCGTAACGCGTTGATTTAGTAAATATAAATTACGTTCAGAGCAACTTAGCATGCAAAAACACGCTTTAATGTAGGATATTGAGTGGAAGCAGCCTTTAAGCCAATTTACGAAAAAATGCCGAGCGTGAACCCAAAGGCCAGAGTTTATTTCCACACAGCCAAAACCCCATTGCAGAGCAACAGTTCGATCTGTTTAGTAGGCCCGTTCCGCCCATACGCGGGTAGCTCAGCGATGACCAAATAAAAATGTTGTACAATTGTCTTGTCTCAATCCGCTCATACGCGGGTAGCTCAGCTTCTCGCGTTTTTTTGCGCAACCCCTTTCTAGGTACGTCTCAATCCGCTCATACGCGGGTAGCTCAGCAAACAGCACATTTTGTATGCGAGTCATGCACTGGTCTCAATCCGCTCATGCGCGGGTAGCTCAGCGCTTCGATGTGTTGTGGTCTCTTTATCAACGTGCGTCTCAATCCGCTCATACGCGGGTAGCTCAGCAAAACCAAAACCCCCGGAGACAAACCCATGAATGTCTCAATCCGCTCATACGCGGATAGCTCAGCCTCGGATACCTGTTTGAGGACGAAGAAGATGGCTGTCTCAATCCGCTCATACGCGGGTAGCTCAGCAATCATAAAGTTTATAAATTAATATAAATTTATGGTCTCAATCCGCTCATACGCGGGTAGCTCAGCAACGCAGCATAGTGGGACGTATAAAACCTACCCTGTCTCAATCCGCTCATACGCGGGTAGCTCAGCGCCTGTTTTGACATTATCCACACAAAAATCGAGGTCTCAATCCGCTCATACGCGGGTAGCTCAGCGCGCCTGGGCATTAAGCTGGCGCATGTGGTTTTGCAGTCTCAATCCGCTCATACGCGGGTAGCTCAGCTTTGGATGGAAATACCCCTCAAATAAGCTCAGAAGTCTCAATCCGCTCATACGCGGGTAGCTCAGCTTGAAAAATTCAAAGAAAATATGGATAGCGTGCGTCTCAATCCGCTCATACGCGGGTAGCTCAGCAGTGTCCGTATGTTAAGCAACGCCTCACATGGACTGTCTCAATCCGCTCATACG
>NZ_JXYA01000121.1 GCF_000967655.1 Pseudoalteromonas rubra
AACCAATGGGGTCCAGCTCTTAACAAGGTGGAGAACTGATATGCCTCGCGTGTAAACTTCTTGCAACCGCCACCACTAAAAGCGGCTTTCAAGCTGGTCTTTTACTCTACAAACTTAAGCAAATCATAATCTATTGCTTCTTCGATATGCTTTCGTACTTTAGACACTGGTATTTCCAAGTCTGTACATATTTGCGCTAGTGAGCGTGTACCATCGATGTGCTGAATGACTGTCATCCAATCTCCCTCACTCTCTTCGCTAAGTTCATATTCTATTTGGCCGTTAACAGCGATAAATATGCAAGTGCTTTGGTACATTTGGCTCGAGTTGCTGAGTAATTGTACGTTGTCCACTAATGCGACGGATCTGTCCAAACTTAATTCAGTTCGCCGTGTTGACATAGTTTCCTGTAACGCACTGTGCTCTTGCTCAGACCAATCTGTAATATTTAGAGAATCGAGGATGGTGTACGAATCACTTACGTGTTTATGGGGAATAGGCAGTTCTCTGGCCATTTTCTCCAGAAGGCCCATGTTTGTGATCTTTAGCAGCATTTCAACTCCTTGATATTCTGGGTCTTCAGGAATTGAATCAATCAGTCTATTAAGTTCTTTAGTACTTATTACCGAGTGTCTGTTGTCACCAAATGCTTCATTTAACAGCGCGTAATCATCATCTATTAATAAGTTGTACATCATACGCTGGGTATAACGTTGGTCTTGCCCCATAAAAAAAGGCACCTTAGGCCGCTCATAAAACCTTTCTGGTAGCCAAGGCTTCATGGCCTCTCTTAGTATACGTTTATCCCAGAACAAATCTTGATAGTACTTTTCAGGCACTTTGGCACAGAGTTCTACTAATTCGTGATCTAAAAATGGAACGCGACTTTCAATGCTATTACCTGATGAAGTTCTATCTTCATGCCACAGGTTGTACATTTGCAGGTTCTGGCGGTTCATTCGCGTATAGGTTTGCCACGGATGTGTGCTTAATTGACTGTTACTCGATACAGCCATAAATTGACGATGAACTAAATTTCCGTAATGGCTAATTTCGCTATTTTTCCCGCTGGATAAATAGTGTCTTTCTATTTCGTGCATTGTTTCCATCAATGCTGGCCATCCATAATTAGACTCATGCAAATCAGGACGAAATTTTTCTAGATAAAAGTGGCTATAACCGCCATTAAACTCATCGCTGCCCTGCCCCAATAACATGACTTTTAAGTTTGGGAAATGATGTCGAGCGTAGCGGTGTAAGTGATATTTATATAAGTGCTCAGCATCGATTTCCGGCGTTTCAAGTAACCAGACTAACTCTTTCCAGTGACTAGCCTTGAAGGAATTGTTGTGCCAAGAAAAGTTCACCTGATGGTTGTTCAGTCCAAGATACTGTGCCGCTTCGAAACTCGACTTTGCATCGCCATTTTGAAAGGTACTTTGGCTAAACACTGAGAAAGTTTGTAAATCTTGTGACTGTTTTGAAGCAAAGGCGGCAATAGCCACTGAATCAATACCACCGCTGAGAAAAAGACCAACGTCTACGTCTGACATAAGTCTTCTTGACACTGCGGTTTCTAGCGTCTGAGCATATTGTTCAATTATCTCTTCTTTACTTCGCGTATCTGCTAGCTGCTCTTCTTCAGTTAAACTTGGGTAGCTCCACCATACATGCTGATGAACCTGTGAATCACCAAGCCCAATCGATAAATAGTTACCTGCGGGTAAGTAATGTATACCTTTGAAGTACGTGGGTAAGGCTTGTTGCTTAATGAGTGGAGAATTTCGCCCACTTAAAGCCTGAAACCAGTCGAACTCGAGATATAGTCATTTCTGGTG
>NZ_JXYA01000122.1 GCF_000967655.1 Pseudoalteromonas rubra
AGGTGGGTGTCGCCGTTATTTTTGCGTTCGAATGTGGCGTGTGATTATAATATTGATGCTTCTATCGGGTTGTTCGGCTAAACCGATAGATGGATGTAATTTCGACTTAAATCACTGGGAGAAAACAAGCAGCATTCCCAAAGTTTTAAGTTCGAATTATAAAACTGATATCGATTCTTGGTATAAAAACCAAGACGGAGACCTGTTTTACTGTAAGCGGTTTATTAGTAACAATGTCTGCGGACATGAGTTCGAAATGCACTTTAAGCAAGCTAATGGCTCTTATCAACCAGACGAAGTTATATGTATGCAATAGTGCACCTAATAATTTCGAAGACACCCACCTCAAAACTCGTTCGCAGATGAAACATCGTTTGCTTTCAGCCTAGGCTCAATAAGTTTGCTGGTGGCAGCTTATGTCGACGGTGATAAAGAAACTGGTGCCAGTTTCAACTGGGTATCCTCGCAATTCGTTAACCAAACAAACGAGAACAGCGGTGATGACCACTCGGCCAATACAACGAGCAAGTAGAGCAAATCATGCAGTGCCAGCTACTTGCCAAATAGGAAAAAAGTGGGTCTAATGACACGCATAAATAACGTTGTTCAGGCAGGGAATGAGTCACGAAGTAACGGTTCAAACCATATACGGTTTAGAACAAAAGCTACTCATCAAAAGCAAATCCCCATAGCATAAACCACACCAGCCGGATACGGCGTGCAGGTAGCGGCCCAGTTCAACAAATGATTATGCGTACTGCGTACGCATGAATACTAAAGCGTTATGTTTGTAATCAAATTTGGTGCATTCAATGAATGATTTGAAATACCTGAAAATCATAGATAAAGATAAAGAAATTGGCAAAATTATTGATTCAGGTGACCGACTAGAAAATTCTAAGAGGTATATTCAATTTTTAAAAGACGAGAACTTGTATCTTGAATTGAGTCAATCAAAGCTAATGTTTAAACAAGCCAGGGCGTTTGCAAAAATAGCAAGGGGTATACATTCAAAAAGTTTACGTAAACCTCCTTTTAGCCACGAAGCTTGTGCACCATTTGTTGTTAATTCAGCTTTTGCATGTGAAATGTATTTAAAAACACTCCAAAACATCTACGGCAAAGCAGAAGAAATTCATAACTTAAGCTCGCTTTTTAAACACTTGCCAAACAAAGTCAAAGATAAAGTCAATAAATTTACCAAAGAGAAAAGTGCTGAGTTTAAAATTCACAGTAAAACACTTTTTAAAGACCATACTAAAACCATATCGAATGCGTTTTTAGATTGGCGATACATTTATGAAAAAGAGAGTGCTACGGTA
This sequence comes from Pseudoalteromonas rubra, assembly GCF_000967655.1. Lineage (GTDB taxonomy): Bacteria > Pseudomonadota > Gammaproteobacteria > Enterobacterales > Alteromonadaceae > Pseudoalteromonas > Pseudoalteromonas rubra_A. Next base: position 1,323 of record NZ_JXYA01000122.1, read on the forward strand.
AATGTAAACGTAATACTATTAATATTAACTTTACTAGATACACTTGCATATTATGAAGTAAAACAAACATAACAAGTACCTAAACCAAAGGACGCAAAACGCTTGGCTTGCGTTCCTTCTTCGCTAATTTTAGCCAAGCATTTATGCGCCATTAGTAAGGCGTTATACGTTTTAAGGAATCTGTGTATATTTATGAAGTGGTTTTCAAAAATAGATCAAAAAATATTTAGCTACATTCTTGTTTTTTTATTAATCACATTTATTTTTATAGGTTTTTTGGGTGACTCTAGTTCTTACTTTGTTGGAAGCTTAACCCCTGAAATTACAGGTGTTTGTTTAGAGTTGTTAATAATAATTTGGGTGTTTGATAAGTGGCAAGAAAAGAATAAGAAGAAAAAGCTAATTTCTTTAGAAAGGCGACTTAGAGAATATTTGATTTTTTTTCTCAAACATAATTTAAAAACGTTACCTCAGGAACTCAGGGTGGGAAAGTTTTTTGGGAAAGATCATGCTAAAAATATTGAACAGCTCGATGCACTTTTACAATATATCAAGAAAAATGGTCTAACAGAGAAAGAGGTTATCTCAATTCAAGAGCACTGTAGCCGAGATTACAGTACTTTAGATAATTTGCTACCTGTTGCCTCAGAGTTAACGAATGAGCATTTTAAAGCTTGGTGCCGTATTGTTTACTTTGTAAATTGTATCGCAAAATCAAATGAACCAGTAAGTAAAGCGACAATAGACATAATTCAAAATATCAAAAAGTTTGATACTGCGTCATTTAACTGTAAGTTATATGTAGGCGCAGAAAACGTATAACAAGTGCCTAAGCCAAAGGACGCAAAACAGCAGAGTTGCGCTCCTTCGTCGCTAATTTTAGCTTGCTATTTTTCGCCGGTTGGGTAAGCGTTAGGCATACTTTCAACAAGCACCGATTCAAATAACAAATATTATTAATGGATTACCCATGGATGCAGGGTGAGAGCATACTTCGTTAACGACCATTAACCGAAGATAAGCTCGGCCCTGAATTCATCGTCAAAACTGGCCCGAACACACTTGCCACGTATCGAATCTTTACGGCCTGTGTGCTGTTTTACCAGATTGCGAACAACCCGTCTGAACAATGCCATGTTTTCCGCGGAAATCGGCTCACTGATCTGGCAAGCATCTTCCTTAAACACGACATCCAACACCCAATGCGAGGGTGTTCATAATTCTGT
>NZ_JXYA01000123.1 GCF_000967655.1 Pseudoalteromonas rubra
AAAGCCAAGCATAAAAAAGAGGTGAAAGACTTAAAAGATGAAGTGCTGGCCAGTGACGCCATGCTGCGAGCAAATCGCAAATTGAATGACGAAAATGTGATGGAGAACCAAAAATTAAAGGAGCAACTACACCAGAGAAAGTTTTCGCCCGAAAAATGGAAAGGCGACGTTAAAGACTTTTTTGCAGTGAATGCTAAGGCGAATACCCAGATCCTGGAAGGGTTTAGC
>NZ_JXYA01000124.1 GCF_000967655.1 Pseudoalteromonas rubra
CGTCCGTGAAGGACGCGACTACGGATTTCAGCTGGATCGATATTGGTCAACTGGTTTCAATCCACGCGTCCGTGAAGGACGCGACGGGTATGTCGGTGGCTGGTTGATCGCCTGCGGCGTTTCAATCCACGCGTCCGTGAAGGACGCGACTTCTTAATTTCCGTTGGCTCGACGCCTTCGATCTGTTTCAATCCACGCGTCCGTGAAGGACGCGACCTGGTATATGGCCCGGATTGTCAATCATGAATTGTTTCAATCCACGCGTCCGTGAAGGACGCGACTTTTTAAAACCAACCACATGAGCGCATTAATCGTGTTTCAATCCACGCGTCCGTGAAGGACGCGACTAAACTCATTCTGGCGGGTAGTGACACCATTACTGTTTCAATCCACGCGTCCGTGAAGGACGCGACAGCCGACCATGCTGCATGCGCTCATTGAGCAGCTGTTTCAATCCACGCGTCCGTGAAGGACGCGACTCTGTGTGGTCTAAGTACCATTTCAGAAAAAGAGTTTCAATCCACGCGTCCGTGAAGGACGCGACGGCTATGTCGTGGGTGCAAATCGCAGTATTGAAGTTTCAATCCACGCGTCCGTGAAGGACGCGACTATACCGTTGACTCTCACCCCATTCTAGATGACGGTTTCAATCCACGCGTCCGT
>NZ_JXYA01000125.1 GCF_000967655.1 Pseudoalteromonas rubra
GTTTCAATCCACGCGTCCGTGAAGGACGCGACAAACCGTTTGCCGACACGGTCTTCCATATGGAGGTTTCAATCCACGCGTCCGTGAAGGACGCGACATCGACAAGCGCCTAGCTGAGCTGGGCAAAGAGCGTTTCAATCCACGCGTCCGTGAAGGACGCGACATCGACTCCACCGCGCGTATGGATGGCAGAGGGAGTTTCAATCCACGCGTCC
>NZ_JXYA01000126.1 GCF_000967655.1 Pseudoalteromonas rubra
GTCGCGTCCTTCACGGACGCGTGGATTGAAACGCTGACGCTTCCGGCTCTGCCGGTGTCGCTCCTGTCGCGTCCTTCACGGACGCGTGGATTGAAACTCTATACCCAACTGCTTCAAAAGCTGGTCTATGATGTCGCGTCCTTCACGGACGCGTGGATTGAAACAACACAAAGCTTGTGTCACCTTGTATAAGTTCCGTCGCGTCCTTCACGGACGCGTGGATTGAAACATCAAGGGAGCATTAAAGAGCCGTCGGTTGTTAAGTCGCGTCCTTCACGGACGCGTGGATTGAAACTACCCGCGTATTAAACACTGAGGCATATATTGACGTCGCGTCCTTCACGGACGCGTGGATTGAAACATGAAAAGCTAGCTCTCTATGTGCATTGTTCTCTGTCGCGTCCTTCACGGACGCGTGGATTGAAACCCGTTGAGAAGGAGTGAATAAAGTACGCGAAACGTCGCGTCCTTCACGGACGCGTGGATTGAAACCCAATATCCCAAATTTGAATGAACACGCAGAGCGGTCGCGTCCTTCACGGACGCGTGGATTGAAACAGAGGTTGCGGATCACAATGGCGACCTTTATTTCGTCGCGTCCTTCACGGACGCGTGGATTGAAACTTGATGATTTAGGGGATTTTTTCTTTGGGTGGAGTCGCGTCCTTCACGGACG
>NZ_JXYA01000127.1 GCF_000967655.1 Pseudoalteromonas rubra
GAGCTATTGTCAAATCTGGTGTATGAAAGCCGCTTGATACTCTGCCAGATCTTGCTCTATTCGTTCACCGTTTTTGAAGGTAATACCTTCAATGACATCGGCCAGTAGCTTAAAGCCACGTAACCGATACCATTTCTTTTCTGCTAGCTGAGCAAGTTTGAATGCCATGCTCAGCGTAGTGTTTCTGCTACCACAACTCTTGGTTTTGTTAGTTCTCAGCCTAATTGTCGCGAAAGTCGACTCTATTGGATTCGTTGTTCTAATCGAGAGCCAGTGCTCCGCTGGAAAATCATAGAACGCCAGCATCTCCTCTTTATCCTTACGCAAACAATCGGTTGCTTTCGGATACTTGACTCTATAGTTTTTATCAAATAGATCATATGCTTTGAGCGCGGACTCCTTGCTTTCTGCCATCCAGATATCTTGCAAGCTAGATTTGATTTTTGGCTGCATGGATTTTGGCACTTTATTTAAAATGTTTGCCGTCTTATGAACCCAGCACCGTTGGTGCCGAGTCGTTGGCCATACCTTAGTCACGGCATTCCAAAACCCTAACGCGCCGTCACCAATCGCCAGCTTCGGCGCAGCTGTTAACCCTTGAGCATTGAGTTGGTTCAATACCTCTGTCCAACTTTGCTCTGATTCTCTAACGCCGTCAGATATTGCAAGCAACTCCTTTCGGCCCGTGTCATCAACGCCTATGACAACGAGTAAACATAGCTTGTCGTCCATTCTGACTTTGCTGTAGATCCCATCAGCCCAGACATAAACGAAACGGCGGTGGCTCAAGTCTCGCCGAGCCCAAGCTAGGTATTCTTGCTCCCAGCTCGCTTTTAGCCGTGAGACTGTGTTTGCCGACAGCCCTTTAGCATTCTCGCCAAGCAGTGAAGCAAGAGCTGGCTGCATCTCTCCCGTGGAGATCCCACGTAGATAGAGCCAGGGTACCAATTCTTCGATATTTTTAGTCCGCTTCAGGTAAGGTGGGACTAACTTACTGTTAAACTTAACTTCTTTATCTTTTCTATCCCTCACTTTTGGAACTCTGACAGGGATATCGCCAAGGCCAGTTTGGATCATTCTCTCAGGCTGATAGCCGTTACGCACAACTCTTAATCGACCATCATCAAGGCGCTCATGAGAGAATTGCTCTAAAAGTTCGGCTAGCTCAGCCTCAATGGCTGAAGCAAGCAACTGCTGGGCACCATGCTTCAATACTTGCTCTAGCGGGTTCTCTGGTGCGGTGAGTGGAACTGCGTTATTATCTTCGTTCATTGCGATGCTTCCTCTGTTAGTTGTTGATCCGCCAAGATCAATTAACAGAGTACATCGCAATGTCTTCTCATACACCAGAAATGACTATATCTC
>NZ_JXYA01000128.1 GCF_000967655.1 Pseudoalteromonas rubra
ACCGGCGATCAGCACGTCGTTGTCTTCGGCTGCATTGACCAGTCCGTCGGTTTCAATCGGTGTCGTGATGGTCACCGCAGACGGCGCGGCATTGTCCAGGGTAATGGTTTGCGTCGCAGCGGTGGAGGTGTTGCCCGCCGTATCCGCCTGGGTCGCCGACACCGTCAGCGTGCCATTGTTCAGGCTGCTGACATCCAGCTCGCTACCGCTCAGTGTCCAGTTGCCAGAATTGTCGGCCGTTACGGTGCGGCTTACCGAGCTGTTGTTGTCCGTGATGGTCACGGTG
>NZ_JXYA01000129.1 GCF_000967655.1 Pseudoalteromonas rubra
TCACGGTGACACTGTTACCCGACTCCGCGCCGGAACCGGCGATCAGCACGTCGTTATCTTCGGCCACGTTGACAATGCCGTCAGTTTCAATCGGTGTGGTGATGGTCACCGCAGAAGGCGCCGCATTGTCCAGGGTAATGGTTTGCGTCGCTGCGGTGGACGTATTACCTGCCGTATCCGCTTGTGTTGCCGACACCGTCAAGGTGCCATTGTTCAGGCCGCTGACATCCAGCTCACTGCCACTCAGCGTCCAGTTGCCGGAGTTATCGGCGGTCACGGTACGACTGACTGATGAATTATTATCCGTGATGGTCACGGTGACACTGTTACCCGCT
>NZ_JXYA01000130.1 GCF_000967655.1 Pseudoalteromonas rubra
GCTAAACCCTTCCAGGATCTGAGTATTCGCCTTAGCATTCACTGCAAAAAAGTCTTTAACGTCGCCTTTCCATTTTTCAGGCGAAAACTTTCTCTGGTGTAGTTGCTCCTTTAATTGTTGGTTCTCCATCACGTTTTCGTCATTCAATTTGCGATTTGCTCGCAGCATGGCGTCACTGGCCAGCACTTCCTGGCGCAAATCATCCACCTCTTTTTTATGCTTGGCTTTGAGGTCGTCAATCAGCTGCTTAACCGCATCTTTATCGCCTGCTTCAACGGCTTCCGATTCAATCACCAGTGCCTGGTCGTCTTCAGGCAACTGGCGCAAAACGCGTAAGTCGTTGTAGCCCAGTTTCATGTTTTGGGCAGCTTCAAAAAACTCTTCCCCAAATTGCTGCAAGTTAATAAGCCTGTTATCAACGTTTCTGCGTTTTTCCTTAAGAATGTACTTGCAACATTCTTCCCAAGTGGTAATCGTTACCACATTTCCATCTTCATCTTGATGAACTAACCCTTTGTATTCTTTACTATCCTTTAATTGTTGGGCTAGTTTCAGTTCGGTAACGTTTACCAATTTACCTATAAAATTGAATGCTTGGATTTGGCCTAATTGCAAAAGCACACTCTGTTTAGACGCCAGAATGTCTTTGCCTTCAATCAGGGCTTTCTCCTGTTCGGGTGTAATGTGTGTATCTGTCATCGTTATTACCCCAGTACTCTGTAATTAATCGCTTCTTGCTGTAGCTCACGCAGTGCGTTAGTAAAATTGTGATCTACCGTGTTACTAAGCTGCACCAGCGCTTTACTCAGTCGCCAGCGTTTATCATTTTTTGGCAGCCGCTCGGCAAACCCGGCCTTTACCAGATTGGCCAATATTCGCGTTACATCAGCGTT
>NZ_JXYA01000131.1 GCF_000967655.1 Pseudoalteromonas rubra
AAGTTTTCGCGCGCGGCATCATCTAATCGAACATAGCAAAAAACCCGCTGCATTGCTGCAACGGGTTTTTCTTATAAGGCCCTGGCGATGTCCTACTTTCACATGGGAAAGACTCGCCGTCCGCCCCACACACTATCATCGGCCGGGGCCGACCATTCGGCTATTTCGTTTCACTACTGAGTTTGGGTGACGAGAAACCGAAGCAACGCTTCGCAGTTCGAGGAAGTGAGCGCATGGATGCGCGAAGGGGAAATACTACATGGAAGTACTTTACTCCAAACGCAAAAAAGCCCGACTCTTTCGAATCGGGCTTTTTTTAATTAGGAGCTTGGCAA
>NZ_JXYA01000132.1 GCF_000967655.1 Pseudoalteromonas rubra
GGTGGGTGTCTTCGGTTTTTTCTCGCACATAGTACTGTATGTGGATGATAACAAAGCGCAAAGACTGACTGATAAAGCGATAGTGATTCGCTGGCATAAGCTGTTTAAAGGTAACTGGCTGACGCAAAAATACATCAATGGCGATGAACTGAGTGTGTCGGAGCAGGGCATGCTAACGGATGATATTGCTGAATTCAGATTGCGGCTAGCGAGTATCAGCTGGTTTATG
>NZ_JXYA01000133.1 GCF_000967655.1 Pseudoalteromonas rubra
GCGAGTATCAGCTGGTTTATGCGGGTGCTCAATGAAGACATTGCCCGCAGAGCCAATAAAGAAGATGGTTGTACAGGCCGGTTTTGGGAAGGAAGATTCAAATCACAGGCATTACTGGATGAAGCGGCGCTGGCTGCATGCATGGCTTATGTTGACCTGAATCCAGTCAGAGCCAAAATTGCAGAAACACCGGAAACTTCAAACTATACCAGTATCAAAAAACGCATTGAGTGCGCACGCCAGGGCAAGCAACCGAAAAGCTTGCGGCGCTTTGCAGGCAATCCAGGAGCAAATATGCCAAGTGGGCTGCCGTTTGAACTGACTTACTACATTCAGCTAGTTGAACTCACAGGCCGGTGCATACGTGCAGATAAACAAGGTTACATCAGCGATAGCCAGCCACTGTTGGCAAGACTACAAATAGAGCCAGATAACTGGCTAAAACTCACCACACAGTTTTCGAAGGTATTTCATGGTGCAGTTGGGCGAAAGCAAGCGGTGACAGATTTCTGTGAGCATCTTCATAAAAAGAGAAGAGCCAATCTAACTC
>NZ_JXYA01000134.1 GCF_000967655.1 Pseudoalteromonas rubra
GTCAAACGCCGGGGTGCCCGTTCCGATGTCCAGCAAGGCGCTGCACTGCGACGCGTCCTGCAACTGTAACAGCGCCGCTAGCGGAGCCTGTGCAGCGTCCATCATAGTCAACAGCAGGGTTTTAAACTGAGTCGCCAGCGCTCGGATATCCGCTTCGGCCAGCACGCTACCCTGATAGCTGAAGTGCAGCTTCAGGGTTTGCTCCTGGATAAAGCTGATGGTGAGCGGGAAATTGGTCTCTTCACGGGCATCACGCACCGTAAACTCAGTTGCCTGCTCGTCCTGCGGCAATGCCGTCGTGATTGGATAATTTTCAAAGACTAATAAAGTATCGAACAGCCCATGCTGATCCAGGGTCAGGTGCTTCGCCTGCTTCTGGATCTCATACAGCGGCGTAAACTCACGCTCTCGCCCGGCCAGGTTAGTCCCCTGCAAGGTTTGTAACCACTGCGCCAGGGTTACTTCAGGCGCTACTTCAACTACCACGGGCATGGTATTAATAAACATCCCCTGAATGCTTTCATGGCCCGCCAGCTCAGTTGGACGACCCGAAGTTGTGGCACCAAAACACACCGCTTCACGGCCCAGATAACGGCTCAGCAAGATCGCCCAGGCACCCTGCATCAGGGTATTCGCAGTCAGGTGGTGCTGTCGCGCAAAAGCATTCAGCGCGGTATTTTGCGCTTCATCCAACTGCACATCCAAAGCCGCATGTGCGCCGCTTTGTGGGGCCTTAAACGCGCCGCTGAGGTAGCAGGGCTCTTCCAACATGCCAGTCTGCGTTTGCCAGTAAGCCAGGTTTGCCACCACGTCCTGTTGTTCAAGGTAGGCAATATAATCGCCATACTGAGCCTGCGGCTCAGCCAGTGTCTCGCCGTCGTACATACGCAGCACTTCGCCCATCAGGGCGGCACAACTCCAGCCATCGGTTAAGATATGATGAATAGTCCAGACAAAGGCGTGGCGCTGTGGTGCCAGCTGCACCAGTACAAAGCGCTGCAACCCGCTCTCGGCATCCATCGCAAAGCCCTGCTGGCGATGCGATACGCTCAGCTCAGCCAGCTGACGTTGCTGCTGCGCGCTATCGAGGTGCTGCCAGTCCAAGGTTTCCCATACCGGCTGCACGATTTTGCGCACAAATTGCAGTGGTCGGGGGTCCAGACTCAAAAAGCCACTGCGTAAGGCATCATGACGGGCGATTGCATTCAGCCAGGCGGCTTTAAAACGTGCGACGTCTAATCGCTTGATCTCTAAACTGGTTTGATTGACATAAGCCTCGCCTTCCTCCACCAGACTGTGGAACAGCATACCTTGTTGCATCGGTGACAAGGGGTATAAATCGCTGAGCTCAGCGGTGTCGAGAGGCAGCTGATCCAGCTGTTGCTGATCTAATCCGCTCAGCGGTACATCACTGGGCGTCAGACAGCCATGAGTATCGCAACAATGCGCAACCAGCTGTGTCAGCGCCTCATGCAGATGTGCTGCAAAGGCTTGCATATCGGCCTCTCCAATACGCTCACGGCCATAGCTGATAGTCAGCTGCAAGGCCCCGTCACTGACCTGACCATTGATGCTCAACTCACTGTGTGGTTCATAATCCGGGCTGAATGACGCACCACTGTGCTCACTGGCGAGACGCCAGGGCGCATCGCCCTGGTTGAGCGTGTTGTCGAGCTGACCCAGATAGTTAAATTCTATCTGACCCAGAGGCTGAGCAGCTAACGTCGCCTGTGCTTGCGATTCACCAAAGTATTTCAAAGCACCATACCCGATGCCTTTATTCGGCACACTTCTGAGGTGCTCTTTGGTATGCTTAATGGTCTCTGACAGCACATTTAAACGTGTCAGATGAACCGGATATAAGGTAGTAAACCAGCCAACACTGCGGCTGAGATCGGTGTGTGCATCCCAGGGTTCGCGGCCATGGCCTTCGAGGTTGATCACGGCCTCCTGCTGACCCGTCCACTGGTAGACGGCTTCACTCAGCGCACTTAACAGCAGCTCATTGACCACAGTGCGATAAGGCTTGCCTGCCTGTTGCAGCAGACGCTCAGTGGTGGACTGCTCCAGCGTCACACGCACTTCGGCACTGTCCGCCAGACGTCGGCTTCCCGCTGGGTTTAACCCCGGAATAGTCAGCGCTGATGACTGTTGTTGTGTCCAGAATGCCAGTTCCTGCGAATTCAGGCTGGCGTAATCCGCTACCTGCTCGGCCCAGTACTGATAACTGTGACTCTTGCTGGCAAACTCGCAAGCCTGCTGTTGCTGCGCTTGTGCATAACCGCGCGCCAGGTCATCCAGCAACACTCGCCAGGAAACCCCATCTACAGCCAGATGGTGGATCACCAGTAGCAGCCTGGCAGTGCCATCCTCAAGCGTCATGTGGACCACTCGCGCCAATTCGCCACTGTGAATATTCAGGCTGCGCTGCGCCTGCTCAGCCAGCGACGTGATCTCAGCACTTGCGACGTTGCGCTCCCAGACACTGGCCACGGCACGCTCGGCGTCAAAAGGCAGGTAGCGCTGCTGCCACTGCCCTGCCTCGTTTTGGCTAAAGCACAGGCGTAATGCATCATGATGTGCAACCAGGGCTGACCAGACCTGCTGTAGTGCCGCGCCATTCAGCGGGGCGGCCAACGTCAGTAGCAGCGCCTGGTTATAGTGATTCTTGTCGCTCAGACTGGTCGCCAAGAACTGCTGCTGAATGGGTAACAGTGTTACCTCACCACTGACTTGCTGCGCAATCCGCTGGCTGGCAGGCAGTTCAGTCAATGCCGGAGCCAGGCGGGCAATGGTGTGCAGTTCAAAAATTTGTTTCGGGGTCACCACCAGGCCGTGCTCGCGCAAACCGCTGACGATTTGCAGACTCAAAATAGAATCGCCCCCGAGTTCAAAGAAGTTGTCCAGCCGTCCTATCTGCTCCTGACCCAGCACTTTTTGCCATACCTGTGCCAGTGCCAGTTCACGCTCACCCTGCGGCGCTTCGTACGCCACGCTGGATTCATGACTGGGTTTTGGCAGTGCCTTACGATCGATTTTACCATTGCTGTTCAGCGGCAACGTATCCAGCACCATGATCACAGCCGGCACCATATACTCTGGCAGTTGGGCCGCCAGTTCTGCTTTGAGCGCGTCGACCGCCAGTTCGACGTCCGCTTCGCCCGATACATAGCCTACCAGACGCTGCGTCGCGCCATCGCGGTCGGCCACTATGACCGCCTCCCGAACACCATTAATGGCGTACAAGGCCGCCTCGATTTCGCCCAGCTCAATGCGGAAGCCACGAATTTTAACCTGATGGTCGGTCCGGCCGAGATAATCCAGCTGGCCTTCGCTGTTCCAGCACACTAAGTCGCCACTGCGATACATGCGGCTGCCATCATTCATAAATGGGTCAGCCACAAAGCGCTCGGCGCTCAGGTCGGCACGGTTAACATACCCCCTTGCCAGACCCGTACCGGCAATATAAAGCTCACCGGCCACCCCTGGCGGACACAGGTTCAGTGCCCGGTCGAGTACA
>NZ_JXYA01000135.1 GCF_000967655.1 Pseudoalteromonas rubra
CAGGATAAGACAATACAAAAGCGCCCCTAAACTAAGTTTGGGAAAATAGATACAAAAATAACGGCGACACCCACCTTTACATTCATCTAGCCAATAAAAATAACGGCGACACCCACCTTTACATTCATCTAGCCAATGAAGCTATGTTCTAAATTTAATTTGAAATATAGTGGATTCTTCGTTCACCAAGGGCTTTGAGCAGCCAGGTGCACGCATTTAAGCTCGGAATATTTGAAAATAGACAGGATAAGACAATACAAAAGAGAAATAACGGCGACACCCACCTTTACATTCATCTAGCCAATGAAGCTATGTTCTAAATTTAATTTGAAATATAGTGGATTCTTCGTTCACCAAGGGCTTTGAGCAGCCAGGTGCACGCATTTAAGCTCGGAATATTTGAAAATAGACAGGATAAGACAATACAAAAGCGCCCCTAAACTAAGTTTGGGAAAATAGATATGTCGGGTCTGTTCGGAGCCAATTCGAATAATGCTAGCCCAGTAACTGCTCACACTGAGTCAGATTAACACGTCGCTTTTTGTTAAGGTGCTCACAGTAATCTGTCATTGCCTGCTTTCGCCCTACAGCACCATGAAACACTTTGGTAAACTGGGTGGTAAGCTTAAGCCAGTTGTCTGGCGCTATTTGTAACCTGGCCAGCAACGGCTGGCTATCACTGATGTAACCCCGTTTATCTGCACGCATACATCTGCCTGTTAATTCAACCAACTGAATGTAATAAGTCAAATCAAACGGAAGACCACTTGGCATATTTGCTCTTGGATTGCCTGCAAAGCGCCGCAAGCTTTTAGGTTGCTTGCCCTGTCGTGCGCACTCAATGCGTTTTTTAATGCTGGTATAGTCCGAAGTTTCAGGTGCTTCTGCTATTTTTGCTCTGACTGGGTTCAGGTCAACATAAGCCATGCAGGCTGCCAGTGCCGCTGTATCCAATAAAGCTTGTGATTTGAATCGCCCCTCCCAAAAACGCCCCGTGCAACCATCTTCTTCATTAGCTCTGCGAGCAATGCTCTCATTAAGCACTCGCATAAACCAACTGATGCTTGCAAGCCGAAGTCTGAATTCAGTAATGTCAGCCGCCAACATAATGTGCTCAGACTCGCTCAGCTCATTACCATTGATGTATTTTTGTGTCAGCCAGTTGCCTTTAAACAGCTTATGCCAGCGAATGACTATCGCTTTATCTGATAACCTTTCAGCTTTTTTATCATCAACATACAGCACAATATGCGTATGGTTGCTCATAACCGCGTAGCCACATACCTCGATGCAAAACACTTTTGCCAGCGTCAGTAGTTTTTCTTCTACCCAGTCTCGCCGATGCTCATATGAGCGGCCTGTGAAGCGGTCTTCGCCGCATAAAAACGCCCGACGTACACACCGGGAAATACAGTGATAATATTTGGTATCGCTTAAGCTAACCTGCTTCTTCCTTGCAGTTGGCATAGTCCATTGTCCTCAATCCTTTGAGCGTGTCCTAAGCGTAGACGCCACATCAAAAGTACGCCATTTTTAGGTGGGTGTCGCTTGTTTCTTGGTTATAATCATCTACGAACGAATTTTGAGGTGGGTGTCTTCGAAAATTAGGTGTCTTCGAAAATTACTACGACCATTCCAGCGCTTGTCCATAGGCTATTTCTCACTGAGTTAAACCAGACATCAACAAGCTTGCTATCATGAATATTTTTGAAAAATAGACCTTTCATATTTTCCTCTAAGAGTATAACGCCTTGCTAACGGGCGAAAAATTATTGGCTAAAATTAGCGAAGAATGAGCGCAAGCCAACTGTTTTTCGTCCACTTTTAGCAACTTGTTATAGCAACTGACCAAGCCACTCGATTCCATCTGCAATCCAACTAAATACTAAAGAGAGAATAACTGCCAAGCTTTTTAAACTATTTTTAATTCCGAATATTGATTCCCAAACAGTTACCAATGTTAATAAAAGAATATAATTATTGGTTCTAGATTGGAGTAACTCCATCTTTTTTTGAATATATACATGATCCATCCAATTATTATTATCCTCTTCATCTATATAAAATTTTACAACCCTATTATGACTTTCATCAAATTGATAAGTCTCAAAATACTTACCTTCACTTTTTGGATGTATTGAGAGGTAGCACCATTGCATTCCTTCTAAAAAGATGACGCCTCTATCTATCTCTATAAATATTTCTTCATTTGGATTTAAGGATCTAACAAATTTCTCTTGCTCTTCCATATATTGAAAGACCTTATCATCTAAATCTTTAATCCCAGCAGCTACAATATTTGCTTCCGGAGTAGGTTTTGTATCGATGTTCTTTATTGTTATCCCCCATGAAAAGGGTTCACCTTGAACAATAGAACTATAATTTTTGAATTTCTTAGATTTATTTTTAAAGCTAGCCGTTATTTGTATTTTAAATGGCTCTTTCTCTAATTCTTCTTGCTCTGTAGTTTGATTACTCAACCGTACCTTCCTTGTTGCTATAACGCTTTAGTATTCATGCGTACGCAGTACGCATAATCGTTTGTTGAACTGGGCCGCTACCTGCACGCCGTATCCGGCTGGTGTG
>NZ_JXYA01000136.1 GCF_000967655.1 Pseudoalteromonas rubra
CACTATGCACCCTTTTTCACTAGATAACACACAAAAGCAAAATGTCACCGGCGGAAATATCTTTGTTTCTGATCTGCTTGAAGAAAATGGTGGCCCAATTTATGTGACTTTGGCCATTCCTGAAGATGGTAACGATCCTCTACCCCCATTAGAGCGTTTTTAATTTGGTCTGGCTGGGCCTGGTTATGCAGTAGTAGGTCCGGTGTGGGTTTTGGGGCGTCAATATGCCCAACATTGAATGACTTTGCGTCATGCTTGGCGGAGCTTAAGCAGAGTTGATAAAAACTGAGAAAATTAAAGATTAATAAGGAAACACTATGCA
>NZ_JXYA01000137.1 GCF_000967655.1 Pseudoalteromonas rubra
TGAATACTTGAAGGTCAGTCGCACAAGCGTGAACAAATGGGTGAAAGACTATCTTGATAATGGATTAGAAGGCCTGGAAGAACTACCTCGCTCGGGCCGTCCTTGCAAACTGGATGAGGCACAGCTGAATCAGCTTAAATCGACTCTATGGACCACACGGAAGGTGGTCGGCTAACACTAGAAGATATTCAGAAGTAAATATCTGTCCCTTTTCACATAGAATACAAGTTGTTGGCTGTTCACAGACTGTTGAAGAGACAAAATTTCTCATGGATCAGCAATCGGTCAATCCACCCAAAAGGGGATCAAGCTCGCCAG
>NZ_JXYA01000138.1 GCF_000967655.1 Pseudoalteromonas rubra
TTACAGAGTACTCAAGGCAAATGGCCAGTTACATCACCGAGGCCGAGGCGCTCCATCTTATGGAGTGCCTGTTCCAAAAACGTACACAGCAACGGGACCTTGTCAGGTGTTTTGTTGGGATATTACCTATCTGCCGAGCACGGTACGTGGTCAGTTTTACTACCTGTACATGCTCGAAGATATATACAGCAGAAAAATAGTGGGCCATGAAGTCCACGAACAAGAATCAGGCGAGCATGCAGCCAAGTTGCTGGAGCAAACATTAGTGCGTGAAAATGCGCTGCATAGCGGTGTAGTTTTACACTCAGACAACGGTGCGCCGATGAAATCGCAAACTATGCGTGTAAAAGCACAAGAGTTGGGTGTGACAACATCATATAACAGACCGCGAGTTAGCAACGACAATCCATTTGCAGAATCCTTGTTCAGAACTTGCAAATACAGACCTGACTGGCCCTCGGCAGGCTTTAAAAGCCTCGAAGAAGCCAGAGCATGGGTACTGAAATTTACTCGTTGGTACAACTATGAGCATAAGCACAGTAAGTTGCGATTTGTTACACCACATCAGCGGCATACGGGACAGGATAAAGAGATACTGGTGCAACGAAAAGAACGAATGGAAATAGCAAAAGCAGCTAATCCAAGTCGATGGGGAACACGTGCTGTGCGAAATTGCAGTCCAGTCGGGCCTACAACGCTCAACCCGGAAAAACAGCCCATGGGCACGGCGGGATCGC
>NZ_JXYA01000139.1 GCF_000967655.1 Pseudoalteromonas rubra
GCCTAAATCGAGTAGTTTTGAATGTACGCCTTCCAGTTGCCGCGTGAGTGCGTAACCCACAATCGCGCCGCACAAACTGGCAAAAATAACCTTTGCGGGGATCTCCATTGACTTTCTCCCTCTGTATATCAGCGATATATTCGCCTGGTTTAACAAGGTAATAACATGATACCCCAAACCCCCGCGCCGCTTGCCAGTACACCACAACACAGGGTTATGACGAGGGCCACAGATACACACCTGGCTTTGGTATACTTAAAATAAACGATACCCAGACAACCCGATACGCACAG
>NZ_JXYA01000140.1 GCF_000967655.1 Pseudoalteromonas rubra
CTCCTTCAAATTGAACAAGTACTAAGTGAAATTGGTATCAGCTCTGACAACTATGGAAATACACCATGAGTGACATCGAATTAGAATCGGAAGTAGTCAATTTTGTCGTAACCGCAAAAGAGCAGGAGCAGGTTTGGGCGCTGGGCTCAGATGATGGCGGCCTGGTTGTGGTTGACTCAAATCAGTTTGAAGAGTCAGACGTATTGCTACTTTGGGATAACGAAGACAACGCGAAGGCACAGTGCCGCGACGAGTGGGCAGATTTCAAGCCGATCGCCATCTCTTTGAATGAGCTACTCGACGAGTGGATTGAAGACTTGCGCGACGACAACGCATTACTGGGCCTGAACTGGAATGATGAAAACGTCTGTACCGAGATTGAACCAGTCGGTCTGGCTCGTGCCCTGTCAGAATAATACCAATTTGCTTAAT
>NZ_JXYA01000141.1 GCF_000967655.1 Pseudoalteromonas rubra
GCTTGTTTTATCTCAACCCGGGTTTGTGTTTTTTCACAGTGCCGGCAGCTGTATTTAGGCCTGACGTGTTCGATGACTTTGACCTGGGCCGGGATAAATTCCAGCTTTTCGCTCACATCCTCGCCCATTTTGTGCAGCTCACCGCCACAGCAGTCACACTGTTTGTTGTCGATGTCATGCACAACACGTTCGCGGGGCAGATCTTTTGGCAGTGACCGACGTGTCGGCTTTTTGCGCTGATATTCAATGGTTTCCACGTCTTGCTCAGGTGCTTCTTCAACCAGCGTTTCTGCTTCATTGAACAAGTCAGCTTGTGCAGGATGCGACTCACTGCTGGCACCGAAGCGTTTTTGCTGGGCCAGTCTGAATTGTTCTTCGAGGTAGTTATTACGCGCCTGAAGCTGAGCAATGATCTCTTCTTGCTTTGCGAGCTGCTGACGTAATACATCAAGTTCGTTTTGCATGTGTATTACTTTATCAGCTAAGTAACTGTTTTTAAATTAGTAGCTTAGATTAAATCGTGATCTAAAACACTCTGTTATGATCATACGTTATAACCATAGCTGAGCGGCTTATGGGCAATGACCGATAAGCCGGACAATAACCACTGCCATTGTTCGG
>NZ_JXYA01000142.1 GCF_000967655.1 Pseudoalteromonas rubra
CAGAATTATGAACACCCTCGTACCCAGTGCGCCAGCTTGGGGTGGGGGTCTCCCAAAATCTCCCATTTCTTTAGCGTTTTTCTCCATCAATGTGTGGATATTTAAGCTTTTTAAACTCTCCATAAATACCACAAGCGCTATTCACAGATTCATAGCCATTGATAAATGAGTATGAGTAATCCTTAGTCACATCAATAAACCCAATAATCGGCCAGTGACCCTGAGCTGCCGAGTCTAAAGGTAAGTACTCTCCGACCAGAGTGAGAGCATACTTCGTTAACGACCATTAACCGAAGATAAGCTCGGCCCTGAAT
>NZ_JXYA01000143.1 GCF_000967655.1 Pseudoalteromonas rubra
CTCCTTCCGCACCATGTTCTTAAAGTTTGAACTGAAACAACTTTGAATACCTTTGTTGGAGTATCGCCAAGCGGTAAGGCAGCGGGTTTTGATCCCGCCATTCCCAGGTTCAAATCCTGGTACTCCAGCCAACTTTCTGAAGTTGAGGAATTGGCAGATGTCTTGAAATAGACGCTGGATTTAGGTTCCAAATACTCCAGATAATATAATGCGGAAGTGGCGGAATTG
>NZ_JXYA01000144.1 GCF_000967655.1 Pseudoalteromonas rubra
CACCAGATTTGACAATAGCTCTGATCTTCAAGTCTTATGCCCAAGTTAAGCTTCCAACTTGACTTTCTTATTCACTGTGTAACTCTCCAATAAACTGAAATAGCGACAAATCATGACTTACAAAAAAACCGAAAAAATATACTTGATTTAATATTCAACAACCCAAATATCTTTGATTGAGAAATCGTTCTCATAACTTACATTTACCCAAAAGGAGTAAACTGATGGGCAAGTACGTAATTAAGAAATCTACAAAGGATACTGATCAACCGTACTACTTTGTACTTAAAGCAAACAACGGGCAGGTGATCGCGACAAGTGAAATGTATGCTTCAAAGCAAGGAGCAGAAAATGGTATCGACTCTGTTAAGAATAATGCAGACTCAGAAACTATTGACGAGTCTTAAACTGAATCCAGTTTTAGACTTATAGTTGCCAACGATGCCACCTACCAAGGTGGCATTTTTAGATAACAATGTTATTCAGTTTTTTGATAAGTTGAAAAATAGCGAAAATTGTTTAAGTTAATGTTCAACTCGAACTTCTACGAGCTATTGTCAAATCTGG
>NZ_JXYA01000145.1 GCF_000967655.1 Pseudoalteromonas rubra
GTTAAGATACAAAAAGAGAAATGACCCATGACTACACAAAAATTTGATTTAGATTCTGTATTGAAAGCGCTCCAGGACGGCAAAAACCTCACTGGTAAAGATGGAGCGCTCACCCCGTTGATAAAACAGCTCACTGAAGCCGCAATGAAGGCTGAGTTGGAAAACCACTTAGCTGAAAGCTCCGAGCCCAACCGTAAGAACGGTAAATCCACTAAAACCGTCAAAGGGCCCACTGGTGCATTTGAACTTGAGACGCCTCGTGACCGAGCAGGCACCTTCGAGCCGCAGTTGGTGAAAAAGCACCAAACCCATCTAACCGAAGACTTAGAACGCAAGATTCTTGCGCTGTTTGCCTTGGGTAACAGCTACCAGGATATCCGCGCTCACATCGCCGATATGTACGATATATCTATTTCCAACGGTACTAT
>NZ_JXYA01000146.1 GCF_000967655.1 Pseudoalteromonas rubra
TATACGGATCCGAGTGGGTATTTGTTTAAGAAGCTGTTTAAAAAATTAAAGCCTTTCGCCAGTCTGATTGTTGGTGCTGCACTGATTTATTTCACGGGTGGAACTGCAAGTTGGTTTGCTTCCTCCTGGTATGGCGCAGCATCGGCTGGTGCAATAGCTGGTGCCACAGGGGCGGCGGTCAACGGGGGCAATATCCTCAAAGGAGCGCTCACCGGGGCGGCCAGTGCAGCAGCATTTTATGGTGTGGGCACAGCGTTTGATAAAGTTGAGTTTGGCAGTATGCTCCATGCTGGGAAAATTGCAGCACATGGCCTGGTCGGTGGTGTAATGGCCGAATTATAGGGCGGAAATTTTGGTCACGGCTTCGTTGCAGCGGGCGTGACACAGGCATTTGCACCGGGTATCGACACCATTGATGCTGGCTCTAGCTTCAGTATCGCCCGGGTGGCTGTGTCGGCTATTGTTGGTGGTACAGCTTCTAAACTCTCTGGAGGTAAATTTTCTAACGGTGCAGTGACTGGCGGATTTTCAAGGATGTTTAATGATGAGATG
>NZ_JXYA01000147.1 GCF_000967655.1 Pseudoalteromonas rubra
ACGGGCACCCCGGCGTTTGACTACCAGCGTCCAATCACGACGCTGATCAGCGAGCAAAGTGCGCGTACGCCCGATGCGGTGGCGCTACGCTTTGCCCAGCAAAGCATGACTTACGCTGAGCTGGAGCAGGCCTCTAATCAACTGGCCCATTGCCTGAATGTCCGGGGCATTGGGGCAGAAGACAAAGTTGCGCTGGTGTTCGAGCGCAGCCTGGAAATGGTGATAAGCATTCTGGCAGTGGTGAAGGCCGGTGCAGCTTACGTACCATTAGAGCCGTCGCTGCCCTTGGAGCGTATCGCTTATATCGCCAGCAACAGTGGCCTATCGTTGTTCTTAGGCGATGACTCACTGGCGCGTCTGGACAGTCTGGGCGATTTGGCTGAGCGCGTCACCTATCAAAGTTTGTCACTGGCGGACTACCCCTCGCAGTTACCTGGGCATGACATCCCGGCAACCCAGCTGGCCTATGTGATTTACACCTCAGGTTCGACCGGCAAGCCCAAAGGCGTGGGGAACCAGCATAGTGCGATTTACAACCGTATCGCCTGGCAGCAGTCGGCCTATCCGATAGGTGCCGACGACAAAGTACTGCAAAAAACCCCCTTCGGGTTTGACGTGTCAGTGTGGGAGTTCTTCTGGCCATTAATGTACGGTGCGGAGCTGGTGATTGCCGAGCCGGGGGCCCATAAAGATAGCACTCAGCTGCTCGACACCATCAATCACTTTGGCGTTACCACCTTGCACTTCGTCCCCTCAATGCTGCAGGCCTTTATTGGTCATGAGTCGGTGCATACCGCAACCAGCATTCGCCGTATTTTATGTAGTGGTGAAGCCCTGCCGAGTGAGGTACAGGCGCAGGCGCTGAGCAAATTGCCACTGGCCAAGCTGTATAACTTATATGGTCCGACCGAAGCGGCGGTGGATGTCAGTCACTTTACCTGTCATGGCGACCCGGCATTACCGGTGCCCATTGGTGCGCCGATTGCGGGGATCCGTTTGTATGTACTCGACCGGGCACTGAA
>NZ_JXYA01000148.1 GCF_000967655.1 Pseudoalteromonas rubra
CAGTCTGTTAGAAGACGAGCCTGAGTCTGACTACGAGGCTGTTTCAACAACGGATCCCGGGCACCTTGATGGTATGCTGGAAGAGGAAGCCGATCTTCAGTCCCTGCATGACAAAGCTGAACCGTCTACTGATCTGGACCTGGACGAGGTCGAGCCTGACATTGAGCAGGATGAACCCGCGTTAGCAGAAACTGAAGACGAGTTACTCGACGAATTTGCCGAAGAGCTGGTACACCCAGCAGAAGAAGGCGAAACCCACACGCCACCCCAGTTGCAAAATGTTGATGAGCTGCTTGAGGCGCTGGAAGCCGAAGCCGATGACTTCGATTCTGAGGTGGACAGCGAACTGGACAATGAAGTTGAGATTGACCTGGGTGATGATCCGCTCGCAGACGAAGACATAGATTTGTCTGAAGACGAAGAATTGACCGAGCTTGACTTGGTGACACCCAGTGAAGAGCTGAGTAGTTATCCTGAATTACAAATGGATGAATCTGAGGCGGATGTCATCAATCTAGACGCCGAGCCCGAGTCTGCCATGAGTGAAACGGAGAGGGCACTTGCGGAAAGTTTAGAGCAGC
>NZ_JXYA01000149.1 GCF_000967655.1 Pseudoalteromonas rubra
GTCTTCTTCCGCCAGTGCGTCATCTGTCAGCGTGTCGTCTGTCAGATCATCTTCAAACGGTGTTTCTTCTGATGCGGGTGTTTCGTCCTGTGTGACATCTTCCGCCTGTTCAAATGCCGTGGGCTCACTATCCTGCTCACTGCTTTCTTCCAGCTCAATCTCGAAGTCGGGACCATCCAGGTCATCAAAGTCACCACCAAAATCTAATAACTCCTCACCATCCTCATCCAGCTCGTCATCAAGCAGGCTGGACGACTCT
>NZ_JXYA01000150.1 GCF_000967655.1 Pseudoalteromonas rubra
AGACGGTGTTGACGGTGCCCCAGGTAAAGATGGCGCACCTGGTAAAGATGGCGCGCCTGGTGCAAAAGGGCTGCAAGTTAAGGGTGATTGGAATGCACAATCTGGTTATCAGGTTGACGATGTCGTTACCTTCCAGGGCAGCGCATATATAGCATCAACAGCTATTACAGAAACGGATGGTGTTAATCTGTCTCCTGAGCAGGATACACAGCGCTGGCAACTGCTGGTAGCGAAAGGTTCAGCTGGCATAAACTTTAATGCTTCAGGCTATCTGCTGACCACCGAATACTTGGTTGGAGACGTGATTAGTTATATGGGCAGTGCGTTTATCGCGACCCAGGAAGTGGTTGGTGTGCCGCCAATGGATTCAGAGGGCAATGTTCAACAACCCTGGTCTATTCTGGCTAAGGGCGTTGATTACGACGTTGAACAGCTGGTTAAACGTACAGAGCTGCCCGACTTCACCTCGTTTGTACTAAGCTCGGATGTAACCCAAGTGTTGACCAACTATGTTACAGAAACACAGTTTAATCAGGCACTGGCAGCAAAAGCAAACCAAAGCGATGTTGAT
>NZ_JXYA01000151.1 GCF_000967655.1 Pseudoalteromonas rubra
CCTCATCCAGTTTGCAAGGACAGAGCTGGACCCCATTGGTTAGACACACTCAGCCATTTTTTAGATGAACAACCTTCCTTTATGCTGCGAACTTCTGTGTCGCATGGTATACCTCATCAGGCGTTTGCTTTTCCAAACTCTGATGTATTCGTTCCTCATTATAAAATACGAAGTAGTTGCCTATCTCTCGCTCCGCTTCCCTGATTGAGTCGTATGCTTTCAGGTACACTTCTTCATATTTCAGGCTTCGCCATAGCCGTTCTATCATGACGTTATCGACCCAGCGGCCCTTGCCATCCATGCTTATCTTGATGCCGCTCTCTTTCAGTTTGCCCGTAAATACATCGCTAGTAAACTGGCACCCTTGATCTGAGTTAAATATCTGGGGCTTACCGTAACGTTGTAGCGCTTCGTCCAATGCTTCGAGGCAAAAGTGCGTATCAAGCGTGTTCGATAATTTCCACGACAATACCTTACG
>NZ_JXYA01000152.1 GCF_000967655.1 Pseudoalteromonas rubra
GCCTCCGGCTCGTCTTCTAACTGACTGTCGATGTCATCCGGCTCTTCCGCCAGCAACTCTTCTTCTGACTCAGCCTCCGGCTCGTCTTCTAACAGACTATCGATGTCATCCGGCTCTTCCGCCAGTAGCTCTTCTTCTGGCTCAGCCTCCGGCTCGTCTTCTAACAGGCTGTCGATATCGTCCGGCTCTTCCGCCAGCAACTCTTCTTCTGCCTCAGCCTCC
>NZ_JXYA01000153.1 GCF_000967655.1 Pseudoalteromonas rubra
AAAAAACCGAAGACACCCACCCTAAACTGTAGAGGCGTATCCAAGCTATATTATCAATTGAAGTGCACCACTATCGTTTAAGTTAACGATGCAGCAGGTAGGCAGGTTCAGCTTGGAAATGTAAAATTATCAGGCTTCGTGCACGCTCTGAGCTGTGAAAGTAGTCAGATTAGAATAATGCGAATAAGCACCCAGACCTGAGTTTAGATGAGTCGAAATTACATCAAATGAACACTATTAGCCCAGCAACTGCTCACTCCGAGTTAGATTGGCTCTTCTCT
>NZ_JXYA01000154.1 GCF_000967655.1 Pseudoalteromonas rubra
GTCGCGTCCTTCACGGGCGCGTGGATTGAAACTGCGTATGACTTTAATCCGGAGCTGAAAGTGTCGTCGCGTCCTTCACGGGCGCGTGGATTGAAACAGTCTTTTGAGCAGTCACATTTGGACCGCTCAAAGTCGCGTCCTTCACGGGCGCGTGGATTGAAACAATTACATCAGCCCATGCGAATCGACGCCCCAAAGTCGCGTCCTTCACGGG
>NZ_JXYA01000155.1 GCF_000967655.1 Pseudoalteromonas rubra
AACGCTGATGTAACGCGAATACTGGCCAATCTGGTAAAGGCCGGGTTTGCCGAGCGGCTGCCAAAAAATGATAAACGCTGGCGGCTTAGTAAGGCGCTGGTGCAGCTAAGTAACACGGTAGATCACAATTTTACTAATGCACTGCGTGAGCTACAGCAAGAAGCGATTAATTACAGAGTACTGGGGTAATAACGATGACAGATACACACATTACACCCGAACAGGAAAAAGCCCTGATTGAAGGCAAAGACATTCTGGCGTCTAAACAGGATGCTTTGCTGCAACTGGGCCAGATCCAGGCATTTAATTTTATTGGAAAACTGGTCACTGTGACCGAATTAAAGGTTGTACAGCAGATAAAGGAATCCAAGAGTTACAAGGGCTTAACTTATCACGATGATCAAGGAAAACTGGTCACTGTGACCACTTGGGAAGAATGCTGTAAGCATATACTAAAAACTGATAGGCAAAACCTTGATCGCCGTTTGGTAAACCTTCAGCAATTTGGGGAAGAGTTCTTTGAAGCTGCCCAAAACATGAAACTGGGCTACAACGACTTACGCGTTTTGCGCCAGTTGCCTGAAGACGATCAGGCGCTGGTGATTGAATCGGAAGCCGTTGAAACGGGCGATAAGGATGCGGTTAAGCAGCTGATTGACGACCTCAAAGCCAAGCATAAAAAAGAG
>NZ_JXYA01000156.1 GCF_000967655.1 Pseudoalteromonas rubra
GGGCGCGTGGATTGAAACGCGCAACCGCATCACGGATAAACGCCAGTTGCCCACGTCGCGTCCTTCACGGGCGCGTGGATTGAAACGATTTTGATATTCGATATAAATATTCATTAGACTGTCGCGTCCTTCACGGGCGCGTGGATTGAAACAACCATGAAGAACCTATGCACCCCCGCTGATAGCCGTCGCGTCCTTCACGGGCGCGTGGATTGAAAC
>NZ_JXYA01000157.1 GCF_000967655.1 Pseudoalteromonas rubra
TGGTACCACTTTTTATAACCCTGACCGAATAGGTCGGGGTTTTTTTATACCTGAAATTTGCCATTTTGAAGTGGAGTCGGACTTGAGCCCCACGCCGGGCGTGGCACTGATGTAAGTTAAGAGTCCGCCACTGGTACCACTTTTTATAACCCTGACCGAATAGGTCGGGGTTTTTTTATGCCTGAAATTTGATACTTATGCCGAGTGTGGAGTTGGACTTGAGCCCCACGCCGGG
>NZ_JXYA01000158.1 GCF_000967655.1 Pseudoalteromonas rubra
ACGTACAAGCAGTAGGAGCCCATCACCAAAGTATCTTTCTTGACGTTTTTACCTCGGTAAGAGCGCAGGATTTTCAAACAAGGTTACACGGTTTTTTTGACCCGTATCGCAGTGTACATTCAAAGTACATGAGAAACGGAAGCAAAAAAAGCGATGTAAGATTGGCAGAAAAGACAAGCGGAAGATATTTCGGGATGGGTGACTGCGTACCTTTTGT
>NZ_JXYA01000159.1 GCF_000967655.1 Pseudoalteromonas rubra
TCAGCAGATGAAGAAACACTGTTAGAAGACGACCTGACAGACGACGCACTGGCGGAAGAAGACTTCCCGGCGTTTGAAGAAGAAGACGCGCTGGCAGCGCTGGATGACGAGCCACACGCGGCGGAGGCGGAAACTGGAGAGGCACCAGAGCAAGCTGCTTCAGCAGAAGAAGAAACACTGTTAGAAGACGACCTGACAGACGACGCACTAGCGGAAGAAGACTTCCCGGCGTTTGAAGAAGAAGACGCGCTGGCTGCTCTGGATGACGAGCCACAAGCGGCGGAGCCGG
>NZ_JXYA01000160.1 GCF_000967655.1 Pseudoalteromonas rubra
AAAGCCCGATTCGAAAGAGTCGGGCTTTTTTGCGTTTGGGTTAATGACAGTTTTTCAGCTGATAACGCAGATAACTCTCCAGGATAGTCTGCCCAACCGTTTGGGTAAGTCGCTTATATTTCGATTCTTACAGCCCACACTACCGTCATCCCGCACTTGATGCTATCTCTTAGTCACATTTTTTGAACTAATACCATTTTGAATAATT
>NZ_JXYA01000161.1 GCF_000967655.1 Pseudoalteromonas rubra
GTTTCAATCCACGCGCCCGTGAAGGACGCGACTACGCCACATGCTTTACCTCTGTTGTAAAGACTGTTTCAATCCACGCGCCCGTGAAGGACGCGACTTGGCTTTGGCACGGTTAGATGGACCACAGATCAGTTTCAATCCACGCGCCCGTGAAGGACGCGACGTCATAGGACCATGTAATAAAAATTTGCAGTTGTCGTTTCAATCCACGCGCCCGTGAAGGACGCGACGATGGCATGTACGAGTTCAAACCCATGGAGGTTGTTTCAATCCACGCGCCCGTGAAGGACGCGAC
>NZ_JXYA01000162.1 GCF_000967655.1 Pseudoalteromonas rubra
TTTAAGTTGAGATTAGTATAGTTATCATATTTGATAACTGTCAACGGTTTTATTATCAAATATGACTACACCACTTAAAGGCGAACGTGAAAGGCTCAATCTCACGCAGCAGGAAGTTGCTGACAAGATCCATGTAGGAAAGGCGACTTATGTTCGTTGGGAAAAAGGTAATCCTATTCCTTCAGATAAGCTCAATGAATTGGATCAAATCGGCTTTGATATTTTGTACGTTGTCACTGGCCGAAAAAGCGGTTTAACCGTTGTTGATAGCAGTGATTCAATTTCAATTGATCATGCCGTAGAAGTGGCTAAATACGCTGCCCCTGAGGCCATTAGGTCTGTTTTTCAAGTAAAAAGGCTTAGGCAAGAAGTGAGTAACTCGGCGAGCTTCGATGTCATGAAAAGTATGGATTTGATTGAGAAAGCAGCGGCTGTTCTGGCAAGAGCTGAGATCACAGGTAAGTTTAATACCGCAGAACTGTTTGAAGAGCTATCCCCATCCAAAGATGGGAATGCTTAAGCTTGTATTTTTGGATTCTTAATAATAGCTTTCAAATGAGCCTTATTCACAATCCCTAGTTTTGATAGTGTTTTTAGTACCTGTCGCCGCTCGATACGAAATTGCAACTCTAACTCCAGCATTTGCTGCTCTGTAATGCCTTCAAATAGATCTTCCAAAATCTCTTCTAAAACCTCCCCCTTTGCCAACAAAGTTGCCGCTTTTTGGAGTTCAGCTTTTTCACGCACAAAAGATACATTGGAATGCACAGTCAATTGTTGTGATGCTTCTTGTGCTTGTTTATCTGGGCGCCTTTTGTAGTTTGAAGCACAAACGCATAACGCTAATGAAACACACAGGATGCTTACCAAGAAAAATAATATTACTGCTTCCAACTTAATTACTCCCAGCGATAAAAGGGCTTGAGTTTGATAAGCCTCATTACAGGGTATGCTCCGACTAATACAAGCGTCGCAATGTTTAGACCGGTCTTTATTGGCATATAGACACTATCTAAATAGTCAGTCTCGAAATAAACTCTATCCAAGTACCTGACCAGGTGAAGTGCAACCATGCCTGTACTTAGATAGTAAACCCACCTACATACCTTTGAAAAGCTGCACTTTTTTAGCCAATGGCACATTGCTAATAGTGATAGTCCGAGCACTTCATAAAATGAGAAGAAAAAATAATACACCTGAACTTGCTGTTCATAAGTCATTTCCGATTTTGAAAATGAGTAACTGATATAACTTCCCAACAGATGCCACACAAAAGTAAAAGCTACGAGCATAAACAAGCTTGACTCAACTTGCTCGCGAATATCTGCACTCGGCTTATCAAATAGCAACTCTTTCAAAGTCTGCTTAGAAAAAAATAAAAGGGCCGTCAGAGAGAGCAGCTTGATTCCAATCACGGCCCAATCTACCTGGGCAAAAAACTCATTCACGGATTGCGGTCCCTGATGATCTCTGGCGTCAAAACAGCTGCCCGAGCAGGCTTAACTGGTTCGCCGCCGCCGCCGCCGCCCAGCGAACCGCCTACGACAGACGTAATTTGCTTTGTGCTTAGTTTCCTACCCTTACCATTGGATTCAGGATAAATAACGGGGTTGTTGCCACTCCCATTACCGAAATCTGTGACTTTGATCGCTTGCCTCTGAGGTTTAGTTGGATCATTTCCACTTCCATTCCCGCCTACAACAAAAGCAATTTGCTGTGTGCTTAGGTTCTTACCCTTACCATTGGATTCAGGATAAATAATGGGGTTGTTGCCATTGCCGTTACTGCCAGCAACATGAGCTTGCAACTTTGAAGGTAGTGCTTTGTTAGATAACGTTCTTAATTTCATA
>NZ_JXYA01000163.1 GCF_000967655.1 Pseudoalteromonas rubra
TATTCGCGTTACATCAGCGTTGCTGGTCTCCAGTGCCTCTGCCAGTTGCTTTGGTTCTATGCCCTCAACTTCATTGCCAGCCATCACGGTCAGCGCCTTTAATGTGCGCTGCACCTGGGGCGAGATATATTGGTCACTCATACTGCTTTCCTGAGTTCCCAGCGCTTAACTGGCTGATGGAATTTTGCAACGCACTCAGGGCACACCACATC
>NZ_JXYA01000164.1 GCF_000967655.1 Pseudoalteromonas rubra
GCCCGTGAAGGACGCGACATTAACACTGGACGTATTACCCCCAAACAGACCTGTTTCAATCCACGCGCCCGTGAAGGACGCGACAGGTGATTGGTTCAAATTAGCGGGCGGTGATTTGGTTTCAATCCACGCGCCCGTGAAGGACGCGACAACTTTAAAAGCGTTAAGGCTTGTTGGTTTGATGTTTCAATCCACGCGCCCGTGAAGGACGCGACACAACCCAACTTTCAAACCCTTTCGGATCATTAGTTTCAATCCACGCGCCCGTGAAGGACGCGACGCATGAGCTTAAAAAGCATGGGCTAATAAAGTAGTTTCAATCCACGCGCCCGTGAAGGACGCGACTCCATCTGGATAACTGGACTCCCAAAATGACGCGGTTTCAATCCACGCGCCCGTGAAGGACGCGACATTGGAGCGCAGCGTGGTACTGGAAAAGCAAGTTGTTTCAATCCACGCGCCCGTGAAGGACGCGAC
>NZ_JXYA01000165.1 GCF_000967655.1 Pseudoalteromonas rubra
ATCCAGCTTCGCCTTCGTCATTCCGGCCTTGAGCCGGGAACCACCGACAGCAAAAGGGTGACTGACCGGAGCAAAGATCCAAAGCAAATAACCAAAAATAAAAGCACTTAAAATCAATAAGATAAAATGAACCTAAAACTTTTTTCAAAAAACTTCCTTGAAAAGCATTGGCCCCGGCCATAGATAGATTTGTGAGGACGCCGACAGGGTCCAAAACAAGGCTAAGACTTTGTTTTAAAAGTCTTTATTCAAGTAATGTTAGAGTTAAAAACCCGCTATTTACTGGTTTATTGCAAAGAGTAAATGGCTTAATTATCGCTTTATGAGGATATGATTATGCGTACAGTAGATTTATCACCCCTTTACCGTTCATTCATCGGCTTTGACCACCTTGCATCTATGATGGATGCGGCGCAGCGTAGCAGCGAAAAACAGCCAAGCTATCCGCCTTACAACATCGAAGCTTTAGCGGAAGACAAGTACCAAATTACCATGGCGGTGGCCGGCTTTACGGAGCAGGAGTTGTCGCTTGAGTCGGAAAATAACACGCTGACCGTTAAGGGCGAGAAGCAAAACAAAGAAGACAAAACCGACCGT